>JANQMH010000099.1 GCA_028280195.1 Exilibacterium sp.
CGCCATGCAGGCAGCAGATCGATAAAGCTGCCGCGCTTCAGTTCCGCATCGACGAACCAGCGCGGCATCACGGCCATGCCCAGGCCCATCAGCGCGGCCTCCTTGAGCGCAAAAATATTATTGGTCGTCATGCGCAGCGGCGGGCACAGCGCCACCGCCCGACTTCTGCTGCCGGTCAGTGGAATTAGGCCGCCTTCAAAAGGCTCGAGCCCCACCAGGTCCAGCCGCTCGGCCTGCTTCGGTGTTTTTGGCGCGCCGTATTTATCGACAAAGGCCCGGGAGGCCACCAGCAGTCGCTCAACGGAACCGAGAGTACGTACCACCAGTGTATCGTCCGGCACCGGACCGACCTTGATCCAGCAATCGCAGCCCACCTCGGCAAAGCGGATGGGCTGATCGTCGAGTTGCCAGTTAAGCGAGACCTGCGGATGCTGCAGCTGAAACCGCCAGGCGATTCTCGCCAGATGCAGCTGGCCGAGGGCAACCGGCGCCACCACCTTGAGCCGGCCCTGGACAGGGTCTTCGCCCGACAGGTGCTTCTCCTCCAGCACCTCCCAGCTGTCGATTAACTGCCGGGCGTCGGCCAGCAGCTCGGCGCCGGCCCCGGTCAGGGCCAGCGATGGACCTGATAGGCCTTTCCAATGTCGATCGCCAACAGCTGGATCGGGCTTTGTCCGTAGCGCCCATCGCCTCTGTTCAAAACCGCTACAATCAGAGCGAACGCGCACAGGATGCTCTGGTGGACTACACCGCTGAAAAAGGCATCGCTTTTATCCCTTACGGGCCGCTCGGTGCCCACCCGATGCAGCGGGGCGCCAGGCTTCCGGCACAGCAAGCACTGGCATGGCTGTTGCAAAGATCACCCAATATCATCGTCATCCCCGGCACCACCTCGATTCGGCACCTGCGCGAAAATCTCAGTGCCTGGGAACGGGTATGACACTGATGGATATCGCAGAACTGCTGCCGGCTGCTATTCACGATAACAGTGATTGACCCCCGCCATCCTGCCACCGGAATCGGACATGTCTCCCTGCAGAGCGATACGAAAACCGGTAAATCCGACTATCAGGTTAATAAGCGGACTCAGTAAATTGAAGAAGCAAAAGGGAATAAACACCAGTGGATCGACACTGAACACCGATATCTGATAGGCGCCGCAGGTGTTCCAGGGTATCAATGGCGAGGTTACCGTACCGGAGTCTTCCAGGGTTCTGGAGAGATTTTCAGATGCCAGCCCCTGTTTCTTGTAGGCCGGACTCACCAGCCTGGCGGGAACGACAATGGCAAGAAAATGATCTGCCGCGGTAGCATTGGTAAAAACCGACGCGCCGGCGGTGCAGGCGGTCAAGCGGCCGGGCGTGGTGGCAGCACGCAGCAGATAATGCGTAATGCTGCGTAGCACACCGGCACCCTCCAAGGCGCCGCCGAAAATCATGGCGCTCAGGATCAGCCATATCGTCGGCAGCATGCCCGCCATGCCACCGGCGCGAAACATACGCTGATAGTCGCTGTTTTCCACCGCCAGCGTAAAACCCATCGATAGCGCCTTAAGCGGCCCGATATAGCCGGCACTCAATCCCTGTGCAGCTCCGGTGATCTCAACGAGTACATCGAATTGAAAGCCAATTGCGCTTATCCAACCGAGTAGCAGTGCAAGTACCAGGGCCGGCAGCGTCGGCATCCGTGCGACGATGAAGCCCACGGTGATCAATGGCACCAGCAGAAGTACCGGGTTTATGTTGTAAGTCTGCAGCAGCGCAGCTTGAACCTGGTCGAGTTGCCAAACGCTGCTGGCAGGGGTGGAGGTCAGGCCAAGCGCCAAAAAAGCCAGCGCCGCGAGCGCTATTGCCGGTAAGGTCGTGATACGCATATAGCGGATGTGGCGAAACAGGTCGGTGCCGGTCGCCGCCGCCGCCAGATTGGTCGTATCCGAAAAAGGCGACATCTTATCGCCGAAGTAAGCGCCGGAAATAATCGCCCCCAGGCTCGGTCCCGGCGGCAGTCCCATACCCTGGCTGACACCGAACAAAGCCAGCCCCACCGTGGCGGTGGTGGACCAGGAGCTGCCTACCGCCAGCGAGGTCGCACAGCACAGCACCAGCGCCGTCACATAAAAGAAGCATGGCGATATGATATCCAGGCCGAAATATATCAGGGTCGGGACGATACCACCGATAAACCAGCTGGCGATCAGCGCCCCTATAATCAGGATAATGAGAATTGCAGGGATGGTCGAGGCGATGGCAGAGACAATGGCCGACTGCACCGCCGGCCAGTCGCGCCCATATACCCGGCCTATCAGCGCGGTTAGCAGACCGGCGCCAATCAACACCAGTTGATTGGGTCCGTCCAGGCTGTCCATGCCCATGGACTGAAAATTGGCGGTCAGCAGCACCACAACCGCAATAATGGGCAGCAGCGCCGCCAACAAGGGCAGCTCGGGTTCGCCGTCGCCTCGGTCCGCACTCGCGGCGGACTTGTCAGTGCTGCTCACAATCACCCGCCAACAGTTCGGCCGCGGCCTGCTGTTTCTGCCCCTGCCAGCGCGCCTGCAGATGCTGCAGGCGCCCAGCGTAACTGGCGGGCAGCGGCGGGTGCGACATCATCGCATAGTCGAGCAGCGTGCGCATATCGTAAATCAGCGACGCGCCGTAGTTGACCCGGTCGTTGCTGATCGTCAGGCGCGGGTCGGCAACACTGTTTTGCCAGGCCTCAATAGCGGCAAGCTGCTGCGGCGCGCCTGCCGGTGTGCGTGCGAGAAGGCACGAACGCTGCTGCTCGACCGCCTGCCCCACGACAATGATATCGCGCAGCGTGTCGACGATACCGTCTACCAGTCGGTCCTTAGCCATTGCGCCACGCTTTTCAGCCGCGGTGAAGCGCGGGTCGGGCGCCACTCTCAGCGTCGCTGCATGGCGCTGGTTTTTGTACAGGAGTTCCACATCGTAGGTACCTATCGGCACCATGCGGCGCAGCTCCCTGCTGTCCCAGGCACGAGCGATACTCGGCAGCGGTTCGGACATCAGATCCCATGCAATGCGGTTGTGACCGGCTCTCACCGCCGTAGCAAAGTCCTCCCCCGGGTATCGGAACGAGCGCACGGTGCCGCCGCTGCCTCGCCCGGTGATCTGCAGGCGGAACGTATCCACCCGGGGATCGAAATCAGCCGGTAACACATAGTCAAGGATTGCCCCGGTGGGTATCTCATCGCCGTAATTGTAATAACTGTGCCCATAGCCCTCTGTGGTCGCAGCGCGATTCTGGTGATTGGTCGCCACCCGATAAGCCGCAGCCGGCGCCATCACACCCGCAGCGGGCCACTGACCCAGCGCCTGGCGGCGCAACGGTGATATATCATGGAGAATCCAGATGCCCCTGCCCTGGGTCGAAATGACTACATCCGCGCCGGTAATTTTGATGTCGGTAACCGGTACCGCCGGCATATTCAACTGCAATGAGGCCCAGCCGGCACCACCGTCGGTGGAATAAAAGACGCCGGTTTCAGTGCCGGCAAACAACAGCTCCGGCACCTGAAGGTCTTCGCGAATCACCCGCGCCGGCCCGACTGCCGGCAGGCCACGGCTAATGCGCTTCCAGGTCGCGCCGTAGTCGTCGCTGCGAAACAAATGCGGCGAGTAATCGTTCCAGGGCATGGCATAGACGGCGATAAACCCCCGCGCAGGATTGTGGGGAGAGGCGGCAACGGTATTGATGGCACCTTCCGGCAAGATGCCGGCCGGCGTGCTCGTCCACCGGCGCCCGTGGTCGCGCGTAACCGATACCGCGCCATCATTACTGCCGGTCCAAATCACGCCCGGCGCCAGCGGCGACTCCGCAATGGATGCAATCGCACCGAAGTGATTGATGATTTCGTTGGTATAGGGGCCGCCGCCGGCGCCCTGACGTGCCCGTTCATCGAAACTCAAATCACCGCTGATCTCGCGCCAGCTGTCACCGCAATCGTCGGAGCGCAGCAGCACCTGTGCGCCGTGATAAAGCCGGCAGGGTCTGTGCCGGGAAGCCAGTACCGGGCTGTTGACAGCGAAGCGATAGTCGAGTGCGCGGGGCTCGATGCCCTCCGGAAAAGACAGTGGCTTATGGATTATCGTCACGGCACCACGGGAACGATCGAAGCGTGTCAGTTCGCCCAGTTCCGTGGTGGCATAGATACGCATCGGGTTAAAGGGGTCCGGGCTGATGTAACCGGTCTCGCCGCCACCGACTACGGTTGGATGTACCGTATCCGGTCCACCCCAGCTGGGTCGCGACGACAGTGAGATGGTCGAGTTATCCTGTTGGGCCGCATAGATGCGGTATGGGATCTGTCCATCTACCGCCACGCGGTAGAGCTGGGCGGTCGGCTGATTAAAGGTGCTGCTCCACGAGCGCCCGCCATCGAGGCTTATCGAGGCACCGGCATCGCTGCCGATAATCTGGTAATCGGTATTCTCCGGGTTGATCCAAATGGCGTGGAAGTCGTAACCAACCGCGGCCAGGCGCTCGAATTTCACCCCGCCGTCGGTGGAGATATAAGCGTTTTCCACCAGCGAATAAACCGTATTCGGGTCGCGCGGGTGGGCGATGATATGGGTGTAGTACCACGGCCGCGTGCGAATATCCCCGCTGGTATTGCGCAACGTCCAGGTATCGCCGTAATCCCGCGACTCATAGACACCCCCGAGCTCGCGCTTCCCCTCCAGCAATGCCCAGACCTGGCCCGGCAAAACGCCGGCGACAATGCCCGTTTTACCCATGTCGCCGGCCGGCAGGCCATTCTCAATCCGCTCCCAGTTGCGCCCCCCGTCCATCGAGCGAAAATAACCCGACTGCGGCCCGCCGCTGCGCAGATACCAGGGTTCGTAGTCGTGATCCCAGACCGACGCGTACAGGATACGGGGGTCTTTGCGATCCGTCGTGATGTCAACCGCGCCGGCGGTCTCATCGAGTGACAGACTGCGCTGCCAGGTTTTTCCGCCGTCTCGGGTGACATAAACGCCGCGCTCCCTGGAAGGCCCCCACGGCGAGCCCTGTGCGGCCACCCAAACCAGATCCGGGTCCCGCGGATGGATGTGGATGGCCCCAATCTGGCCGGGCCCGCTCAAACCGACTTTTCTGAATGTCTCGCCGCCGTCGTCACTGCGGTAAACCCCGTCTCCGTAGGTACTGGTGTAAAGCCGGTAGGGAGACTCGCCGAGACCGACATACATGATGCTGGCATCGGAGGCGCTGACGGCAATGGCGCCGATCGAGCCGCTGGCGAAGGTGTCGACACCGATCTGGCGCCAGTCACTGCCGGCGTTATCGGTCTTCCACAGACCACCGCCGGTCGCCCCGAGAAAGAACGTACCCGGACGCGAGGCAATACCTGCCACAGCCGTGGTTCGGCCCCCCCGGTAAGGGCCCTGTTCGCGCCATCTCAATGCCAAATCCGTCTCCACAGTAGCGACCAGGGCGCGGTCGGGGAGCTTTTGCTTCTGCACGCAACCCGCGATCACAGCCATCGTCACAGCCAGAAAGGCAATCGATACATACCCGAGATCTCTCATTGCAAGCGCACCTTTACCAAAGCTAAGGGGATAACCGAACCAGTCCTATAATATCGCATTGCCGGAAAAAAGATTTCGCTGTATCCACACCTGATTTCAAAAGTTTCTATTAATGATGACAGCTAACATATCCACATTGTGGCGCATTGCATTGATAGCAACCGGGGAAGGGACCAATCGGCAGTTTATCAGCCGCAACCCGCCGATGAAGTGGCAGCGATTAAAGAAAATGGGGCAACAGTATGAAACAGCATCGCTTTCAGTTTTACCAGCAACTGTTTGACAGACTCGCGGATATCAAGGCCGAAGCGGCAGCCTATGGAGAGAAGATCGGCATAGCGGCCCAGTCCGACAAGATCGGCCTCTATCCGGGCGCTTCTGCCTGCCCCGGGCACCTGCCGAGTTTTGTACTCGACCCGATCATCGCCTCGAATCGGGGTGATCGCATTCAACCGATGCAGGACATACAGGAAGAGCTGCGGTCGTTGATAAAGGATCTGTTCGGCGACGAATACGACGGTGTCGCTCTGAATACCTGCGAGACAGCGCTGCGCGTGGTTCACGAGGTGCTGTTTGCGCCGCCGACCCTGCGCAAGGGCGATGCCTACCGGGCACGCTTCGTCACGCCGCTGAATGAAGACTATGAATATCTCTCGACTTACGGGCGACCCTTTCCCCCCAGATACAAAGGCCTGTGCGCCGATCGTTCGGTTTCCGCGGGAGAGTTTGGTGTAGAAGCGAAAGCGATGACCAATCTCGATGCCCTGCTGGTGCGCTTTGCCGGCGCCAAGTATGAAATCCACGGCATCAAGCCCAATATCGTGCCGATGCTCGAAAGCATCGACGTCGAAAAAAGCGCGAAAAAAATAGCGCGCATCGCCGAGCGCAACAGCGCCTATCTGTCGGGTTTCTCCAGTATCGGCTACGATACGCCCGGTTACGGGCACCAGCAGAAAAACGCCGCCGGCGCGCCGCTGATGCTGGAGCACACCAGCCGCATTGCCCACGATCACGACCTGCCGCACTTTGTCGACTGCGGCGGCGGCCTGCCGGTGGTCGGTTACGGCCCCGGAGACGTCGGCGCCGACCTGATGTCGTGGAGCATGGACAAAGCGGGACGGGCGCCGATCTGCGGGCTGCTGGTCGGCAAAGAGGAAGACATGCTTGCTATACGCAAGGCGCTGGGGGTGGCGGGCCAGCGCTTCGGCGGCCAGGTCTCCCACGGCAAGGCGCTCTATGCTCACGCCGATCCGGGCCGCGACGCCGTTATCGGCCTGATAGCCTATCTGCGTGTACTACAGCAATCGCCTCACTATGTACTCGACCCCATCGACCAGTTTCACGCCATCCTGCTCGAGGCGTTTGAGGAATTTGCATTCAGAGATTATCTGCCGGCATTCAGAATTACCAAGAGCTATGCCTGGGGCGGAACGGAAATAAATTATGAAAACACCTGGAAAGACCTGCCCGCCGGGGCCTTTGGCATTCCGATTTCGACACTGGACGATTTCTTCTCCGACACCAACCCGATCTTCCTCGCCTCGATGGCCATGGGCGTCTCTCCGGCAACCGTGTACTCCGGCAATATGTTCGTCACACCGGGGCTGGGGACACTGGACTCAGACGGGCAGCTGATCAAGAGCCGCGCGGAGATCGCGGCCAGAGCCCTGGTAAAATCCATAGAAATCGTCTGCCGGCACGCCGGCGTCGGAGCTTGACAAATGACCCACGTCATATCCTGGCAACAGATCAGAGCCGCGCTGCCACACATCGATGCAGTCGCGGAGATGGAGCAGGCCTTTGACAGTTATTCCCGGGGCCTGGCCGTGGTCCCGCCCGTTGGCGAACTGCTGTTCGACGCACCGCCCGGCGATGCGCATATAAAGTATGGATATGTGCAGGGCGACGATGTGTTCGTCATCAAAGTCGCTACCGGATTCTACCACAACCCCGAGCGTGATCTGCCGCCGACCTCAGGCCTGATACTGGTTTTCTGCAAGCATACCGGGCAGCTAAAGTGTGTGCTTTTGGACGAGGGCCATTTAACCAATGTGCGCACCGCAGCTGCGGGCGCGGTGGCCGCAAAGGTGCTGGCTCCCCCCGTTGTGAACACCATCGGTGTGATCGGCACCGGGCAACAGGCGCGCCTGCAGATCGAGTATCTTTTGCCACTGTTCACCAGCCGGCAGATTTATCTGTGGGGGCGCCGCCGCGAGGCGACCGAGAGCTGCGCCAACGATCTTCGAGCCATGGGTTGCCAGGTGGAGATTTGCACAACACCGGGACAAGCCAGCCGCGCCGCGCAATTGGTAGTGACCACCACAGCCGCCGCCGAGGCACTGCTGGACCTCGGCGATATCAATCCCGGCACCCATATCACAGCCATGGGCTCGGACACCGAAAGCAAACGCGAGTTGAGTACCGAGCTTGTCGCCGCAGCCGACCTGGTGGTTGCCGACAGTCGCTGCCAATGCCTGCAGCGCGGCGAGATACACCACGCCGTGAAAGCCGGGTCTCTGGACGCCGGCAGGATCATCGAACTTGGCGACATCACAGGCGGGCGACTGCCGGGGCGTAAATCGGCGCAAAGCATTACTATCGCCGATCTCACCGGCGTTGCCGTTCAGGATATCGCCATCGCCAAAGCGATTCTCAACCAGATAAAAACATAGATTCATGGACATACAGACATTCCTGCTCGAGCGCAACCAATCAGCGTTTGAAAATGAAGTAGAAATCAACCTGACCGAAAGCGGCGTCCACCCGCTGGCGATCAATGACTTATTCACGCCGACCGAGGTCGATGCCCTGCTATCCCTGCCGATCGGTTACGGCCATACCGAAGGTACCCCACAGCTGCGCAGTGCCATCGCCTCCTGGTATCCCGGCGCGGACGCTGAAAATGTGCTGGTAACTACCGGTGGTTCTGAAGCAAACTTCCTGATAGCCTGGGCACTGCTGGACGCCCGCGCCGACATGGGTCTGATGGTGCCCAATTTCATGCAGCTGGACGGCATTGGCAAAGCGTTTGCGAACCGTGTTCACCCGATCAGACTGCAGCCGGAACGCGACTGGCGCATTGATTTCGATAAACTCGAATCACGCCTGAAGCAGGGGTTAAAGCTGGTCTCGATCGTCAACCCCCACAATCCTACCGGCACGATCATGCGTGCTGACGACATGCGGCGGCTGGTAGCACTGGTGGAGCAATACGATACCTATTTACTGGTCGACGAAATATACCGGGGAGCGGAGCTGGAAGGCCATGCCGAAACGCCGAGTTTCTGGGGTATGTCGGAGCGGGTTATGGTCACATCCAGCACTTCGAAGTCCGTCGCTCACGCCGGCCTGCGCATTGGCTGGATGGTAGCGCCGCCGGCGATTGTTCGACAGTGCATGAGGCGCCAGGACTACACTACCATCGGTACCTCACCGCTCAGCCAGTATATCGCCTGCAGGCTGCTGCAGCCGCAGAAGCGTGCCGAGATCCTTGCCAGAACCCGCAGTATTCTCACCGCAAACTTCCATCTTGCCGAAACATGGATCACGGCAAAAGACCGCGGACTGGACTTTATCCGGCCACAGGCCGGCGGTATGATTTTTGTCAAATACCGCCATGCGCTCAACTCCAGCGAACTCTCCAGGCGTTTGCGGGGCTCTCAAAGCGTCTTTATCGTCGCCGGAGACTGGTTTGGCATGGACGGCTATCTGCGCATTGGCATTGGCGGAGAGAAGGAAAAACTCCGCCAGGGGCTGTCCAGACTCGGGCAGTTCCTCGATCAGTTATAGCGCTGCCATGCCGCCGTCGACGCCGTAAAAGAACAATCGCTTACTCTTGCACTGAAAACTGGAATTTATAGTTATCGATCAGCGCCTCGGCAGCACAGCCGGTTGCAGGCTTGATATGGGGATCGTCGAAAAACTGACTGGCAATATCCAGCGCACACGGCATCTTCGGAGTAATGAATTGCACATGGCCGGTTTGGGCAAAGACGATATTGTGAGCAAGTGGCGAGCGCGACGCAATGGCGGCACCGGCCATCGCCGACAGCGACAAATCGAACGCTCCGGTAAATACCAGCTGCGGCGCCGCTACATTTACCGGCTCTGCCTCTACGGCGGCGGCCCGGCCCGAGGGCCAGTGGCTACAGATATCAAAGCGCTTGGTGTGGCTCAACAGTGAGTGGAGATAGGCATCCACCGTGGGGCCGTGCTTCTCCATTGCCCGCTCGAACTGTGCAACACTTTCGAAGGTACTCTCTTCATAGCAATCAACCGATGCCCACTGGCCAGTGGCACTGCGCCGATCGGCCGCTACCGGCTCTGCAACGGTAGAGGTGTCAGCGGACTCCACAGCGTGTTTTATCAAATCCAGCCGGCGGTTAGCCACGGCCTGCATGACTGCCGGCGCGTATTCCATCCCCAGCGGTCCCACGTAAAGCGCGCTGCGCACCAGCCTTATGGCAGCCCCGTGATCCATGACCTCGCCATCGACGACAACCGGATCGTCGCGCAAAGAGGACAGGCCAGCCTCAAACTTGCGCCAGAAAGCATCGGCATCCATTTCGGGTGTATACACCGCTATGTCAGATACCATAGTCCTCAACGCCGTCTCTATACCTATCGCGTCATCGACTGACTCATCGTTATCCGGACGCATCGGGGCGTCGTGCACGATAGCCCGCACGGATCCGGGAAAAAGACGCGCATAGGTATGTGCAAGTCGGCTGCCGTAGGAAACACCGTAAATGTTGATCTTGTCATAGCCCAGTGCGCTTCTGATTAAGTCGATATCGGCAGCGGCAGTTGCCGACGAATACGCACCTAAATCAATGCCCTCGGCAAGCAGGCGCTCGCGACAGCGCGCTACCTCGCTGAGATCGGTCTCGCCCTCGGCCATCTCCGGACAATTCAGCCGGGGTGTGGCAACGCCGACGCCGCGCTGATCAAACACAATCCAGGCGCGGCTTCCCAGTACCAGGGCGGCCATATCTGCGTCCATAGTCGACAGCAACGCTTCGAAGTCCCGGTACACCGGCCCACCGGGACCACCGTGAAAAAGGAAAACCGGATGCGGTGAAACTGCCTGCCCTTTCGCCTTGGCGCGCAATACCGGGAGGGTGATGGTGTTTGATAAGGGGTCACCCGGTATTTCATGTAGCGCAAATTCAAAGCACTCGACATCGAGGAGAGGATTGGCCTTCACTGAGGATGAGCAAGCCGTTGCCCTTACTGCTGCCGCCCCCGCAGCCGGCACGGCACCGCGAGCCATTTCATCATGGACATCGGGTTCTTCTACCGCCACACAGGCTGCCAGCACAGCCACAGAAACGCAGAGGGCTAATGATCTAAACATGATATCCTCATAATTTTATCGCTGCAGACTCGGGAGCGAGATTTAACGCGCCCCAGGCCCTGATCAGCTAGTCCAGGTTTTTTTTAAAGAAGGCAATCATTTCCGCAAAAACCCGATAGTTGACAGCTGCATCGGCCCGCGCCGAGCCGCCGTTGGCCAGCCACAAGCCGTCGCCGAAGTCAAAGTTATTGATATCGCCACTGACGAAAGTCGGGTAGCCGATCATATGACCTGCGCCGGCGGCCCGACGGTAAATCACTTCATGGGGAAAGGCGTGCCCGGAAAGTCGCGCGACAATTCTGTCGCCGGCGATGGCCGACGGCCACTGCCCGTCGTCCTCTCCGGCTACAATGAAAATCGGCGCCCTGATATTCTCTACTTTGATGATGGCATCGCTGTCGAGAGCCGGATCATTCCAGTACTTGAGGTACATTTCCGACCCGCGCACCGGTAGCGCTGTGGATTTTCGGGCAATGCTCAACATCTCTGGCAGTGAAACCTGAAATAGCCCGCTGACATCCACATACGGGATCGGCTCCCCTCCCAGGGTGTATGTCGGCGCCGCCGACCAGTCCTCGGTCAGGCCCATCATATGTACATGGGAGGGAACGCCGGCGTAGACCGCGCCGATATGCTGCGGATACGTTGAGGCGACCATCAACGCCGTCATACCGCCATAGGAGCTGCCGGCAAAGCCGATTTTATCCCGCCCGGTATGGGACCGAAACCAGTCAATCCCTTCTGAGAAATACTCGATTGGCAGGTTGTAGCCGCCGTCGGGCCTGCCGTCATAGTTATACCAGGCCAGCGCGAAGACCTGTATGCCGCGCGAGGCGAGCATGGCGGCGAGCATCTCGCTGAGACCGCCGCCGGAGCCGCTGACCAAGATAACGCCAACCGCCGCATTGCCGCCGGAGGGACTGTAGATTTTACCGCGCAGATTACCCTTCGCAACCGGCTTTACAACGACCTCGGCTGCCTGTACGCGCCGCTCGAAGTCGACCGTGCCGATGCGCTCGCAGCCGATAACGGCGTGCGGGGCGGTGTAGGCGGCAATGCGAATGGTGTGGGGCCTATCCAGCGCCAACTGCGGGTATCTCGGCGCTGATTCGGTGAAAAAATCGGCGCGCTGCCATTCACTCAAACCGGCGGCGGCGACCGGCAACATGGACCAGAACAGGCCGTAGGGCTCGACGCCATCGTAAGTGCCGCCGACCGAGAATGCGCGCGTACTGTCGACCTGCCCCTGTGCATCCGCGCGAAAAACTCCCCGCGCCGACCAGGGTATGCCGTTATCATCCGTCAGCGTTGTGTCGACGACTACCCGCTCACCGGCAGTAAGCCCGGAGGCTACAATCCTCACGCGGTCATCCATCAGCCCCGCCTCGGGCGTAACCCGCAAAGAGAGTTCTCGCAAAGAGGCTTCACAGCTTTCCATATCGGTTTGCCGGTCGGCAGCCAGACAGGCCGTCAGCAGCACGGACAGTAAACAAAACAGTAAGCGGAATCTTCTTTTCATGCTAATTGACTCACCATTACTACAACCTCACAATCACCCTGTCGTCAAGGCGCTATTCGATACTCTACCGGCTCGGCATCGAGGCAGCGATCCGGGTCAGTCACGAAGCCGTTGTTGACAAACTCCACCCACATTTTCGCCGCACAGTTGCTTGCCGGAATGACCGCATGGCCGTGATGTTTGAAGCGGGCGAACTGGGCGCGCGGATAGTGGTCGCGGGCCTTCACCGCCGCCTCGAGTGGCGAATTCATATCGATATCCCCATTGATGATCAGCACCGGCAGATCGTCGGGCAAGTCGCCGCCCACCTCGTGCCGCAGCTCCACCGGCCGCGCATTGGGATGGCCCGGCCAGTGAATACACTCCCCGTAGTAATTCAGCGTCCAGGCACTGCGGCTCCACTCGGCCACAGTAAAGGGCGCAAAGGCGTCGGCCGGGTAAGCGTGCTCGCGCTCGGCAAGCTGCGCCGCACGCTCGGCATAGGTCAGAGACTTATCCCACGGTGTCTGTGATTCAGGGCAGTCAATGGCCAGATAAAGCGCGGTATTCATGCGCTCCGCATCGGCGAGATTGTCGTTCACAAATGTGGATTCCATGGTCCACAACTCTTTGAGAGTGAGGGCAGCTTCTTCCAGCAGGCGCCAGTCGCCCCTATCTCTCGCCGCCAGCACACCGCCAATAACGGCTTTGATAAAAATATCACTGCTCAGCACCTGGTTTTTACTCTCGCTGGCTTCGTTCTCTTTCGCCGGCGCCTGGGGGATTGCTGCGGTCAGTGAAATAAGCGCGCTTACATCGAGCATTGGCTGCGGGTCGTAGCGCAGCACCAGTGCACCGAGCGGCGGCGTCAGCGTGCGCGGTGCCCGGCGCAACTGCCCGGCGGCCCAGGCCAGGGCCGCCCAGGCGTCTTCGCCCTCACAGGCACTGCTGCGCCGGCAGAACATATCGAATTGACGGCGCGCAGCTCGATAATAGACCGGCAGAAAGGGCTCAAAGGTTGTCAACGGGTAGGTTCCATCCAGTAGCATTGAGCGAACCCGATGCGGATAGAGGCGGGCGTAAACAGGGGCCAGGTGAGTGCCATAGGAAAAGGCCGTGAGCTGATAGCGGCCGACTCCCAGAGCCCTGCGCACCCGCTCGAAATCGCGGGCGGTGTTGGCGGTGGAAAAATGGATACGGCGAGTGCCTAATTGTTCCGCACAGGCGGCGATGCGTTCAGCCATTGACTCGGACGGTGCCAACAGCGTTGTAAATGCCCGGCATTGCAAACGGCTGGAACGGCCGATGCCACGCGGATCGATCGCCATCAATGCACTGCGCCACAGCCCCAGGCGAAAAGCCCAAAGAGGCACATCGCGAAACATATCGACAGTCGGCGCGCCCGGGCCTCCACCGACGATATTTACCGCTGTCTGCCGGCCGCTGCCCGGCCAAAGCGCGGGAAAAAACACGAAACCGACTTCAATTTTCTCGCCTTCAGGATTGTCGTAATCCAGCGGTACCAAGACAACCCCGCAGCGCCCTCCGGGCAATCCCTCACCGCAGTCGCGCTGCTGTAGCATTACTTCGGGGTCCAGGGACACCAGCGGCCCGCCACTATTGAGGCGCAGATAAATCGCCAGCACCAACACCATAGCGGCGGCGAGAAGCCCGGCAATAATCCTGCCCACCCATCTTATCATTGTATTTCTCCACACAGGCGCGCCAGGTGATCGCGGCAACACTGACACTCAGCCCTTGGAAATGGCTGCGAGCATTCTCTCGCGCACAGCGGGATCGAGGGCAGCGGCAACACAACACTCCATCTCGAAGGCAAATGCCTGCTCCAGGTCGCTGCGCAGGCGTTCAATCTTCGCCAGCTTCATTGTCTGGCGGGAACGCTCCGGTAAGTGCGTCAACCTCACCGCCAGCGCCCGCGCCTCGCGGCGCAGGGCCGCCTCCGAATCCACCATTGCCGCTAAACCATAGGCCTGCATCTCATCGGCGTTCATGGTATCGCCGAGCCACAGATACCGGGCCGCCCGCTGTTCACCGATAGCCCGCGGCAACAGCCGGGAAACACCACCGGAATTGTACATCCCGTAAGCCGCCTCGGGCAGCAGCATGCGGGCGGAAGGTGTTACCAGCAGGAAATCGGCGTTCAGGGCCCATGCCGAAGCGCCGCCGACGATCCAGCCTTGCGCGGCCAGCACCACCGGTGTCGGTTGCAGCATTATCTGCCGGGAGATATCCTGCAATACAGAAACGAAAAACCGCACCGCCGGCTCCGTGATCTGCTTCTGATCCATTGCCTTGATATCGTCGCCCACACAGAAAACCTCACCTTGCGCAGCGATCAGAATGACACTTACCGCCGGATCGCGCTGGGCAAGCGCGAGATGATCGCGCAAGGCTACAAGCAGCTGCTCGTCGATGGCATTGCGGCTTCCGGGCCGATTCAGCACGATCTCGGCGACGCCATTGTTCAGGGAGTACTGCACGACACTCATAACCACAACCCTTTTATCGAGGAGCAGACGGCTGCTCTCGCTACCATTGCCACAATCATCATCACGATCATCACCACAAGCCCCACAGCGCCATTGCTCCACCCCCACAGCCTAACAGCCGCCGGGCAAATAAACGGCAGTTCCGCCGGCATATGGTAAAGAATCTGTAGCCGCGGAAGTGTTTTAGGCATTTGTTTTACCCAACAGCTCATACCCTTATACAACAGCTTGTCAATTCAAGAGTTTCCACATGACATCGACCATACCCACCTTCCCCTATATAAGCGACTATCTCAACTACTGGGCCGGTAACATGCCCGAGGCCGAGGCAGTGGTGATAAATGATAGGCGGCTGTCCTATGCCGAGTTGGAAGCAGCTGTCAATCAATGTGCAAATGCCTTGCTGGCAGCCGGTGTAAAAAAAGGTGACCGGGTGGCGACGCTGTCGGCACCAAACGCTGTCTATTTCATCACATTTCTGGCTTCTACCACAATCGGCGCTATCTGGGTAGGGCTGAACCCGCGTTACCAAACCAGCGAACTCGCCTATGTGGTCGGCGATGCGCAACCGGCTGTGATTTTTGCCCCCAGTGTTATCGACGGCCACAGTTGTCAGGCGGAGGTTGACGGTATGCGCGAGGCGGCCAATTGCCTCAAGCGTATTGTCTGCACCGACCCGGCCGATTTCGATGCCTTTCTGCAGTCGACGGTGGATACCGACACCTTGGTCTCGGTGCGCTCGATGCGCAGCCCCGAAGATGCGGCCGTGCTGGTTTACACATCCGGCTCCACCGGCAGCCCCAAGGGCGCAATCCTGTCGCAACAGGCGATTGCAGCGTTCAGCCGCCGGCAAATCGATGCCTGGCCGGTATCGCCCATGCGAGTACTGAACTATTTCCCCATTAATCACGTGGGCTGTCTGATCGACGTGTCCACGCCCTGCCTCGCCGCGGGCGGACTGATGGTGCTGCTGGAGGAGTTTGACCCCGAAACCGCACTCGCTCTGATGGCGAGGGAGAAAATCACCATATGGGGCTCCGTGCCCAGTGTGTTCACTATGCAACTGAGTCTGCCGAACTTTGACCGCTACGATCTCAGCAGTGTGCAGCTGATTGTCTGGGGCGGCGCCGCGATGCCCCTCGAAACCATCAAGAGGCTAAAATCAGTCTGCCCCAGGCTGGCAACCAACTACGGCATGTCGGAAACCACCAGCGCCATGACTTTCGTGGCGCCAACGGACAGTGAGGAGGTTCTGGCCAACTCTGTCGGCTTTCCCTTTCACGGCGTCACATTGCGGTTGACAAATGAAGCCGGCTCTGTGGTCGCCGAGGGGGAAGTCGGTGAGATAGAAACCGTGTCTGAATATGTCACCCTGGGGTACTGGAACAGACCCGAGGCGACAAGGACTGCCTTTTCCGCCGACGGCTGGTTCAAAACCGGCGACTTGGCGGTGCGTCGCCCGGACGGCCGCTACAGAATTGTCGGCCGCTGTAAGGAGATGTACAAGTCCGGCGGCTACAACGTCTATCCGCGCGAAATCGAAAATGTGCTGGAGCAGCACCCTGCCATAACCGCAGCCGCCGTGGTCAGCATACCCGACCCGCTCTGGCAGGAGGTCGGAGTAGCCTATGTCGCAACGCAAACCGATACCGCTGCGGAGGAGCTGATCGGGTATTGCAGGACACAGCTGGCGAACTACAAGATTCCAAAACATATTGTGCAGGTGGACGCCATGCCGCTGCTGCCTATCGGTAAAATTGACAAGGTGTCGTTAAGGAAGCGGGCCGAAGCCGAATTCACTGCCTGAAAACAAACGGCGTCGCCGGCGCATGGCCTCGCTCCACGTTTCGAGGTTTACTCCAACAATTCGTTTCTTTCAATCAAATGCATGGTATTGGAACGCTCCAGATTCGAAATCTGGCGCAGTACAATAAGACTTTCAACATTTTCAACTTCAAAGGCAGGATCGGAAACCAGTTTTTCCGTACAGGCGTTGTAGTCCTCCAGTGACACGCACATAAACCGCACCACATAGTCGGCTTCGCCGGCTACCTCCAGGCATTCGACGACCTCAGGCATGGATTCCAGCGCTGTCAGAAAGCGATTTTGTTTCATACCGCCCTGACCGTTCAGTTTTACCACGGCAATACTCGTAACAGAGTTACAAACCTTCCTGATATCGAGCCTTGCCTTATATCCCTTGATGTACTTGCCGCGCTCCAACCTGCGCAGGCGCTGAGAGCAGGCGCCGGGCGACAGACACACTTTCTCCGCCAGTTGTTGATTCTGCAGGCGGCCGTCTTGTTCGAGGGCTGCAAGGATTCGGTAATCGGTTTTGTCCAGGTGTTTTCTCACGGACCCAATTTCATACTTTTTTTGCGACTGGGACTAAAGATTATATTGCATGGGCAAAATATTCTGCAAGTACAGCGTAACGCCACCACAGTGCAGGTAAGCGGCAACCTGCCGGCGCGCAATGGCAGTGGGACTATATCAGTGGGGCTATAGCAGTGGGGCTATATCTGGATGTCAGGCAGCTTGTTTTAGGCAGTTTGGTCCGCAGCCCGGACTAGCAGGCCACGCAGAAAAAGTATGGAAAATGCGCTGCCCGCAAGCAATACCAGGATCAGGGCCGGATATGCCCACAGGGCACCCTCGCTCGCCGCGGCCCCGCCGATCAGGCCGGCGCCAAATTTGCCGACGGCGATGGTGATCAGCCAGCAGCCCATCAGCGTAGACTCGAGCGCCTTCGGCGCAAGACGATACACCAGGGCATAGGTGCTGGGCCACAGCACCAGCTCCGCTGTGGCTATCAGCGCAATCAGCAAAACCGGCCAGCCGATGGGGATCTGCTCGCCAGCCGGGGTGGTCAGCTCCCCGGCCAGTCCGGCAGACTGCGCGGCGGCACAAAGCAGAAAAGCCACAGCAAACAGCCGGTGCGGCGCCACCCCGCGGCCGCCGTTACAGCGACCGATCAATACGCCGGCAACCGGCGTGCCGACGATCAGGATCACCGTCTGCAGGGCGAAAAACCAGGTGCTGGGAATGACAAAGCCGTTTACCGAACGATCGACGCGGTTGTCGATCTGCACGTACCAATAGCCTTCCAATTGAAACCAACCCAGGGCAAATACAATGGCGGTACCCGCATAAATCAGCAGCGTGCGCAAATTCCTCCTCTGCCCGGCAGTCAGATCGGCAAAGGTGCGCAAGCCCGCAGCCGAGCGCTGGCGCCGCTGCCCAATGTCCTCCAGCAGGCGCCCGGCGAACAGGAGATAGGCCGCCAGCGCCAGCAGCATGCCGGCGCCGGCTGCGCCAAAGGCAATATCCCAGCCAATACGATCTGCCAGATACCCGACAACAATGATGGCGCATAGAGCACCCGCATTGATCGCCGCATAATAGAGGCTGAAGCCGCGCTGTTGGGCGCCGTCATCATCGCTAAACAGCTCGCCGATAATCGTGATCAGCGGTGTTTTAAACAGGCCATTACCGAGCACCACCAGCCCGAGGGAAATAAAAATACCGATCTGCGCCTGCGCTTCAACCCCAAAGCCCAGCAGGATATGACCGGCCGCCATCAGTCCCGCGCCCCAGGCCAGGGCTTTGCGATTGCCGAAAAACCGGTCAGCGCAATACCCACCTAACAGGGGCAACAAAAAACCGAGCCCCCCGTAAATACCGACAGCGCGAATCGCGGTACTCTCCGACCAGCCCAGACCACCCGCTTCAATCGGCGCCTTGAGGAACAGCACCAGTATCGCCAGCAGCCCGTAATAACTGAAACGCTCCCAGAAATCGACGAAAATCAGCATTGCCAGCGCTGCACGCGGATGCCGAACAGGTGAGCGGGGACGGCGCGGCGTAGCTTCCGACATCATGGTTTGGTCCTGTGATATAGCTGCCAATTTTCGCAACTGCCTCGATCTCAAATAAGTTCAGCCAGGAGGCACTTACAGCCGAACACTGCGGCCATTGTGCGAGAGTTCCAGTTCAAAGCCTGGAGACACTGATCTTGCAACGGCGACGGCAATACCCAGTTTCCCGAAGATGGCGCGCAGCCTGTCGTCATGGGGATGACAGACACAGAACGTCTCTATGGCATATTCGCCAGCCGATAAACCGGAGGGATGATCGGCCCGCTGCCAATCGATATAGAACGGCAGACTGTACTGAAATTCGGGGTCATCAAAGGTCAGCGTGCGCCAGGAGAGCTGCACGCCGTCCGGCCGGGTCCGGCTTTCGTTTTCAATTAACGGTGTACCAATCCCACATACCTGTGCACGCCGGCAAAGCTCTTCCAGATTATCCGACCGCAGGGCAAATGCCGCTATCCTCGGCTCTGCCAAATTCTGCAGTTGATACCCAAGCGCAGTCTCTACGGGTTTGGCGTTCGAATCAGGTGCCAGTATTTCAAGGTAACTTCGCCCGCGTAGCGGCAGGATGGCATTGACGGTGCCCAGCTCCGGATGCCTTCCCCCGGGCAGGGCTGTGACGTGTAAGCGCGACTGCAGATAATTTACACCCTCCTGCAGGCAGGGGGCAGCGATAACCAAGTGGTCTAATTCCACATTCATTCTCCACCGCAATATCTGCGAGCATTGACACTGGGAGGTGAAGGTGCGATCCACCCCATCTCAGGCAAGCCCCAGGCGTATGCGCGCGTCCCGTATCAGTGCCTGTCTGTCGACCTTATTGACCGCTGTGAGCGGTAGCGCATCAACGATAAAAACATGTCGGGGATGGCGATAAGCGGGGCCGTTTTTAAGCGCAAAGTCCTTGATATCCGCCGCCTCAGCGCCGCCGTGCTGCACGACGACAAAAGCCACCGGCATGTGCCCTCGTTGATGGTCTTCGACTGGCACTACCGCAGACTGCAAAACGCCCGCAAACTGCTCCAGCAGGCCCTCAACTTCACCCGGATAGATGTTTTCACCGTTGCACACAAACATATCGTCGTTGCGTCCAACAAAAAACAGAAAACCGTTTTCATCGCGACGCAGAATATCACCGGTGTTGTACCAGCCGGCGTTCATGCGCGAGCGGGTCGCCTCGGGGTTGTTCAGGTACTCCCGCATCAAACCCGGCCCGTAAACCTCCAGAACACCCTGGTTTTTCGCATCGCCCCCAACCAATCTTATCCGGGTGTTTGCTGCCGGATAACCAATGGACAATCGCGGTCGCTTCAACCCGGCCGGGTGCTCGCCAAAAGGCCCGGGGCCGATTTCAGTCGTGCCGTAAGCATTTTGAATCTCAGCATTCGGAAACAGCACCTCGGCTTCTTCCAATACCTGCGGACTCAGCGGCGCCGACCCTACGCTGACCGATACAACCTGCTCAAACGGACCCCGCCCCTGTGCCCGGGCTGCAGCACTGAGCCGCGCAAGCATGGTCGGGATACCACTGATCACCGATACGCCGTCCTGCGCGAGACTGGTCATGAAAAGGCTCTCGTCAAATTTGCGCAACAGTACGAACCGACCGTGCGCAGCCAGGGTTACATGCACATAGGTCAGCGCATTCATATGAAAAAGCGGTGCAGCGACAATACAACTCAGTCCTGCATATTGCTCCGCACTGTTACCGACAATACCTTCGATGGACCGGGTCTGGCTGTTATGGGTGATAACCACACCCTTGGGCACACCTGTCGATCCGGAGGTGAATAAAATCAGAGCGACATCCTCTCCGCTCACCACCACCGGGGGTACGCTTTTGGTGACCGGGGCCAGCATCTCTGAAAACAGCGCCGAGCGGATGTCAGTTCGGGCCGGACGGTGCGCGTCAGCCTCTACGATGACAGCCCCGGGACTGACCTGAGCCAAAATCGTCCGCTGTATGTCCGCGCCGAGCGCGGGGTTGACAGGCACCGCCACCGCGCCCGCCGACAGCACGGCAAAGTATGTCGCCAGGAAGGCCACCGAATTCCCGCCGATCAGCACGACTCGATCACCCGGCGAAATGTGTAAGTCATCGATCAGATGGGTTCGCACCGTGGCGATAGCACTGAGCAGCTCCGCGTAGGTCAACTCACATTTGCCGCCGCGCGTGCGGTCAATGACTGCCACTTTCTGCCGGTCTTTGGTGCAATCAATCAATTCACCGAGATTCGGTAGTACCCGCATAGTTTAGGCCTTTGTGGTAAATGCGCCGCGTCCGACAGCTATCAGCTCCGCCTTGTCGTTGACGACATCGACATCAATCACAGCGATGCTTTTACCGATTCGCCTGGCTGTCGCCACAGCTTTAAAGGTACTGTCGAATGGTGGTTTCAGATAGTCGACCCGCAAATTGGCGGTGGCGCTGTCGATACCCAAAAAAGCCATCACCGCATAGCTGCCCGCGGTATCGATCAAGGTTGCTATCGCACCGCCGTGAGCCTGCTTCAAAGCCGTCATCACGGCAATGCCGTTACTCATGGGCATGATCATTTCCAGCCGCTGTGCGCCGACATCGAAGGCCGTCACTTGTAACTTGCAGTGTGCGGCAAACGGGGACGATTCGAGACTCGAGTTCAAAGTCTCAACGGTATACTGCATCATATCGGGTTCTCTCTAAGGGTTGACAATCAACTTACCGACCACCTGGCGGTCGTAGAGCTTTTGTATGGCCGTGGCTGTACCTTCCAGGGGAAAGCTCTGCTGGATATAGGGCGTCAGCTTGCCGCTGGCCACCATTTTGACGAGTTCCAGCTGATCGCCGGGCAGCCACACGTCGGAGCCGAGGATGGACTGCTCAAACGACCATAGATAACGCACGTCGACCTGTGTCTCATAACCGGCGGTTGCGCCGCAAACCAGCATGCGCCCGCCTTTGGCAAGGCACTGCAAAGACTTCGTCCAGGTATCGCCGCCGAGGTAGTTGACCACAACATCGACCCCGCCGCCGCCCATAACGCGGGGCTTTCCATAGCGCGACCTGACCTCCTGTAAAAAGTCTTGACGGGAGGTATCGATAACCATATCGGCCCCCAGTTTCTCCAGCACGTCGAGCTTTTCAGCCGAACCGGCGCAGGCTATCACCTCACAGCCGGCGCTCTTCGCCAACTGCAAGGCGCCGATACCAACACCACCACTGGCGCCGAGAATCAGCACTCGTTCGCCCTCGCGGACCTGTCCGCGCTGAACCACCATACGATAGGCAGTGCCGTAGGCAATGGGTATGCAAGCGGCGTGATCGAATGACACACTATCGGGCAGCTTCATTAGATTGACCGCCGGGTACAGGGCGAACTCCGCTGCACATCCCAGGCGGGTTTCGCCGGTCATGCCTTCACCCAGCACATACGGAAATGGCAGTACCCGATCACCGGGTTTAAACCCGGTGACATTGGTACCGACCTCTGCGACTTCGCCGGCACAGTCACCCAGGGGAATCATCGGTAGCGGGGTTTTGAGTTCAGTGGTACCCAAAACCATCATCGGATCAAAACCGTTCAGCGAGGCTGAGCGCACGCGAATGAGAATATCATCCTCGCCTGTCCGGTGATCGGAAAATTCCCCCACCCGTATATTGTCAATTGCCCCTTGTTCTTTGTAGTAGGCAGCTCGCATAAATCATTCACCCATGGCTTAGTCAAAGAATAATGTTGAAATGTCACAATTCACGGATTTGCATTCACAGTAAAGCGGCTTTTTGGACGATATCGACTCCGTCTTTCAGTACACCTTGCCTCCAGCTGTCATCATCGGGGTGATAGCAATTAATCATTTTCCGCTTGAGTATGCCGGCACCGGCAGACAGCGGTGTCGGTGCTTCATACCGAAGCCAACGGTCTATAACAAGCGCGCCGAGCATGGAAAAATTGTCAAAAGTACCGAACTCGGCAACTATGCGCATCACCTCAGCCGACTGCGGCAGTTCCTCGGCAAGACCATTGACCAGCAGTCCGCTGTAGTCCGGACGCCGATCGGCAGCAGAGAAACCCTCGCCACCGCATGCCACGGCACTGCCCCACACCTCGAGCGCACGCGCGTGGGCAGCGCTGTCCGGCGCATCGAAGCTCATGATAAAAGGCTCGCCGTAATCGCCCAGCCCAACATGAAAATCGATGAAAATCACCTCCTCGGCCCTTTGCAAAGACTCTGACATCAACTGTCGTAAAACCAGATTGGACCACGCCTGCGTTGTGCCGCCAAAACCGATTCCGTCGGCCCTCTGGTACTGCCCGCCGGTTACGGCATTGGCCACAGCTGTATATCCATATTTTTCCGACAAGCCGGTAAGCCGTGACTGCAGCGAGTTCAGGAAATCCTCGGACATTTCCACCGGCGTCAGCAGCGCCTGTACATCTTCATCAGCCGGTGTAAGCAGTCGATGCTCCCGGTGGCTGACAAAGTTTCTATTCAGATCCACATTGTCTTCATTGGTAGCACTGTCATATTCGAAACCAAACGCATTGACACCGTGTACAAACACAAGCGCGGTATCATCGGGTAACGCCATGCCCGCCGCCAGACAGGCAGCCTGGACGGCCGACCCCGCATAACCCTCCGGGCCATGGGTAGCCGATAATGTCACCACGCACTTTCTGGCATCCGGCCCCCCCAGGCGGGCCGTGCGGATGCCGATACTGCGACCGCCCCTCCCCCTCACATGCTGGTGTGGAAAGAAACATGTATCGACACCGGCGCAGGCTGCTGCATGACAAAATATATCTTCTGCCTGTGCAAAAGACGAAGCAAAAAAGCGCATGACTACTGTCTTACCAACCGTCTGTCTTTCACCTGACCCAACCAATACCGTCGCCAATGGCGTACCGAAACACTGCTGCAAACGCAGTGCCCGCCCGGTGCAATATGCAGCAACGCAAGCCTGTGCCTGCGGCTAAAAACTCAATCTGCAACGCAAACCCAAAGTCCGGGGTTTATTGCGTACAAACCCCTGAAAAGACTGTCCGGAGTATCTAACCGTTTCGTCAGTCAAGTTGCGGGCAAACAACTCGACCACCCAGTTCGCGGTCTCATAACCCAGTGACAAATCAACCAGGGTGTAGGACGGCAGCGGGCTGAAAAACGGATCCGCCGGATTGGGCCGCTCGACACCACCTACGGTATCATCGGCATAGCTGATGCTGGTGTTGAGCAGAAAACTGCTGCCATTTTCCAGTGGGTGGCGATATTCCATATAAGCACTGGCAGACACATCGCGGGCCAGCGGTATCTTCTGGCCATCGATTACCGGCCCGACGGTTTCAGTGAACTCGGCCTCCAGCAACGTCAGATTACCCCCCAGGAGGAGCTGGCTTGTCGCTTGAAAGGCGGCTTCGATTTCCACACCATAAGTTTCCGCGGCGCCGAGATTGCCTGTCGTTTGAAATTGTGCGCCGTCGATCACTTCCGTTTGAATATCCGAGAAATCATTGAAGAAGACCGAAGCGTTGAGCAAGGCGCGGCCATCCATAAACGTAGTTTTGATGCCCATATCAATGGCATCGACGGTATCGGACTGATACGTGCGCGGCGACAGCGCCGCTGGTTTTTGCGGGTCGAAGCGACCATTGAGGCCGCCCGGGCGCGTGCCCTGGCCGAAATTTACAAAGAGCAAGGTGTCACTGAAAACATCGTATTCGATACCAACCTTGAACAGGGTATCGCTTTCATCCAGGTCCGGTATCGCCGGTATGGTATCGAAGGCTTCGAAAGTGATGGGGTCCAACTGGGTCGTCCTGACATTACCCGATACCTTTTCATCGAAATAGCGCACGCCAAAAGTGGCCCGAAAGGCATCCGTCAAGCTATAGGTAGCCTGGCCAAACAGCGCAAACTGCTCTTGCTCGGTAAACTCTCCAGAACCCTGCAGAAAGCCGTCACTTTCAATCAGAAAAACATTCGTCAGCACATCACCAAACTCTTCGGAGGTGGCCAGAATATCCGTTTTCTCCTCACGCTCCCGATAGTAAATGCCAACGATATAGCTGGCCTTATCGGCAATAGAGCCGGTATAGCGAAACTCCTGAGTGAAGACTTCGAAGGTATCGTCAAATTCTGCCAGCGAGCCCTGCTGAATGAAAAAGGGGCTGCCAAGCAGGTCGGAAAGTGACTCTTCCAAAACCCGGGCAGTGGCGGATTCGTCATAGCGAATCAGTGTTTCCCGCTCATAAAAAGCGGTGGCCGACGTAAGGCTGCCGCCGCCAATATCATATTGAACGGACAAGGCCAGCGAACTCAGGTCCTCATCGAATCCGCCGCGCAACTGAAAGTACCCGACATCGTCGCCAAAATCGTTTAACAGCGGCGGCGCAAAGGCATTGCCGGCGTCTGCGAATACGCGGCTGTCCTCACCGCCATCGAATTGCTGGTACATGCCAGTCAATCGAATTGAGAGTCTGTCCATTGGCGTATATAGAAAGGAAATGCGTGCGCCTTGCCTGGAAAAATCATCGACGTCTTCTTCACCCGTAGCGGCGTTATCGACAAAACCGCTGTTGTCGAGATAGCTCGCCGTTATTCGCATGGCCAGCTGGTTCTCTACCAGCGGCGTATTCAACATGGCGTTGACTGAATAATTCTCGCCACCGCTCCTGGCCGACGAGACCTCGCCGTTGACCCCGGCGGAAAACTCTGAGGTGTTCGGGCTGGCGGTGACATACTTGATAGTGCCGCCCATGGAGCCCTCACCGTACAGCGTTCCCTGTGGGCCACGCAGCACTTCTACACGCTCCAGATCGAACAGCCCGATATCCGGCGTTACCCCCTCTGAAATCGGCAGATCATCGATATAAACGGCCACCAGGGGCGATGTACCATTTTGAAAACTGGTTGGTGTCAGCCCGCGGATCGACACCACATTCCTATTCGATGCGGTTTCCACCGTCGACAGGCCCGCTACACGATTCGACAGACTGGCCAGATTAGTCACGGCACTGCTGTCGAGTACCCCCTGGCTGACGGCGGTAACCGATAAAGCGACGTCCTGCAGGTTCTCGGCTTTTTTGTTGGCGGTGACGACAATTTCCTCGAGCCACAAGGAGTCTTCCTGAGCGGACACCTGAGTTCCGACTGCCGCTATCGCCGTCGCGCTGCACATTACCAGTCTTTTTATCTTAAACATTTCCCGCTCCCCTTTTTACATCGGCTTACTTATTATCTTAGGAGAAGGATCGTCTCGACGAGTTTGCCCGTAACGCCCTTCTTTCGTTTTTTAATTGATAAACAGCTGCGTGCTTATCGATATCTATGCACCTCAGTCTGCTGGTTAGGGAGGAAATATATTGTTGAATTCGGGCTAAATACTAAATAAGTTTTTCAGCGCCAGCGCCCTGCCGGTGACCGCTGCTGGAACCGGCGGGCCGCCCCGTTGCGCACAGGAGTGAATGGACAAAGGTCCGGCTCAGACCGTCAGGTAGCTCCGGGTGATCGGCCATGCCGTTTCCATCAGCTTTCTGGTGGCGAAAACCAACGCCCGGGCGCCGGCCATCACCCATATCCATTTTCTGCTGCAGGTGCCGGTTGTTGTGTGCATGGAATAGATAGGCTTCGAGCACAGATCAGAAGAGGATATTTGTATACACCGCTATTTATCTGTATACACCCCCATTCTGTGCAAATATTCGATTGAATCCTGCAATTACACAGACTTACTGTACGCCAGACCTATGTACTCGTGACAAATATATAGTGAAATCAAAAACTTAGCAAAAGAGTTTCGGATCGTCACGGCAATAGGCCCACGACAAACAGGGACGAGACCTGGCCCCCTATGACATAAAGTCCGCGCAAACCTGGCATCGATCGTTTTTAAAGGGTATTTCCTACTTTGAATCTCTGGTGGGGGAGCGGTCTATCAAAGGGACGGTTATCTACGCAGGCGATCACACGCGTGATACAGAAAGTTATTCTTTATTGCCGTTCAAACAAATAGGTAAGCTGGAAGCCGGCATCTAGCCCACCTCAATCGCCACTGGGTTTGGGCGAGAATCCCGACTGGAACGGCAGGTGCGTGACCTTGTCCCCGGACTTGATCTCACTGACCTTGCCCGGTCCCTCCTTTTCCACCTCATCGATGCGAATCACCGAATGCATGGGTATGTAGGAGCGCTTTACAGACTCGAACTCGCCTTTCAGTTTCTCCTCGCCGGGGTCGACCACCAGTTGCGTGCGCTCGCCAAAGATAAACTCTTCCACCTCGATAAAACCGTACATATCGCTCTGGTAGATCGCCCGGGCGTAAACTTCATAAACCTGGCCCTGGTTGTAGAAGATAATCTTGTAGATGGGATTAGCTGCCATATGGGGTTTTGCTCGTCTGTTGACACTGGTTGCGAAACTGTTGCCCGCCGCAGGCAGGTTAGCACAAGATGGGGGCAAATCCCCGTAATACAACCCTCTATATCCCCTGCCTCAACAAGGGTACTGTGGCCTGCAATCCAGCGCGGCGCGGTACTATCGTTTTTGCCCGCGAGTACCGCTATAATGCTCGACCCGTTTCCACTGGTTAGATTTTAAACACCTTTTCATAGCCGGCAAACCGGCCGCAACAGCGAGGACCACAGGTAGGCTCCATGGCAGAAAAAGCCGCGAAAAAACTGTTTATCC
Organism: Exilibacterium sp.; assembly: GCA_028280195.1. Taxonomy (GTDB): domain Bacteria; phylum Pseudomonadota; class Gammaproteobacteria; order Pseudomonadales; family Cellvibrionaceae; genus Exilibacterium. Next base: position 27,450 of record JANQMH010000099.1, read on the forward strand.
AGACCCACGGCTGTCAGATGAACGAGTACGATTCGGCCCGTATGCGCGACCTGCTGGGTGAATCCCACCAGATGGAGCCCACCGACGACCCCGGCGAGGCCGATGTGCTGCTGGTCAATACCTGTTCCATCCGCGAGAAAGCCCAGGAAAAGCTGTTTCACCAACTGGGCCGCTGGAAGCATCTGAAAGCGAAAAACCCGGACCTGCTAATCGGCGTCGGCGGCTGTGTCGCCAGCCAGGAGGGCGCCGCCATTGCCGAGCGGGCGCCCTACGTCGACCTGATATTCGGCCCGCAGACCCTGCACCGCCTGCCGGAGATGATCGAGGCGCCGCGCGGCAATGGCGCCGTGGTGGTGGATATCAGCTTCCCGGAGATCGAAAAGTTCGATCGCCTGCCGCAGCCGCAAGCCGATGGCGCCACCGCCTTCGTATCGGTGATGGAAGGCTGCTCCAAATACTGTACCTTCTGCGTGGTGCCCTATACCCGCGGCGAGGAGGTCAGCCGGCCGGCGGCCGATGTGCTGGCCGAGGTTGCCCAGCTGGCCGCCCAGGGCGTGCGCGAAATCAACCTGCTGGGCCAGAATGTCAACGCCTACCGCGGCCAGAGCCCCGATGCCGGCCGGGCAGCGGTGGACCTGGCCGAGCTGATCACCTATGTGGCCGCCATTGACGGCATCGACCGCATCCGCTTCACCACCTCCCACCCGGTGGAGTTCTCCGACAGCCTGATCCAGGTCTACGCCGAGGTGCCGGAGCTGGTCAGCCACCTGCACTTGCCGGTACAGAGCGGCTCCGACCGGGTGCTGGCGGCAATGAAGCGCGGTCATACGGTGCTGGAGTACAAGTCCAAACTGCGCCGGCTGAAGCGGCTGCGCCCCAATATCAGCTTTTCCTCAGACTTCATTGTCGGTTTCCCCGGAGAAACCGAGGCCGATTTCGAAGCCACCATGAATCTTATTCAAGATATCGGCTTTGATGTATCATTCAGCTTCATATACAGCCCAAGACCGGGCACTCCCGCCGCCGACCTCCCCGACGACACCGATGCAGCGGTGAAAAAACAGCGCCTGAAGCTGCTGCAGCAGCGCATCAATCAACAGGCCCAGGCCATCAGCCGGCAGATGGTGGGCAATACCGAGCGGGTACTGGTCAGCGGCTATGCGAAGAGGGACCCCGGGCAGCTGTCGGGCCGCACCGAGAACAACCGGGTGGTCAATTTCCGCTGTGAAGATGCGACACTGATTGGTCATTTTGCCGATATCCTGATCGAGGAGGCGCTGCCCAATTCACTGCGCGGCACCCTGATTGGCAGTGAACGGGACGATTGATGACGTCAAGGGATTTTGCGCTATAACTATCTTTTTGCTAAGAACCATATAGCTGATCGCTTGGGGTTTCCAGGTTCACGGTAATGGGTTAGGCTAGAATCACGCGGTTGCGAAAAGGGCCTATTTTTACAAATTTTGGACAGTCACACTGCCACTCAACAACAGGTAGCCCACCGGGTTACGCTCGAACCTGATGACGCGCGTCGGTTAGCCAGTCTCTGTGGCCAGTTCGACGAGCACCTGCGCCAGATAGAGAAGCGCCTGCGTATCGAGATCCGCAACCGCGGCAACGATTTCTCCCTGCACGGCTCCCCGGCCTCCACCCGCGCGGCGGGCCGCCTGCTCACGTCCCTGTATCGGGAAACCGGCAACGGCATTGAATTGACCCCCGACGAGGTGCACCTGGCGCTGCAGCAGTCCCTGCAAACGCTGGTATTGCCGGCCCAGCAGGTATCTCCCAAAACCCGTGTCGAGGCACAGATGGAAGACCCCCAGGCTACTGATGACGGTTTTGAGTCAGCCGTCGATGACAATACTGACAATCACATCGAAGCTCACAGCGATAACAAGGTCGAAGAACTGACCCTGATTCGCACCAAGAAATGTACGGTCAAGCCGCGCGGCATCAATCAGCAGCGCTATGTCAGAGCCGTGCAGACCCAGGACATCAATTTCGGTATCGGCCCGGCCGGCACCGGCAAAACCTACCTGGCGGTGGCCTGTGCGGTAGAGGCGCTGTTAAAGGATGAAGTGGAACGTATACTGCTGGTGCGCCCGGCAGTGGAGGCCGGGGAAAAGCTCGGCTTCCTGCCCGGCGATCTGGCGCAGAAAGTGGACCCTTACTTACGCCCGCTCTACGATGCGCTCTACGAAATGCTAGGCTTCGAAACCGTCGACAAGTTAATAGAGCGCAACGTTATCGAAGTGGCGCCGCTGGCCTATATGCGCGGCCGCACGCTGAATAACGCCTTTGTCATTCTCGACGAAAGCCAGAACACCACCCGCGAACAAATGAAGATGTTTCTCACCCGCATCGGTTTCGGCTCCACCGCCGTGATCAACGGCGACCCCTCGCAAATCGACCTGCCCCGCGGCCAGGCCTCGGGGCTGCGCCACGCCATGCAGGTACTGGAGCATGTCAGCGGTATCAGCTTTACGGTCTTTACCGCCAAAGATGTGGTCCGCCACCCCCTGGTACAGCGCATCGTGGAAGCCTACGACCGCTTCGAAGGCCAGCACACGCAAAGCTGATGAACCTCGATATCGACGTACAAGTCGCCAGTCACGGCGACCGGGTTCCCGACCCCTCGCAGATTCGCCGCTGGGTGGCGGCGGCACTGCAGGCCGGCGGCAGCGGCCACCTCGGCGAGGAGGCGCAACTCAGTGTGCGCATTGTCGGCGATGAGGAGAGCCGCCGGCTCAACCGCCGCTATCGCGCCAGCGACAAACCCACCAATGTGCTGTCGTTTCCCGCCGACCTGCCCGCCGAGCTGCACTTGCCGCTGCTCGGCGACCTGGTGATCTGCGCCCCGCTGGTCGACCGCGAAGCCCGCCAACAGCACAAGACCGCAGAGGCCCACTGGGCACATATGCTGGTGCACGGCACCTTGCATTTGCTCGGTTACGACCACATAGAAGAACCTGAGGCGCTGGCTATGGAAACGCTGGAGACCCGCATCCTGCGGGACCTGAATTATCCGGCACCCTATGCAGCGTATCCGCAAACCGACCACCACTGAATAACTGTCGGCGCCGACGTACCGAGGAGAGTACTAGAGACCATGAACGAAGAACCCCCGAGTAGCAGCCACAGCAACGGCCGTCACCAGGAAAAGTCCTGGCTCGACAAATTGATGCAGGCCTTCTCGGCCGAGCCGAAATCGCGCGAGGAGCTGCTGGACATTATCAAGGACGCCGCCGAAAACAAACTCCTCGACCAGGAGGCGCTGAGCATTATCGAGGGGGCGCTGGACGTTTCCGAACAACAGGTGCGGGAAATCATGATTCCGCGCTCGCAGATGGTGGTGGTAAAAGTCGGGGACAAGCCGGAGGATTTTCTCCCCAAGGCGATCGAGTCGGGCCACTCGCGCTTTCCGGTGATCGGCGAATCGGCCGACGACATCAAGGGCATTTTACTGGCCAAGGACCTGCTGCCGCTGATTCTCAACGGCCAGGAAGATTTCGTCCTGGAGAACATTCTGCGCCCGGCCAATATCATCCCCGAGAGCAAGCGCCTCAACGTGCTGCTGCGGGAATTTCGGGAAAACCGCTACCATATGGCGCTGGTTATCGACGAATACGGCGGTATCTCCGGACTGGTGACCATCGAGGACATCCTCGAGGAGATCGTCGGTGAAATCGAGGACGAGACCGACGAGGATATCGATGACGCCTACATCCGCCAGGTCTCCGACAAGGATTTCATCGTCAAGGCCCTCACCCCGATCGAGGAGTTCAACCAGCATTTCAGAGCCAATTTCAGCGATGATGAATTCGATACCATCGGCGGTATCCTGATGCGCGCCTTCGGCCACCTGCCGCAGCGCAATGAGGCCACGGAGGTGGAGGGCTACCTGTTCCGGGTGCTCTACTCCGACAACCGCCAGATTCACCTGCTGCGCTTGACCACCCCCAAACCCATTCCCCACTGAGAGACCGGGCCGGGCAGGCGCGCACGGCGGCCGTAAACGGTACTCGTGCCAGGCGCTGTTCGCCGTTACACTAACGCCTTTTTGGCGTTCACGGGAAACGGTTTTTGCTAAGCGATACCAGGCGCTCACCCATCGACTTCACCCTCCGGCTGGCCGGCTGGCGCGGCCACCTGCTGGCACTGCTGGCGGGCCTGGCCGTACCCCTGTCTTTCGCCCCATTCGGGATCTGGCCGCTGACCCTGCTGTGCCCGGCGCTGCTGGCGCTGAGCCTGCACGGGCTGGACGGGCGGCGCGCGCTGTGGCGCAGCTTCTGGTTCGGCCTCGGTATGTACGGCAGCGGTGCCTCCTGGGTCATCGTCAGCATCAGCGGTTACGGCGGCGCCTCACTGCCGCTGGCAACACTGCTGACGGGCATTTTCATTACCGGCCTGGCGCTGGTCTTCAGCCTGCCGTTCTACCTGCTCGGGCGCTACTGGCGCGGCAGCGCCGCGGTACCGGCCTTCGCCGCCTGCTGGGTGCTGGGGGAATGGCTGCGCAGCTGGCTGTTTACCGGCTTTCCCTGGCTGTATATCGGCTACGGCCACATTCATACCTGGCTGGCCGGCTGGGCGCCGGTGGCCGGCGTTTTCGGCGTCGGCCTGGCCTGTGTCCTGAGCGCCGCCGCACTGGCAGATACCCTGTTGCGGCCGGGCCGCCGGCGGGCGCTGGCGGCCACCGGCCTGGTAGCGCTGCTGTGGCTCGGCGGCTGGGGCCTGCAGGGCCTGGAGTGGACCGAAACGGTAGACCGGCCGATCACGGTGGGAATGGCGCAGGGCAATATCCCCCAGGAGCTGAAATGGGCCCCCCACTTCCTGCAGCCGACCCTGGCGCGCTATCGCGATATGAGCGCGCAGCTGTGGCAAAACGACTGGGTGATATGGCCGGAGGCGGCGGTGCCGCTGCTGTTTCACGAGGCCGGCGCCTACCTGGAAGAGATGCACGAGCGGGCCGGCAACAGCGATACCGCGCTGATTACCGGTATTTTATTCGACGATTACTACGGCCAGGTCGGCGCCGAACCGGCCTACTACAACAGTATTATCGGCCTCGGGCTGGGCAGCGGTATCTACCACAAGCGGCGGCTGGTGCCGTTCGGCGAATACGTGCCGCTCGACAAATACCTGCGCGGCCTGATCGCCTTTTTCGACCTGCCCACCTCGATTATCGACCCCGGCCCCGAGCGCCAGCAGGGCCTGCGCGCCGGCGCCTACCGGCTGGCGCCGTTTATCTGCTATGAAGTCGTCTACCCCGACCTGGTGGCCGCCAGCGCCGCCGCCAGCCACGCCCTGATCACCATCAGCAACGACGCCTGGTTCGGCGATTCCATCGGCCCGATTCAACACCTGGAGATGGCGCAGATGCGGGCGCTGGAAACCCGCCGCTACCTGATCCGCAGCACCAATAACGGCATCAGCGCCATCGTCGACCGGCGCGGTAAAATCACCCGCCGCAGCGAGCAGTTCGTACAGCAGACACTGTCCGGCGAGGTCATGGCAGTGCGCGGCAGCACACCGTTCATGTGGTGGGGCAGCTGGCCGGTGGTGGCCCTGTGTGTGCTGCTGCTGGGCGCCACCTGGCTGCGGCGGCGCGGCGCTCCCTAACCGGCAACCAGCCAGTCCTCGAGCTGGTGCTCCTGCCACAGCTGCAGCAGCTCCAGCCCCTCGGCGATAACGTCCACATAGACATTGATGATCTGCGTGGCCAACTCGAACAGCTGGCGCCGGTCGGTGCTAATACGACCGCCGCCGAGCACGTCCTGCTCGACACTGTTGAGCAAGAACATCAACTTCAGGTCGTAGGTTTTGATCATCGGCAGCGAGGCGATATGCGCCTTGATCGACTCCGACATACGCCCCATCTGCACGCGCAGCTTTTCGTTCTGCGCCTTGGTACACTGCAGCAGATAGCGCAGTTTGCGGTCGTTGAGATAGTCGCAGGCGCCGCTGACAATGGCATGAGTGGCCAGCCCCCTGATCTTGGCCACCAGTTCCACCATGTCCGGCATCTGTTTGCAGACAAATACCAGCAAGCCCAGCTGCCTGAAGGCGAGGTGATTATTCACCCGCCCGGCCCCGCCGCCCGGCGCCCCGGTCATGCCCGCCAGATAGTCGGAAATGGGTCGTTCGAGCTGCTTGGCCAGTTGTGTCATCAGGTTCAGTAACTGATCGACAAAATGGCAGTGCAGCTCGAAGTTGTCGATCACATCGTCGTCCTGCCAGTCGGTTTTCAGGGTCGACCAGGCGTTGTGGATGCGCGCGCGCTCTTTCGGCACCAGCAGGTCCCGGGACTGCGCGGCAAAAGCCTCCAGAATCGCGATACGGCGATCCACCTGGCACTGCAGACTGTCGCGCTCGTGCTCGAACAAATTGTCGCCCGCCAGCACCGCCATGGTCAGCCCGCGGTGCTTCTGCACCACCTTGACCAGTTGATTGATCTGCTTGATCAGGTGAATGGCGTCGAGGCGGCGGCGGTAGATATTGCAGCACTCGATAAAGCGGGCGGGGCTGTCCGATGCGGGAGCCTCCCCCGGAGCCGCTCCCTGACCGGGGGCTGTTTGTTCGCTCGGGGCCGTCTCTTGGCTCAGGGCTGTCTCTTGGCTCAGGGCTGTCTGTTCGTGGCTCAGGGCTGTCTGTTCGCGACTCAGGGCTGTCGGTTCACCGCTCACGGCCGTCGATTCACCGTTCTGGGCTGTTGACTCACCGCTCAGGGCTGTCGATTTATCGCTCAGGGCTGTCGATTTATCGCTCAGGGCTGTCGGTGTCGATTTCGGGGTTGTGGGTGTTGGGCTCAAGGCAGTGACCATCTCAATTCATGTCAAAAAACCCGTTCTACCGCGGTTAGGCTCCCGGATAGGATGATCGTTAATTGGGCAAGGTCCATGCCAGCTTTAAGAAGGTGCCCAATGGCGGCACAACAGCCGCACACAGCTTTGCCAGGGGGCACCATTTAGGGGCGCCGGGGGAGATCCGGCACCAGGATCGGACACCGGCGCCGGCGCTCAGCCGGCCAGCAGTTTCGCGCGAATATCCATCAACACCTTGCCCAGGGTGTTCTCGCCGCGCTGATCGCGGCCGATTCCCCAGTAGTGATCATAGGCCGACGTTTCGATAATCAGCCGCTCACCGGTGTCCAGCAGCGCCCGCCTGACGGCCTCATGCTGGATGCATTTGCTGTACATCGCCCGGGTCATCAGCGTGCGCCGCACCTGTTTCCAGTCGGCGCGCCTGCGCTTGAACCAGGCATTGCCGAGTTTGTAGGCACGCCGCGCGTCGGGCGCATTGCGCACCTTTTCGGCATAAGCCCGATCGATAAACTTGTGCGCCTGAAAATAGTGTTCCGCCGTTGCCCAGATCAGATCCTCCAGCTGGAAGCTGTGCGCAGACACGGTCGACAAGGGGCTGCCGGTATCGAAGCGGGAGAATCTGACGGCGTCTTCAAGCGTTAAGTCGTGTTCAAACATGCGGGCGTCGTGGCGCCGCTCAGGCGCCGGTATATTGATAGGCAAGATAACCCAGCCACTCGTGCAGGGCCGAACGGCTGATATGCAGGGCATCGACACTGGGCAGCAGTCGCAGCAGAGGGGGGTTGAGGTTAGTGCCGGTATAGCCTGTCGGCGCCGGCAGCACGCTGAGACCGTGCCGCGAAAACTCCCTGACCGCGCGGCGCATATGCATGGCGTGGCTCACCAGCGCAATACGCCGAACCCCCGCCGCCGCCAGTATCTCGGCACTGTAACGGGCATTTTCCCGAGTGGTGCTGCTGTTGGGCTCGACCCAGGTTGCCGCCAGGCCAAAACTCTCGCGCAGTGAACGCGCCATAATATCCGCCTCGGCCTCCAGTTCGGGATTGTAGACCACACCGCCGCTGACCAGCAGCGGCAGCCCGGTTTGCCGGTGCAGGTGGGCGGCGTAGCGCAGCCGCACCAGCCCGTGGTTGCTGAGCATATCCACACCGCCGAATTCGGCCGCCGCCCGATAGCGCCCGCCGCCCAGCACCACGATGGCATCGGCCCCGGCGAGCACCTGCTCGGGTGAGACCGGCGGATAGGGCCGCTCCAGTTGCCGCGCCAGCGCATGGGCTACCCAGGGCGTCGACATAGCCGCCAGCGACAGCATTGACAGAGCCGCCAGGCAAATGGCAAAGCGCCGGTAGCGCCACCAGCAGACCAGCGCCACCAGCAGTAACAGTAAATTCACGCCGGGCGGCAGTATCAGTGTTTTCAGCAAGGCGCGGACTATCACGTTATACCCTTTTTAACACCCTTCCCGAATCCAGTGCGCACCCTAGCAGAATTGCCGACTTTTCCCTATACCCAATCTGCACCAAGCCCTATAATCATCGCCTTTGTCCTTTAGATCAACAGCGAAGAGTTTCCACTGACGACGATGGAAGAGCATTACCACCCGGCACAGGTCGAAGCCGAGGCCCAGCAATACTGGCAGCGCAACCACAGCTTCGAAGTCGGCGAAGAGGCCGGCAGAGAAAAGTTTTACTGCCTGTCCATGTTCCCCTACCCCAGCGGCCGCCTGCATATGGGCCATGTGCGCAACTACACCATTTCCGATGTCATCGCCCGCTACCAGCGCATGCTGGGTAAAAATGTGCTGCACCCCATGGGTTGGGACGCCTTCGGCCTGCCGGCGGAAAATGCCGCCATTCAAAACAACAGCGCGCCGGCCGCGTGGACCTACAGTAATATCGAACATATGCGCGAGCAGCTCAAGGCGCTCGGCTTCGGCTTCGACTGGAGCCGCGAACTGGCCACCTGCAAGCCCGACTACTACAAATGGGAACAGTGGTTCTTTACCCGCCTGTATGAAAAAGGCCTGGTCTACAAAAAAATGGCAACCGTCAACTGGGACCCGGTCGACCAGACGGTACTGGCCAACGAGCAGGTGATTGACGGCCGCGGCTGGCGCTCGGGCGCGCTGATCGAGCGCAAGGAAATACCGCAGTGGTTTATCCGGATTACCGCCTACGCCGACGAACTGCTGGACAGCCTCGACCACCTGCCCGGCTGGCCGGAACAGGTCAAGACCATGCAGCGCAACTGGATCGGCAAGAGCCGCGGCGTCGATATGCGCTTCGAACTGGCGCCGGGAGCGCTGCGCGATCAGGTGCGGGACATCGACGGCTTTTCGGTTTACACCACGCGCCCGGATACGCTGATGGGCGTGACCTATGTCAGCCTGGCCGTGGAGCACCCGATCAGCCAGGCGCTGGCCCGCCACAACCCGGCCCTGGCAGCATTTATCGCCTCGTGTAAAAAGCAGTCGCTGGCCGAGGCGGATATGGCGACCATGGAAAAGCGCGGCATCGACACCGGCCTGCAGGCGCTGCACCCACTCACCGGCGACAAGGTGCCGGTGTGGATCGCCAACTACGTGCTGATAGATTACGGCTCCGGCGCGGTGATGGCGGTACCGGGCCACGACCAGCGCGACTGGGAATTTGCCCGCACCTACGGCCTGCCGGTGGTGCAGGTGATCGAGCCCGAAGACGATGCCGCCTGCGACCTCGAGCGGGCGGCGTTTACCGACAAGGGCCGGCTGATCAACTCCGGCGAGTACGACGGCCTGAGCTTTACCGAGGCCTTCGACAGCATCGCCGCAGCGCTGGCACAACGCGGCAGGGGCGAAGTCACCAGCAACTTCAAACTGCGCGACTGGGGCGTGTCGCGGCAGCGCTACTGGGGCACGCCGATTCCGATGTTCAACCTGGCGGGCGCCGGCGAAATTCCCGTGCCGCCGGAAAAGCTGCCGGTGCTGTTGCCGGAAGACGTGCAGATGGACGGCGTTCACTCGCCGCTGAAGCAGGACCCGGCATGGCGCAAAGACCAGTTAGACGGCAAAGCGGTGGAGCGCGAAACCGATACCTTCGATACCTTTGTGGAATCGTCCTGGTACTACGCCCGCTATACCTGCCCGGGCTTCAGCGAGGGCATGCTCGAAAAGGGCGCGGCCAACTACTGGCTGCCCGTGGACCAATACGTCGGCGGTATCGAACACGCCATCCTGCACTTACTCTACGTGCGTTTTTTTCACAAACTGATGCGGGATGAGGGCCTGGTCGACAGCGACGAGCCGTTTAAGCGCCTGCTGTGCCAGGGCATGGTGCTGGCGGAGTCCTTCTACCGGGAAAACGCCGAAGGCGTCAAACAGTGGTTCAACCCCGCCGAGGTCGACATCGAGCGCGATGACAAAGGCAGAGTGGCCCGCGCCGTACACGCGCGCAGCGGTGAAGCCCTGCAGTTCGGCGGCGTCACCAAAATGTCGAAATCAAAGAACAATGGCGTCGACCCGCAGAGCACTGTGGAGCGCTACGGCGCCGACACCGTGCGCCTGTTTGCCATGTTCGCCGCACCGCCGGAGCAGACACTGGAGTGGCACGAGGCCGGCGTCGAAGGGGCCAGCCGCTTTCTGCGCAAACTGTGGAAACTGGTCTACGCTCACCTCAAGGCCGGACAGCCGGGCGAGTTGCCGGCGGACGGCCTGAGCGACGTGCAAAAAGACCTGCGCCGCAAGACCCACGCCACCATTGCCAAGGTCAGCGACGACTACGGCCGCCGCCAGCATTTCAATACCGCGATTGCGGCGGTGATGGAACTGCTCAACGAGGTCAGCCGGCACGCCGACAACAGCAGCGACCAGGGCCTGGCGGTGGAGCGCGAGGCGCTGCGCGCAGCAGTGCAACTGCTGGCGCCGATCACTCCCCATATCTGCCACCAGCTGTGGCTGGCGCTGGGCGAGCCGCAGCCGCTGCTCGATGCCGGCTGGCCCGAGGTGGACCGAGACGCGCTGGTGGTTTCGACACTGCAACTGGTGGTGCAGATCAACGGCAAGGTGCGCGCCCATATCGATGTCGCCGCCGGCGCCGACGAAGACAGCATTATCGAGCAGGCCAAAAACAATGCCAATGTGCAGAAATTTCTGCACGGCAAAGCCATTAAAATGTGCAAAGTCATCCCCGGCAAACTGGTTACCTTTGCCGTGAAGTGAATGCCGTGAAGTGAATGCCGTGAAGTGAAAAACGTGAAGAGACAGAAAACGCAGTGACATACAGCCAGGCGCAAGCAACCAGACTATGAACAAACTGATAAGCACGCTTGTCATCATCGCCCTCAGCGCCAGCCTGTTAAACGGCTGCGGCTGGCGCCTGCGCGGCTCGCTGGCGCTGCCGGCCGACCTCGGCGCCGTTCACGTCAGTACCCGGGACACCCACGGCGAACTGATCACCGAACTGACCCGACTGCTGCGCTCCAGCGATATCGATATCGCCGACAGCGCCGCCGCCGGCCGCTACAGCATCGCTGTCGAGCAGGAGCGCAATCAGCGCCGCACGGTTTCGGTGGGCAGCAATGCCCTGGCGGCGGAGTATGAGCTGACACTGGAGGCGGACTACCGCATCGTCGACAACCGAGCAGCCGGCGAGCCGCAAGTACCGGCCACGGCGCGGGTGGTGCGCTCATTTAACTTCAACGTCAACGACGTTACCGGCGCGGCGGCCGAGGAACGCGTCATCCGCGCCGAAATGCGCCGCGAGCTGGCGCAAAAAATTATCCGGCGGCTTATCTTCGTCAGTCAGTCGGGCCCGGAAACGGCGCCGGCAGACAAGCGGGCCGCGGATCAGCAGGTGAAAAACCGCGGGGAAAGCGGGCATGGCAAAACTGCGGTTTGAGCAACTGAGTGCGGCGCTGAAAAAGTCACTCAGTCCCATTTACCTGGTCAGCGGCGACGAGCCCCTGCTGGTACAGGAAGCCTGCGACAGTATTCGCAACGCGGCGCGCACAGCGGGCTTTAGCGAGCGCGAACTCTACCACAACGAGCCCGGCCTGGATTGGGGGCAGATTCTCTCCTCCGCCAACAGCCTCTCCCTGTTTGCCGAACGCAAGCTGATCGAACTGCGCCTCGGCAGCGGCAAACCCGGCGACAAAGGCGGCAAAATTCTGCTGCAGTACGCGGCCGCGCCGGCCGCGGACACCCTGCTGTTGATTGCGGCGCCCAAGCTCGACGGCAGCACCCAGCGCGCCAAGTGGTTCAAGGCCATCGAAAAGGCCGGCTGCTTTGTGCAGATCTGGCCGGTCACGGCAGCGCAACTGCCGCGCTGGATTGGCCAGCGGCTGCAGCAGGCCGGGTTAAAGGCCGGCAGCCAGGCGGTGGAAGTGCTGGCTTCGAAGGTAGAGGGCAACCTGCTGGCCGCCAGCCAGGAAATCGAGAAACTGAAACTGCTGGTGGCGGAGGACGGATTGATCAGCGCCGAGATGATGTCGAGCGCGGTTGCCGACAGCGCCCGCTACGATGTTTTCGGCCTGGTAGACAAAGCCCTGCACGGCGACGCCCGCGCAGCGGTAAAAAACCTGCACGGCCTCAGGGGAGAGGGAACCGATGCGACAGTGATACTCTGGGCGCTGGCGCGCGAAATCAGAACCCTGTGGCGGGTGGCCCACGCCTGCGCGCAGGGGCAGAACTTCGACTGGGCGGCAAAACAGGCCGGTGTCTGGGACAAGCGCAAGGCCTTGGTCAAAACCGCACTGCGGCGGCTGAAACTGCCGCAATTACAGCTGCTGTTACGCAAGGCCAACGCCATCGATAAGGCCATTAAGGGTATGAGCATGGCGCAGCCCTGGGATGAACTGCTGGATTTGACCTTGAATTTATCGGGTACGGTCAGTTTGAGTCCGCAGGTGCAGAGGTTGGCGCTCAGTGGAAAGTACATGCAGCTATAAGACAGGAGCTGCAAGTCCAATGGCTCTCCCATTCCCCGGGACAGGCTAAACAGGGACAGGTGGAATTCTCCTACACACGTAACCGGACCCGGCCAAATAGGCTTTCAAGGTACCCGCTGACTGCGACAACCCATTGTCATTTTCAGCCATCCGAAACCATTCCGGTTAACAGCCCGTTTAGAAAAATACGGCCGGACAGAAGTCACTGATTGACTTCTTGAAGATTTGAAAGCGGCACCCACCCGGATTCCGAATTGGCGGGGTTCTCGCACCAGACCCAGCCGTTCAGAACTCTCGAACCGAGAAGCAGATCTCCTTTCTGCACATTCAATTCTCTTGCTGTATAGTCTTCACGAGCACGGGCAGTATTGCCGTTGATGATTTCAATGATCTGAGCCGGAACCCAGCCACTTTCCTGCCCTGGTGTAGTACAAAAGAACCAGCCCTGCCAACCCTCCGAACCCTGATACTGTTCACCGACAATGAGTGGAGCGCCTTTCGTCAAGGTAATAGGCTCGGGGTACTCACTTATATGGTTTTGGGTGACGAGGTATCTCTTGGTTCTCATAGATGTATTCCTGCCGGGCTAACGCTCAAACCGGCCGGCGCATCGCCCGCCCGAGTGCCTTTGCCCCTTATACTGCTATTCGCGGCTTGTAAAATTTACACACACCGACTCAACAGCATTGTTGAACAGATTATTTCCGTTTCGAGGGTCTCATTCTCTTCTTCTTGTTGCTTGATGTAATCATCAAACAGGCTTTTCTGGTCTGGGTGTATTTTTATAAGTTCCTGACATCTGTGGCGAATACCCTTGTAAATAATATCATCAGCTTCCTTTATGGCATCGTTTTCCATAACAATTTCATCAATGACGGTCATCCCTGCATCAGAAATTCCATTTAGAAGTACCGACTTTTTTCTATAGGAAGGATGGCTATATTCACTTTCATGATCAATATAGCCGTCATCGATGATAACCAGACCACCCTCATTCAAACAGTTCGATAGTTGCGTCAATGTTGAGTAATAATCACCTAAAACTGGCCCGATTGCTCCAAGGATAATGATATCGTAGCTCCCTATTTCATGGATTTTTATCCGAATATCGCCACACTCAAAGTGACAGTATTCCTCAATATTGAACTCTCGTGCTTTATCTCTGGCCTCTTCAATAAATTCCTCAATCGCATCAATTCCGTAACACTGACATTTCAGTTCCTTTGATACAGTTACAGAAACAGCGCCTTTTCCACAGCCTAAATCAAGGATTCTCAGGTTTGAGTAATTAGTCGTATGCGCTTTTATCAGTTTAAGAACTGTCTCTGGAGAAGTACCAATTTCCCATATATCTTGAAGAATATAAGGCAAAAAGGGAAATAATTTACTGTTTGTTCCATCCAGAGAAAGAACAACGCTTTCTTCGACAGTATCTGACATGTTATTCATTCTTCCTCATACACGCATAACGCTTGCAGCACAGACCACATTGTGGCGAAGCCACATCTTTAGCTGTCCGGCGCCAGAGGCGCCTAGCTCGTTGATTGGTTATATATTTTAACTGACAGCATATACCACAATTAGTGAAGCGTATTGACATAGCTCAAGATCTCGCTCTCTGTTTGGCGTTTTCTCAGAAAGTTTTTCGCCAGGGTAAGCCCTTATCTTTTTGCGTTAACCTTGCTCCAGCCACTCGCGGGCTTTCATACCGACCCCCTATGCAAAACGCCGGTAGCAGGGGCAACTACACGGCACCATTGCAAACAACGATGCGACAGCAAACCGGCATGACGCTACTCGAAGCACTAGAAGCTGTTGGGGTATATGCGGTCAGGTATTAGGTTACAAGTCAGTCAACTTCGCTATCACAACCACGCTCTGAGAACGTGGCTTTATGCTTTTACTTTGAATCCAGTTCCATTTTCATTACCATGCTTTTAATTGCTCCATCTGTCTTGGTCTGCAGAATATAACCACGCCTTGAATCGAAGAAGGTCTCACCAGTAAACAGGTAATATTCGGTATCAGAGTTTTTTCGTATCTCAGTAAGATCTACTATTGGGGTAATATATTTTACAATATCATCCTCGCTTGTAATTTTAAAATTATATCTATTCAACAGAAACTGAACTAATTCACTCGTTTGGCTATATAAAAAATATTCTTCCGGATTATTTTTGTTATAAATAATTAAAAAACCGGAATCCCAAGTATAGTAATCTTTTGCAATGGCAACTTTAATACGGTTAAAGTCAGGATAGAGTTTCTTGAAAGGTATTTTAAATGGTATGGGGTTAAATTCGATATATCTATTTACAAACTCTTTCTTTAGCCTGTTTTCCCAGTCATCCGTCGAAGACGCAGGAAGGCCGTAAGTTACACATGTTATTAAAATAAATATAGACAAGAGTCTTTTCTTCATGGCAGCCCATTCACCTTATTAAGGATAGCATTGATTTCATATAATATTTTATAGGCCTGAAGAAAAAACGCACTCTGCTGTCATCCTG
The DNA here is from genome assembly GCA_028280195.1 of Exilibacterium sp. Classification (GTDB taxonomy): domain Bacteria; phylum Pseudomonadota; class Gammaproteobacteria; order Pseudomonadales; family Cellvibrionaceae; genus Exilibacterium. The sequence goes on from JANQMH010000099.1 coordinate 42,703, forward strand.
CGCCCTTCAGCTGCAGCCGATGATCCTCCGGAAAACTCTCCGTTTCTTATTTGCTGATATTTTTCCTCGCTGGTTAGCAAAGCAATCGTTTTATCACTGAAATTGCACACGGATTCACCACTCATCTCATTGTTTAAGATTACATGACATCTACCCTTGTTTTTACCTATGATTTTGTTTTCCACTTTGCCAAAAAGTGGAAGTTCAAATGAGTGCACATAGGGTTTACATTTTTTCAGGCTGTCGAGATATTTGATGCCACTTTCTTGAAGTATTTTGAGCTTCTCAGCCTCCGGTAATTTTCCACTGGAATTAGAGGGGGGGCTACCTGTCGATTTCTTTTCCATACTTTCTTCCCGAGTTCCACTTTTGCAGGGTCTGTCTGTGAATTCTACTTTTCCCGCCGCATTTGTGCACTTGTATATAGCTGCAGAGGCAGGCAAAGAAAACAACATAAGGTTGCATATAAAAATAATATAAATATTTCTCATCGTCAGTGCTCTCGTATCAAGGTATTTTCAGAAGTGGCATTGCCCCGGAAACCGTTTTTACAGCTTATACTCAATGTTCGACTTTTCTATGAGCAATACCTGTAAGCAAGCGTGCCGCCAGGGAAGATTATCTAAATTTTTAGAAGGCCTTGGCAGATAAGTAACCACGTGTAGTATAGCGGTACTGTAGTAATTTGTAAGCACCTGAGCTTGGCCACTATGTTCATTACCAGCTATCAATAAAGACTGCCGTATCGCCTTTGACAATGCCTGTTTTCGATAATTTGGCTGATGGTATAACTCGTGCTGTCAACGCCTCTCACGTTAATAGCCACTAACTCAGACATATTCCAGGCGCACTCCGATCCATCTCCAGCAATTCACCACGGCGCATATCAACGTTAAGTGCGAGGGTGATCAACGGCGTCTGCGATTGACATAAGCAATATTTAGTGAAGAAGGCATCAGGTCATAGCCACGTTGCCGACGGTGTTCATTGCCCCGTTCGCGGGCGCATTTAAGCTCTTCGTCGCGTTCACCGGGATCGGTAAATAACCGCCGGCTCTCATTTTCAGTTAAATAGGCAGGGCGCGCGGTCAGCGCGCCACGCACGATTAACTTGCCAGGTATTGTCGGCTAAAATTACCTCTCTGCCTCTGCTATGACTTCAAAGTTATGAATATTTTTCAGCACGCCATTTTCCCATCCGCCGACAACAAGGTCATCTGCCTGGGCTTTGAGCGCAGCCGCCACTTCGCCGGCAAAGTGAGCATCCCTTCCACTTTCATCGGTAAACGTATCAAAAATAGCGTAAGTATTGCTATTTAATTTAAGGGATGTCCATAGCAAGGTCTTCGGTTCGGTTTGCTCGATTATCGGAGCAGCGCCTGTCAACAACTGCTCTAACGCCTGTTCTTTTCCCGCCTGTGCATTCAGTACAATATAGGTCGCTTGTGTTGCACTTGCTGAATTTTTCCCAGGTTTCTTGTAAGATAAAACCGTAGAATTAGTGATATTAGCGACAATTCCCTTATCCCAACCTTGCGCAACCAGAGTATCAGCATTAGCATTCAATGCGGCGGCTACTTGACCTGCAAAGTGTTCAGCTCTGCCGGCTTCATTCGGGAAAAAATCAAAAATTCCAAAACTACCGTCTGTTTTTTTAAGGGCATACCAATATAATGTATTAGGTTCAGTTTTGGTGACAAGCTTTGCTCCTTCCGTAAGAAAATTAGCAAGGTTTTTGTCTTGGCCTGATTGGGCTTTAAACGGAATGTAAGTTGCTTCTTTCATAGTAGGCTCCTGTTGTAATGTATTTTGGGCATGGGACACCGTTGCATTCATTAGAACGAATAGCGATGTTGTTAGATAAAGGCCCGTTTTGCGTATTGAGTTTGGTACTTTCATCTTTTTAACCTCATCCTGTCATTGAGCCGCTATTCTATGCCTATGAAATGCTTGACCAGCAGTGGCAAAAAAGACATCATACGTGCAATATTTGCCAGACATGGAGATCTGCCGATTAATGACGACCATTGTGATTCTTTCCATTAACAATGCATTGCCATCAGCTTTAATGGGCATAAAAGATATACTGGCATTAAGTGGCTTGCACTTTGTCCAGAAATCTGACGGTAATGCATCTGCGAAGATTGACTGGAAGCCAACCGTCATATTGGCCAGCCATGATGGAAAGCCAATTACTGATGGGCATGGGAGGAACTTCGAGGTTGATTCTGACCTGGACGCCGTTGGTCATTGCGATGCCGTGTTAGTACCCGGCTTCGTTCCAGACAGACAAGGCTGCCCTCCTTACTCAATGACAGACTCGCTCACGAAATCCTGGTTGAAAGCGTGTCATCGACAAGGAACGCTTGTATGTGGCTCTTGTAGTGGGGTGTTTGCGCTTGGTGAGGCTGGAATTCTTAATAATAGGCGATGTACGACCACATGGTGGTTACACGATGAATTAAAAATGCGTTTTCCCAAAGCAAATGCAGAATGGGCTAGCGAGTTAATCGACGATCATGGCGTTATTAGTGCTGGTGGCCCACTTTCTTGGGTAACTATCACACTGCATATCATTAAACAGCTTGCCGGCATCGAAACAGCGAAGGTAGTGGCTGATTTTTCAGTCGTTGACTCAGTGCCAAAGTCACAAAATTTGTATGTACCGGAAGGTTATCAAACGTCAAAGAATCCATTCCTGGAAAAAGCGGAATATGCCATTCGCAAAGCGCACTATCAATCCGTGAGCGCCAGGGATTTATCCAGGATAATGGCTATTTCTGAGCGAACATTAAACCGTAAGTTGAAGGAACTGACAGGTGAAACGCCCAAATCATTTATCGATGGTGTTCGAATAAGCCATGCTTGTACATTACTGGTCACCACAAAAAAACCGGTGAAAGAAATCGCTTTCTCACTAGGTTATTCCGACGATAGTGTATTTCGTCGCCTTTTCAAACAGAAAATGAAAATGACCCCATTAAACTATCGGCAAGAAAGAGTCCATAGTTAAAGACAAGGTTTTACAGTGCGACAGTACGGCTCCTTTCGGCCCGTATATTCACTTTTAAAAGTTACCCACCAACTGCTTTTACTTTAAAAGAAATTGTATCAAGTTGACATTAAACTCTTCAACAATCCATCCGGGTTATTCAAATCATAAAATTCAATTTTCTCACCCAAATATTTTACCAATGGATGTTCTTCGATACCCTTGTCAATAATCTTAATTCCACGATCACGACCACCTGTATTAAGAGCCAGTTCTAGGTCATCCTTTTTATATGCATACACAATAAAACCAAAGCCACCGTGAGAATAGTCTACAATGACTAGAAACTTTTTCTTGTCCATATTAGAAACTTCCGGCTATAGGAATAAACCTTACTGGAAGTGCACTTACGGGAGAGGGGGCCGTCGCTTCCCACCCTCCGCCATTCCTATGTGTACCATCTTCGCAGTCTATTGAATCAACTCTAGTAAACAGACTTAATAGCGGAATGTTACTTTGCTTCACAACAAAATAACCCGCTCTAGGTTCACCACAAAGAGCTAAGAGTTCCATTGCAATTTCACTATTTGGGTATGCTAAATATGTAAAAAATACATCTCCACCTACTGGTGTATTGGGATTGATTATTTCTCCAGAAGCAGCGATTGCGTCTCTTCCTATCGCCGTTGTATAGTGGAAAACCATGCGATTTTCAGCAACTCTACCATTCGCCCATTCAGCTAAATCTAGTATGTAGAGAAGATAACCAAGCCACCCCAATTTTGGGAGTCTTGGGGCCCTTGGCTTCTCTCTGTCACCAGGAACCGGAATTGCCCCCGGGGCAGAAACGATTTGGCCAGGACTTGGAAAAATGACGGTAGCCTGAAGAACACTGCTTAAAATAGTTTCAATTTGCAAAATGTCAGAAACACCAGCTTTATCCTCTTGATCTAACAGTATCGGATCAAGTAGGCTTACGGTGTTTCTCGCATCCTGATTGAAATGAGAATAATCATAAACTAACTTTCGTTCTTCCGCAGTGACCCGTAGTGTCCATACTTCTTGTAGCGAATCATATTGGCAACTAACCCAAGTGCATCCGTTCGGTGGTGAGGATGGATCGTAGGGATCTTCATCTGGAAGAACTAACGTTTGGCCATTACTAGTTAATGTAAATCCCCAAAAACGCAAGTAATCTGCATACCACCAGGCTGTATAAGTCCGTCCGACCTCAACACTATACCATTCATTCGCAAGAGCTTTTCTTTCGAAATAGAACTCATCAAGAACCCATTCGTAGACCTCGTCAAAGTAAGCCTGAAACTCAGAATCGATTGCTCTAACACTAATTGGTGTCGTATTAGCTACGGTATTGGAAAAAACGATTTGATCAGGTGCCCCGGGTATTACTAAACTTAGGTTACGTAGATTTAAATCAAAAAAACCATCCAAATTAAAATCGCCGGCAAAGATTTGAATTGTAGCTTCAGGCCAATTCTCAAGGACAGTCTTTTCTGAACTCGATAAGTCACCTATTATATCAAAGGTGCCATTTCCTTTATTTTCAAGAATAAAATCATCAACGGGAGTAGGAAGAACAATAGGTATAGATATTTCACCATGTAGAATGACAATTTGGGGCTTTTGCCTGACATATAGGTCTTGGATTCCATCGTTATTATGGTCACCCACACGCACTTCATAGTTTTCATCAAATCCTTCTGCTATTGCGCAATTAGAAAGCAACAAGCTGACTAGTAGCGATAACAGTACTTTCATTGATCTGCCCTTCTGGATTTTAAGTTGTAAGTGCCTGGCTGAAGATTATAACGCCGGGCTAACCCGCAACTATGCAGTTGCGAAGCAACGGAATAACTGTTGGATTGCGCCCTCGGTTATGCTTTACTTAAGTGTTATAGCCACAATCACAGGTCTGTTGTCGAGCGAACAACCCCCACCATGAATAACGAGATTTACTTGCTTCTGAGCGGTATACGCTGTGAGCAACATCGATCTGCTGATATTTGATGCCGGCTCTACGTGGTAAGCATCTACTTTGGTGCATTGTGCTGGATTAGTAAGAAGACTTTGGTCAGTGACAACAGTTAGGGACTCATTCGGAGCGTTTACAGTTCCAACCCAGTTACCGATGGAAGTTACCATAACATCACCCGTAGCCTGATTGGCAATCGCTGGTAGAGATAGAAATAAACCTAATAACGGTAATAATTTTCTTACTTTCATTTATCACTCCCTTTTAAACATAACGTCTATATCGCATATGCGCATTATCATGACATCAAAAACCGACCAGACATCACAAGCGCCTGATTTAGAAAGAAGAAATTCAGAAACCCACAAAATCCATTCCGCAGCTGCCGAGGGGCTCCCTGTAGCCAATAATAATGAGTTCCTACTACCCACACTGCCGGCACTCGACTATCCCTGATTCTGTAATACTTTCCATCACAGTGCCAGCAAAAAGCAAGCATTGATTAGAGAGAAAATGGACATACCGGCGAGAAATATATTTTATTCGAACAGACAGGGCATCACTTAATCAATCACAGATATAAGCCCCGAAAAACCCGCCCGCAACCCATGGCAGCTATTTGCATCCATGCACTACACTTTTACTGCCTTTACGCCGGCACTTCCAACTTAACCACATTATTATTAAACGAAAACGTCCCACCATTAAAAAACGACTCCAGCCGCTGCGCCGGCATCGGCTGGGCAAATAAAAACCCCTGCGCCTGATCACAGCCCTGGCGTCGCAGCCACTCGGCCTGTTTTTCATTCTCCACGCCCTCGGCCACCACATTCAGCATCATATTGTGCGCCAGGCCGATAATGGAGCGGGCGATGGCGGCGTCGTTCTGGTCGGTGTAGATATCGCTGATAAAGCTGCGGTCGATTTTCAGTTTTTGAATCGGAAAACGTTTCAGGTAGGCCAGTGACGAATAGCCGGTGCCGAAGTCGTCAATGGCCAGCGACAGACCCATCTGGTTTAGCAGGTTCAGCATATTGATGGTTTCCCCGGCGTGCTCCATGGCCGAGCTTTCGGTGATTTCCAGTTCCAGGTACTTGGCCGGTAACTCCGTTTCGGTGAGAATCTCGGCGATGCGCTCGGCAAACTTTTGTTGCCGAAACTGCCGCGCCGACAGGTTTACCGCGATTTTGCCCACGTATTTGCCGGCCTGCAGCCAGACCTTCTGCTGCTCGCAGGCGGCGCGCAGTACCCACTCGCCCAGCGGCACCACCAGCCCGGTTTCCTCCGCCAGGGAAATGAAGTTCGACGGACCGATCAGACCGCGCTGCGGGTGCTGCCAGCGCACCAGGGCCTCGACGCCCACCAGGCTGCCGGTCTGCAGGTCGATCTGCGGCTGGTAGTAGAGGTTTAACTGGTCCTGCTCGATGGCGCGGCGCAGGTCGTTTTCCAGCAGTAAAAAGTTTACCGCGCTGGCATTCATGCCGCGGGTGTAAAACTGATAGTTGTTCTTGCCCGCCTCCTTGGCTTTGTACATGGCGATATCGGCGTGCTTCAGCAGCTCGTCGGTATTGTCGCCGTCCTGCGGAAAAACGCTGATGCCGATGCTGACCGTGGTGGTGATTTCATGCCCGTGAATACTGATCGGGCGCGCCAGGGTGGCCAGCATCTTGTTGGCAATGTAGGTGATGTCCTCGTGATCGTGCACACCTTCAAGTACCACGACAAACTCGTCGCCGCCGAGGCGGGCAACGGTATCCATATCGCGAATGCCTTCGTGCAGGCGCTGGGACACCGCTTTCAACAGCAGGTCCCCGGCATCGTGCCCGAGGCTGTCGTTGACATTCTTGAAGCGATCCAGATCCAGCAGCATCAATACCAGCTTGCTGTCGCCGCGCTGTGCCCGGGCCAGGCCGTGGCTGATGCGATCGTAAAACAGGGTGCGGTTGGGCAGGCCGGTAAGCGCATCGTGAAAGGCCAGGTAGTTCAGCCGCGACTGCTGCTCGCGCAGGGCGTCTTCGGCCTGCTTGCGCTCGGTGATGTCGGTGCAGATGGTGCACACGCCAAAGACTTTGCCCTGCTTGTCTCTGAGCGGAAACTTCAGCATCAGATAGGTGTGATAACTGCCGTCTTTGTGCTGGACCGCAAATTCCGATTCGATACCGTGGGAGGACTCCTGCAGCACGGCCCTGTCGTCTTCGCGCAGGATTTCCGCCACTTCGGGCGGATAGACGTCGTAGTTGCTCTTGCCGACATAGCCGTCTTCGCCGACATCGCGCAGCTGCTTGTAGTGCTCGCTGGCCAGCACGACATTGCCGTGCAGGTCCCTGACCGATATCAATGCCGGTGAGTGGTACAGGATCGCATTCAGATAAGTCTGGCTGGCCCACAGCGCCTGTTCGGCGGCGCGGTATTTTTCCCGGTGTTCCTCGTGCTGCCATAACTGGATGATCTGGCGCACCAGCAGCGCGCTGAAGGCCCACACCGCATCCAGCTCCTGCACCGCCTGACTCAGGGTCACCAGGCCGGTTTCCGATTCCATGTAAAACACGGCGATGACCCGGCCGTTTTCCACAATCGGATGAATATAAAGCGCTTTGCTGCCGAGTTGGTAGTCGCTGTGCCGCAGGCCGTGCGCCACGGAAAGATCGACGCTGCAGGGCGTTGCGGTGGCAAAGCAGTTTTGAATCAGGGCGGCGGGGATATGGCTGACCGTTTCGAGTTCGCTGTCGAAGGTAATGATATTGTGGGGGCTGCGGCAGCTGCCCACGGCTTCCACATAGAGCTGGCCGTCGCGCTCGATCACCAGCACCACGCGGCTGAAAGACGGCCTGGTGACTACCAGCTTTACCAGCCGTTCGGCAATCTGGCTGTGATTCAGGTCGGTAAAGAGCTTTTGATACTTTTTTATTAGCTCTACCGCAGCGCGTTTATTCTGCATGGTAGCCCGGATATTGTTTTGGCTCGGAAAGGCGCCGCAAAGCGTCGATAAAGATACACAACTCCGGCCCACCCCCACATGTCTGTGCCAGCAGCTTTTTACAGCTGCCTGATATTACCAGAGTGTCTAAATAACACACAACCTTCAAATTTAAAGTAATACAGAAATATTTTTGACGTGTAATTCCACTTTTTAGTATTTAAGACAGCAGCAGCCAGCACACCGTGGTGATCACCGCCGCGGCGAGCAGGTTGAGCGCCAGGCCCTCTCTCGCCATGCGCTGCACGGCAAAGCGGCCCGACGAAAACACGATGGCATTGGGTGCGGTAGCTACCGGCAGCATAAAGGCGCAGCTGGCGCTCAGGGCCGCCGGTATCATAAACAGCACCGGCTCGATACTGGCGCCGAGCGCGGCCGCCGCCAGTATCGGCATCAGCAGCGTGGTGGTGGCGGTATTGCTGGTGATCTCGGTGAGGAAGGTGACGGTCAGACAGATAACGGCAATGACCAGCACCAGATCGAGCGCCGTCAGGCCACCCAGCAGCTGCCCCAGGGACTGGCTGATACCGGTCTCCACAAAGGCCTTGGCAATGGCGATACCGCCGGCAAACAGCATCAGTACGCCCCAGTGGATTTTGCTGGCCGACTCCCAGTCCAGCAGCCTGCCGCCCTCCCCGTCCGGCGACACAAACAACACCAGGGCGGCGGCCATGGCCACCGCGGCGTAATTGGCATTGGGTAAATCCAGCCAGGTGGTCCAGCCGCCGTAAGGTTCGCGCAGGGTCATCCAGGCCAGCGCCGTCAGCGCAAAAACCAGCAGTACGCGCCGCTCGGCCGGCCGCCAGCGCCCGACATCGGGCAGCTCGACCGCAGCGCCGCCACCGAGACCGCGGGTCAGCCACAGCGCCACCAGCGGCAACAGGATAATGACTACCGGCATGGCCCAGCCCATCCACTGCATGAATCCCAGTTCGGTGCCGGTGTTCTCGGCGTAGACATTCATCATTATCACATTGGGCGGCGTGCCGATCGGTGTGCCCAGACCGCCGATGCTGGCGGCGTAGGCAATACCCAACAGCAGCGGCACCGCCAGGCGCGGGTCGCGGGCTTTTTCCACCACCGCCAGCGCCACCGGCAGCAGCATCAGGGTGGTGGCGGTGTTGGAGATCCACATGGACAGAAACGCCGAGGCCCCCATAAAGCCCAGTACCAGGTTGCGGCTGCTGCTGCCGCCAAACGCATTTACCATGCCGATCGCCAGGCGGCGGTGGGCACCGCTTTTTTCCATCGCTTTGGAGAGGATGGCGCCGCCCAGTAACAGCAGAATCAGCGGGTTGCCGTAGGCCTGGGCAACCTGCTGGCCGTTGAGCACCCCCAGCAGCGGAAACAGCCCCAGGGGAATCAGCGCGGTGGCGGGAATCGGCACCGGCTCCAGAATCCACCAGATTGCGCACCACATTGTCATACCGCCGGCCAGCCAGGCCTCGCGGCTCCAGCCGTAGCTGTGCATTGCCGCGGCCAGCAGTGCGCCGGCACAGGGCCCTAGCCACAGCGCGATGCTTCTCAGCTGTTCGATCCGGGAGCGTTCATCTTTTATTATGGCAGTCAAGGTCTTCCCGCTGGCTTTGCTTACGTTGACTTTGCTTACATTGACTTCGCTTAAAAGCCGCATACTATAACCGAGCCTCCGGCAATGTACACGGGCACATTTCATCGACTACACTGGGGGCGCACCGGGCAGCTTTTCAGAGTGGCTGTTGCGGCAGTGTGGGCAATACCCGGCAACAATGCCCGACAACAACACCCGACAACAATGCCCGGCGGCACAGCGGCCAATATCGGCAGGCAGTGTCGCCGGCGATAGCAGTCACAGGCGATAAGTCACAGGCAATGACAGTCACGGACCGCAAGGGCGCCATGCTGGAAAAACTCCCTCACCGACTCACTTGTATCGCCCACCGCGGCGCCCACGACCGGGCGCCGGAAAACACCCTGCCGGCAATTGCCCGCGCCCTGGAGCTGGGTGTGGACGCCATTGAAATAGATGTGTGGCATATCGGCGGTGAGCTGCTGGTCACCCACGACCGGCGCCTGGGCAAGCGGGTTCCCGGCGAGGGGCTGCTCAGCGCGAAGTCGCCGGCCGCCCTGCGTTCACTGAAACTGCCCGGAGGGCTGCAAATACCCACACTGCAGGAGGTGCTGCAGCTGGTTGACGGCAGGGTGCTGCTCAATGTCGAACTCAAGGGCGACAACTGCGCCGCCGCCACCGCCGCCGCGCTCGAGGCCTTTGTACACGACAGTGCCGGCACGCTGGAGTCGTATATCGCGTCCAGCTTCGACCACCAGCAGTTATTTGCCCTGCAGCGGCGGTTGCCGGCGCTGAAGCGCGGCGTACTGAGCGCCAATATCCCGCTCGACTACGCCGCCGCCGGCGAAGCCCTGCAGGCCTACAGCTTTAACCCCGCTATCGACTGCATTAACCGCCAGCTGGTAGCGGATGCACAGCGCCGCGGCCTGAAGGTCTGGGTGTATACGGTCAACGCCGTCGACGATATGCGCGCAATGGCGGCGCTGGGTGCGGACGGTATTTTTACCGACCGCCCGCAAACCCTGCTGGCAATCAATCCCTAAGCGGCATCGCTCCCCGGCATCATGCCGCACTGGTTCAGAGCCCGCTGCCACAGCTGCGTATGCTGCTGCAGCGCCGCCTGGAAGCGCTGCCGCACACTGCTGTCGCCGCTGTCGCTGAAACTCTGCTGCCAATACCGCTGCAGCGGCTCGGGCAGCGGTGCAAATGCACCCAGCAAGGGCTGTGCGGCGCGCACCAGTGCGGCGCTGCGCTGGTGCAGGGCGGCCAGATAGGGCTGCACCTGGCCGATATAGTATTTGTAAAACACCGTGCGCCAGACTTCGGCGCGCGGGTTGGGGCGGCCGTTGATACACAGCGGCGCCCGCGCCAGCCGCGCATCCATGGCCCGGTTGATGGCACTCAGATAGCGCTCCGCCAGCAGCATGGAGTGCAATAGCCGGCCGGCATATTTTTCCGCGCCGACAACCGCCAGTTCTTTTTCAATGCCCTCGACATTGCCGATATGCGCCGTACTCTCTCCTTCGATATCGCCTTCGATATCGCCTTCGATATCCCCTCGGACACCGCCTTCGACCGGGTTACCGGGCGGACGGCCTGCGGACAGCGGCAGCGATACCCGCTGCAGGCGCTCCAGGCTCGTCAACAGCGAACTCGGTTCCAGGGTTACCGCCGCTGTATCGAGTGAAACGGTTGCCGCGGAGAACAGCCTGGCAAATTCCTCACCGGCAACGGTGGCATTCCAGGCGGCGACGGGCAGCGATGCGCTTTTTTCGGCCACCGCCTGTTGGAGTTGCCGCTGCAATTGCTCGGCGCCGCCGCTGGCGTTTAACTGTTGCAGGCACTGCCGTCCCAGTTCAATGAAGCGCACTTCGTAGATCAGCCGCTGCGAGTCGGCCATGACCCGCCCCAGGCTGCTGTTGCGCTGGCCTATCAGGCGCTGCAGGTCACAGGTAGACAGGCGCAGGTATTCGAGCAGATTGATCTTCGCCTGCGGCAGCGGCCGCTGCAATTGCCGCAGGGGGGGATAGACAGGCGCAGCCGCGGGTGTGGCCAGCGCTATCTCAGTGTCGAGGATATTGGACATCCGATAGTGGTAGTTATCGAACAGGCCGGCGGGGGAATTGCGGCCGCTGCACGAGACGATAAAGACGGCCGCCAGCAGCACGCAGTTGACCTTCAAGCTGACCTTCAAGTTAACTTTCAGCACGGCGGCGGCTCGGTCAGGGCCAAAGCCATAATATCCACCGTCTGTTGCCGCCAGTGAGAACGGCGCACCAGGGTCCAGCCGCGGCGCCGGTAAAAAACCGCTTGATCAGTGGTGAACAGATGCAGCCGGTCGATCTGCTGCTGCCTGGCGTAGTCGCGCACGAAGCACACCAGCGCGGAACCAACACCGCGATCGCGCCAGTCCTCGCGCACAAACAGATTGGCGAGCCAGGGGCTCCGCTGCGGCCCGGCCAGCCGCCGGTAAAACACCAGACTTGCGGAGCCGATAACAGCGCCGGCCGCACAGGCGACGAAGGTGCAGGGCAGCGGCGCGGCACTGTCGAGGTGGTGCCGCAGCTTTTCCTCACAGCTGGCCAGGGCGATCGGCGCGCCGAGTTTTTGCCACTCGCGCTGGTGCCAGCGGGCCAGCAGGGCAACCGCTTCGGGGTATCTGTGCAGCGGCGCTATGGCAACCTCAGCTGACTTTTTCCCCATGGGCCTGCTTGTCGGCGTGATAGGAGGAGCGCACCAGCGGGCCGCAGGCGGCGTGCCTGAAACCCAATTCCGCAGCGACACGGCTGTATTCCTCAAACTCGTCGGGATGCACATAGCGGCTCACCGGCAGGTGATCCCGCGAAGGCTGCAGATACTGGCCGATGGTCAGCATATCGATATCGTGCTCGCGCATGTCCTTGAGCACGTCGATAATCTCCTCCTTGGTTTCGCCGAGGCCCACCATCAAGCCGGACTTGGTCAACACCCCGGGCTTGCGCGCTTTGTATCGCTGCAGCAGTTGCAGCGACCACTTGTAATTCGCCCCCGGGCGCGCCTGGCGGTAGAGTCGCGGCACAGTCTCGAGGTTGTGATTGAATACATCCGGCGGCTGGCGCTCGAGAATATCCAGCGCCACGTCCATGCGACCGCGAAAGTCGGGGGTCAGGATCTCCACCTGTAATGCCGGGGACAGGCGCCGCGCCTCGCGAATACAATCGGCGAAGTGCTGGGCGCCGCCATCGCGCAGATCATCGCGGTCCACCGAGGTGATGACCACGTACTTGAGGCGCATCTCGGCAATGGCGGTCGCCAGCTGCAGCGGCTCGTCGCTGTCCAGCGGGTTGGGCTTGCCGTGGCCGACGTCGCAGAACGGACAGCGGCGCGTGCAGATTTCCCCCATGATCATAAAGGTCGCGGTGCCGCCGCTGAAACACTCGCCCAGGTTGGGGCAGGAGGCCTCCTCACACACCGTGGCCAGTGCGTGCTTGCGCAGAATCTTTTTAATGCGCTCGACCTCGGGGGAGACCGGCATTCTGACGCGAATCCAGTCCGGCTTGCGCAACAGGTCCTCGGTGGGGATGACTTTGACGGGAATGCGTTCGACCTTGTCGGCATCGCGCAGTTTCTCGCCCTGTTTGCGGCGCACGGTGCGCCTGGCGGGGATCAACTCGGGGGAACTGGGCATGGATAACAACTCTTGGGGGCTTTGCTGTGTTTACTGTAAATGGGGCTGCCGGCGGCGAGTTCAAATGACACTTTCAAGTGAAAAACCTGACCGCAGTAATGCCTGCAGCGATATATCAGGTCAGTCGATCTCCCTGCTGCCGGCATAAGCCATACGCTTGACGAAACTGTTAACAATATACCTTTCAAGCGCGATAAAATCGAGGTCGCCGTCCAACTCGACCAGGTCGCTTAGCTGAGTCATCTCCAAATCCGCATAGCCGCAGGGGTTGATAAGCCGAAACGGCGCCAGATCCATGGCCACATTGAGACTGAGGCCATGAAAGCTGCACCCGCGCCTGACACGCAGCCCCAGTGAGGCGATCTTGCTGACCTGATCGCCGCTGCCGACATAGACGCCGGGCGCGTCGGCGCGGGGGAAGGCCTCGATACCGTATTGCGCCAGGGTATCGGTGAGCGTCAACTCCAGGCGGGTCACCAGGTCCCGGACCCCGAGTTTGCGGCGGCGCAGATCCACCAGCACGTAAGCCACCAGCTGCCCCGGGCCGTGGTAGGTTACCTGACCGCCGCGGTCGGCCTGCACCACCGGGATGTCGCCGGGCGCCAGCAGGTGCTCGGCTCTGCCGGCCTGCCCCTGGGTAAACACCGGCGGGTGCTGCAGCAGCCACAGTTCATCGCAATCACTGCCGCCACGCCGGTCGGTAAAAGCCTGCATACGCCGCCAGCACTGAGTGTAATCCTGCAGGCCGAGGCGCCGCACCAGCAGTGTGTCCGCCGCACCCATAGCCGCGCTTAGAGCACCATTTTCAACTGCGGGCTGGCCTTGAGGTCTGTAAACAGGGCCCGCAGCTGCGGCTCACCGGTGGCGGTGATAAACACGGTAATGGACTGGTAACTGCCGTTGCGACTGGCGCGCACGGTAACCTTATCGCGGGCAAAACCCGGCGCATGGCGCTCGATCACCGCCAGCACGAAGTCGTAAAACGCCTCGCCGGCATCACCCATCACCTTGACCGGGTAGTCCGGGCAGGGAAACGCTATTTTCGGCGCGTCGGGATTTTCACTCATGGCAACCCCTGGTGACTAGCCTCCAGCGACTGGAAACTAATTAAACAACTTGTAGAAAAACAGCCGGATGGAATCCCACAGGCTGGCAAAGAAGCCGGCTTTTTCCACCACCTGCTGGGCGATCAGGGGTACGTCCAGCAACAGTTCGCCGTCGAGGTGAACGGTGATATTGCCCAGTTCCTGCCCCTGCTTCAACGGCGCCTTGATCACCTCGTCGATATGCATTTCCGCTTGCAGATTGTCCTGCGCGCCGCGGGGAATGGTCAGGTAGATATCGTCGCTAACGCCCAGCGCCACCTCTTCGCTGGCGCCGGACCATACCCGCGAGCGATTCAGTACATCGCCACCGCCGTAGAGCTTGTGCGTCTGGTAATAGCGGAAGCCGTAGGCCAGCAGCTTTTGCGACTCCGCCGCGCGGGCGCTCTCCGAGCGCGTTCCCATCACCACCGAGACCAGGCGCATGCCGTTCTTGCGCGCTGAAGACACCAGGCAGTAACCGGCCGCCTTGGTGTGGCCGGTTTTGATGCCGTCTACACTGCTGTCGCGAAACAGCAGTTTATTGCGGTTGGGCTGGTTGATATTGTTGTATTCAAAATATTTTTCCGAATAGATTTTATAGTGTTCGGGAAAATCATTGATCAGTGCGCGGGCCAGCAGCGACATGTCCCTGGCGGTGGTCAGGTGTCCCTCGGCCGGCCATCCGGTGGCGTTTTCGAAATGGGTGTTGCTCATACCCAACAGTGCCGCCTGCTGGTTCATCACATCGACAAAGGCCTCCTCGCTGCCGGAGATATGCTCGGCCAGCGCCACGCTGGCATCATTGCCGGACTGTATGATCATGCCGCGCAGCAGATCGCTGACCTTCACTTCGGTGCCTTCGCGCACAAACATCTTCGAGCCGCCCATTTTCCAGGCCTTGACGCTGATACGCACCAGTTCGTCGGCGCGGATACTGCCGCTGTGCAATTCCACCGCCGCCAGGTAGCTGGTCATCAGTTTGGTGAGGCTGGCCGGTTCCAGCTGCTGGTCGGCATTGTGCTCTACCAGCACCTTGCCGGTGTCCGCATCCACCAGCAGATAACCGCTGGCGGCCAGCTGCGGTGCCGCCGGAATGATTGTCTGGCGGGCGTCGACAGCCGCGGCGAACAACAGCCACAGACTCAGGCTGAATAATTTGTTGAGGCTTGCAAGGCGGCGTGGCGAGTGGTCGGGCGCGTTAGTCACTGGGCTGGTGGATTTGGGCATAGTTGATGAGCATAGTTGAAAGGTTGACAAGGCTGCTTGATATAAAGTCGCTAGTTTAACAGGATCTGTGGGGCGCACCTAGCGCTTAACCGCCGCCCCTGCTCAGTGCGAATGGCGTTCGATCGCTTTATCACCCAGTGCGGACTTGCCCGGGCGACGCCATTACCTGTAGACCACATGGGCAGAAACCTGCTGCCGGCGCTGCAACAGCGATTTGAGTTCCGCTATCTGGCTGTCGTCGACCGGGCCGATATGCACGCGGTAGAGCAGGTCGCCGCCCCGCCCCTTTTTTACCGTAACCGGCAGCGTGGTCAGCTGGGACAGACGCTGGCGCAGAGCCAGGGCGGCGGATTTCGAGCCAAAGGCGCCGGCCTGCAAAAACGGCTCCTTTACCGCCGTGTCCGCTTCAATGGCGGCAGCCTGCGCGGCCGATTGCCCGGGCTCCAGCGCCACGACCTCGACCGTGGCGATGCCGCGATCGACAAAATCCAGCTTGGCCGCGGCGGCATAGGTCAGGTCGATAATGCGGTCGCCGTGGAAGGGCCCGCGGTCGTTGACCCGCACTACCACGCTGCGGCCGTTGTCGAGATTGGTGACTTTGACATAAGAGGGAATGGGCAGGGATTTATGGGCCGCGGTCATGGCGAACATATCGTAAATTTCGCCGTTGGCCGTGGTCCTGCCGTGAAACTTGGTGCCGTACCAGGAGGCGACGCCGGTCTGGCGAAAGCCGCGGCTGCTTCTCAGGACATGGTACTCCTTGCCGAATACGGTATAGGGGCTGGCATTGCCGGCGCGCGTGCGCGGCTCCTGCCGCGGCACGGCATCTTTAACGCCGGAGACATCCACCGGCCGCTCGGGGCCGCCGTCTCTGGGTTCCGGCTTGTCGACGCTGACACAGGCGGATAAAAACAGCAACAGTGCCAGCGCGCCGCTGCGCGCCGACGGTGTCGCCGATACAGTTGTCTGTTGGATAAGGGCACCCTCCCCCGGTCTGTTCAATGGGCTGCTCAATGGACAGTCAGCGCCTGCTCAATATTGCCCGCCGGTATATTGCCGGCGATTGTTTCGCTGTGCCACTGCTGTTTGATCGCCTCACTCAACTGATACACCGCCATGGCGTAGAGACGGCTGCGATTATAGCGGGTAATGACATAAAAGTTCTGTAACCCGAGCCAGAACTCGGCGCCGTGTTCGCCCTGCAGTTTTATCACCGTGGCCCGCTCCTCCGGCTTGTAATCGGCCAGCGGCGTGAACCCCTTCTGTTTTAACTCGGCCAGGGTGTGGGCGGGCTTCAGGGACTGGTTGACCGCGCCGCGATCGTAATCGCGGCTGATCCTGGCGCGCCCGACGATGGCCTCGCCGCTGCGCCAGCCGTGGCGCTTGAAGTAATTGGCCACACTGCCGATGGCATCGGCGGTATTGGACCAGATATCGGTGAACTCGTCAGCGTCGAAATCCACCGCATAGGCGCGATAGCTGGAGGGCATAAACTGGCCGTAACCCATGGCGCCGGCATAGGAGCCCTTCAGCGCCAGCGGGTCCTGCCGCTGCTCGCGGGCCAACAGCAGGAACTGTTTCAGCTCCCTGGTAAAAAACCGCGAGCGCTTGGGATAGTCGAACGCCAGTGTCGACAGCGCATCGATTACCCGGTGGCTGCCGGTATTGCCGCCGTAGCGGGTCTCCACACCGATAATGGCCACCACGATCTCCGGCGGCACGCCGAACACCGACTGCGCCCGCTCGAGCACGCTTTGATTGTCGCGCCAGAACACCACGCCTTTATCAATGCGCGACGCCGTCAAAAAGATATTGCGATATTCCTTCCAGGGTTTGGTTTTTTCCGCCGGGCGCGCAATCGCATCAAGTATGTTCTGCTTCTTCTGCGCCTGGGCGAAAATCTGCCGCAGGCTGCCGGCATCGAAGTCGTGCTGCGCGGTCATTTCCTCAATCAGCGCCAGCGCCGCCGGGTGCTCGGCATAGTTTTCAGCCGCCGCCGATTCGGCCCAGGCCGGCAGCGCCAGCCCGAAAAACATCCCACAGAGATTGGCCTTCAGCCCCACCATTCGCCGATAAAGTCTATACACTCACAACCTCACCACTCCAAACAACTAACCACTAGTCACTAGCCACTAGTTACTAGTTACTCAACCCTACTCAACGCACCACCCGCCGCCGCTCCGTGCCGATCGCCATCAATATACCAAAACCCATCATCAGGGTGACAATCGATGTACCGCCGTGACTGACCAGCGGCAGCGGCACCCCCACCACCGGCAGCATACCCGCCACCATACCGATATTGACAAACACGTAGACAAAAAAAGTCAGCGTAATACTCCCGGCCAATAGCCGGCTAAAGGTGTCCTGGGCTTTGAGCGAGATCATCAGACCGCGGGCGATCACCCACAAATACAGTGCCACCAGCACCAGCACCCCCACCAGCCCGAACTCCTCGGCCAACACCGCGATAATAAAATCCGTGTGCCCCTCGGGCAAAAAATCCAGCTGCGACTGGGTGCCGTTGAGCCAGCCCTTGCCGTGCAGGCCGCCGGAGCCGATGGCAGTCTTCGACTGGATGATATTCCAGCCGGCACCGAGTTTGTCGGCCTCGGGGTTGAGCAGGGTAATGATGCGCTGCTTTTGATAATCGTGCAGTACGAACTGCCACATCGGCCAGGAGCCAAGGACCACCGTTGCCAGCGCGCCGAACATATAGCCCCAGGGCAGGCCGGCGAAAAACAGTACGATCAGCCCGGAGGCGGCGATCAGCAGCGAGGTGCCGAGATCCGGCTGGCGCATGATCAGCAAGGCCGGCACGGCGATGATCACCAGCGTCCACACAACCTGACTGAAGCGCGGCGGCAACAGGCGCTGCGACAGATAGGTGGCCACCGCAATCGGCACCGCCAGCTTGAGTATCTCCGAGGGCTGAAAGCGAAAACCGCCGAGGCTGAGCCAGCGCTGCGCACCCTTGGCCCCGGTGCCAAAATACAGCACCAGCAGCAGCAGCCCGATACCGCCCAGATACAACCACGGCGCCCAGCGCTCGAGCATCTGCAGGCGCACCTGGGCGACGGCGAACATCATCATATAGGCAATGACGAAAAACACCACCTGGCGCTTTACATAATAGGGATTCTGCCCGCTGGCACTGTAGAGCACCACCAGGCCGTAGGCTGTCAGCGCCAGCAGCGCCAGCAGCAGCGGCACATCCACATGCACCCGCCGCCAGAGGCTCAGCGGCCGGCGCAGATCGTGACTGGCCTCGGGCATGCGGCGGCGGAAATCCCCGGCCAGGCTCAAGACCCGCCCCCGTCCAGGCGCGCCAGCTGGCGCTGCTCCAGTTCCATGTAGGCGTCGAACATTTTGCGGGCAATGGGCGCCGCCTGAGTAGAGCCGCTGCCGGCGTTTTCCACGATCACCGCCACCGCAATTTTTGGCGTTTCGTAGGGGGCGAAGCCCACAAACAGCGCGTGATCGCGCTGCCGCTCATCCAGCGCCTCCTCGTCGTAATACTCGCCCTGCTTGATGCCGACGACCTGGGCAGTGCCGGTTTTGCCCGCCATTTTGTAGGTGGCGCCGCGGCTGATGCCCTGCGCGGTGCCGCGGGCACTGTGGACCACGTCTTTCATGGCATTGAAGACATAATCCCAGTGGCGCGAGTCGGCAATGGCGTTATCGAGCGCGCGCGGCACGATTTCAACGCTGTCCACCGCCTTGACCAGGCGCGGCCGGCGGCGCTCGCCGCGGGTCGCCAGGGTAGCGGTCATTGCCGCCAGCTGCAGCGGCGTGGTGAGCACATCGCCCTGGCCGAGGCCGACATTGAGGCTGTCGCCGGGAAACCAGTGCAGCCCGCGGGCACTGCGCTTCCACTGCCGCGACGGCCAGTTGCCGGCGCGCTCACTGGGTATGTCGACGCCGGTGTGCTGGCCGAGGCCGAAGGCCGCACCCACTGCGTGCATGCGGTCGATTCCCATGCGGTAGGCGAGGTCGTAGAAAAAGGTGTCGCAGGACTGCTGGATGGCGATATAGAGGTCGACATGGCTGCCGTGGCCGGATTTTGTCTTTTTCCAGGTCCAGTCGCGATAGAGCCGCTCCTCGCCTGGGAGGCGGTAGAAACCGGGATCGTTGATAGTGAACTTGGTATCGATAATGTTTTGCTGCAAGGCCCCCAGCCCGAGCATGGGCTTGAGCGTGGAGCCGGGCGGGTACTGTCCCTGCAGAGTGCGGTCGAACAGCGGCAGGTCCAGCGATTCGTTCAGTTGGCGGTAGTTCTTGTAGCTGATGCCGGTAACAAACAGATTCGGATCGTAGCTGGGCGTACTGACGATGGCGAGCACGCCACCGCTGGCAACATCGATGGCCACCACCGCGCCGCGCCTGTCGCCCAGGGCCTCGAAGCCCATCCGCTGCAGCTCGGTGTCGAGGTGCAGCACCAGGTTTTTGCCCGGCTGCGGGTCGATGCGCCCGCGCTCCAGCACCCGCAGCACGCGGCCGCGGGCATTGGTCTCGACATTTTGAAAGCCCGCCTCGCCCAGCAGTACCGATTCATACTGTTTTTCCAGGCCGATTTTGCCGATGATATGGGTGCCGCTGTAGCGCCGGTACTGCTCCTCGCTGAAGCCGGACAGTTCGCGATCGCTGATGCGGCCGACATAGCCGACACTGTGCGCCAGCAGCTTGCCGAGCGGGTAGCGGCGCACCAGTTGCGCCTCCACTTCCACCCCCTCGAGGCGGTATTCATTCACCGCGATGCGGGCAATTTCCTCCTCGTTGAGTTCATAGCGCAGCGGTACCGCCTCGAACGGTCGGCGGCGCTGCTGCAGGCGCTCGTGGAAATTCTCCATATCGGCGGCGGAGAGAGTCACCAGTTCCTGCAACAGCGCCACCGTGGTGTCCAGGTCGGAGACCCGCTCTTTGACGATGGAGAGTGTGTAACTGGGGCGGTTGTCGGCCAGCAGCACGCCGTTGCGATCATAGATCAGCCCCCGCGTCGGCGGCACCGATTGCACATGTACCCGATTGCGGTCCGACTGGGTGGCGTAGTCCCGGTATTTGACCACCTGCAGATTGTAAAAGCGCGCCACCAGCGACAGCGACAGACCCACCACCACCACGGCCGCAATCATCACCCGATAGGCGAATATGCGCGCTTCGCGAGAATAGTCTTTGAGGTGCAGGGGCTCTGACATAAAGTACGGCGTCTGCCTGAAATTGCGGCTATTTTAGCGGCTTTTAAAATAAAATGGCGACTATTGTCTGCAGCCTGCCGACGCGCCCGCAAAACTGCAGCCTATTTGTGGTAGGGGTGGTTGTTGAGGATGGTCCAGGCGCGGTACAGCTGCTCGATCAGCACGATACGCACCAGCGGGTGCGGCACGGTCAGCGCCGACAGTGACCAGCGCTGGTCAGCTCTGGCCAGACAGGGCGGCGCCAGGCCGTCCGGGCCGCCGATCAGCAGGCTGCAATTGTCGCCCTGCATGCGCCAGTCGGCCATCTCTGCGGCCAGTTGCCGGGTCGACCAGGGCCGCCCGCCCGGGTCCAGGGCGATTACCCGGTCGGCCGCCGCCACCGCCGCCAGCATGGCCTCGCCCTCGCGCCTGAGGGCCCGGTGCAGATCGGCGTTCTTGCCCCGCGGCCCCAGCGGCAGCTCCACCACAGTCACCGCCATTTCCCGCGGCAGGCGCCTGGCGTAATCGCCGTAACCCTGCTCCACCCAGGCCGGCATTTTACCGCCCACCGCGATAATGCTGATACGCATCAGTCTTCGGCGCGATGACTCGGCTGCATCGACCAGAGTTTCTCCAGCTCATAGAACGCGCGGGTGGCCGGCAGCATCACATGCACCACGGTATCACCGTAGTCCACCAATACCCATTCCGCCGCTTCCAGCCCCTCCACGCCGATGGGGCGAAAGCCTTTTTCCTTGGCCTCGTCCACCACCGTCGAGGCCAGCGACTTGACGTGGCGGTTGGAGGTGCCGCTGGCAATCACCAGGGTATCCATGACATCGGTCAGCCCGCGCACATCGAGGCGCACGATATCCTTGCCTTTGACATCCTCCAGGGCATCCATAATCGTCCGGTTCAATTCAGTCGACATACAACTCTCTTAGACATACAACTCTCTTATTAGGCATACAACTCTCATACTTGATCGGGTTAAAACCTCGGCCGCTACGCCTCCACCTCAACCGGGTACAGCTTGTGCTCGCAGATAAAATCCCATACCGCATCCGGCAGCAGAAACTGGGGAGAGACGCCGGCGGCTATCTGCCGGCGGATGTCCGAGCTGGAAATCGGCAGCAGACTCACCTGCTCCACCAGCGCCAGGCCCGACGGCCGGCGGCGCACATCCTGCGGGCTGCCCTGGCGCCCCTGCAGCAGCTCCGCCACCGGCCCGCTGTGGGGCAATTGCCAGCCGGGTCGCGCCGCCACTACGATATGAGCATAGTCCAGCAGCTCGCGCCAGCGCTGCCAGGTGTGCAGCTGTACCAGCGAATCCATACCCAAGGTCAGGCACAGGGCGGTGTGCGGCCCGTATTCGCGACGCATTTCGATCAGGGTATCTATGGTATAGGAAGGCGTCTGGCGCCGCAGCTCGCGCTCATCGACGCTCAACTGCGGGCAGTTCTGCACTGCCAGTCTGACCATGGCGGCGCGGTCGGCGGCGCTGCGCACCGGCGCCTGGCGATGGGGCGGCAGGTGGCAGGGCAGCAGGCGCATCTCGTCGAGCTGCAGATGCTGGTGCAGCTCCAGGGCAACCCGCAAGTGGCCGGTATGGACCGGGTCGAAGGTGCCGCCGAACACACCGATCGCCGCGCGAACCGTCATCGCCGCCAACAGACCCTGTCAGCACTCACTGGCGTATGTGACCGTCGCCGAACACAATCCACTTTTGCGAGGTCAGGCCCTCGAGGCCGACCGGCCCGCGGGCGTGAATCTTGTCGGTGGAAATACCGATTTCGGCGCCGAGACCGTATTCGAAGCCATCGGCAAAACGGGTCGAGGCGTTGACCATCACCGAACTGGAGTCCACCTCGGTGAGGAAACGCCGCGCGCGGCCGTAATCGCGGGTGACGATGGCATCGGTATGGCGCGAGCCGTAGCGGTTGATATGGGCGATGGCCTGGTCGAGGCCGGCCACCACTTTGATCGACAGTATCGGCGCCAGGTACTCCGTGGACCAGTCCTCTTCAGCGGCGGCATGGATATCGGGCAGCAGCGCGCGGGCCCGGGCGCAGCCGCGCAGCTCCACGCCGCGATCGGCATAGGCCTGGGCCAGCGGCGGCAGGGCGGCGGCGGCCACGGACTCGGCCACCAGCAGCGTCTCCATGGCATTGCAGACGCCGTAGCGATGGGTCTTGGCATTGACGGCGATCGCAAACGCTTTTTCCAGATCTGCCCGGTCGTCGATATAGACATGGCAGATGCCGTCCAGATGTTTGATCACCGAGACCCGGGCATCGCGGGCGATACGCTCGATCAGGCCCTTGCCGCCGCGCGGCACAATCACGTCGACAAACTCGGACAGGGTAATCAGCTCCCCCACCGCGGCCCGATCGGTGGTCTCGACCACCTGCACCGCGGTGGCGGGCAGACCTGCCGCTTCGAGGCCGGCGGCGATGCAGCCGGCGATGGCGCGATTGGAATTGATCGCTTCGCTGCCGCCGCGCAGGATGGTGGCGTTACCGGATTTCAGGCACAGGCTGGCGGCATCGACGGTCACATTGGGCCGCGACTCGTAAATAATACCCACCACACCCAAGGGAACACGCATGCGGCCGACCTGGATACCGCTGGGGCGGTAGCGCATATCGGTGATTTCGCCGCAGGGATCGGGCAGCGCTGCCATCTGGCGCAGGCCCTCGATCATGGCGTCGATACGCGCCGCATTCAACTCCAGGCGATCCAGCAGCGCTGCCGCCAGACCGCTGTCGCGACCGCTCTCGAGGTCGCGGGCATTGGCCCGGCCGAGCTCTTCGCGGGTGACATCGATCTGCTCGGCAATGGCCAGCAGAGCGCTGTTTTTGACCTGGGTGCTGGCCGCCGCTACGACCCTGGAGGCCTGGCGGGCGCGGCTGCCCAGATCCGCCATATAGGCTTTTACGCTCATTGTCGATTTCCGGTGGGGTGTCGTTGCTGTGTTGACTTTGATTTTTGGGATTATACCTGAATTCGTTGGGGCTATGGTTTTGCCTTCCCATATAGGAGCTGGGAAGGGGTTGGTGCCATACCGGCCCGCATGGCAACAACTGTATTTTTCAAGTCGGGCTAGCCTGGAGCGATCAGCTTTACTTGGGGGAAATAGCTTCTGAAGCGAGAGATATCCCGTGTGATAAGAGGCGCCTGCATATATGTCGCGTGTGCCCCGATATAGAAATCGGCCATGGGAGTTTTTTTATCACCCCCGCGTTTCCTGTACTGTTTAAAAGCCCGGCTGGTATTAAAAGCAACATCAACAGGGATTGCAAGGGTATCGATACCCAGTTGTTTGAGTGTGTTGCGTAAGGTTTCACAAGAATCGAAGTTAAACGCTATTTCTGTAAATATGATGGTATTTACCACTAATTTGTGCGCTTTTGAGCTTTCATAGAGTATGCCGGCAGACCATTCGCACCAGTCGCCATCGTCGTTAAAGACGTCCAGCAAAACACAGGAGTCAATAAAAACCACACTGTCATTCACCGCGGGTCATTTCCATGATCTCGCCGGTTGTCATTTTACCCTTAGTAATGCCCCGCACCTTTTCAAAAGGGTTATAGGTATCTTTTTTAACGACTTCGACATGGTCGTCGACAATCACAAAATCGATATCCGTCTCACCCGGGACAATGCCTAAAAAATCACGGATAGGCTTGGGAATGGTAGCCTGGCCTTTGGCGGTCACGGTACCCATCGGTCGGTACTCCCGAATATACAAATGATGCGGACAGGGTATTTGTTGGGGTATTACCTGTCAACCAAAAAAGTAATACCTTGGATAGCAAAAAACCATCTAGCTAGCCTTTGGAGAGACTGTCAACGATATCCGCCAGCCGCCGTAGCCGCGCCAAGGGGTCGTCGATCTGCAACAGGTGCAGTTTTTCTTTCAGCTCCAGTGGCAGCACCTGCGCCAGCTGCCAGCCCAATTGGCGCGCATCGGTGACCTCGGGCAGGGCCAGCCCGGCAACCGAGGGGTGGGCACGCAGGTTCTGCAGCAGTTCGAGCAGTCCGTCATACTCCTGCAGCAGATCACTGGCCGGCTCTGGCGGCAGGAACTCTACCTGCGCCTGCAGCAGCTGGTCGTTGTCGAGCTGTGATTCCAGCACGCGAAACTTGCGCTCGCCACAGACCGAAATCCCCAGCAGCCCGTTGGGCAGCTGGTCCCAGTTGACGATGTCGACATAGACTCCCAGTTCGACAATAGCCGGTGCCCGGGAGGCCTCCCGCGCGGGGTTCAATACCTCCTGACCGCCGACCAGCTTGACGATACCGAAGCCGCAATTCTGCTTCATGCAGCGACTGACCAGATCCAGATAGCGCTGCTCGAAGATCTGCAACGGCAGGGGCACGCCGGGGAATAGCAGGGTACTCAATGGAAAAAGTGTGATGGCGTTCATAGGGTGACCCGATTGACACTTCAGCTCGCGTTCAGGTTAACGGAGCTATTCTGGCAGCACAAGTTAAGTAATCCAGTCGAACAGGCTGACCGGGCTCAACCTATTACCCAGCAAGGAAAAGGAGTTGACACCATGAAAAAGTTACTCTTCGGTACAATCACAGCCGCGGCGCTGATGGCCAGCGTCTCCACACCGGCTCTGGCGCGCAGTGACGCGCGTTTTGACTATGCCAAAGTGACCAATGTCACCCCGATTTACAAAACCATCGAGCATCGCCGGCCGCAGCGCGAATGCTGGGTCGAAACGGTCAGCTACGAGCGCCCGCACTACCGCTCCCGCTCTCATACCGGCACTATCGTCGGCGGCATTATCGGCGCCGCGATCGGCAACGAACTGGGCCACAAGAAGCGCAACAAGCAGGTTGGCGCCCTGGCGGGTGCGGTGCTGGGCGCCTCCATCGGCAGTGATATCAGCCGCCGCAAACGCGATTATGGCAGCGTCACCGAGTTCCGCGATGAGGAACGCTGTGAAGTCAGACATGCGGTCGAGTACGAGGAGCGGGTGATCGGCTATGATGTAACTTACCGCTATCACGGCGAGACTTACCACACGCGCATGGACCACGACCCCGGCAGGAAGCTCAAAGTGGCGGTCAACGTGCGGCCGGTGCGGCGCTAGCGCCCCGCTTCGCGGGGCTGCCCGGTGCCCTCCCGGAAGCGGCATTGCCGGGTCGACAAGCGCCAGATCCTGTGAGTTAATTCGGGGCAGACCCGACACAGAGTGACCCGACTATGCCCAAATTCACCGTCAAAGTCCTGTTTTTAGCCCTGGCTGTGGTGTTGACCACCTCGCTGGGGCTGGCCGGCGGCGCCCCGGGGGCCTGGGCCCAGCCGGGCGACTACCCGCGCCAGGAACAGCGCCTGATCAGCCAGTCGCGCGCCGCCTCCCTGGTCAAACAGCGCTACGGCGGTAAGGTGCTGAAAGTACAGCGCAGCAAATCCGGCAACAAGATAACCTACCGCGTCAAACTGCTGCAGGAATCCGGGCGTGTCCGGCAGGTGGTGGTCGACGCCCAGACCGGTGCCATTCTCGGCGGCTGAGCGCCGACCCAGACAAGGAATCATCAAGTGCGTTTACTGGTTGTTGAAGACGAAAGTCATCTGCGCGAGCAGCTGCAGACCTTCCTCTGCCAGCTGGGCTATGTGGTGGATGCCGCCGCCGACGGCAGGGAGGGGCTGTATTTTGGCGAGGAATATCCCTACGACCTCGCCGTTATCGATATCGGCCTGCCGGAGATCGACGGTATCGAGCTGATCAAACGCCTGCGCGGCCAGGGCAAAAGCCAGCCCATCCTGATTTTGACCGCGCGCGGCAACTGGCAGGACAAGGTCGAAGGGCTGGAGGCCGGCGCCGATGACTACCTGGTAAAACCCTTTCACAACGAAGAGCTGCGCGCGCGTATCAACGCGCTGCTGCGCCGCTCGGCGGGACACGCCACGCCGCAGTTGCGCTTTGGCCCGGTGTGCCTCGACACCGCCGCCAAAACCGTGCAGATCGACAGCGTGGCGCTGGAATTGACCGGCTTCGAGTACAACACCCTGGAATACCTGATGCACCGCGCCGGCGAAGTGGTATCGAAGACCGAACTGACCGAACACCTCTACGATCAGGATTTCGACCGCGACAGCAATGTGATCGAGGTCTTTATCGGCCGCCTGCGCAAGAAACTCGACCCCCGGGGCGAGCTGAAACCGATAGCGACAGTGCGCGGGCAGGGCTATCGCTTTACGCTGCCGGCCAGCGAGGAAGCGGCATCTGAAAAAAGCCCCTGAGCCCACCGCGGCACCGGCGCGCCGCAGCGCCGTGCCCAATTCGCTGGCCGCGCGCCTGTTCGCCGCCTCCCTGGTGGTGCTGCCGCTGTTTCTCGGCGCCAGCGGCTATATGCTCGACTCCGCTTTCCACCGCAGCCTTTACGCCGCCGAATCCGAGCGCCTGAAAACCCATATCTATCTGCTGCTGAGTGAGGCCGAAGTGGAATCCGGGCAGTTGTGGTTTCCCGAGCAGTTTGCCGAACCGCGCTTCTCGCTGCTCGGCTCGGGCCTCTATGGCTGGGCCGGCGACAGCAGCGGCAGAATGCTGTGGCGCTCGGACTCGGCACAGTTGCTGCTCGAGGACAATATCACCGTCGGCACCGCGCCGGTGGAGGCGGGCAGCGAGGCGTTTTACGACCTGCAGATCGGCGAGGAAGCGCTGTTTGCCTACCACTACGATGTCGCCTGGGACACCGCGGCCGGCCCGCTGTTGTTTCGCTTTGCCGCCCTGCACAGCCAGGCCAGCCTGCAGGCCAAACTGGGCGAATACCGCGCGCAGCTGTGGCAGTGGCTGGGCGCACTGGCGGTGCTGCTGCTGGCCACCCAGACTTTGATCCTGCGCTGGGGCCTGCAGCCGCTGCGGCAACTGGCCGAGGACCTGACCGCGGTGGAGTCGGGTCAAACCCGCCAGTTGCGCGGCCACTACCCGGCGGAAATAGAACCGGTTACCCAAAACCTGAACCTGGTACTGCGCAACGAGCAGGCCCAGCGCGAGCGCTACCGCAATACCCTGGCAGACCTGGCCCACAGCCTCAAAACCCCGCTGGCGGTGATAAGCGGCCACGTCAATGGTAGCCGTGCAGGCAGCGCTGGCGACGCCACCCTGCAGGAACAGGTCGATCGCATGGATCAGATCGTCAGCCACCAGCTGCAGCGCGCCACGCTCAACAGCAAGACCCTGGTGAGCCGCAGCACCCCGGTGCAGGCGGTGGTGGCGCGGCTGAGCCAGGCCCTGGACAAGGTCTACGACGGCAAGCGGATTGCGTTTAGTGCCGATATCGATGCCGGCCTGCAGTTTAACGGCGATGAACGCGACCTGATGGAAGTACTTGGCAACCTGATTGAAAACGCCTACAAATACGGCCGCTCGCAGGTCAGGTGCAGCGCTGATCGACACGGCGAACAGCTGCAGCTGCGTATCGAGGACGACGGCGACGGTGTGCCCGCAGCCAAACGCCAAACCATCCTGCAGCGCGGCGCCCGGGCCGACACGGCGACACCCGGCCAGGGTATCGGCCTGGCCGTCGCCGTGGATATTATCAGCAGTTACAATGGCAGCATTAGCATCGGAAAATCTGACCTCGGCGGCGCCAGCTTCAATCTGACGCTGCCGGGGGCAAAATAGCGCCAGCGCTCAGGTCAGCGCCGCATCGGCAAGCCGCTCGCGGCCAAAAGGCTTGGTTAGCAGAATCAGTTTCGGCAACAGGGTCAGCGAGGCGACAATCGCCGCCAGCATCGCCAGCCCGGTCAATAGGCCGAAGTAAATCGACGGAATGAATTCCGACAGCGCCAGAATCGAAAACCCGGCGATAATGGTTACCGAGGTATAAAACATCGCCCGCCCGATCGAGGCGTGGGCGCGGTGCATACATTGCATATAGTCACCGACTTCGGCGAATTCGCGCCGGAACCGGTGCAGATAGTGAATGGCGTCATCGACGCCGATACCCACCGCGGTGGCGGCGATGGTGATGGTCATCATATCCAGCGGCACACCGGCCAGCCCCATGCCGCCGAGCACCACTGCCGCGGCCAGCATATTGGGAATAATGGCGATCAGCGCCACGGTCAAAGAGCGGAACAGCACCAGAAACATCGCCGTGATACCCAAGAATACTGCGCCCAGGGTGGCGATCTGCGAGCGGAACAGGCTCTGCAGCATATTGTTGTAGAGCACCAGCAGGCCGGTAAAGTTTACCTGCTCCGGTTTGAACCCGACTTCCTCTATGGCGTAGTGGCGAATTTTTTCCACCAGTTCCTGGCGCCGCAGATTCGGGTCGGTCTCCTTGGCGCGCAGCATGATGCGCGTTTGATTGGCGGACTCCGACAGATAGGGCGCGATCAATACATCCATCACCTCGGCGGGCAGTTTCTGCCGAATCAGCGCCAGTTCAAAATCGTTCAGCGGCCCGCCGTTGATATCGCGCCCCACCTTGTAGGCGGTAGCCAGCGACTGCACCTTGCCGACTTCCGGCAGACTTTCGAGGTAGTCGTGCAGCTGCTCAACCTCGTCCAGGCCCAGCCGGGTGAACCAGTAGCTGGAGCCCGGGCTGTCGGGATTTTTTTCCGAAAAGGGGTCAGTTTCCGAGAACGGGTCTTCCTGTGCCAGCGGCTCGGGCCGTTCGAAGGGGTCCGGCTCGTCGAAGGGGTCCGCCTCGGCAAAGGGGTCGCCGACCCTGCCCACACCGGCGCCGCTGTAGAGCTTATCTTTCTCCAGCAGCAGTTCGGGGTCGACATCGAGAATGATATCCAGGGTGGTGGTACCGCCCAGACGCTGATCGATGGCGAGCATGCCCTGGTAGATTTCCGTATCCTTGCGGAAGTAGTCAATAAAGCGGTTCTCGACTTCCAGCTTGGTGACACCCACGCCGCTGATCACCGCCGCCAGCACACTGATCAGCAACACCGCCACGCCGTACCTCTCGGTAAATCTGGAAAAGCGCAGTGTCAGCACATGGGAAGTATCGCCCTTGTCCCTGGGCTCGCCTTTGGGCAGTAACATCAAGCCCGCGGGAATTACCAGAAAAGACAACACCAGCGCCACAAACAGGCCGATGCTCATCATCCAGCCAAAATCCATCACCGGGCGGATATCGCTGACCACCAGCGAGACAAATGCCACCATGGTGGTCAGCGCGGTATACAGGCACGGGCGCGCCATAAAGCGCACCGTCTCCATGACCAGGCGACTCTGCGGCCAGTGCGGATTGGCGGCGTGGTATTCGCGGTAACGGACTACCAGGTGAATGGTAATGGCCAGCGAGATAATCAGCAGCAGGGCAACGAAGTTGGAGGAGATCACCGTCAGGCGCCAGTCGATCCAGCTCAGATAGCCGAGCATCATCACGACCGTCAATACACAGGTCAGCAGCGGCAGCACCACAAAGCGCAACTGGCGGAAGATAAATGCCAGCGAAGCGATGATGAATAGAATCACACCGGTGCCGAACACCACCAGATCACTGCGAATGAAATCGATCATATCGGCCGTGATCATGGTCACACCGCCGAGGAATATTTCCGCCCGATCGCGATAGGTATCGGCGATGGCGCGCACCTCGGCCACCCGCTCGTGTGCCCGCGCCGTCGCCGCGGTGCGGTAGTCGACAAATTCCCGCGTCACCCGCTCGAGTTCAGCCGCCTCCTCCTCGGTCAGGCCCTGGGTGTCGCGCAGCAGCCGCAGGCTGTCGCGCTGGCGCACCAGATCGATGAAGTGATTGTCCACCGCCAGGTTGAGCAGCAGCGCGGTGGTCTGTCCGTCCGGGCTGAGCAGCAGGTCGCGATAAATGGGGCTGGTGAGAAACTCCTGTTTGGCCAGCTGCCGGTCGACGCCCGGCGTCATCAGCGTACGCGGCGCGGCCGCCAGTTCGGTCAGGGTTTGTCTGGGGCTGTAGAGCAGCGGCACATCCAGCATGGAAGTGGCGCTGACCACGCCCTCCACGGCCAGCAAGTCCTGGCGCAGGGCCTTGAGTGTGTCGACAGACTCATCAGAAAACAGATCGACCTGCGGCTTGTAAGTGAGGACGAGAAAATCGCCGCTCTGGTAACGTTTGTAGACTTCGCGGAAATAGTCGAGATCGGCGTCGTGCTCCAGCGTCAGCGAGTCCGACGACGCGTCGAGTTTGAAGTTCGGCAGACCGAGGGCGAGCCCGGCGGCCAGTGCAAACACAAAAGCCAAAGTCAAGCGCGGATGCCGGGTAATGATCGCCTGGTAAAACTGGACTAGTGTTTGAAACATCGCTCCGCCGTGTACCTCTGTTCAGTCACGAGTAACTAGATACTAGTAACTAGATACTAGTAACTAGCGACTCTCAACTCTCAACTACCCTTTGCGCCATCAAAATCTATGTCGCCTTTTTGCTACACTTTTTCGCCACACCCTGGCAAAATGGCGCCTGCTGACTACAGCTTCGTGGGCAATTTGACAAAGTCCTGCGCGCACGCCGGTGGGAAGCCGCCTATTATGGGTAAAAAGGCACAACAATAAAACCTTTTGACTGCGTAAAGAATGTTTAAGCAGCAGTGAAATTGTGTGTAACAGTCAAAAACCTGCCGGTTAATCCGCTATTGACCAACCGCTTCAACCTGCTGCGGCATTTGTCACGCTCACTGCAGACCTCAGCAAAGACGCGCCCGCGCAACACTGCCAGAAGCAGTAGATCGCCAGGGCGCAGTTTTAGTTCCCACCGCCATCGCTGCGCCCGGCCCTGCAGAGAGTCAACAAAAGGTCAGCAGAGGTTTGCCGGGGCGCTGACTGGCCAAAAAATGTGCATCGCCCCATACCCCTATTTACGCGCAAAGGCCGGCACTCGGATTCACTAAAACCCGTGCTCGAACAACTGCCGGAATACCTGCTGAAACAGCGCCTGCAATGCGCCGGGATCGAGCAGCCCGTTTGTGAACAGTATCACAGTACCGGCATCGACAACGATCAGGAACAGTAACACCAGCAACAACAGCAACAGTATCTGCTTGTTTTTTTTGTCACGCTGCGGCCGCGTCGCGACCGCGGACGACGGCGGTATTATCGCCGTAGGCATGGCCTCGTTGAGATCACTGAGTGCATCGAGCACCAGACCGAACTGCTGGAAGCGCCGCCGCGGGTCTGTCTCCAGCATTGTGACAATAATGTCACGCAGCTTGGCCGGCAGGCGCTCAAGCGCCCGCCCGGTCGCCAGCCGCTGCCGGTGCCGGCGCGGCAGTTCGCCCACCAGCATCTGGTAAAACACCACGCCACAGGCATAGATATCGATCTGGGGGCCGGGCGGCTCCTGTGCCGGTCGATACCAGTTCTGGCCGCTGTTTTCATAGTGGGGCGGCAGGCCAAAGTCGGCAATCCGCACATTGCCGCGGCTGTCGAACAATACATTGCTAGCGCGCAGATTCCCATGCACCACCTGGTTGCGATGGGCATAGGCCAATGCGCTGCAGATCTGCCGGGCGATGGGCAAAAATTGATCAGGCCGATAGCGACGAATCAACCGGTCCTGCAGGCTGCCGCCCTGCAGATAGTCCATAACCACAATGAACGCACGCGGATTCTTCGACACCCCGTGAACTCTGACCAGGTGCCTGTGTGCCAGCGACGCCATGCGCTTGCTGGTGTGGTAACCGTCGTGGTTACCGCTGATTTTCTTCACCACCAGTTGGCGCCGGCTGTTTTTTTCCATGAACAGGTACACCGCTCCGTACTTGTTCTCACTGATAATATCGAGCAGCGTAAAGGTCTTTTTATCGACACCGTCACTGGCGACACTTTCACGGGCGCGTTTGACCTGCTGATGGTTCAGGTGCGCACCGCTCAGCAGTAACAGCAGCTGATTGTGAATATCCCCCACACTGGCCGGTCGCGCTTCGGGGGAGTGCTGCAGGCAGCGACCAATCAGTTGTTTCAAGGGCACCGGGACATCGGCGGGAAACGGGTCGACGCCGGCGGCGACAAACTGCGGCAACTGTGCAGTGAATACTTCGTGCATCATCACGCCGAGCGAATATATATCACTGCTGAAGGTCGCGCCGGCACCGCCGTAAGCGAGTTCAGGCGCCATATAGGTTAAGGTGCCCATCACCTGGATGTCACTGTCCGGCACCGCTGCGGCAGGCGGCTCATCCCCCTGCTGGCCGGCGCCCCGATAAAACTGCGCGATGCCAAAATCCAGTACCTTGACATGATGTTCGCTGTCGACGATGACATTGCCGGGCTTGATATCACCATGGATGACACGGTTTTTATGGGCATAGGCCAGCGCCTTGCATACCTGCAGGCACAGCTCGATTTTGCGCGCCGGCGCCAGCTCG
The DNA here is from genome assembly GCA_028280195.1 of Exilibacterium sp. Lineage (GTDB taxonomy): Bacteria > Pseudomonadota > Gammaproteobacteria > Pseudomonadales > Cellvibrionaceae > Exilibacterium. The sequence continues at coordinate 75,685 of JANQMH010000099.1, forward strand.
CTATCGCGCAGCAGCTCGGTCAGCTCCACTCCCTGCACGTATTCCATGACGAAGTAGGGCGTGCGCTGGGCGCTTACCCCGCGGTCGATCACCTGGATGATATTGGGATGATTGAGGCGGGCGATAATCAGCGATTCCCGCTCGAATGCCTGCCGGACCTGGCTGTGCGCGCGCATCTGCTGGTTGAGAATCTTGATCGCTACCGGCCGCGCCAGCGACAGCTGCCGCCCCTTGAATACGGCCGCCATGCCCCCCTCGCCTATTTTTTCATCAAATTCATAGCCCGGCAGCTGCATCGGCGGCTCGCTTTTATTATCAATGGCCAGGTAATAATAGCAAAAGTCGCGCCGCCACAGCCGGCCGCCACAGCGGCCCACCGGCCGCCCGCCGCGGGCGTGAATTTTCACCCTTTATCATCTAAGATAAAGTTTCTATAGTTGATGCCTGTCGGGCCGGGTTTCTGCGTGGGGCACAGCAAAATCGGATGTTAAAAATTCAACTCAAAGGCCGGGACAGCGAAGCTGTATGGGTGGTGGAAAAGAACTATGGCATCGGCCGCGATGCCGCCAACCACCTGGTGCTCGATGACGACAGCATCAGCCCTGTTCACGCCAGACTGATCACCAAGGACAATAAACTCTATTTAAAGGACAATAACAGCCAGACCGGCAGCTTCGTCAACGAGCGGCGCGTAACCCAGAAGCAGGTGACCCCGGGCGATCTGATCCGCCTCGGAGCGGTGGAAATAGCAGTACTGGACCCGCGCGAGTCGGCATCCCAGGACGCCCTCGGCGACGGCGATATACCGGGCAAATGGACCCTGGTATCGGACAGCAGCTGGCTGTCGGGGCAGGAATTCAACCTCACCGCCGCGGCTACCACCATCGGCCGCGGCAGCAATTGCGATATCACCATTCCCGGCACCCACCTGTCGCGCCAGCATGCCGAAATCAGCATTAAAGGCACGCGCCTGCATGTGCGCGACCTGGCCTCGGCCAATGGCACCTATCTCAACGATACCCGCATCAGTGAGGCCTTTGCCCGTGCGGGCGACCGCCTGCGGCTCGATGTCTACAGCTTTCGCATTATCGGCCCGGAAGTGGACGACAAGAAGACCCGGGTCAGGCCCCGGCCGGGCAGCAGGCGCAAAAGCGCCGGCGATACTCCGGCGGCGGAGCCCAAACTGGAGCCCAAACTGGAGCCTAAACAATGGAAAATGCGTTCGACCTCACCCGGCAACCGGGTCGAACCACCGCAGCCATCCAGACTCCGGCTGTTGCCCTGGATAAGTGGGGGCCTGTTCGTGATTCTGATTACCCTGCTAATTTACCTGCTGGCTATGGTTTAAAAACACCCTCTCAGCCACAGGGGCCCCGTTTGGCCGTGCAGCGGCCCGCCTATAACCGACACCCTCTCAAACCTGCCGCCGGCATGGCCCCTCAGTTCTCCGGGCACAGGCAATGAGCTGACACACTGCGGCGGCTGCCAGCGGCAAAATGGCGACTATCTGCGCCAGTGCGCGGGAAAATAAGAAACCTGGCGCCTGGCGCCTGCTGCTCTGCCAGTTCCGAGGTGCCAAAGTGGAACTGCCGCCGCGTCGTAGCTATCAAAAAAATCATCATTCATACCAGACAGCTGTCAGCTTTTATCACAAAAAGCGCATATTGGCTGCTGATATTCCCGCCCGGCTAAAACCATGACCAGCCCTTCTTGCCGGGGACCTCCGGCGTCAGGCCTTTAACTTTGCGGCAGGCGTCCGCAAGCCGCACAAAACCACCGGCAACCGGCACGCTTAGCATTTTTCCGCCGGATATATGCTCGAAAATTACAATACTTCGGCATTTTTTTGATATCGGTTGTGAAATCGTATTGGTTAATTTCCCCAGCAATTCAACACAAATACAAGTGATATACAGCTGTAGCTTTGCCGCCATTCTGCACCGGCGGCAAGGCGATCAGTGACCATCTGAGCGGGAAGCAGGCAATGGACAAGCGGCTAAAAAGATATCTATTGATAGTCTTCGCATATGGATACGTCAGCGTCACCACAGCGGATCAGTGTCAGGCAAAAATTCAACTGACCCATTACGAGCCTGGCATTTGCTACCATAACTTCGACCACGGTGAGTGCACAGATCAGTGCCGCACCGCCATGCCCGCTGCCAACCCCGCCTGCTTTACCGACCTTTCACTGCCCTGTGACATTCGCAACGACTTGTTTGCCAGCGCGCCAGGCCTGCAGCAACAGGGAAATCACACCTGGGTCCACATCTCAGATTTGCTGAACTTTCCACCATTGCACAGTGATTTACATATTGTGCGCCAGGACCTCTACCAGTCCCTGTACCGCGACTATATTTCGCCACCATCGCTGCGAGGCTTCAGCGCCGCCAGTCAACAGGTCAAGAAAGAAAATTTTCGCCTGTTGCTTATCTCCGAGGTGAAGGCCCTGACTGCGCCATTGAAAGAGGCCGCCGTATTCAAACGCCTGAGCCTGGGTCTGGCACTCGAGCCCGGCGTGCAGGACGAATTTGCCGATATCGTCAGCCGCACCAATGACTACCCCTTGTTCAGCGCCGCGGAAAAAAGCGCACTGATCGCCGAACTCGAGCAAATCAGACAAAGCGAACTGATGTTATGGCAGTTCATACGCCAATCTGACACGGTGTTGATCGGGCAGTCACGCGTGGATTACCTGAACAGCCAGCTCGAACAGCTGGCGCTGAATATCGACAATCTGAACGGTGAAAAGCGCGCCCATACCCTGGCGAAGATCGCCGCCACCGGCACTCCACTGGCACTGAATTTTCGCGACTGCCCGGCAGGCATCTGCTTCGATCCGATAGCCGCCGGCGGCGGCGACTTCTATCGGGGTATGGACCAGATACTGACCCATTTCGAAAGTCTGCTAAACCCCAGTCTCGAGGAAAGCCTGCTACTGGCCAACACCGTCGGCGACGGAGCGCCACCGGGGCCGGAGCCACACCCGGACTTTTCCGGCCTGATGAATTCACATATCGATGCCTATCGGGCCGACCCCAGCCGCGACAACCTGCGGCGCCTGGAGCTGGCAATAAACGTCGCATTTTTACAGCAGGACATCGATGGCCTGAGCCTCTACAGCGAACTGAAGGATAGTGCTGTGGCGGAGATTTCCGGACAGGTCTTTTACACCCCCTATGAGGATCACAGGGTGCTGCTGTGTCAGGAGCTGAGCAATATAGACAAGCGCCTGGAGGAAATCCAGCAGGAAGTATTCACTGTCTCCGCCGCCGCACAGGACATCATCAGGTTGATGATCGAGCAGGGGCACTCAGAAGAATTGCTGGCGCAGCTGCAACAACTGATTGCCCGCCTGCAGGCCCTGAGCACCGAGAGCCGCCAGCTTTCCCAGGTAGATCGTTTCAGCCCGGACCGCCATACCACCGTGTTGTGGAACCTGGATACACAACAGCAGCAACTGGACCCGACCAGCCGGGATATCCGCATTGAGTTCATTGCCATCGACGGTACCTACTGGATACCCGCAGTCTCCATGCCGCTGCAGAGGTTGATACCGTCCATAGCGGATATAGCCACCATCAAAGGCACCCTGTTGCCCACCGGCAACGGCCGCATGGCGGCACTCAATACCTTGAGCCTGGCTTTGCGCCAGTCGCCCTACAACAGCTGCTCAGCTGCCAACCAGCAGATCAGAATAATCGTCAGTGTTACTGACAGCAGCGGCGCCGCCAAGCGCTACAGCCTGGAGGCCGGCTTGAATCAACTCTGATTCCGCCACAGACACGACTGAGGGAGTATGAACATGAAAAAGCAAGGGCTAGTACTTATCGGCTGCCTGCTGTATGCGAGCGCAGGTTTTGGCAGCTCCAGCACAATCGCCTTCGACGCCGCCAGAGACTGCCGGACACAGAACACTACTACCGGTATACGCTATGTCCCGCCCTGCGACTTCAACCCGCAAGTCATCGAGCCCGATCAGCACAAGGTGCTGGCCTCGGCTGCCGACTTGACCCGAGGCCTGTTCAAATCCACCGCTTTCTATTCATTTAACTGCGAATCCCTGCGGCCCCTGAGCTTGACCTATACGATAAGGGAAAATGATGTCATCGTTGAAATTGGTAATGTCGCTGCTGCGGCGACACCGGCGCTGCTGAAAAACAGCATTACCCACAGTTATGATGCCGCAGCTTTCGCCATAGAATCGCTGCAGGGTTTGTCGGGCATTCAGGCGCTAAAGCCCGGCTGCAGTATGCGGGTTGAGAGCTTTGCATCCTACCCGGAGCCGGAATACTTCAAATTGATGGCAAATTCCCAAATCAATGTCGATAACCTGCTAAAGAATATCTTTGCTTCGACTCAGCCGGATATGAGCTATGCCACTGCCCTCGGCGCGATCGGCAATGCCCAGTTACTGCTGTCTTTCCTGCGCCCGCAAAGTGACCCGCTCACCCAGGGCATGATAGATATCACCGTACAGAGCCTGATCGACGCCGAAAGCATTTTGGCGCAGCAGTGCCAGGCTGACTCCACCACACTGCTGTGCAGCCAGGCAATCGCCAATACCCGGGCAACGCTGTTAGCAGAGATTATCGGCAACGAGCAAAGACTGATTGAACTGCGAGATTATCTCGCATCGCAAGTCAACTGGCTGGCGGCGCAGCCGCAGGATCTCTCCACGGAAACCGAGAAGCTGCAATCGGCGTGGGATTCCCTGCAACAACAGCTTACGCCCTGACTCGACGACCTGCTGATACCACCTCGCGGTGGTAGCAACAGCGCTTCACCACGGCTTCATACGATTTTAAAGCCTCTGCCGGGGTCGACACCGGACGGGACTTTAACTGAGCGTCTATACGCCGGAAATCCGGCAAATAGATATTTATCAAAGTAAACGTAGAGGAAAAAACAGTGATAAACAAAAGTAGCATGGGCATGGTTGTTGCCGTGGCAACGCTGTGCAGCTCGGCAGCACTGGCGTTGCCCGACGCCACTCAGGGCAACCCCCTGCCGGGTCTTGGCATAACCACACCGGATGGCGTGGGCGATATCTTGAGAGATCATGAAAACCCCAATACGCTCTATGTCGGCCCCGCCAACGTGAAGGAAATCAATGGCATATACAGTGAACTGGACAGTTCCGGGGCGATGTGCAACGATTATCTCGATGTCCGCAGGCGGTCACTTCTGTTTCCCGATGACCCGGAACTCGCCTATCAAAACCGGGAGTACGTGAGCAACTACTTTCAGGTAACCTACGCGATTCCCAATGCCAATATGTTGGCATTGAATGCCATCGCAGATGCAAGGAGAGAGGTCCGCAATGCGGGGCAGGTCAATGCCGATAAAATGGCAAATTACTTTGCCCTGAAAGCGGAGTGGATGGAACTGCAGGCAGAGATTTCTTCGCTCAATGCCGAGCAGGCGAAGTTGGACAATCAGAATACGCTCAATATCGGCAATTGCATCACCGCCCACGCTACCGATCCAACCATGCTGGTTAGCTGCCTGAACAACAATGCCAGTTGGTATCAAGCGGAAAAGGCGAAAATCGACACTGCCCTGACAGCCCCCTTGACCAGAAAAGCAGAGATATCTCAGGACTACTATCTGGCAAGAGGAGAATATGAAGCACTGATAGAAGAACTGCGATTGCTGCAGGACGATATTGCCTTCAATATGCTGATCATTCAGTCGCAGATGACCGTGGCATCCAATGCCTGGGAAATCGAAAAAGCTGTCTATAGGCTGGAAGAGAAAAAAATCGTCGGCAGAGCCAGCGCTGGCTACAACCTTTATGACAACGAAGCCGTGTTACTGGCCAATGCCGTGCAGGGCCATGGCAGTTTCAATGTCAAACAGCTGGATGCATTCAATGTGCGCTTGAATACAGGTGTTACTGTTGACAACCCGGTGGTATCGACGGATAACGGCGGAACAATTTTCAGCAAGAATACCTGGTCTTATCCGGCAGATACGCTGATGCACAGCAGCATCCTGGCCGAATGGCAAATGCCGTTTGAGCGCCAGCTCCAGGGTGACACCATCCACTTCGATACCATGGACAGCAATTCGTTTGCCGCCGGCAGCTTTGACTTTTATGTAACCAAAGGTGCCCGTTGTGGAGAATACACCCAGGTGATTGAAGAAACTTATCATGCAACCGATGAAAACGGTGTCTCCGGCAGCTGGGTAGTGAAAAAACACCTTTACCAGCCGACCGGCGATCGTGTGATCTTCGCGCAGTCGGTGGGACTCAACTATAACTACTATTCCTACCCCGGACCGCTGCGCGGTGAATGCTCCATCGATATGGACAGAATGAACTACTACTGGCGCAACCAGGGGCGTTCGAAGAAGTGGCGCTGGTTTAAAACCACAACCACTTCCTGGGACAATATCCGCACCGCGGCCAAAGACGATATGGGCATGGAATGCACACTGGATCTGGTACCCGAAACCAACGACCCGGATGAAGCACAGCGTCTTACCCAGGAATTCGAACAGCACATGTACAGCGATATGTGGCAGATGTTCCTGGCTGTTTACGCTGAAGAGTATACGGTCGAGGTGGAGGAACCCGAAGTCACCGATGCCCGTAAAAGCGAGGTCGCTGCAGCCCTCGGCACCGGCTTGATGAGATTGTGCGGATCGAACTTCTACTGTTCATTCAGTGGTATCGTATTACGCAGCCTGAGCTCCATAGGCGGTACCAAAGCCCAGGGCACCACTTCGGTCTACAGCACCGAGTACGGCCGTATATGGAAACGGTATGACAAGGACACCTTTGCGCTGAAAGAAGGCAGCGCATTGATCAATGTCAAAGTGTGTATTGACCAGAGTCAGTGCTAATGGCTAAACACTGACAGCATCACCGCCGTATCCAGTGGGCCAGGCACACTGGGTACGGCTTTTTACCGGCGCACCGGAGCTTGACGAAAAACCTCCCTGTACATGACAAACGATTGAGGTCAGAAAATGAAAAAGCTGTATATCTCCATTGCAAGCGTAGCCACAGTGGCCGTCGCAGTGGCCATCACAAACACCTACCGCAACAGCGTGCCAGCTACAGAGGCAACAGCTGAAAACCATATATCCGCAGAAACAACAGTGGATGTCAACGCGGCGCCAGCTGACAAGGCGACGGCGGCAATCGACAACCTGGCGCCACAGCTGGACGCTGGCGAAGAGATCGACACCAGCCGGATTATCAGTAGTGAAATAGAAACGGCATTATCCGGCGGCTATGACGACGGCACTTCTTCCCCACTGAATCAAGTAAAGGATTTTTTTCCGGAGCTGAGGACGACGATAGAGGCATACCAGGCAAGTGTTAACGCGCAAAAGCAACGCCTGCAGGACTATCATAAAAAGCTGGCCGACTACAACCAACAGGTCAAACTGGCAGGTTATGCATCAACCGAGCTGGACGCAAACATCGCCGAGGAGCAGGCGCAATTGCTGGCGGCCGCCAGAGAACTGGGGCAGCAGGGCATTGCTCTGAATGAGGCCATAAGGGAACAGGCGGCCAGGCGCCTGTAAACCGCTATCGAAAGGAGAATAACATGAATGGTTTAACAGCAAAGTCACTGGCGAAAATATCGATGATCCCGGCATTAAGTCTGGCAGCCCCGCTGTTGTCGGCCGATATTGCCGGGGCGGACCCTGCAACGATACCGGATATCGAGCCGGATATGAAAACCAAAGTCTATATCTTCCAGTCTGAACCAGACAGCGCCGCGGCCACACTGTCGGACTGCAGCGGCCTGTCGGCCATGCTGGCATGGCAGCTGTCACCGCTGATACAGCTGAGTGAAGTTGTTTCGCCGGCGATCAGGCAATTCTCCAGTGAGTGGCTGGCGGCCGGCGGCACCCTGGCGACACAAACCGGGGACACGCTTGCTGTCATACCCACGGCCACGACCAGGCTGGAGCTGCTGTCCATCGAAGTCGCTAGTGAGGACTGGCGGCTGAATCCCAGCCTCGATGGCAGAGATATCACCGCTGCCGTTACCGAATCGACCTGCACAGTAGCCGCCGCGGTGGACTATCTTGCCGAGGACTTGCTGGTCGAGATAGCCGACAGCGTTACCTTCTGGGTATCCGATGAAGCAGCGCAGAATCAGGCAGACTATGACAACGAAACAATAGAGATATTCAAAACACTCTATGGCGATGACGGTCTGGGCTTTGGTGACTATGCCAAGGGCGGCATCGCCTTCAGGCATAAGCCTCCCGTTCCGGGTGCCGGCTGGAGTTACAATGAGTTCTCCCTGCACTGGCGGGTTCGGGAAGCGGATATCGCAACCAGAGCCGCTGAGTTGATTCCCGGGGATCTGCCAGCCAGCCCCATTACCGGTTGGGCAGACAGTTGCCAGCCCGTCACACTGAGAATCGCCGATAACCCGGAATTCATTGCTGCCAGCTCGAAAATCATCAATCGCCTCGACCTCTGCAATGAAAAGCCGCTGTTTATCCCCGTAGACGGCGAACCGATACCGGATAACACCACTGCGGCGTTTCTGGCATATCTGCACAATGCCGACCGGCTGCATCATCTGGCTTTTAGCCTGGACGACCAGGGGCATGTAATTCCCTGTGATGAAAGAGATCCCATTTCCTTCGACGGCTGCAGCCAGCCCATCGTGGCAAGTTTTCAACCACTGCTCAAATCATTCTACAAAGGGCTGACCGACCTGTATGCCGAAGTGGTTTTTTCGCAAAAGGTCAAGAAGGTCTTCTATCTGGATGCGTTCAGCGGCACGATTGAGGAAGTTGAATCCCATATCATTGACCCATAGGAGAATTACCCTATAAAAACCTTATCAGAACACCACGATGAACGCGTTGTGAAATCAGACCACCAGGCATTCGCCATCAACCGGGAGTTTTAGAGATGAAAAAATATATCGTACTGTCGCTTCTGCTGATCAGCTGTTTCAGCCATTATGTCAAAGCAGATAGAGTCTATATAGTGGGCACTTATGACACCTTGAGTATTGAAGACTTTCAACAACAAGGGAGTTTATACACCGCTTATATCGATGTAATGGGAGACGACGGCCAGGAGTTGATTTTTGATATAGACGCGAAAGTCGGCGGCGAGGGTGATCTGTCTGTAAAAGACCGGTGTTGCCCGCCCCATGTCCGCAACTGTACTCCCTGCCCTCTATATGAATTGACATATACCATTGAAATACAGGTGAGTTGCAGCAACCATGCAGTTGGCTCGGATATGGACGGTACATATTCATTTTCCAATCGTTATCCCGATATATATCAAGAGGTGCAGCTGCTTGTGGACAACAGCTTCAGCACTGGGGGTCAATGCCGACAACTTAGAATTGACGTCGATCAGATAGATGCCGGTGAGCTGACGATGATTGACGTCGATATTTTAATTGCAGAACCTTTTTAAGGTTCCGCCCTGATATTCAGCGTCGATGTTCCGCGGCATGCAGATATGACCATACCCCCCACAGCGGCGGCTCATTTCGTGGTTGTACCTGCACATCCGCGTTGCCGATGCAGCCAAATCTGTGAGCCCTGTTTGAAGAGAGTAAACACTATGAAAGTACAGCCATACCTGCTCGTCGCGTTGATGATGCAAACAACCATGGTATTCAGCGACGAGGTATTTATTGTCGGCAAACTGTATCAAATCCCGGTGGACTGCGGTTATGATGCGGCGATTGTACCGGCCAGTGATGGCGTTTTCGGTCACAAAGGAATGTTTGGTACACTCGAAGCCCAACCCGAATTCAACACATTCAGATGGAACTACAGCGGCCACTTTTCCGGCACCTTGGAAGCGGCGGTAAGCGCTGAACTGACACTCAACAGCACGGATATGGATCGAGTCAGACAGTTTAGCAGTGGCAATCTGAATGTCGATATGGAATACCACGGCACCCCCGGCCTCTCCGTTTACTACAACCTGGGTTGTGTTGCGGGGAAGTTTAAAACCATCGAGTGGCAGCCGGGCGCACAGGCTACACCGGCCGCTTTCTCCATGACGATGAGCAAAGCCATTACCGTACCGCCGCGCCCGGCCGGGGACGGCGGCAGCTACGGCTTTTACGCACAGGCCAAGGTCGTGGTGCCCGCCGTCATTGGCGCAGCCATGTCTCCCGAGCGCCGCGCCAGAATCTCCGTCACATGTCGCGACGGCGGCGATACGGTTACGGCTGAGCACATTCTGCACAGACCGGGTGGCGGCACCCACTTCCTGACTATTGGCAATGGCGATTTCAATTTTGAAAACTGTAAGAATACCCAGTTCGATCTGAATATCGAGTTTGAAGGGGCAAACTTTCAGCTGGAAGGCCTGGAGGCTTTGTACTACGAACTGTTTTAGCTACCTGCCATATCAAGCAGTGCCCGCGTGGTTTGTCTGGTAGGTTTTCGGCGTTACACCATAGTGGGCTTTAAAGCAGCTGCCGAAATAGGCTGGCGATGAAAAGCCGGTAATATAAGCCACTTCGGCGGCCGAGATGCCTTCCTGTTTCAGCAGCTCTGCCGCCTTTTGCAGGCGAAAACTGCGGATATAGTCCGGTACACTCTGTCCGAACAGCGCCTTTATTTTTCGCCGCAGCTGACTTTCGCTAATCGCAAGCTCTTCACAGATGATCTTTGCACTCAGATTGGTTTCGCCATAACGAGCGGCTACCAGATCCTTGAGGCTGGCTATGAACACCTGATCTCTGTCATTGATTCTCAACGGGCATTTGCCGGCCTCATAACGGGTTTCCGCCGTGGCAGCGGCGCTCGCATCAGTAATGAACTCGCCGTTATACCTGGTAGAGCCAGGCCCCGAATATTCGCTCAAAAGTGTATCGATTTCCCGCTGCACGTAAAGTGGCGCAGTTGCGGCATCTGCTGCCGATGTCGAAGCGGTATTGTCGATATAGGGAAAGATAACAATGAAGCAGGGACCGACACCCGGATTGGTTTGCATATAGAACTGGCCGTTAAACCTCACTATCAGTTGCCTGGCCAGCGTCAAGCCGATTCCCATTGTCGTATACGAATCGCGCGAGGCATTTTTCAGCTGCAGGGCATGTTCAAAAAAATCGGTATGTTCACCTTCAACCAGCCCATGCCCCTGATCATTGATAGATACCACAACAGTATCGCCGGCTTTTGCCGAGCTTATGTCTATGCGACCTTGCCTGGGCGTATGCTTTATGATGGTGGATAACAGGCTGACAATGATTTTTTCCATGCCCTCGCGACTGCAGCAGATGATCAAACCAAACTCGATTTTCTCCGAAACCTGCAATTCCCGGGCGTCAAAGACAGGCTGCAGGCCCTCCACGATGCGCCTTAAGATCGGCGATATATCGACAGCATGATTGTGGTCGGCACTCAGCGCATTTTCATGGGCCAGATCAATCAATTGATCGATGGCTTGCAGTAGATCTCTGGCATAGACCATGCCGGTCATTAGGGCGCTTCTGGACTCGGGCCGGCCACTGTCTGTCAAGCCCTCATTTATCGAGTTACTCACATGATTCAATGGGGTTCGAATTTCACGCACGATATCAATCAGCTGCTGGTCTTTTTGCAGCAGTTGGGCCTGGGCTTTTTGTTGTTTTATCAACGTATTTTGTGAGGACTGCCTGGCCGCTTCCCGGTATATCAATGAGCGCCGCTGCAAAGCCCTGGCGCGGATACCCAGTATCACCGTCAGAAAGAGCAGCAGCAGCGACAGGCAGATCAGGTAGGTGACAGATGATTGCCAATAGTGTAGCGACCCTGCCGGTGTCATTATCGCTTGCGTTGACAAGTAGCTATCGCCGCCACCCCCCCTGCTCTGTTGTGATAACTGTTGTGATAACTGCCCGGATAACGCCGGGTTATCTCTATGAAGATTATTCAGCTGTCGCTCCGCCGATGCTTCGGCAGTGAGAAGTGGATACCCACGTGAATCGCTGTGACGCGAAACCTCAACCCTGTCTGCTGTATTCTCAGGCGCGCCGTAATAGCCCTGTCTGCCGCGTTGATAATCGTTCGACTGATAAGGGTTGGCTTTTGCCGCGATATCACGCCCTGCCGTTACAAAATAGCCTTTTTCAGTCGAGCCCCCAATATCCCCATGGTGATTATTACTACTGGCTGACGAAAAAACCGCCGCCGAAAGTATAGATAAATGCAGTAAAACTAAAGACCTTTTCCCAGCAGACTTTCTAAAATGCCTGTAATAGCTGAACATCATTTAGCTTCCTAAAACATAATTTCCTCAGGCCTGATTACTACTGACGCTACCGTTAGTGGTTGTACTCAAACTATGCGACTAATTCAACCCGGCTCGCGGTTCGCCCAACTGGCAAAAACACATCTGATCCAGTCAAAAACTTGTCCTCAATGGATGTAATGGCTATCGGCGGAAAACCTTGTGGCACATAGAAATTCGTATGACTGTGCCGCTAAAAACATGGAAAATCGCAAACGCAGAGCGAACAACGAGGCGGGACTATCCTTTACATATATACACAGTATATCTTTACGGAAGGCCGCAATACGATGGGCGGATTTGCACCGCTCTGCCCCTGTAGTAGCAGATTGTAAGAGCAGGTCGTAGTGGCAGGTTGGCAAATATCGGCACGACGAAAAGGCGTTAGCTTCAATAGGGATTTTGCCGATAGCAGAGGGCCCAATGAAAAAGGCGCCAGTTTCCCTTGTGCTACCGCCGCGGCTTCGCTGATCGGCCCGGCCGGGCAGGCGACTGCGCCGATACCTTACTCATGCCCCGACTGACACCACCACAGCAGAAACATTATCCTGTGCTTTGGGTTTTGCCTGCGCGATCAGCGAGACGGTAATCGTCACCGGCGCCGCGCCAGCCGACAGAGAGCGCTTGAGGGCGCGCGCACTGAGACTGTTTGACAGGCCGTCGCTACAGAATAGATAGACATCCCCGGCCGCCACCCGCTGTGTATTGAGGGCAAATTCAAAGTCTTCGCGACCGCCCAGCGCCCGCGTTACGACATGGCGCAGGGGGTGATTGCGCAGCGCTTTACTATCGAGCCCACCTCGCGCCAGCAACTCGGCCACGTATGTATGGTCCCGGGTCAGCAGCGCCAGCTGCTCTCCCCGCAAGCGATAACAGCGCGAGTCACCGGCGTGAATCACGCATATACGATCGCCCCAGACCAACCCGGCCACCAGGGTAGTACCCATTCTGGACAGCCGCGGCTGGCGTCGCTGCTCTTGTTTGATACGGCGGTGCACACCCCCGCCGACCTCGCGCAGCAGCGCCTGTATCTGCCGCGGCGACCAGCGCTCCACCGCTTTGCCCAGGCGCGCTTCAATACCCTTCCTGACGCCCCCGGCAAACAGCTCCACGCACAGGCTGCTGGCCACCTCACCGCCGCTGTAGCCGCCCATGCCATCGGCTACCAGGGCCAGCGCCCAGTCGCCGCCGTCGATCCAGTCGACGGCATCCTCGTTGTGATCCCTGACAGCGCCGCGGTCAGTTGCACCGGCCAGTAGATAGCGCAACGGCCTCCTCCTTCAGTTATCGCCCTCGCCCCAGCGCGGCAACAGCGACTGCGGCAGGCGCAGCTGATCAAGTAAACGGGCAACCACAAAATCGATCAGATCGGCGATGGAGTTGGGCCGATTGTAGAAGCCCGGGCTGGCTGGCAGCACCACTGCTCCCAACCGTGTCAGCTTCAGCATATTTTCCAGATGCACTGCAGAGTAGGGTGTCTCGCGCGGCACCACGATCAACTGGCGGCGTTCTTTCAGGGCCACATCGGCGGCGCGCTCGATCAGGTTGTTGCTGGCCCCGGCGGCTATCGCCGACAGCGTGCCGCCACTGGCCGGGCAGATCACCATTGACGCAGGTGAGCTGGAACCCGAGGCGACCGGGGAAAACCAGTCGTCGCGGCCGAACAGCAGCAGCTGCCCGGGCCCGGCCCCGCAGCGCTCACCGAGATAGTCGCGCTGCTGTTCCAGCCCCTGCGGCAGAGACAGCTCGGTCTCGGTATCGATCACCACCTCGGCGGCGCGGGACAGCAGCAGATAAACCCGGCAATTGGCGGCCAGCAGCGCCTGCAGCAGGCGCAGGCCGTATTGCGCCCCCGAGGCGCCGCTCATCGCCAGCGTTATGGTGCGCTCAAAATCCGCCATCAGACCTCACCCCGTTTTAACGATTGTCCACTTTGCTTCGACAGCTGCTGCAGCAAAAGCTGGTGCACACCGCCGAAACCGCCATTGCTCATAACCACGATATGGGTGCCCGGACCGCTCAGCGATACCGCATCGGCCACCAGCGACGCCAGGTCGCTGGCCAGTTTGGCCGGCACCGGGCTGTGATTGACCACCTCGTCCATACCCCAGTCCAGCTGCGGCGGCTGGTACCAGAGGACATCATCGGCATCGATACAGGCCTGCCCGAGCTGCCGCTTGTACACCCCCATGCGCATGGTATTGGAGCGCGGCTCTATCAGCGCGATAATCCGCTCGCCGCCGACTTTGGCGCGCAGTCCGGCCAGGGTGGTTTTAATGGCAGTGGGGTGGTGGGCAAAATCGTCGTAAACGCAAACGCCCCCCACCACGCCAAGGCATTCCATACGGCGCTTGACGCCGGCAAAACGGCACAGGGCCTGCGCGGCAATATCCGGCGCCACCCCCACATGCCGGGCCGCCGCTACCGCCGCCAGTCCGTTCATCACGCTGTGATTACCGGTCTGCGTCCACTCCACACGCCCCACCTCGCGCCCCTCGAGCCAAATGCTAAAGCGGCTGCCGTCGGCGCACTCGGTCGCGGCGCACCATTGCGCCGCCTCCGGCGCCGATGTCAATGCCAGTTGCTGGCGCGGCGTCCAGCAACCCTGCTCGAAGACCTGCTCGATGGCGGCATCGGCCAGCGGCGACAGAATCAGCCCGTTGCCGGGCACCGTGCGCACCAGGTGGTGAAACTGGCGTTGAATCGCCGCCAGATCGGCAAAAATATCGGCGTGGTCGAATTCGAGATTGTTGACCACCAGGGTGCGGGGGGCGTAGTGAACGAATTTGGAGCGCTTGTCAAAGAAGGCGCTGTCGTACTCATCCGCTTCGACCACGAAAAACGACGACTCCCCCAGCCGCGCCGAGCGGGAAAAGTTGCCGGGTACGCCGCCGATCAGGTAACCGGGCTGCATACCCGCATACTCGAGAATCCAGGCCAGCATACTGCTGGTAGTGGTCTTACCGTGGGTGCCGGCCACCGCCAGCACCCAGCGGCCGCGCAGCACATGGTCACGCAGCCACTGCGGCCCTGAGGTATAGGGGATATCGCTGTCCAGCAGATATTCCACCGCCGGATTGCCGCGACTGAGCACATTGCCCACCACCACCAGGTCGGGAGCGGGCTGCAACTGCTGCGGGTCGTAGCCCTCGGTCAGCTCGATGCCCGCCGCCTGCAGCTGCGTGCTCATCGGCGGGTAGACATTGGCATCGGCACCGGTAACCCGGTGCCCCTGGGCCTGGGCCAGTTGCGCCAGGCTGCCCATGAAGGTGCCGCAAATTCCGAGGATGTGGATATGCATTAAAATGACTCGCAGTTAGGCTCGGACGATCGGGGCAGCTTAACACGGCTTTTGCTCAGTCGAAAATTTGGCGGGGAAGCGGTGGTAGTCATTAATGGTGCACAATGCATTTTCCCCGCCTTTCCAGTATCATTCGCGCCGGCGGGCCGGCAAATGCCGGACAGGCACAGCCGCTTAAACTTCCGATACTCTACTCACCGCACAGGGACAATCAGGGGCCTCCTATGGCTAAGAAGAATGCCTTTTACGCACAGTCCGGCGGCGTTACCGCCGTTATCAATGCCAGCGCCTGCGGCGTTATCGAGACCGCGCGCCAGCACAAAGCGCAAATCGGCAGGCTCTACGCCGGCAACAACGGCATTATCGGCGCGCTGCGCGAAGAGCTGATCGACACCGCCAAGGAGTCGGCCAAGGCCATAGCCGGCCTGCGCCAGACACCCTCGGGCGCGTTCGGTTCCTGCCGCTACAAACTCAAAAGTCTGGAGCACAACCGCGCCGAATACGAGCGTCTGATCGAAGTCTTCAAGGCCCACAATATCGGCTACTTTTTTTACAACGGTGGCGGCGACTCGGCTGACACCTGCCTGAAAGTCTCGCAATTGTCGGAAACACTCGGCTACCCGATCCAGGCCATCCACGTCCCCAAAACCATCGACAACGATTTACCCCTGACCGACAACTGTCCCGGTTTCGGCTCGGTGGCCAAGTATGTGGCAGTCTCGATCAAAGAGGCGAGCCTGGATGTCGCCTCCATGTGCGACACCTCCACCAAGGTGTTCATCATGGAAGTCATGGGCCGCCACGCCGGCTGGATTGCCGCTGCCGGCGGACTGGCGGCGGACAGTGAGGGCGACGGACCGCATATCATCCTGTTTCCGGAAATTGCCTTTGAGCGGGAAAAATTTCTCAAACGCGTGCAGCGCTGTGTGAAAAAGTACGGCTACTGCGCCGTAGTCGCCTCCGAGGGCACCCAGTACAAGGATGGCACCTTTCTGGCAGAAGCCGGGTCCCGGGACGCTTTCGGTCACGCCCAGCTCGGCGGCGTCGCCCCCACCCTGGCCGCCATGGTCAAAGAGGCGCTGGGTTACAAATATCACTGGGCAGTGGCCGACTATCTGCAGCGGGCGGCGCGCCATATTGCCTCCGCAACCGACGTGCAGCAGGCCTACGCCGTCGGCAAAGCCGCGGTGGAATTTGCCGTGGCCGGTAAAAATGCCGTTATGCCGGCCATCGTCAGAGGCAAAGGCAAGCGCTATAGCTGGCGTATCGAGGAGGCACCACTGGCCGGAGTCGCCAATGTAGAGCGCAAGATGCCGCGCAACTATATCAGCGCCGACGGTTTCCATATCTCCGACAAAGGCCGCCAGTACCTGCAACCGTTAATCCAGGGCGAGGATTACCCCAGCTATAAAAACGGGCTGCCGGTTTACACCCGGCTGAAAAAAGTACTGGTGCAGAAAAAACTGAAAAAAGCATTTAAGGTATAACGGGCGAAACCCCCTACTTGCGGTCTTCGCCCCACAATTCCGCCAGCCGCTTGTCCCTGCCGCAGCGGGCGCGATAGTAACGGTAGCGCAGGGGGTTTTTCCGATAGAAATCCTGATGGTATTGTTCGGCCGTGTAAAAGTTACCGGCGGCACTGACCTCGGTCACCAGCTGCTGCCGGAAGCGACCCGAGGCGGCCAGTGAATCCTTGCTCTTTTGCGCGGCCAGGCGCTGTGATTCATTCAGGTAGAAAATACCGGAACGATACTGACTGCCTTTATCACAGAACTGCCCGCGGGCGTCGAGCGGATCAATATTGCGCCAGAATACCTGCAGCAACTGCTCATAAGTCACCTGCCGCGGATCGTACTCCACCCGCACCGCCTCGGCATGGCCGGTGCGGCCGCCGGTAACCTGCCGGTAAGTCGGGTTGGCGACGTGGCCACCGATATATCCCGATACGGTGCTGACGACACCTTCCAGCTTGTCGAAGGGCGCCTCCATACACCAGAAACAGCCACCGGCAAAAATTGCCTGCCGGGTTTCCGC
This sequence comes from Exilibacterium sp., assembly GCA_028280195.1. Classification (GTDB taxonomy): domain Bacteria; phylum Pseudomonadota; class Gammaproteobacteria; order Pseudomonadales; family Cellvibrionaceae; genus Exilibacterium. Next base: position 93,255 of record JANQMH010000099.1, read on the forward strand.
AACAGACAGCGGCGCAACAGACAGCAGCGATACCAGCAGCAACAGCCGGCGTACGGCGGCCGGGGGAAAACTGTATTGCGGAGGTTTCATATCGACTTTCCAAAAAACTGGCGCCCGCGAGCACAACTGTATTGACATTATGACTGCTCGAGCAGTTTGAGGTTCAATACGACCAAGGTTTACTGGTTTCGGCGACGATGTCGGACTAAGATTAGCCTTGGCCCCAGATCTGCCGCAGAATTCAACAGGAAGTTCAATAAGAAGTTCAACAAGATAAGCTGTCAAGCTTTTTATGCGACATAAAACCAATAATATCATTGCCATCGGCTGCACCCTGACCCTGGCGCTGCTGATGCTGGCACTTGCCTCGCAGTCCTACCTGAAAAATCTGCAGCAGCAGGCGCTGGCAGAATCATTGCAAGCCGTGCTGAATACTACGCAGCAGGCCCTGCACACCTGGGCCGGGGAGCAGCAGCGCGCAGCGCAAATCCAGGCCGGGGATGCCGAGCTGCAGCGTCTGACTGCGGCGCTGCTGGGCCGGCAAACGGCTGCGCAGGCAGCGGATACCGCCTCACTGCGCCGGCACCTGCAACGCCCTTTCTTTATTACCGACACGCGGCACCGGGTTATAGCCTCGTCAAACAAAGCCCTGGAAGGCGGCGCCAGCCTGCTTTCCGGTGAAAGCGAACAGGTGCGGAGCGTCTGGCGGGGAGAAACTCATCTGGCGATAGCGCTGCATACCGGTTTTACCTCGAGCGAACGGACCGCCCCGTCACCCACCGCCAAGGCGGTCCGGCAGCGGCCCGGCGTACTGGTCAACACCCCGATTCGCGGCACCGCCGGCGATATCATCGCCTTACTCAGCCTCGAGGTCGGGCCGCAGCAGTTCGGCTCCATCATCAGCCACGGGCGCATTGGTAGCAGTGGCGAAACCTATGCCTTCAACCGCGCTGGTGTGCTGTTGAGTGAGAGTCGCTTCAACCGCCAGCTGCGCGAAGCCGGCCTGCTGCAGCCGCAGCAGAGTTCGGCCTTGAATATCGTACTGCGCAACCCCGGCACCGGTTCACGCCGGCGTGGCGAGCCCGACGCACAGCGCCAATACCTGCCGCTGACAACCATGGTCGCCAGCGCCACACGCGGCGGCAGCGGTGTCAATACCGAGGGCTACCGCAACTACCTGGGTAAGAAGGTAATCGGCGCCTGGCTCTGGGACGACACCCTGAACTTCGGCCTGGCCACCGAAATCGGCATCGATGAGGCCCTGCGGCCCTATACCCACAGCCGCAACCTGATGTTCATCACCGTGTTCCTGATCGGCCTGGTGCTGGGAACCCTGTTGTGGCTGCAGATACGCAACCAGCACAAGTACCAGAACCTGTCCCACCAGTTGGAGTCCATCCTCAGCAACACCACCTCACTGATTTACATAAAAGACCGCGACGATCAACTGCTGCTGGCAAACCGCGCCTTCCGCGAGGCGACCGGCCAGGGTGAGACAGCGCTGCCCGACAAGCGCGTACAGCAGTTGCTGGCAAGCGGTGACACTAGCCGGGGCGACTATTACGATCAACTGGTACTGCAGGAAAAACGGCCGGTGGAATATGAACAAACGCTGGCACTGCAAAACAGGCGGCGGGTGTTTTTGACGGTCAAATTCCCCATGTCCGACCAACAGGGGCACACTTACGCCATCGGCGCAGTATCTACCGATATCACCTCGCGCCGGGAGATGGAAACCGCGCTGCAGGAACGCGAGCGCTTTCTCGACAGCATGATGGCCAACCTGCCCGGTATGGCTTACCGCCGCCGCGGCGACGACAGCTATACCACGATCTATCTCAGCCACGGCTGCATGGCCTTGACCGCCTACCCCGCGCGCTGCTTTGTCAACCGGGAAGTCAACTTTCTCGATATCGTTCACGAGGACGACCGCCATCTCATCACCACCAATATCGAAGCCTGCCTGAAGCAGCACCGCAGCTTTGAAGTGGAGTACCGCATCCGCACCGCCAGCGGCGCGGAAAAATGGGTGTGGGAGCGCGGCCGGGGCATCTATGACCACCGCGACAATATCGTTTTCATCGAGGGTTTCGTTACCGATATCAGCGACCGCAAACAAATGGACAAAGAGCTGGCAGCCCACCGCCAGCACCTCGCCGGACTGGTCGAGGAGCGCACCCAGCAACTCGACTACGAACGAATTCGCCTCAATGCGCTGATAGACAATGCCGCCGACGGCATCATCAATGTCGACGGCAACGGCTTGGTAACACTGTTCAGCCCCGCCGCAGAAAAAATCTTCGGTTACAGCGCTGCCGAAGTGCTGGGGAAAAACGTCACCCTGCTGATCCCCGACGACCAGCAGCCGGCCCATCTGCGCGGTATGGCGCGCATCAGAGACAACCCGCGGGAGCCGGTGGCGAGCAGAACACTGGAGTTGAAGGCCGTGCACAAACGCGGCCACAGCTTTCCCATAGAATTGAGCCTGAGCCAGGCAACCGTGGACCGCGATGTTATTTTCACCGGCATCGTCCGCGATATCACCGAGCGGCTCGAGTATCAGAAAACGCTGGAGGCCACCACGGCCATGGCCGAGGAGGCGAGCCGCACAAAATCGGAATTCCTGGCCAATATGAGCCACGAAATCCGCACGCCGATGAACGCCATTATCGGCATGACTCAACTGGCGCTGCAAACCGATTTGAGCGAGAAGCAAAAGCGGTTCCTGACCGCGGTCAATACCGCCTCCAACAACCTGATGGGCGTTATCAACGATATTCTCGACTTCTCGAAAATAGAGGCCGGCAAGCTGCACATCGAGAATATCCCCTTCAATCTCAACGAGGTGATGGATACGGTAGCGCATATGGCAGCGCCGCGGGCACAGGAGAAGGGGCTGGAATTCGTATTCGATATCGCCACCGACGTACCGCTGTCGCTGTGCGGAGACCCGCTGCGGCTCAATCAGATATTTACCAACCTGTGTTCCAATGCGGTAAAGTTTACCGACAGCGGAGAAATCGTGCTGCAGGCGCGCCGCCTCAGCGGCGACAACGATAACGACAATGGTAACAACAACAATGGTAACAACAACGCTCATAACAACGCTCATAACGACGATCATAAAAACGACGACAACAAAGTCACCCTGCAGTTCTCGGTGATAGATACCGGCATAGGTATCAGCCGCGACAGTCAGCGACACCTGTTTCAGGCCTTCAGTCAGGCCGACGCCACCATTACCCGCAACTACGGCGGTACCGGCCTCGGGCTTTCCATCTGTAAAAAACTGGTGACGCTGATGGACGGCAGTATCGAGGTGCACAGCGAGGAGGGCAAAGGCAGCTCGTTCACCTTTGTGCTGTCTCTGGATCTGGACCCGCAGCACATCTCCGGGCACCGCCGACCCGGCGCGCAGCTGGCCGGCAGCGCTGTACTGGTAGCCGAGGATCACCCGGTTTCCCAGACTGTCCTGCTGTCGCTATTGAGCGAAGCCGGCGCCAGCGCCGAGGCGGTAAACAGCGGCGAGACCTTACTGCACAAACTGCGCAGCGCTGCCAGGCCGGTGGACATACTGCTGCTCGACGGCAAACTCGGCGGGCGCGAAAGCTGCGATTTAATGCGCCAGGTCCGGGCCAATCCGTCTCTGCAACAACCTCCCGTGGTACTGATGACCACCCACTACAACCACGAGGAGTTTGGCGATATCGCCGCCAGGCTCGGTATCAAACATATTATCACCAAGCCGTTTAACAACAGCGTGTTTTTCAGTCAGCTGGAATCGGCGCTGCAGCCGCAGAAAAAAAACCCGGAGCTAGGCCACGGCGACCCGCACGGGGTGACCGAAGCCGGCAGCAACTTCAGAAAGCGCATTCTGGTGGTGGAGGACAACGATATCAACCAGACCGTGGCCGGCGAGATACTGCAGGGCCTGGGCTACGAAGTGGATATTGCCGGCAACGGCCGCGAGGCAATCGATAAAGTTGCCCGCCAGCGCTTCGACGCCGTGTTGATGGACGTGCAGATGCCGGTGATGGGCGGCTATGCGGCTACCCGGGCGATACGCAAAATGCCCCACGCCAAGAGCCTGCCGATTATCGCCATGACCGCCAATGCCATGGCTTCCGACAAAGACAAATGCCTGGTTGCCGGCATGAACGGTTTTCTCAGCAAACCGATCAACCTGGAAAAACTGGCCGCGGCGCTGCGGCACTGGTTATGGCCGGACGGTGCGGCGAAAGACGCCGGGCCAAATGCGGCGCTGGCGGCGGCAGTAAAAGAACTGGATCTACCCAGGCAATTGCCGGGCCTGAATATCGAACTGGGCCTGATCAACTGTTCTTACAATAAAGCGTTTTACCTGAAGCTGTTGACCAAGTTCACCGGCGACTACGCACCGCGCCTGGACAATATCCGTGAGCTGATCAACGACGACAAGCGCCAGGACGCCATTCATATCGTCCATACTGTCAAAGGGGTTTCGGGCAACCTCGGCGCCACCGGCCTCTACGCTTCGGCGCGCAAGCTGGAGAGCGCGCTGCGCGGTGGCGGCGATGCCGCCGGGCTGGCCGGGCACTTCGAACAGATCGACAGCTGTATGCAGCAGCTGATCGGCAATGTCAAACACCTGGCGCAGGCAGTGCACCCCGCAGATCAGTCGCCCGGCGACGGTGGGGGGGCGCTGCGGCGCAAGGCCGGCCGGGCTTAACTGGTCTGTGAAACTGCGCCGGGCTGCAGCTCATCGGCGCGCGGCAGCTTGATATTGGCAATGCCGTAGACAATCGCTATCAGCGGACAGACAAAGTTAAACACCGCATAAGGCGCATAGTGCCAGGTCGCTATGCCGAGGGTTGCCGCCATAAACGCGCCGCAGGTATTCCACGGAATCAATACCGAGGTCAGGGTGCCGGAGTCCTCCAGGGTGCGCGACAGATTGATCTTGTGCAGTCCCTGCTCGGCAAATTTTTCCCGCAGCATTCTGCCCGGCAGGATAATCGCCATATACTGATCGCCGGCCATCGCATTCATACCAAAACAAATGGCCACCGTGGTCGCTACCAGGGAAGCGACACTGCGCACTCCCGCCAGCGTGGCGGCGACAATTTTCCGCAGACTGCCGGTTTTTTCCATCACCCCGCCAAAAGCCATGGCGCTGATAATCAGCCAGACGGTATTGAGCATACTGCTCATGCCGCCCTTGGAGAGCAGCTCATTGACCACGGCATTATCGGTGCTGGCCTTGTAGCCGTCGAACAAACTGTACCATACGCCTTTAAGCACCTGCAGCGAGTAGAGCATATCACCGCTGTCGGCCAGGGCGGCCACTGCCGGTCGCTGAAACAGCGCGGCGCAGGCACAGCCGGCCAGCGAACCCAGAATCAAGGCCGGAAACGCGGGCATGCGCAGATAGGCCAGCGTCAGCAGCAGTACCAGCGGCACCAGCAGATACCAGCCAATGGTAAACTGCTGGCGCAAGGCGGCCAGTATCTGTTCCACTTCCGTGCCGGAACTGCCGCCCTCGACGCCCGCCCCCAGCACCGCAAACACCGCCAGTGCAATGAGGATGCTGGGTACCGTCGTCCACAGCATATGGCGAATGTGCTGGAACAGTTCGTTGCCGGTAACAGCGGCGGCCAGGTTGGTGGTATCAGACAGTGGCGACAGCTTATCGCCGAAATAGGCGCCGGAAATAATCGCCCCGGCGGTGGCCAGCGGCGATACGCCGAGGCCGCCGGCGATGCCCATCAAGCCGATACCGAGTGTGCCCGCCACCGTCCAGGAGCTGCCGATACTGATGCCCACCAGGGCACAGATAAAACACGAAGCGACATAGAACCATGCCGGCGAAAACAACTGCAGGCCGTAGTAAATCATGGTCGGCACCACACCACCTGCAATCCAGCTGCCGATCAGGGTACCGACCGTAAGCAGAATCAGAATGGCATTGAACGCCAGGCCGATGCCCTTGACCATGCCGTCCTGCATCGATTCCCAACTGGCACCGTTTTTCATGCCGATAGCGGCGGCGAGACAGGCGCACAGTAACAGCGCAATCTGATTGGCGCCGTAGGAGGAATCAGCGCCGTAGAGCTTTACCGACAGTGCCAGCAGCAAAACCAGCGTGATCAGGGGAATCAGTGCATCGCGTAAACCGGGTTCTGTCTCGGACTGCATACCTGCCCTTAAGCGAATAACGAATAGAAGGAACCGGGGCGCGCCCGGTTCCGGTGTTATTATTGCGCCAGCCTGTCGTGCCCGCTGCGGTTACGCCAGCAGCGGCGCAATCACCAGGCTGACAATAGCCATTACATTGATCAGAATATTCATCGACGGGCCGGAGGTGTCCTTAAAGGGATCGCCGACAGTATCACCCACCACCGCCGCTTTGTGGACGTCCGAACCCTTGCCACCGAGATTACCCTTCTCGACATATTTTTTGGCATTGTCCCAGGCGCCGCCGGCATTGGCCATGGTCAGCGCCATCAGCACGCAGGTAATCAGCGCGCCGCCGAGCATACCGCCCAGCGCTTCGGGCCCGATGACAAAGCCCACCACCACCGGCGCGGCCACGGCCAGCACACCCGGTGCCACCATGCGCTTGAGCGCCGCCTGGGTGGCGATATCGATGCAGCGGTCGCTGTCGGGCTTGGCGGTGCCCTCCATGAGGCCGGGGATTTCGTGGAACTGGCGGCGAATTTCCTTAATCATGTCGAACGCGGCATCACCGACAGCCCGCATCGTCAGCGCACTCACCAGGAAAGGAAAAATCCCGCCCAGAAACATGCCCATCAGCACCAGCGGATTGCTGATATTGAGAGAAAAGCCGTCGACGTGGTGGGAAATCGTCTCGATATAGGCGGCGATGATTGCCAGCGCCGCCAGCCCGGCGGCACCGATGGCAAAGCCCTTGCCGATGGCCGCAGTGGTATTGCCCACCTCGTCGAGGCCATCGGTAATTTTGCGCGTGTCCTCACCCAGCTCGGCCATCTCGGCTATACCGCCGGCATTGTCCGCCACCGGGCCATAGGCATCGATGGCCATGGTAATGCCCACGGTCGACAGCATGCCGACCGCAGCGATGCCGACGCCGTAAACGCCGGCGCCCTCAGGCAGGATGAAGCTGGTCGCAAGAATGATGCCGGCGATGGTGAGCACCGGTATCACCACCGATTCCATACCGGTGGCGAGGCCGGAAATCATCACCGTGGCCGGGCCGGTTTCACCGCCCTGGGCAATCAGCCGCACCGGCCGGCCGCCGGTGTAGTACTCGGTAACCAGGCCGATCACAATACCGCCCACCGCGCCGCAGACGACACACAGCCAGACTGAAAAGGAAATACCGAGACTCGATATCAGCACCCAGGCCGCACCGATAAAGATTATCGTCGCGCCGATGGTGCCCATGCGCAAAGCCACATCGGGCGCTTTCGACGAGGCCAGGCGCACCAGCACGATGCCGATGATCGAACAGATAAGGCCCACCGAGGCCAGTGCCAGCGGTGCGAACATCAATTGTTCGCGGGCTCCCCCCATGGCGCCGATGGCAACCGTGGACAGGGTCGAGGCAATGGCGATGGTGGCGATCATGGAGCCGCAGTAGGATTCGAAGATATCCGAGCCCATGCCGGCCACATCGCCGACATTGTCACCGACATTATCGGCAATCACCCCCGGATTGCGCGGATCGTCTTCCGGAATACCCGCCTCCACCTTGCCCACCAGGTCTGCACCGACATCGGCACTTTTGGTAAAGATGCCGCCGCCGACACGGGAGAACAGCGCCACGGTCGAGGCACCCATACCAAAGCCGTGAATCGATTCGGCGTGCGCGGGGTCGCCGCCAAACAGCAGATAGAGCGCACCCAGCCCCAGCAGCCCCATCGACGCCAGCGCCAGGCCCATAATGGAGCCGCCGTAAAACGCCACACTCAGCGCACTGGCGGCGCCCTCGGTGCTGGCCGCCACCGTGGTGCGAACATTGGCTTTGGTAGCGGTATACATGCCGATATAACCGGCCGATGCCGAGCAGAAAGCACCGACCACAAACGCCAGCGGCGTCTGCCAGCTCTGGAAGCCGACGAACAACAGCACGGTGATAACGACTAAAAACACGCCCAGAATCGTATACTCACGCCGCATGAACACCATCGCACCTTCGTGAATGGCATCGGCTATTTCTACCACCAGCCCCTCGCCGGGAGAGTAACGCTTGACGATCTGATAGACAACAAAGGCTGCAAACAGCCCCGCCACCCCAAGAATAGGCGGCAACAGCAGTGGATCCATGATTAACCCCCAAAGTTATTAGAAGTAGTGCCGGAGGGCTACTGCAAAGCCTCGAACCCGAATTCTCTCACTTGCGTAAAAACACCCGGGGTCAGGCCTGTCCTCTCAATATCTCTCAATATTGCCGAATATCGCTCGGCCACGGTCCCGATTCTATGCCCATCTTGCAAGGCCCGTAAACCCCGGCGGTGCCGCGGTACCTATATATGGCAGGCGTTGCCATGTCCCTGCCGCGTCATTAGACCATCGGCGAATTGAGTCTCAGAGTGCTTATGTTAGAATCGCGCCTCGTTTTCGTTATCCGCCCAAGTGAGAGCCATGAGCCTAGATCTAGTCCCTTCCGGCAAGCATCTGCCCGATGATATCAATGTGATTATCGAAATCCCCCTTAACGGCGATCCAATCAAATACGAGGTGGACAAAGACACCGGGGCTATTTTTGTCGACCGCATGCTCGGCACCGCCATGCACTACCCCTGCAACTACGGCTATGTGCCCCACACACTGTGCGGCGACGGCGACCCGGTGGATGTGCTGGTGATCATGCCGATGGCATTGATACCCGGGTCGGTGATTTCATGCCGGCCTATCGGTATGCTGACGATGACCGACGAATCCGGCGAGGACGCCAAGGTCGTGGCAGTGCCGGTGGACAAGGTGACGCCGCTTTATACCAAGGTGGAATCGGTGCGCGATCTGCCGACCATCACCCTCGACCAGATCTCCCATTTCTTCGATCACTACAAAGACCTGGAAAAAGGCAAGTGGGTGAAGATAGAGGGTTGGGAAGGACCCGATGCAGCGCGGCGGGAAATCATGGAGGCCGTGGAGCGCTTTCAGCAGACCGACGACAAACCCCACTTCTGATCTGCCGGGCCCGCTGTCACTGCTCCATCAGCCTCAGGCTGCTGGTATCCGGCGCCGCCGGCGACGCCCGGCGCCTGACTGTGCCCAGAGTCGCCCCCACCGGCGCCAGCTCGAAGTCGCCGCCGGCGACCGGCGGCAGCGGCGCGGCCGGTTTCTCACCGGCGTTGAGCAGGTCGGCGCCCGGTTCCGCCAGATCAAAACCGGAGACATCCAACTCCACCTGCGGCAGGGCCGGTTTTTCCCCGGCGCCAAGCAGATCCGCACCCGGCTCCGCCAGATTCAAATCGGAGAAGTCCAGTTCCACCGCCACGGCTTCGCGCCTTTCGCCGGCGTCGAGCAGATCGCCGCCGGCGGGACGCAGACTGAGATCGCCGGTGTCCACCGCCACCGCCGCAACGGTGGTCTTTTCAGCCGGCCGCAGCAGGTAGGCACCCACCGGCGCCAGTGACCAGCCCTCTTCGAAGACCTCTTGCTGCGCTTCCTGTGCCTCTTGTAACTGCTGCGCGGGCGCGGCAGCCGCGGCTTCAATTGCCGCGGCCTGCCTGGCCAGCCGCTCGGCCAGCGGTACCTTCTTTTTTGCCGCCTGTAACTTCTGCGCCTTCTGCAGGTTCTGCGGCTGCCGGGATTGCGGGCGTCTCGGGCGCGCTCTGGCGGGCTGGGCCGCGAGCTTGCCGGCAGCCGTTATCTCCACCTGGGCGCCGGCCTTGGTAAGCACCGACTGGTACTTCTCCGCGGTGGCCCGGTCCAGATTGCGTTTTAGCGGCACGGCGGCACCGGAAAACAGCGCGTTAATGCGCGCTTCATCGGTTTTGAACAACTGAGCCAGCCGCTGCTTTACGGCGCCGATACTGTGCCCCAGCACAATATCACCGCGAAACACAATATCGAACAGAGGTTCACTCACCACACTTGCCCCATCCAGCCTGCCGTTATCGCCCGGCTATGGTTATAGTCGATTTCACTGTGGCCTGGCAAGGACCCCGCTACTGCCACTCGTCGCCTGCGCAGCTGCGCGGGTGACAGGCGGTCACAAAAGTTTCACCAAAACCGGCCTCTCGCCACTTGTTATATTTGCTTAGCCAAATATAATTTCAGGATGAATATTGGCGACTTTGCGGAACTGTTCAAATCCCTGTCGGAACCGGTCAGGCTGCGCCTGCTGTATCTGCTCTCCGCCCATGAGGAGCTGTGTGTCTGCGACTTGATGCAGGCGCTCGACCTGCCACAGAGCGTGGTCTCCAGGCATCTGGCCTATCTGCGCAATCACGGCCTGCTGAGCACCCGTCGCCAGGGGGTGTGGATCTTCTACAAAATCGATCCCCGCACGCCGTTTGCGACGCAGTTGCTGGCGCTCTACCGCGAGTTCGGCGCCGCCTCGACGGAATTGACCCGGGACCTGGACAAGGTAGGCATTCCCAATAGCTGTTGCGATTAATGCCGCACCGCGGGCAGGCAGTACCAAAACACAATCATCCGGCCCGGCTGGGCCTTAACAGCGATGCAGGGGGGAGCGGTGATGACGGTCCGCGTCGGTATCAACGGCTTTGGGCGTATGGGGCGCCTGGCCTTGAGGGCAGCCTGGCAATGGCCCGAATGGGAATTCGTGCATATCAATGAAGTTGCCGGCGATGCCGGCGTCGCCGCCCACCTGCTCAACTTCGATTCCGTGCACGGCCGCTGGCAGCACTGCGCCGAGGCCGGTGCCGGCGCGCTGCATATCGACGGCAGGCGCCTGAGCTTCAGCAGCAAGCCCACTATCGAGGCCACCCCCTGGGTCGAACTGGGCGTAAACCTGGTGCTGGAATGCAGCGGCCGTTTCAAAACCCGCCAGGCCCTGGGCCCCTACCTGCAGCAGGGTGTCGCCAGCGTGGTGGTATCGGCGCCGTTGCAAGACGGGCTGCCCAATATCGTCGTGGGAGTCAACGACAGTGCTTATCCGCCCGGAGAGCACGCCATCCTCGGCGCCGCTTCCTGCACCACCAACTGCCTGGCGCCGGTGGTCAAGGTAATCCACGAAAACCTGGGCATCCGCCGCGGTTGCTTCACCACCATACACGACCATACCAATACCCAGAGCATCGTCGACCGGCCCCACCCGGACCTGCGCCGCGCCCGCGCCAGCGGCCTGTCGCTGATACCCACCACCACCGGCTCCGCCGCTGCCATCGCCAGTATCTTCCCCGAGCTGTGCGGCAAGCTCGACGGTCTCGCGGTGCGGGTGCCGCTGAGCAACGCCTCACTGACCGACTGCGTATTCGAGGTCGAACGCCCGACTTCGGTCGACGAAGTCAACCGGTATCTGCACGCCGCCGCCGCCGCAGAGCTGCGCGGCATCCTCGGTTTCGAGTCGAGGCCGCTGGTGTCAGTCGACTACAGCGGCGATACCCGCTCGGCAGTTATCGATGCGCTGTCGACCCGGGTCACAGACCGCAGCCAGGTGAAAATACTGGCCTGGTACGACAACGAAGCCGGCTATGTGGCGCGCCTGCTGGAGCTGGCCAGGCGCGAAGCCGCAGCGCTCTGAGACATGCGGGCGCTGGCTCAATACGCGCTGGTAACGGCCTGTTACTGGGCCTTTACCCTCACCGACGGCGCGCTGCGCATGCTGGTCGTGCTGTTCTTCCACCAGCTCGGTTACACCCCGCTGGCCATTGCCAGCCTGTTTTTGTTTTACGAATTCTTCGGTGTGGTCACCAACCTGGTGGGCGGCTGGCTGGCCGCCCGGCTCGGCCTCAATACCACCCTGCACCTGGGCCTGGCGCTGCAGATCATCGCCCTGGCGGCGCTGGCGGCCATGACACCCGAATATCTCGGGGTCACCACCGTCATGGCGGCACAGGCGCTCTCCGGCATCGCCAAGGATCTGAATAAAATGAGTGCCAAAAGCAGTGTCAAACTGCTGGTGCCGGATGCCGAACAGGGGCGACTGTACCGCTGGATCGCGCTGCTGACCGGCTCCAAAAACGCGCTCAAGGGAGCGGGCTTTTTTCTCGGCGCCGTGCTGCTGTCGGCACTGGGCTTTCGCCAGGCGCTGCTGGCCATGGCGGGCGCCCTGCTGCTGGTGCTGGCCGCCGGGCTGGTGGCGCTGCAGCGGGATCTGGGCAAAGCCGGATTCAAACCCAAATTCAAACACGTTTTTTCCAACAGCCGGCCGGTCAATTATCTGTCCGCCGCCAGAGTGTTTTTATTCGGCGCCCGCGATATCTGGTTTGTGGTGGCACTGCCCGTTTATCTGCAGGCTTCGCTCGGCTGGCAGCACACGGCTGTGGGCGCATTGATGGCGGTGTGGATTATCGGCTACGGCGCCGTACAGTCTCTGGCACCGCTGATCACCAATCGCTTTTCTACGCCAGTGCCGGGGCGCGGCGCCCTGGTGAGCTGGGGTCTGCCGCTGGCGCTGGTGCCGGCCGCCATGGCGCTGGCGCTGGCCGGCGGGGCAGATCCGCAGCTGACACTGATTGCCGGCCTGGCGGCTTTCGCCATTCTGTTCGCGCTCAACTCCGCGATCCACTCTTACCTGATTATCGCCTATGCCAAAGCGGACGGGGTTTCGCTGGAGGTGGGCTTTTACTATATGTCGAACGCCGCCGGCCGCCTCTTCGGCACCCTGCTTTCCGGCCTGGTTTACCAGTACCTTGGGCTGGGCGCGTGTCTGACTGTTTCCGCCGCCTGCATTTTTGTCGCTGCAATCATCGCGTTGAAACTACCCCGCACCGTGTAAGACATATCTCACAGGATTTTCATCCATTGCCGACTGGCGAACCCGGAAAGTGCGATACATACTGTGAATAGCGCCGCTGACTTGCGCCGCTGTCAACCCATTTTTTAAGCAGTATTGCAGTATGGATAACAACCCGCACCTGATCATTGGAGATCAGCGCGTCAACGTCGATGCCATGAGCGAAAAAGTTGAACACGACATCGCTTTCCTCCAGGAACGCATCCAGCGGCTGCAGCAACAGAGTACGCCCAACGATGTGGTGATTAAAACCTACCAATCGATGCTTGCCAGCCGCCAGTCGGTGCTCGCCTGGTTGCGCCGGCATGCGGGCTCGAGCGGCTCAGAGGAAACACCCGTTGACGGTAACGAAACCGTTGTCAAGCAAGTAGCCGGCCAGCGCGGCCAGTGATGCTTTATCCCAACATGTCATTCGAACAACTGAATTCATGCGCGTCGATACAAGGATGTCATATGATTTCTCAAAACCAGAAAGTCGTCCTTGCCGGCGACAGCCTGGATACCAAAGTGCTGTGTCAAAATCTGCAGCAGG
>JANQMH010000110.1 GCA_028280195.1 Exilibacterium sp.
GTCGGCCCCACGGCGTCGCCCTTGACCAGCACGGCATTCATGACGCCGTCCACATTGGCAATCAGCCGCCGGTCCGGGATCAGGGTCGGATGTACCCGCAACTCGATGCCCGCAGCACCGTCACGCACACTGCGCCGCGCCACGCCCAGATGCTTGATGCGATAACCGAGTTCCGCAGCGAAACCCACATCCTGCGGCTCTATGGCACTGATCCCCTCGGTAAACACCTTATCGAACTGCAGTGGCATGCCGAAGGCCAGCGAGGCGAGGATGACCAGCTTGTGGGCGGCATCGATGCCCTCCACATCAAAGGTGGGATCGGCCTCGGCATACCCCAGCGCCTGGGCCTCTTTCAGCACATCGGCGAACTCGCGGCCCCGGTCGCGCATCTCGGTAAGGATGAAGTTGCCGGTGCCGTTGATAATGCCCGCCAGCCACTCGATACGGTTGGCGGCAAGACCTTCGCGAATGGCCTTGATAATCGGTATGCCGCCCGCCACCGCCGCCTCAAAAGCCACACTGACGTTGTGCTCACCGGCCTTGCGAAAGATCTCGTTGCCGTGCTCGGCGATCAGGGCTTTGTTAGCGGTTACCACATGCTTGCCATTGCCGATCGCCTTCAGCACCAGTTCGAGTGCGACACCGGTACCGCCGATCAACTCGACAATCACATCGATATCCGGGTTTTCCACCGGCGCAAAAATATCGCGGCTGACCGCTATGTCGCCGGTATTGCAGGCGGGATTATCGCGGCGCGCGCCGATCTGTGCGACGGCGATCTCACAGCCGGCCCGGGCGTTGATATCGAGCCCGTTGCGCGCCAGCACATTGAAGGTGCCGCTGCCCACCGTGCCCAGTCCGCAGATACCTATCTTTACCGGTTTCAAGACACAATCCCCGCTCGAGTAAAAAGACGCCACCTTACTGAGCCGGGCCAGCGCTGTCAATCGACCCAGCGGCGCCTATAGATAGACTATAGCGGGGGCTACTAACGGGCCGCCTGCAAGCGCGGCGGGCGGCGCAAGCGCTATTCGACACCCAGCAGTCTGACCAGTTCGTCCGCGGACTGGTAGCCGGGAATCAGGCTGCCGTCGGCGAGCACCAGTGCCGGGGTGCCGTTAACGCCGATCTTGGCGCCCAGCTCCATATGTTCGGCCACCGGATTGTTGTCGCATACCGCCATCTTAACCGACTCGCGGTTTTTCAGCCGGGTCAATGTGGTCTGGGGATCGTCGGCACACCAGGCAGTCGCGATTTTGTCGTAGGAAGGCCCCCTGAGGCCGGCGCGGGGATAGGCCAGATATCTGACCTCTATGCCCTTGGCATTGAGGGCCGGTACTTCCAGGTGCAGTTTTTGGCAGAAACCGCAATCGATATCGGTAAAGACATTGATATAGGCCTTGGTTTTGCCTTTGGGGGAAAATACGATCTGGTCCTTGACGTTCACCGCCGCCAGCAGCTGGGCGCGCTGCGGCCGATACTCCAGCTCCTGCAGATTGACGAAGCTGTTCTCGACGACGCCGTACATATCGCCGCCGGCGACAAAGTGCGCGCCGTCCTCGCTGGCAAACAGTATCGGCCCGTTGGCTATTTCCACCCGATAAAGGCCGGGTATGGGCGTGGCCTTGACACCATTGAACTCGAAGCTGCCGCGGCCCTTGCGCAGGCCAGCCTTGATCTTAGCGGCAATTTTGGCATCGGCCTCGGGGAACGCGGTGCTAGCCGCAGCGCCGCCGGCCCCCTGTGCATGGGCCGACGGGAGATTGTCGAGCGCCTGCCATGCGACTGCCATGCCCCCCAAGGCAGCCACTGCCAGCCATCTGCCCGGACGTCCCAACCAACGATTTAACATACCAACCTCACTTGTTATAAATAGATATCTGGACCCTTGGAGCCCGGTTCCCGCCATCGGTTCCGGAGCCGGTGCCAGTCCTCAGTTCAGCCCCGTGGGTGATGGGCAGCGTGCAGCGCCTGCATGCGGCTCTGCGCAATATGAGTATAAATTTGCGTGGTGGATAAATCACTGTGCCCCAGCAACAATTGCACGACCCGCAGATCAGCACCATTATTCAACAGATGAGTGGCAAATGCATGACGCAATGTATGTGGTGAGAGCGGTTTCTCAATACCGGCCACTGCCGCCCAGTGTTTGATTCGGTGCCAGAATGTCTGGCGCGTCATCATGCGGCCGCGGCTGC
Source organism: Exilibacterium sp. (assembly GCA_028280195.1). GTDB lineage: Bacteria > Pseudomonadota > Gammaproteobacteria > Pseudomonadales > Cellvibrionaceae > Exilibacterium. Next base: position 2,199 of record JANQMH010000110.1, read on the forward strand.
TGGGGAACACGACATCGCTGCTCAGCCCCTTGAGCAACTCGCCCCTGGCCTCGCGAGTGTAGCGCTGCAGCCACGCCAGCGCCTCCTCTCCCAGCGGCACCAGCCGCTCCTTGCTGCCCTTGCCCATGACCCGCACCACGCCCTGACGCAGATTGATCTGCGGCATTGTCAGGCTGACCAGTTCGCTCACCCGCAGGCCGCTGGCATAGAGCACTTCGAGCATGGCGCGGTCGCGCAGGGCGATGGGGTCGCCCCGCCCCGGCGCTGCCAGCAGGGCCTCGACATCGGCTTCGGTCAGCGACTTCGGCAGCGGGCGCCCCAGTTTGGGATTGTCGATACGGGCGGTGGGGTCCTCGCTGCGGCAGTTCTCGCGCACCAGATAGCGGTAAAAACCCCGCAGGCAGGACAGCAGGCGCGCGGAGGATCGGGCCGACAGGCCCTGATCGAAGCGCGCAGCCAGATAGCGCTGAAGTTGAACCGAGGTGGCCGCCGCCAGGGTGGCGGACTGGCCGCTGAGCCAGCCGGCACAGGCGCTCAGATCGCGGCGGTAGGAAGCCAGGGTGTTATCGCTGAGGCCGCGCTCCATCCACAGCGCGTCCATATAACGGTCGATGAGTTGCCGGTCGGCGGGGTCGGCGTGCCGGTCTGTCATGTCACAGGACTTTAGCGGCAAACGCTGCGGATGGCTATCACTGCGAACCGATGCCATCCGCGCGCTGGGGGTGTATCAGTTCAGCTTTTCCTTGATGCGCGCGGCCTTGCCGGTGAGGTTGCGCAGGTAGTAGAGTTTGGCCTGGCGCACATCGCCGCGGCGCTTGACGCTGATACTGTCGACCAGCGGACTGTGAGTCTGAAAAGTGCGTTCGACACCGACACCGTGGGAGATCTTGCGCACCGTAAAAGCGGAGTTGATACCGCGGTTGCGCTTGCCGATGACCACACCTTCAAAGGCCTGCAGGCGCTCGCGATTACCCTCTTTCACTCTGACCTGTACAACCACCGTATCGCCCGGGCTGAATGCCGGCACATCTTTTTTCAGTTGCTCGGCATCCAGCGCCTGGATAGTTTTGTTAGTGCTCATGATCGGCTCCTGATATCACCTGAATAGTCTGTAGCTTCACAGCTAGTTATTCTCATCGAGGTCGCGCTTGAAAGCCTCCAGCAGGCCCCGTTGCTCCTCGTCCAAATCCAGTTTTGCCAGCAGGTCCGGCCGCCTCTGCCAGGTTCGACCCAGCGCCTGCTGCCGGCGCCAGCGCCGGATAGCGGCGTGGTTGCCGGACAATAGCACCGGCGGCACCGCTCTGCCGCGGTAAACCTCCGGTCGCGTATAGTGCGGGCAGTCCAGCAGCCCGCCGCTAAAAGAGTCCTGCTCGGCCGACTGCTGGTGGCCGAGGGCGCCGGGCAGCAGGCGGGTGACGGCGTCCACCAGCACCATGGCGGCGAGTTCACCGCCGCTCAAAACATAGTCGCCGATCGACCACTCTTCATCGACTTCCGCGTCGATCAGACGTTCATCAATACCCTCGTAGCGCCCGCTCAACAGCACCAGGCCGCCGCCGCCGGCGAGCCGGCTGACAGCCGCCTGATCCAGTGGACGGCCCTGTGGCGACAGGTAGATTACCTTCGCCGACTGCCCCGCCGCAGCCCAGTCCCGGGCCTCGCCGATGGCGCGTTGCAGCGGCCCGGCCATCATCACCATGCCCGGACCACCACCATAGGGCCGGTCGTCCACGGTGCGGTGCCGGTCGCCGGCGAACTGCCGCGGGTTCCAGTACTGCAACGCCATCAGGCCCTGCTTGACCGCGCGCCCGGTAATGCCGTAGTCGGCAACGGCGGCAAACATCTCCGCAAACAGGGTGACGACGGCTATACGCACCGCAGCACTCTCCTAAATATCACCCTAGAACTCCGGGTCCCACTCCACCCGCATTTCACCGGCTGCCAGGTCGACTGCCTTGACATACTGCCCCGGCACGTAGGGGATCAGCCTTTCGCGCCGATCGATGCTGTCACTGCCGCCCCTGACCACCAGTACATCGTTGGCGCCGGTTTCCAGCAGGCGCTCGACCACACCCAGGCGGAAGTGCTTGCCTTCATAGTCGCTGATCACTCGCAGGCCCTGCAGCTGGTGCCAGTAGTACTCTCCGGGCGCCAGCTCGGGGAGCTGGTCGCGCTGCACGGCGATATTGACATTACAGTACTCGCCGGCCCGATCCCGGTCGTCTACCCCGACAATGTGGGCAATCAGGCCGTTGCCGTGGAGTCTGCCGTCATCGACCTCCACCGCCCTGACACCGTGACGGGTTTTCAGCCACCAGGGCCGGTAATTCAATATATTCTCTTGCGGCTCGGTGGCGGAGCGGACCTTGACCCAGCCGCTGACACCGTGCACCGCGGTAATCTGTCCGACGTCCACCAGACCAGAGGACCTTGACACCAGCGCTCGGCTTAAGCCGCTGCCTGCTCTTTCAGCAGTTTGGCAACCCGGTCGGAGACCTGGGCGCCCTGGCTTACCCAGTACTGCACGCGCTCACTGTCAATGCGCAGGCGCTCTTCCCGGCCGCGGGCCACGGGATTGAAAAAGCCCAGGCGCTCGATATAGCGGCCGTCGCGTGAATTGCGGCTGTCGGTTACCGTCAGGTGATAAAAAGGCCGCTTTTTGGAGCCGCCGCGAGCCAAACGAATGCTGACCATGTAAATCTTCTTCCTAAATATTAGTTTTGGTATCAGTTTTGGATCGGTGCCAACCGGTCCCGTCATACCCGGTTTTCAACCCGTTTGGGCGCACAAATAACATACAGCCCGGTGAAAGGCGCGGTATTTTACGGGATGGGAGAGCAGAAAGCCAGTATTCGATCAACGTCCCATGCCCGGCGGCAGGCCGCCGCCCGGAAAACCGCCGCCGGGCGGCATACCGCCACCACCGCCGAGCATACCGCCCATGCCGCGCATCATCTTGGCCATACCGCCGCCCTTCATTTTTTTCATCATTCTGGCCATTTGTTTATGCTGCTTTAACAGCCGGTTGAGATCCTGGATCTGGGTGCCCGAGCCCTGGGTGATGCGGCGCTTGCGCGAGCCGTTGAGCAGGTCGGGGTTGCGGCGCTCGGCCGGGGTCATGGAATTGATAATGGCCTCCATGCGCTTGAACTGATTGCCCATATTGGCCTGCTCGGCCATCTGCGCCACATTGCCCATGCCCGGCAGTTTCTCCAGCATCGCTGTCATACCGCCCATATTCTGCATCTGTTGCAGCTGCTCCTTGAGGTCGTTGAGGTCGAAGCGGCGACCTTTCTGCACTTTGTTGACCAGCTTGCGGGCTTTTTGCTGGTCGATCTTCTGCTCGGCTTCCTCGATCAGCGAGAGAATATCGCCCATGCCGAGAATGCGCGAGGCAATGCGATCCGGGTGAAAGGGCTCCAGCGCATCGACCTTTTCCCCCACCCCGAGAAACTTGATCGGTTTACCGGTGACATGGCGCACCGAAAGCGCCGCACCGCCGCGGGCATCGCCGTCGGCCTTGGTCAGAATCACCCCGGTCAGCGGCAGTGCGTCGTTAAATGCCTTGGCGGTATTGACCGCATCCTGACCGATCATGGCGTCGATCACAAACAGCGTCTCCGCCGGCTCCAGCGCCGCGTGCAGCCCCTGGATCTCCTGCATCAGCTGCTCGTCGATATGCAGGCGCCCGGCGGTATCCACGATCACCACATCGGCATGGGAGCGCCTGGCCTGGGCGACGGCGGCCTCGGCAATGGCCAGCGGCTTCTGTTCTGCACTGGAGGGAAAGAATTCCGCCCCGACCTCGGCGGCGAGGGTCTGCAACTGTTGTATCGCCGCGGGGCGGTAGACATCGGCACTGACTACCAGCACTTTTTTCTTTTCGCGGTCCTGGAGGTAGCGCGCCAGCTTGGCCACCGAGGTGGTTTTACCCGCCCCCTGCAGGCCGGCCATCAGCAATACCGCCGGCGGCTTGACCGCCAGATTGAGTGTTTCGTTGGCCTGGCCCATGACCGCCACCAGTTCGCTTTCGACTATCTTGACGAACTGCTGTCCGGGGTTGAGCGCCCTGGAGACCTGCTGCCCCACCGCGCGCTGCCTCACCTGGGCGACAAAGGCCTTGACCACTGGCAGTGCCACATCGGCCTCGAGCAGTGCCTTGCGCACCTCGCGCAGGGTATCCTGGATATTGTTCTCCGTAAGCCTGGCCTTGCCGGTAACTTTCTTCAGCGAGTGGGACAGGCGGTCGGTCAGATTTTCAAACATAGCAGCCAAACCATCTCCAGCAGAAATCATTAAGACGCGCAAGTATAACACCAGTCTCTAGATACTAGTCTCTAGTGACTAGTATCTAGAGACTAGCGACTAGTGTCTGGTAAGCGGATATGCCAAACTCTGCGCTCCATTGATCAGGAACCCGGAAGTCCGATGCTGACCCTTGCCGCCAATAGCACCGCCATCGCCCTGTATCTGGCCGGCAGCGGCTACCTGGCCTCGCGCCTGGGCCGCAACCACGCCGCCGATGCCAGCTGGCTGCGCGCGCTGACTCTGGGTGCCCTGCTGTTTCACGGCGCCGGCCTGTACGGCCTGTTGTTTACCGAAGAGGGTTATCACCTGGGCTTCTTCAAGGTGGCGTCGACAATTTTCTGGGTCATTAATGTGATCGTGCTGGTCAGCAGCCTGAAAAAGCCGCTGCACAATTTGTTCGTGTTCCTGTTTCCGCTGTCGACGCTGGCAGTATTGGTATCCCTGTTCAGTACCAGTGCGGTGACCCCTTACGGCGAGATCGGCACCGATATCGTCTTTCATATATTCCTGTCCTTTCTGGCCTACAGCCTGCTGACCATCGCCACCTTCCAGGCGCTGCTGCTGGCCTATCAGGACCGGCAGCTCAAGCACAAGCACCCAATGGGCGTCACCCGCCTGTTGCCGCCGCTGCAGACCATGGAAACCCTGTTGTTTGAGATGCTGTGGGTGGGCCAGGTGCTGCTGACGCTCAGTATCGTTACCGGCTTTCTGTTCTTCGAGGACCTGTTTGGCCAGCGCCTGGTACACAAAACCGTTTTCTCCCTGCTGGCCTGGCTGGTCTATGCCATCCTGCTGTGGGGCAGGCACCGCAACGGCTGGCGCGGAAGCCAGGCCGTGCGCTGGACCCTGGGTGGTTTTGCGGCCCTGATGCTGGCCTATTTTGGCACCAAACTGGTCCTCGAATTTATTCTTGCCTGAGCCCTGAAACTCCTTCAATATAGCCGCTCAATAACATAAAAAGGCCCAACAGTCTTTGAACGATACGCCTCTCGGCCTGCTGTTTGCAGCACTGGCCGGCCTGATTGTTCTCTCCGCTTTTTTTTCCAGCTCCGAAACGGGCATGATGTCCCTGAACCGCTATCGGTTAAAACACCTGTGCAAAAAAAAGCACCGCAGCGCGCGACGCGTCGCCGCACTGCTGAAGCGGCCCGACCGCCTCATCGGCGTTATTCTCATCGGCAATAACCTGGTCAATATTCTGGCCTCCTCGATCGCCACGGTGATTGCCATCCGCCTCTACGGCGACGCCGGTATCGCCATTGCCACACTGTTACTGACACTGACCATCCTGGTATTTGCCGAGGTCACGCCGAAAACCGTGGCGGCCACTTATCCGGAGAAAATCGCCTTCCCCGCCAGCCTGATACTGCGGCCGCTGCTGTACCTGCTCTACCCGGCGGTATGGCTGGTCAACCATGTTTCCAACAACCTGGCAAAACTGTTCGGCCTCGACCCCAGCGGACAGGGCCGCAGCGAGGACCTGCAGCCGGAGGAGTTGCGCACCGTGGTCGACGAAGCGGGCAATCTGATACCCGACCAGCACCAGGATATGCTGCTGAATATCCTCGATCTGGAAAAAGCGACCGTGGAGGATATCATGATCCCCCGCAGTGAAATCTCCGGCCTGGATCTGGAGGACGACATTCCCGCGCTGATGCAGCAAATACGCCATACCGACTACACACGGCTGCCGGTGTACGAGGGCGATATCAACAATGTGATTGGGCTTTTACATCTGCGCAATGTCGGCCGCTTTGTCTATGGCGACGATTCCACCATCACCCACGACGCCATCAGGCGGTTTTGCCGCGATCCCTATTTTGTGCCCAAAACCACACCGCTGCATATACAGCTGCTTAACTTTCAAAAAGAAAAGCGCCGCATGGGCGTGGTAGTGGACGAGTACGGCGATGTTCAGGGTCTGGTGACACTTGAGGACCTGCTAGAGGAAATCGTCGGCGAGTTCACCACCAATCGGGCGGAGGAGCACAGCGAAGAGATCTGCCCGCTCAAAGACGGCTGGTTTATGATCGAAGGCAGCGCCTCGATTCGCGATATCAATCGCAACCTCAGCTGGGAGCTGCCCACCGACGGCCCCAAAACCCTCAACGGTCTGGTGGTCGAGCATCTGGAAAGTATCCCCGACGCCCATGTCAGTTTTGAAATTGAGCGCTACCGCTTCGAGACCGCGGAGATATCAAACACAAAAATTGAAAAAGCCAGGTTGTGTGAACTGCCGAGAGAACAGAGCTGAGGCGGTACCGTCATTGCTGTGAGGCAAAGGGGTTGACACGTTTTTCCCGCGCCGCCGCCCGCTGCAGCACTTCGCGCCGCCGCTGGTTATCCATGGCGCCCCAGTCACTGATCTCACCGCCGCTGCGGTAACAGCCGATGCAGATATCGTCCCGGTTGAGCACACAAACGGAGACGCAAGGCGATTTCAGCGGTTTTTGCTGCCGGTCCATCACTTACAACTCCACAGCTTGCAGTTCGGCATTGTACTTGTGCAGATGGTCGACATAGACCTGGGCGTTGGCTTTCAACAATACCCGGGTGTCTTCATCCAGCTGCCGCTTAACCCGGCCCGGGCTACCCACTACCAGAGAGTTGTCGGGAATATCGGCGGCCTCGGTGACCAGGGCACCGGCACCGATGATACAGTTTTTGCCAATCCTGGCGCGATTCAACACCACGGCATTGATACCGATCAGGGTATTGTCGCCCACCTGACAGCCGTGCAGCATGGCCTTGTGCCCGACAATCACCCCGCTGCCAAGCGTCAACGGCAGACCGGGATCGGTATGCAAGATGGCGCCGTCCTGGACATTGCTTCTCTCACCCACGGTGATGGTGGCGTTGTCGCCCCTGATCACGGCGTTAAACCAGACGCTGGCTTCGTCTTCCAGTATCACATCACCAATCAGCGTGGCATTGCCGGCAATGAAGTGGGCCCCGCCGCGAAGCTGCGGCACCTTGTCCCCCAAACGGTAAATCATAAATAGCCTTTCCAGAAGTCTGGCCGGCGCAGCGGCGGTAAGGCCGGATTATGCAGGCAATGCCTGCGCGACGCAAAAGTCAGCCGCTGCCGTAGATCCTTATCGGTGCCGGATTGTCCACCTCGATCCCCGCCTGATAGACCTGGTTTAACAGCGCCACCAGTACACCGGCGGTAAAACCCCAGATTTCGAAGCCGTCGAAGTGGTAGGCCGGTGCCCAGAATTCCCGGTTTTGGAGCCGGTAAAAGTCGGTTCTGATGCGCTGATCGGCGAGAAAAAAGCTCACCGGCACATGAAACACCGCATCGAGTTCGGCCGGGTTCGGAATCAATGGGATATCCGCCGGTACAATACCGACAAACGGTGTCACCCGCATACCGCGTCCGGTGCGGCGGGCCTTCAAGGCCGCCAGGACCTCCACTGCCGCAGGCGGCAGACCGATCTCTTCCTCACTTTCGCGCAGGGCAGTGTGCAGTAAGTGCGCATCCTCCGGGTCCCACTTGCCGCCGGGGAAAGACACTTCACCACTGTGGGTAGAGAGATGCTTGGCGCGTTTGGTCAGTACGATATGCGGGTCCGAGGGGTGATCGGTGAGCGCTACCAACACCGCGGCCTGCTGCGGAAACGGCCCGGCATCGGCGGTTATCGCGGCCAGTTTCGCCGCCCGCTTGTGCAGGTTTGTCCTTAACTGCTCCAGCATCTGCTACCTTATATCGCCATTTACCCGGCCTATTACCATTGACCCGACCGGCCACTACAGGCCGGCCACCTTCAAGCTACCTCAATCAGGCAGCCAGGTCCACGCTGCCCGCGGCAATTTGACCGCGACCTGCCCCACAAAGTTGCTTGAAGTAATTCCGAGCTTTCACCTACAAGCCCTTGTCCTACCGGTGGTTTTTATTTCGGGCCCGGCGGGAACCGCTATTTTATTCCAATACGATATAATAAATCCTCTACACTGCATTATTAGGCTCTGATAGTATGTTTTTCATACAACTCAAAACAATTTTGACCGTGATTGGCTAGTGCGGGTGAGCTACCGCGTGGGGGGCCGGGCGGCAATGAATAAAGAAGTGTAAACAAGACCTGGAGGATGTGATGAAGGAATCCGGACTGCCTGCATTTGACACCCTGGTGAATCTCGCCAGACGCGACCCCGAAGCCCTGGAGCGCCTGCGGCGACAGGAAGTCGAAACGGTAATATCGCGAGCCCCGCCGCACCTGCAGCGGCGCCTGCGCGGGCTACAGTTTCAAATCGACTCGCAGATACGCCTCCAGGGTTCGTCGCTGGGGGCATGTATCAAAATCTCGCAGATGATGCACGAGTCATTTGCGCAACTGCGCTGTCTGCTGAATCAGCTGGCGGAGAAAAATCAGCCGCCGCCACTGGCGATGATTGAGGCGCGTTCACCGGCCAAGCTGCTGCCCTTCCGCCGCGACGCCGGCAGGTAACGCCAACCCGCCGGCATCGCGCCGGCGGGCTCCGGGTTGAGAATATTTACCGCACTTGCATGGCCGATATGTTTATACTAGTGTCATTGCAGGCTGTGCCACGGCCATCTCTGTCCGTTCATAACCGCACTTTTTAGCGACTGTCCGCCAACTGCTCGAAACAACCAGTGCGCAGCCCCGCGGTCCAGTGCTGCGCGGTTACACCAAAAAGAGCCACTACTACATGAAGTACTGCCCCAGTTGCGGCAACCCGGTTACCCTGAAAATACCCGCAGGCGACGATCGCCAGCGCTATGTCTGCGAGCACTGCGATACCATCCATTACCAGAACCCGCGTATCATCACCGGCTGCCTGCCAGTCTACGAAGACCGGGTACTGCTGTGCAAACGCGCCATCGAGCCGCGCTACGGGCTGTGGACGCTGCCGGCAGGCTTTATGGAAAACGGCGAAACCACCGAACAGGGGGCGCTGCGGGAATCCTGGGAGGAAGCCCGCGCAAAAATCGAAATCCATGGCCTCTACACACTGTTCAATCTGCCGCAGATCAATCAGGTCTATCTGTTTTATCGCGGCGCGCTGACCAGCCTGGAATTCGGCCCGGGTATCGAATCGCTGCAGGTCGAGCTGTTTACCGAACAGCAGATCCCCTGGGATGAGCTGGCCTTTCCGGTGGTGGGCAAAACACTGAAACACTTCTTTTCAGACCGGCAGGAAGACCAATACCCTATACGCAGTGAAGATTTAGTCCGGCGTCGATAAAACACTGGCGCCGGCACCAGTGGATTCTTGCGCCAAGCAGGGCAAGCAGAGAAAGTCGTAGCTTCTTTGGGCTGCCCCCATGAATATGTAGTGTGTCAAGCCTTGACCTGATCCAATAAAGGGCTTGTAAAATCGTATATAACAACGCATACTCTAAGGGCAAATTGAGCGTATGAACGGGATAGCAAATGAACTCACTGCTGAGTAATTTAAGCTATGCGCTCCTCCGCCGATCCAGGTCGGTATCAGCCCAAGAGCGGTTATAAAGCGAGCCCAGTTTAAGGAAGCCCCTTCCTATGGAAGGGGCTTTTCATTTGGGTAGTTTAATGACCTTCCCAACTTGCGTATTGTAAGCAATAACAAAGAAGTTTATTTTCTTTTTCCTGGGTTGTGAACTCTGGTGCGCAGAATCACGGATATAAGCACTTTCAATAAATAGTCGCAGAAGCCCTCGTTGCTGGCGGGAAACCTTAAAATAAACCTCATACTCACCCCCAGCATCAACGCCCGGCCTATCCACTAAATCGATGACAAAAAAATTACCTTTACCGGTATGGTAACAGGGAACATTGGGTATGCCTTTGGCAATATCAGGAAGCCTGCTCGACAAGCAATGTCTGCGAAAACAAAAAATGCGTGTTTCTCTTGAATCGGAATAATACAGATCTTCCGGGTAATCGGCGAGCGCTTTCCCTTTGCGTTTACTCGGCCCCCTAGTGAAACAATGCAACCCGAATTCTATAAGAAAATTGTAGGTCTTGGCAGGCTTACTATCACCAGCTTCTTGTGTGAACATGTACCGGAAAGGGTGCAGGTGGCCCAAAGAGTAATGCTTCCCTCGAAAACTAAAGTCATTCCATTTGATAAAAATGTCTCCCTCACACAGTTTACTTACAATATCATCAGTTAGGCCTAAATCAGCTATTACAGTCTGGACAGCATATCACACCTACGGCAAATAGGTTTAAGCATCAAAAAGACGTTTTTTGGGTTTGGTAGAGCTAATCGTGTACTTTGTTCGAGGTGTCCGAGCTTCATCCTTTACTTCGGCGACAAAGATAGCAAAACAGATAATATGAAACTATAAATACTCTAATTCCATTCCATGGCACTCAAAGAGGCGCTTAAGAATATCCGCCTATTAAAGATCTGACAGCGGCCAAATATCGTAGGCCGGCTCTTCATAAGGATGTGCCTGCCTAAATGCCTCCAGCACCGCCTTTATATTATCGTCCGCACAGACCATTTCAACCTTGTACTCCTCCACCGTCTCCACCTGGCCCTGTGCGCCGATAAACGGCTGACTGCCGTCGAGCGGCCGGAACTGCCCGTGACCCGGGGTCTGCCAGGCGCAACAGTCGTAGTCACCGATGCGACCGGCGCCGGCGGCAAAAACTGCTTGTTTAACAGTCTGTAGATGGCTTTCCGGCACATAAAAGCAAAACTTGTACACAACTCAGCTCTCCTGTTTGATAGCTATCGGGCCGCTGTCTGCGACGCCGCGCACCCCCGGCAAGTGAGCCAGGCAATGGGCTTTGGCCTGGTTGAGAAAATCCGCGACATAGGCGCTGCCGGCCGACTCTTCTCTAACCGCAGCGTACAGTGTCGGCCATACCCCCTTGGGCCCGGCCGACTTCACCGCGATCAGCGCACTGCTGCAGTATTCACTCAGCACCCAGTTCGGCAGCGCACAAATACCGCGCCCACTGGCAACCATCTGCACGGCCATCAGCGCCAGTTCTGCATGGCGGACAGCGGCCGGCTCAACCGCGGCCGGCTGCAAAAAGCGGGTGAAAACATCCAGTCGGTGGCGATCCACCGGGTAGGTAATCAACGTTTCGCCGGCCAGGTCCTGCGGCTGGATAACGGCCTGCCCGGCCAAGCGGTGGTTGGCGGCCAGCGCCAACTGCATTTCATAGGCAAACAGCGCCATATAGCTGAGCCCCCTGAGCGGCAGGGGATCAGCGGTAACTACCAGATCCACCTCACCGGCGGCCAGTGCCGGCAGCGGATCAAAGGTAAAGCCCCCGGAAAAATCCAGTTCCACCGCCGGCCACTGATTGCGAAAGCGTTCAATGGTGGGCAGCAGCCAGTTAAAACAACTGTGGCACTCTATGGCCATAAACAGCCGCCCCGCCTCACCGTGCACCAGTTGACTGAGTTCGCGCTCGGCATCGCCGATCAACTGCAGTACCCGCTCGGCCAGGCTCAGCAGGCGCTGCCCGGCCGGCGTGAATCGCAACGGCCGGCTCTTGCGCACAAACAGCGGCGCGCCGATGCGCCCTTCCAGCTCTTTGATCTGGTGCGAGAGGGCCGATTGAGTCAGAAAAACCCGCTCGGCCGCCTCCACCAGACTGCCGCTTTCCCGCAGTGCTATCAGAGTCTTTAAATGACGTAATTCTACCAGCGTATTCATCGGCCCAGGACATCATTTACGGCACAGACCATACCGGTATGTTCCATTAATAAAATTCAACTTAAAGCTGAAAGCTATCAGTTTGATTCAACAAAAACAAGACCAGACAATATACCTGATCTTCGGACCAGCATCAGGACAAAGGCGATGACAGTGACACATAACCTGGGGTTTCCCCGTATCGGCGCCGGGCGTGAACTAAAGTGTGCCCTCGAGCAGTACTGGCGCGGCGATATCAGCCGCGAGCAGTTGCAGGCAGTGGGGCGGGAACTGCGCCGGCGGCACTGGCAATTACAGGCCGACAGCGGCATGGACTGGATACCGGTGGGCGATTTCGCCTGGTACGACCAGGTGCTGACCATGTCGGCGATGCTGGACAATGTGCCCGCCCGGCATCGCCACGGCGATGCCGCGGTGGATCTCGACACGCTGTTTCGCATGGCACGCGGCAGGGCTCCCAGTGGCCCGACCGTCAGCGCCTGTGAAATGGCAAAGTGGTTCGATACCAACTACCACTATATTGTGCCGGAATTCGAAGCCGGGCAGCGTTTCGAACTCGCTTACACCCAGCTGTTCGATGAAATCGAGGAGGCGCTGGCATTGGGCTATCGGGCCAAGCCCGTGCTGTTAGGGCCGCTGAGTTATCTGTGGTTGGGTAAAGGCCGCTCGCGCGACTTCGATAAACTGCAGTTGCTGACGCCACTGTTGCAAGCCTACAGCCAGATCCTGCAACGCTTGGCGGCGCAGGGGGTGGAGTGGCTGCAGATAGACGAGCCGATCCTGGCGCTGGACCTGCCCGCCGACTGGCGCCAGGCATTCGAGTCGGCCTATAACCGCCTGCAGCAGCGCGACCTGAAACTGTTGCTGGCCTGCTACTTCGGCGAACTCGGCGACAATCTCGGCTGCGCCGTGCACCTGCCGGTGGCAGGGCTGCATATCGACGCGGTCAGCGCCCCGGCCGAGCTGCAGCGAGTGCTCGACCGACTGCCGGTGCACAAGGTGCTGTCGGTGGGAATCGTCGACGGCCGCAATATCTGGCGCACGGACCTGGACAAGGCACTGGCGCAGCTACACAGCGCACAGCGCAAACTGGGCGAGCGGTTGTGGCTGTCACCGTCCTGTTCGCTTTTACATGTACCGGTGAGCCTGGACGGAGAAAAAAAGCTCGACTGGGAAATCCGTCAATGGCTGGCATTTGCCGAACAGAAACTGGCCGAAGTAACGGCCCTGGCCGGCGCTCTGAGCGGCGGCGGCAACAGTGCCGCCGACGCCCTGTTTGCCGACAGCCGCCTGGCCCTGGCTTCGCGGCAAAATTCTACCAGGGTACACGATGCGGCGGTACAACAGCGGCTGCAACACATAGACGCCGCTGACCGCCGGCGCTACAGCCCCTTTGCCGAACGCAAACACAAACAGCAGCAACAGCTGCAGTTGCCGCCGTTTCCCACCACCACCATCGGCTCCTTTCCGCAGACCACGGCCATTCGCCAAACACGCGCAGCGCTTAAAAAAGGTGATATCAGTGCAGCGGAATACCGCCGTACCATCGAAGCGGAAATTGCGACAGCGGTACAACATCAGCAGGCGCTGGACCTGGACGTGCTGGTGCACGGCGAGGCGGAGCGCAACGATATGGTGGAGTATTTCGGAGAACAATTGCGGGGGTTTGCCTTTACCGAAAACGGCTGGGTGCAGAGCTGTGGCTCGCGCTGCGTGAAACCGCCGATTATTTACGGCGATGTCAGCCGCCCGGCTGCCATGACCGTACAGTGGAGCCGCTACGCCCAGTCGCTGACCGACAAACCGCTCAAAGGCATGCTGACCGGCCCGATCACCCTGCTGTGCTGGTCGTTTGCGAGAACCGACCAGCCGCTGAGAACCACCGCCGACCAACTCGCCCTGGCCATCCGCGACGAACTGTGCGACCTGGAACGGGCCGGCATCCGCATTGTTCAAATCGACGAACCGGCGCTGCGCGAGGGCCTGCCTTTGCGCCGCGCCGGGCACCGGGACTATCTCGACTGGGCAGTGGCCAGTTTTCGCCTGGCCTCCTGCGGCGTGAAAGACGAAACCCAGATTCACACCCATATATGCTGTGCCGAGTTTAACGATATCATCGCCGCCATCGCCGAAGTCGACGCCGATGTCATCACCATCGAAACCTCACGCTCGAACATGGAACTGCTGGCAGCCTTCGAACAGTTCCAATACCCCAATGATATCGGGCTCGGGGTCTACGATCTTCACTCACCCAACCAGCCGGACGTCGCCTGGATGGTCGACCTGCTGAAAAAGGCCGCGCGCAAGATTCCACCTGGGCAGCTGTGGGTCACCCCCGACTGCGGTTTGAAAACCCGCACCTGGGAGGAGACCGAATCGGCATTGCAGGCCATGGTGACAGCCGCGCGCGAATTGCGGCAGCTGTACCCGAGTGTCTACCATAGGCTTTGACAAGGCCGTAGAGACAGTTTCTGCCGGCAATGGACTGCCGCGGCGACACTCCCCTCACCAGGCAACCCCAACCTCGAAACACCAAACTTTCCAAAAACCATCAGGATTCACCGAAAAGCTGCCACCAATATACCTGATCAGATGTGAGCTATTACATTTAAACCTATATAATGGCCAGCCCTAACCAGCTGCCGTTACCATTCCCCCTATGCACCTATTTGTCGACAACCTCACCAACGTAGACTTCAGTTACCTGTGCCCGGAGCGGGGCCTGCTCGGGCAGACCTGGCTGACCCACGTGGAAATGGATGGCAAACTCGACGAGCAGGGTATGGTGTGCGATTTCGGCACTGTCAAGCAGGTGCTGCGGCAATGGTTGGACACAGAAATTGACCACCGCCTGCTGGTGCCACTGCAAGCCGATAACCTCACCCTGGCGCAACACGGTGACGATGTGGAATTGAACTGGCGCTTTGGTGACGGCCTCAGCCTGAGTTGCCGCTCGCCGCGCGAGGCACTGTGCCTGGTGGAAACAACGCTTATCAACCCGACCCATATGGCACAGTGGAGTGTCGCGCAGCTGGCATCCCGTTTCCCGAGTTCCGTCGCCCGGCTGCAGCTCGGTTTTACCGAAGAACGTATCGACGGCCCCTGCTATCACTACAGCCACGGCCTGAAGAAGCACGGCGGCAACTGCCAGCGCATCGCCCACGGCCACCGCTCGCGAATCCACATATGGCAAAATGGCCGGCAGGCTGTCGCTCTGGAAAAGCAGTGGGCGGCCCGCTGGCGGGACATCTACATCGGCAGCCGTGAAGATCTGGTCGGTGCGCCGCAACACCATGGCGTGCCCTGTTACCGGTTCGCCTACACTGCGCAGCAGGGCCGCTTCGAGTTGACCCTGCCGCAAACCTGCTGCTACCTGATCGATACCGACAGCACAGTGGAATATATTGCCAGCCATATTGCCGCCACGCTAAAACTGCAGCATCCGCACACGGTCATAAAAGTGAAAGCCTACGAAGGTCTGGGCAAGGGCGCGATTGCCGAGCATTAATGGGCCTGCAAAAATGCAGTGCCACCCCTGCCTCGGCACGACCCGATTCATACAATAGTCGTATTGAGTTTGCACCCTCACAGGTCTATGCTCTGGGGGTGCGCCTCATTACCGAACAAAGGCGCTCTATCCTGCACCATCACTAGGCAAGCACTACCTGTGGCTTCCCAGATTATGACCATTTGGCGTTTAAAGTCAGTCAAACCGGTAATCCGTATTTTGCCGGTTAAAAAAAGGCGTTTATCGGCGACAGATTCTCGCCACATAATATATTCCATGCTGTTTTTTGGGCCAGACGATAACTGGGCCCCTTTTTTGCGTAGCAATTTGGTGAAGCGTCTTAACAGGGTAATGCACTTTTAACTAAACGTTTTTGGAGATCGATCTTATGGGCAGAGTTGCACTTGTCACTGGCGGCACGCGTGGAATTGGTGAATCAATTTCGGTCAAGTTACATCAAAAAGGTTATACCGTGGTCGCCAATTACGGCAGTAGTGATCAGGCCGCTCAGAGCTTTACGGAAAAAACTGGTATACCCACCGTTAAATTCGATGTTTCGAACAAAGATGACGTGGCAGCCGGTATCGCCACCGTCGCTACCGACTTTGGTCCGGTTGAAGTACTGGTCAACAATGCCGGTATCACCCGCGACAGCACGCTGCACAAAATGACGCCGGAGCAGTGGAGCGCCGTCATTCAAACCAACCTGACCTCGGTGTACAACACCTGCGGCGCAGTCATTGACAGTATGCGCGAGCACCGCTTTGGCCGCATTGTCAATGTCAGCTCCGTCAACGGGCAGGCCGGCCAATATGGTCAGGTCAACTACGCCGCTGCCAAAGCCGGGCTGATCGGTTTTTCCAAGGCACTGGCGCTGGAAGGTGCCCCGCGCGGCATTACCGTCAATACCATCGCGCCCGGTTATGTCGATACCGATATGGTCAGAGCGGTACCGGAAAATGTACTGGAAAAGATCATTGCCACCATCCCCGCCGGGCGGCTGGGCACACCGGATGATATTGCACGGGCAGTGCTGTTTCTGGTCGACGACGACGCCAGCTTCATTACCGGCTCTACTATTTCCGTCAATGGCGGGCAGCATATGTATTAAAAAAAACCCGGCACTGTGACAACTGCCGGGTTTCTCAATAACGAGCCATGGAGGGCTCGTCCGCAGGTAGCTGGGTGGTTTTACTTGCTGGCGCTTTTGCTGCTGGTCGCTGTGGTAACAGGCTTGACTTCGGCCATGGCGCCTTTCATCAGGTCACCGACTTTTTCCTGGGCTTCAGTCATGACTGAGTAGACATCCTTGGTGGCACTGACCATTTTCTCCTGCACACCTTCCACATAGTTTTTCTGCGCCTGATAGATGCCGGCGACGTCCTTCTGAGCTACCACGTCCTTGGCATAGGTGACGCCGTCATTCATCACGCCGGTGACCAGGGTGGACTGCTTGTCTACCAGCTGCTCCATGGCTTTCACGTTCAGAGCCATAATTTCGCTCATGGGCTTGAAGGCGTTTTGCGTCTGCTCTACAAACTTTTCGAACATAGTCGTTTTCTCCAATTTAGGGTCGTTGTGCTGCTACGGGGTTATGCTGCAATGCAGTAATTGTCTGAAGTGAAGATTAATACATCTTTGGAGGGGTTTTCAATCAGAACTTGCTGCTATGCAGCATCAGCCTTATATCAATTTAGGATAAGGGTGCCCGAGCTTATTACTCGGGCTTTTTTTCCTCTTTCTGACCGGCAAAATTGCGCCACATCTGCATGTTTTTCTCCATCATCTGGTTGAACAGACCCAGCGGGCTGGCGTCCACCAGGTCCTTCATCATGCCCTGCATACTGTCCTGGCGGTCCAGAAACACCGCCATGCTCTGCTCCAGATACTGGCGCATAAACAGCTGCATTTCCGTGTCATAGTAGCGAATCAGCTGCTTCAGCACCGAGTTGGTCAGCAGCGACTGCCGATCGTTGCTCTCCTGCTCGCTGATGATCTGCAGCAGGATACTCTTGGTCAGATCGGCATTGGTCTTTGAA
>JANQMH010000132.1 GCA_028280195.1 Exilibacterium sp.
GCTGGCGTGAAGCCCCCACGGATGGGTTTACGGCGGGTCTCGAACCCCAGACCCTGACCGGGTTAGGGCCGGGTCGGCCACCACCGCTGTTTCTTAAAGTCAGTACAGCCCCAATCCCCCAACAAGCGGCAAGGACACATTGACTCTGCATAGCTTTCATACCCGAGGCCGGACGGGCAGGAAAAATAGTTTTACATATTGGCAACTATTTTGGTAACATTTCCCTCACCCGTGCCGGCAGTGCCCCCTGAAGTGCACTGCCGGCACTGAAAATATAAAATATCGGCGGGGGGCGTATGGGTTGGCATATAGAGGCTTTATTCAAAACGTATGCTACAGATCTTCGCAATTACATTTATGGCAAAGTGGGATGCCCGCAAACTGCCGAGGATCTGCTGCAGGAAACCTATATCAAGCTGTTGCGACTGTCGGCCGACACCGAAATCAAAAATATCAAGTCCTACTTATTCCGCATCGCCGGCAATGTGATTATCGATCACCACCGGGCCATGGCCCACAGACTCTGCGGCAACAATACCGAAGAAATCTCGCGCTGCTACGACATTGTCGACGAGCGCCCTTCCACCGAAGATATCGTAATCAATCAGGACCGCATGCACAAAGCGATTGCAGCAGTGGTGGAACTCTCGACCCTGTGCCAGCAGATTTTTGAACTCAGCAACCTGGCCGGCCTGAAGAACCGCGAAATCGCAGACCAGTTGGGAATCTGTCAGAGCACCGTTGAAAAAAATCTGGCCAGGGTCAGGAAGCACTGCTGCTCCCGTGTCGATACGACTTATCCAGCCCGCGCACAGGCGCCCGGTATCGCCTAGCAGCTGTTTCGCTACTAATATAAATCGTTCAATACATCGTAAAAGAACTCACGGGTCTTTTGCGAAATCGGCACCACATCGTGGGTCTCACCGGGCACCACATCCTTTCGAACCCTGGCGCCCCAGCTCGAAAGACCGTCCGCCAGTGACTGCAGGCGCTCGCCGCGGGTTCTCCCAGAATCGTTAATGCCTTCCATATAGTAGGCGTCATCCGCATCGACAGTGATCTCCCAGGTTTCCGTATCGGCGCCGCCGACAACCAGATGCACGGGAACGCCGGCGAGCGCTGCCGGGTCGATATCGAGACCAAAAACCTGGTGCGCACCGGCAATACCGACCCACCAGGGTTTATCCTGAAGCGGCAGTGTCACCACACCCGGCGCGCCGATCGATACCGCCTTGATACGGTGCGGGTGAAGCAGTAAAAAACGGTGTGCAAAGTGCGCGCCCCCCGAGAAGCCGAACAGCAGCACTTTATCAACGGCAATGCGGTAACGTTGTGCCACTTCCGCTGCCATATCCAGCAGTACCAGATCATAGCGAATATCACCTTCTTTCAGATACTTGTATCCGCTCATATTGCCGTCCTGGCGCACATTGGCGGGGAACAATGGTGCCAGTACAATACAGTTATTGTATTCAGAAAACTCACAGAAAAGGTCGCGGTACAGAGCCTGCATCCTGCCGGTGCCGTGCACTGAGATCAGTAATGTGGTCTGCGCCCGGCTGTTCTCGTCAAACCGGTGAGGTACGTACAGGCAGTAACAGAAACGACTGTCCATACGCGAAGAGAAAACCGTCGTTTTACCCACTTCGTAGGTTTTGTAAAGTAGTGTCTTTTTATCTATGGCCATAATTTGCCCGCCGGCTAGCATTGAAAATCTGTACAATTCTCACTTCATCCGCATTGCGCATCATGCCTCCTGACAGCACCCCGGCATAAACACCCAATAGGTTTAACAGTGCTCATGGTAAGCCTATGTCCGCGGCTGCAGGGCGACAAAATGATTCGCTGCCAGTGCCGTCATACGCCCCGCGACACCGCAATTGCGAACCGGAGTATGATAAACATACCCCGGCGGTGGCGATGGCGGTACGGCAACGGCCCGTCGATCTGCCGCGTAGCTATCGGTACCCTTTGAGGTCAGCCTCAACATCGACTCCAGCAGCCGGCAGCTATACGGGTGCAAGGGCGCTCGAAAAAAAGTGCGGGTGGGGGCATGTTCTATCAGCTCGCCTGCGCACATCACGGCGATGCGATCGGAGAGATACTCGGCGACGGCAAGGTCGTGGGAAATGATCATCAGGGTGAAGTCATATCGATGTTTCAGCGACGCCAGCAGGCCCAGAATTTTATGCTGCACCGTCATGTCCAGTGCCGAGAGAGGCTCATCGGCAATAATCACCCGCGGTCGCATAACGATCGCCCTGGCAATACTGACCCTCTGTCGCTGCCCGCCGGAAAGCTGATGGGGAAAGCGCCGGCCGAGCATGGGGTCCAGACCGACTTCGGATAACACATTGCGTATGTTTTCCGACT
>JANQMH010000114.1 GCA_028280195.1 Exilibacterium sp.
CCGCCGCACCTTCAAGGACCCCACCCGCCATACCAGCGTCAACGGTAAACCGGCCATCGTCATCGAAGTGGAGAAACGCACCGACGCCAATCAAATTGAGCTGTCGCAGGCGGTGCGCGAGGTGGTGGAGGCGGCGCGCGCCGAGTTCCCCCAGGGGCTGGAAGTCGGTTATGTGATGGACAGTTCGACGTTCTCGCAGAACATGGTCGGCGAGATGGAGGGCAATATCGTCACCGCCATGGCCCTGGTAATGATCATTGTGGTGGCGGCGCTGGGCTTTCGCTCCGGCCTGCTGGTGGGCTTCGGCATTCCTTTCTCGCTGTTATTTGCCACCGCTGTGGTCAACCTGGTCGGCTATTCGTTTAACTTCATGGTGATGTTCGGCATGCTGCTGGCGCTGGGCATGCTGATCGACGGTGCCATTGTGATTACCGAATTTGCCGATCGCAAGATGGCCGAGGGTATGAGCAGTCGCGCCGCCTACCAGATTTCGGTGAAGCGCATGTTCTGGCCGGTGGTGGCCTCTACTGCCACCACCCTGGCGGCGTTTTTACCGCTGCTGTTCTGGCCTGGGGTGCCGGGGCAGTTTATGCGCTATCTGCCGGTGACCGTATTTGCGGTGCTGATCGGCTCGCTGCTCTACGCACTGCTGTTTGCGCCGGCGGTGGGTTCAAAGCTCGGCCGCGCCAAAGTGGAGCCGGAGGTGCAGAGTTATCTGAAGCACCTGGAAACGCAATCGGCTCTCACCCTGCCGGGTATTACCGGCGTCTATGCCCGTTCGCTGGGCTTTGTGCTGCGCCGGCCGGTGGTGATGTTTTTGTTCACCCTGGTGACCCTGGTGAGCATTTTCATGCTCTATGGCAAATACAATGCGGGCGTCGAGTTTTTCACCGAGACCGAGGAAAAATACGGTACGGTGGCAGTGCGCGCCCAGGGCAACCTGTCGGTGGAGGAGTCGCGGCAGCTGGTGCGCGAAGTCGAACAGCGCGTAGTGCAGACCCCCGGGGTCAACGTCACCTATTCCGCCAGCGGCAGCAGCGGCGGCGCCCAGGGCGGCAACCGCGGCCCGGCCAAGGATCAGATCGGCACCATGCTGGTGGAGCTGCAAGACCCGGAAACCCTGCCTTATTCCACCCGGGTGGTATTCGAGGACATACGCCGTCGCACCGCCGATATGCCCGGCATTATTGTCGAGGCGCGCCCGTTTGACAGCGGGCCGCCGGTGGGCAAGCCGGTGCAGTTGCAGCTGGAATCGAGCGATCCGCGCAAGCTGCTGGAGGTGACCCGCTACCTGCGCGACTATCTGGAGGCCAACATCGAGGGGCTGCGCGACGTCACCGATTCATCGCCGCTGCCGGGCATCGAGTGGGAGATGACGGTCGACCGCTCGCTGGCGGCACAGATGGG
The DNA here is from genome assembly GCA_028280195.1 of Exilibacterium sp. GTDB lineage: Bacteria > Pseudomonadota > Gammaproteobacteria > Pseudomonadales > Cellvibrionaceae > Exilibacterium. The sequence continues at coordinate 1,408 of JANQMH010000114.1, forward strand.
TGCCAATGTCGTCGAGGTGGGGCGCGCCGTGCAATTGCTGACCAACGGTGTCAAGGTCGGCGAATATCGCCCCGACGACGCCGACGAGGAAGTGGAAATTCGCGTGCGCTATCCCACCACCCAGCGCGGCATCAGCGCCCTGGACAGCCTGCGGGTCAATACCGACAGCGGGCCGGTGCCCATTGCCAGTTTTGTACGGCGCCAGCCGCAGCCCAAAGTCGACAAGGTCGAGCGCGTCGACAGTATGCAGATCATGAAAGTGACCGCAGATGTGGAAGAGGGCGTACTGGCCGATGACAAGGTAAAGGAAATCCAGGCCTGGCTGCAGGAAAACCCCGTCGACCCGGATGTGCGGGTGGTTTTCCGCGGCTCCAACGAAGAGCAGGCCGAGTCGCAGGCCTTTCTCAGCGTGGCTTTTTCACTGGCGCTGTTCCTGATGTTCGTGTTGCTGGTAACCCAGTTCAACAGCTTCTATCAGGGCCTGCTGATTCTGTCGTCGGTCATCATGTCCACCGCCGGGGTAATGCTCGGCCTGTTGCTGACCCAGTCCACCTTCAGTACCATCCTCACCGGCGTCGGCATTGTGGCGCTGGCGGGTATCGTAGTGAATAACAACATTGTGCTCATCGATACCTACAACCATGTGCGCCGGCTGCACCGCGAAATGTCCGCCGTGGAGGCGGCGGTCATGGCCAGCGCGCAGCGCTTGCGGCCGGTGTTTCTGACTACTGTCACCACCATTCTCGGTCTGTTGCCGATCGCCACCAATGTCAGTGTCGATCTGATCGATCGCAATGTGGTGGTCGGCGGTGTCATTGCGTCGTTCTGGGTACCTCTGGCCAGCGCCATTGTATACGGGCTGGCGTTTTCCACTGTGCTGACTCTGGTGATTACGCCGGTGTGCCTGGTATTGCCGGGCCGTTTCCTGCAGCTGGGGAGGCGCTATTTATTGCCGCCCTGCAACGCCTTGTACGGCGATATACAGCGGCGTTTCAGCGCCTACCGCTCCTCCTGAGCGGCGACAAGCGCCTGCGCCTGTCCTACACTCAAAGGGCGGCCCGCTTGCCGGGTCCCGCCTGCTGCCTCTTCCTAAGCGGCTGATATTTATGTAAATTTGCCGGTATGACAACAGGCGCCAGTGCCGATATTACGACAAGCGATCCCTCTTGATGAAATTCGAAGACCTGAAAGTGGCCTACGGTTATCCGCTGCAACTGCAGACCCGCTCTGCGGGCGGGCAGCCCCAGCGCTTCGGCTGCCGGCTGGTGGGCTGCCTGCCCGGCCAGGCCATTCTGGTGACGCAGCCGCGCATGGAGAAAGGGCCGCGACTGCGCAGCGGCCAAAAGATCGTGCTGAGGATGATGGTGGCCAACGGCATCGGTCTGTGCGCCTGTACTGTTGAAAGCGCCAGCAATACACCCTTTCCCGTGCTGTACCTGTCCTATCCCGCCTCGGTCAATTTCAAGCAGATTCGCGGCGCCACCCGCGTCGATGTACAGCTGCCGGTGCAGGCGATCAATACCAGCAGCCTCAACGACCTTCAGTTTGAAGGGGTGATTGCCGATATCAGTATTTCGGGGGCTCGCATCGAGATGCGCGAGCCGATCGGTGAGATGGGCGATACCCTGAGCCTGACGGCATCGGTGCTTATCGGCACACTGCCGCGCTCACTGCTGGCACAGGCGGTCATCCGCTCGCGCATCGAGCGCAGCACGCGGGAATATGCCGAAAATATGCCGGCTGTCTATGGAATTGAATTCAGTGAGGATGATGCCGACAAACTGCTGGTACTGCATGCCTATGTTTACAGTGAAATGGCGAAAACCATCCAGCCGGCTTAGCACAGCCCGCAGCCTACAGTTGACAGCTTACAGTTGTACACAGCTGCTCGAGGTTTTGGCTGTAAGCTGTAGGCTGTCAACGGTAAGCTCTGCTCTGCTGACAATTCTGCTTGGCCCGGCGCTGAGCTTCCCGGCCCTGTCTGCGATCGACGACTCGCGCTTGTGGTTGCCCAAAAACTATGAACATTACTTCTCCAAGCTGCGCCGGGCGGCGAGAACGGCCGAAAAAACCGACCGCTGTGAGTCGGTGGTTCGGGGGCAACTGCACCAGGAGCGCAGCCGGCCCGACCACCCTGTATACCGCATCATCTGCCGCGATATCGACAGGGTCACCTACAGCGTGTTGATCGATGGCCTCACCTATGAGGATCTGACGCCGGCCGACAAACGGAAAAACAGCCTCAGCGCTGCGCAACTGCAGAGCATGCGCGATGATAAATACTGGGAAATCTGCCAGCGGGAATTGAGTGCGCGCACCGGCAAAATGATGGGCCTGACCTGGTTGACCGAAGCCATGCCGGCGCCTGACCGCAGCGAGGCTCTCAAGGAGGTGTTCGCAGTGGACTTCAACGCCCATGACATCCAGAAACAGCCACTGCGCTACCGCGCTTACTGTACGTTTACACGCGAGCAGGAGAGCGATGACGAAAAGCGCCGCCGGCAGCGCGCCGGCGAGCTGCTGGCGCCGTTCAGTTACAGCGTAAGAATCTCGCCGCGGCGGCAGTGAGCCGTCGACACCACAGCTTTGACCGGCGGACTGGATTAAAAGAAGGCCTGGATACCGGTCTGGGCGCGCCCGAGGATCAAAGCGTGTATATCCTGCGTGCCCTCGTAGGTGTTGACCGCTTCGAGGTTGAGCATATGTCGCATCACCGGGTATTCATCCGAGATGCCGTTGCCGCCGTGCATATCGCGGGCCTCGCGGGCAATATCCAATGCCTTGACGCAGGCGTTGCGCTTGATCATGGAGATCAGCTCGGGTGCCAGCCGGCCCCGATCTTTTAGCCGCGCGGCCTGCAGGCATCCCTGCAGGCCCAGGGCAATTTCCGTTTGCATCAGCGCCAGTTTTTTCTGCACCAACTGATTGGCGGCCAGTGGCCTGCCGAACTGCCGGCGCTGCAAGGTATAGTCCAGTGCGCTGTGCCAGCAGGCCTCCGCCGCGCCGAGAGCGCCCCAGGCGATGCCGAGGCGGGCGCTGTTGAGACAGCCGAACGGCCCCTTCAGGCCTTTCACCCCCGGCAGCAGGTTTTGCGCCGGCACAGGCACATCCTCCATGACGATCTCGCCGGTGACAGAAGTGCGCAGGGCCAGCTTGCCTTCGATTTTCGGCGCCGAAAGTCCCGGCATATCGCGCTCCAGAATAAAACCGCGGATATCGTCGTGTTCGTCTTTGGCCCAGACGATGAAAACGTCGGCGATCGGTGAGTTGCTGATCCACATTTTTGTGCCGTTCAATGCATAGTCGCCGCCAGGGTTTTTTTTGGCCCGGGTGATCATAGCGCCGGGGTCGGAGCCGCAGTCCGGCTCGGTCAGGCCGAAGCAGCCGACCAGTTCGCCGCTGGCCAGGCGCGGCAGGTACTTCTGCTTCTGCCGCTCGCAACCGTAGCTGTAGATGGGGTGCATCACCAGGCTCGACTGCACGCTCAGCATGGAGCGATAACCGGAATCCACCCGCTCGATTTCCCTGGCGATCAGCCCATAGGCGACATAGCTGGTGCCGGGGCAGCCGTAGCCCTGCAGCGGCGCGCCGAGCAGGCCGAGTTCGCCCATCTGGCGGAAAATGGCCCTGTCTGTGGACTCGTTGCGAAAGGCTTCGCGCACGCCCGGCGACAGCTGCTGGGTGGCGTAGCGACGCGCCGAATCGCGCACCATGCGCTCTTCTTCACTTAATTGTTGCTCTAACAGGAAGGGGTCCTGCCAATCAAATTTTCCCCAGGTATTAGCGCTCATCAGCAGTCTCCGGACAGCGGGCGGGATTGGTGGTGGCCGCCAGCGCCACGGCTTGCCGGGGCGCGATTAGCAAAACTGTAGCAAACCCTTGTGTATAAAGATAATATATTAAATTTATGCGATGAATATATTTCAATTATGGACAACCGGCAGTTGCAGATATTCCACCAAGTGGCGAAGTGGTGCAGTTTTACCAGGGCGGCAAAAGCGTTGCACATGGCGCAGCCGGCGGTCAGCATTGCGATAAAGAAGCTGGAGCGCGAACTCGATGTGGTGTTGTTCAACCGGGTCGAGAAAAAGGTTGAACTCACTTACGAAGGGCGGGTATTGCTGCTGCACGCCGAGCGCATACTGGCGCAGTTTCAGCAGGCGCAGCTGGAAATTGCCGAACTGCGCGGGCTCGAAGCCGGCGAAGTGCGGCTGGGTACATCGGTCATGCTCGGCTGCTACTATTTTCCGGAAAAAATAGCGCGCTTTCGCCAGCTCTATCCCAATGTGCGCGTGCAGGTTATCGGTGAGGGAACACAGCGGTCGCAGCAGCTGATTCAAGACGATGAAATAGATGTCGGCGTGGTTAACTTAACGCACGGCGCTGTCGGCGCGGAGCTGGAATCCCACCCGCTGGTGCGCGAGGAGGTGGTTGTCTGTGTGCCGCGCGATCATGCTTTGGCCGGGCGCCGCCGCATACCTTTTGCGGCGCTGGCCGAGCAGAATCTGATTGTTTACCGCGAAGGGTATTATCTGCGCGAGATTATCGATTCGCTGAGCCTGGAACTGGGTACCGCACCACGCATTGTGGTGGAAACCAATTTGCTGCGCCTGATGATTAACCTGGTTCAGGCCGGCGAGGGGGTGAGTATCTGCCTGCGCCGGATGGCTGAACAGGAGCCGGGTCTGGTGGGGGTGTCTTTTGAGCAGCCGGTATTGCTGTCACTGGGCATTGCCTGGAAGCGCAATCAGTACCTGTCCAAAGCCAGTCGGGCCTTTGTGGACTTTCTGCTGCAAAGTCGCCGGCATGGCAACAGTTGAGGGGGACGGCAGTTAAGGAGGGGCGGCGGCGCGCGGACAATAGCCGCAAGTTAGGGTCTGGCCGCGACCCCGCACTCGCCAAAAGCGGGTGCTTCAGGCGAGCTGCGGGATGGCCGGGCAAGCGTTTTAGGCGGCCTTTTTGGCAGCGCGCTTCGGCTTGGCTGCCGTTTTTCTGGCTACCGGCTTCTTGGCGACCTTCTTATTGGCGACCTTTTTAACCGCTTTTTTGGCCGCTGTGGCGCTG
>JANQMH010000127.1 GCA_028280195.1 Exilibacterium sp.
ATGGCAATCGTATGGAAACAGGCAATCGCCGGCAGCGTTTACGAAGTCCGCCGTGCCGGCAACACCCGCAGGCTCTATACCAACGGCATCTTCCACAGCCAGTATAATCCGCGCTACCCGGTCGGCGGCAGTGTCTGGGATCTGCTGATGCTGCCGGCATTTTTTCTGCCCGCCGGCAGCGTAAAGCGGGTGCTGGTATTAGGGGTGGGCGGCGGCGCGGTCATCCAGCAGCTGAACTACTTTCTGAGCCCGCAGCAGATAACCGGTATTGAACTCAATGCGGTACACCTGCGCCTGGCCAGGCGTTTCTTTGGTCTTACCGCCACCAATATCGAGTTGATCCGGGGCGATGCCGTGAGCTGGGTCGGGTGCTACCGGGGGCGCAAATACGATCTGATTATCGACGACCTTTTCGGCCACGAAGAAAAAGAACCGGTGCGGGCGGTGGAGGCCGACCTGGACTGGGCCGCAGCGCTGGGCGGTATTCTGGCGCCGGCAGGAGCCCTGGTGTTCAACTTCCATTCCCCTGCCGCGCTGCGCCGCTCGGCAATGCTGAAGTCCGAGGCCATGCAGGGTGACTTCGGCGCCGCTTATCAGTTCACCACACCACTTTACGACAATGTGATCGGCGCTTTTTTCAGGCTGCCGGTTTCCAGAAAACTGTTTCTCGAGAGGCTGGCTCACACCCCCGAGTTGGACCGGCGCAAAAAGTCCTGCCGGTTAAACTTCAATTTCCGCAAATTGCGCTAAGTGCGAGGCTGTGCCAGCGCAAACACGCTGAAGCTGCGGTTGTCGGCCAGCGGCGTCAGGCGGCGAAAAAACACCGCAGCCCTGCGCGGCAGCGGCACAAACCGGTTGACCACAAACAGCGCCAGGCCCGTCGGATTGAGCAGGCGGCCGGCGGCCTGCAGGAATTTATCCGTCAGATCGCCGGCGACAGTGAAGCCCTGGTGGAAGGGCGGGTTGCACAGTATTAAATCAAAACGCTCAGTCAGGCGATCGCCGCAATCGCCCGCCGTGACCTCCACCGCCAGGCCCGCCGAACGGAAGTTGTGTCCGGCCGCCGCCAGGGCGGCGGCATTATTGTCGGTGGCAACGCGCCGCCCGGCGCCGATAGCGGCGCTGGCCAGGGTCAGGTAGCCATAGCCGCAGCCCAGATCGAGCAGGCTGGCCGGCGGCCGCGGCAGCGTCTCCAGCGCCGCTTGCAGGTTGTCGATCAGCAGCGCGCTGCCGGCGTCTACCTTGTTCCAGCCAAAGACACCGGGCTTGCTGTAAAGCGTGTGGCCGTCGAGCCGGGCGATGGGCCGCAAGTCGCCATAGTGCTGATCGTCGAGCCACGCTGCCTGATCGGGGTTTGCCCCCGCCGCCTTGGCGATTTCGCCGATATATACCTTGCCGTGCTTGCGCAGCGCGGCCGGGCTGCCGAACAGGGCGGCAGCTTTTTGGGTATAGCTTTTTATGCCTTCGCTTTTTTCGCCGCCGAGCACCAGCCTGCCGCCTGCATCGAGGCAGCGATAGGCGCGGTTGATCAGGTGGTGGGCCAGCGGCTTCTCCTTGGAAATGCGATAGACAACGCTGGTGTAGTCCGCCCGCTGCAGCGCGGCGGCGTCAAAGTCACAGAAATGGCTGCGCACCCCGAGTCGGCGCAGGCGCTGATCGACATCGTAACGATTGCTGAAAGCCGTGAGGTTGGCGCCGGCATCGCCCGCATTGAAGCTGACTGCGAGGGCATTTTCATCGGCGAACCAGGCGGTTGGCCGGGTAGCGCAGGTCAGGTAGGGCAGCAGCGCGCTAAGCGACGGGTCCACAACGGTTCTCCGCCGTTTCAGGCTTGGCTCCGCCAGCTGCCACCGGCGCAGCCAGGTTAATCTCCGCATCCGTAAGTTGTCGATACTGGCCGGCCTGCAGCTGCGCGTCCAACTGAATGGCACCGACCGCTTCGCGGTGCAGTGCAGTCACGCGATTGCCGGTGGCGGCGAACATGCGCTTGACCTGGTGGTAGCGGCCCTCGCAGAGATGCAGCAGCGCGCGCCGCGGCGACAGCAGCTGTAGTCTGGCCGGCCGCGTGGGGCGACTTTCACCTTGCAGCTGGATACCGGCGGCAAACGCGCCAACCCATGCTTCCGCCACCGGCTCGGCCAGTTCGACCCGATAGGTTTTTGTGCAGGCCCGTCGCGGCGAGGTGAGGTGATGATTCCAGGCGCCGTCGTCGGTAAGCAGCACCAGGCCGGTGGTGTCGAGGTCCAGCCGGCCGGCGATCTGCAGCTTGTGTGGCGCCGGTTCGGCCAGCAGTTCGAGCACCGTCGGGTATCTGTCGTCGCGCCGGGCGCAGACATAGCCCGCCGGCTTATTCAGCATGAAGTAGCGTGCGTCGGGCAGGGACAGCGCCCGGCCCGCCAGGGTGATGCGCTGGTGCGGAGAGACCTGGGCGGCGGCGTTGCTGACAGGTTTGCCGTCGAGGCTGACGGCCGCCTGCTTCAGCATTTTTTTAACCTGCGAGCGGCTGATGCCGGCAGCCTGGCTGATAAATTTGTCCAGCCGCATGGCTCTGGCCCCGCCGCCGCCGGTGACTCAGGCGAGCTTCTTTTCCCCGGCCTCGACCGACTGGTAGATCAGGGTATTAATGGTCATCGGACCGACACCGCCGGGTACCGGTGTATAGGCGGCCACCCGCTCGATAAGCGGAGCCAGCTCGATATCGCCGATACCGCCCGGGTGGTAGCCGGCGTCCACCACCACGGCGCCGTCCTTGATCCACTCGGCGCGGATAAACTCGGGCCTGCCCACTGCCGCAACGATAATATCCGCCTGTTGCACCAGTAGCGGCAGGTTCTGCGTGCGCGAGTGGCAGATGGTGACAGTGGCGTTGGCGTTTAGCAGCATCATCGCCATGGGTTTACCGAGGATGGGGCTGCGACCCACCACGACGGCATGGCGGCCCTCGAGGCGAATGTCATGGGCCTGCAGCAGGCGCATGATACCTTTGGGGGTGGCGCAGCCGTAGGCCGGCTCGCCCATGCTCATACGGCCGAAACCGAGGCAGGTCACGCCATCCACATCCTTACCGAGGTCGATGGCGTCGAAACAGGCGCGCTCATCGATCTGCGCCGGCACCGGGTGCTGCAGCAGAATACCGTGCACATTGGGGTTGTGGTTGAGTTCGGCGATCCTGGCCAGCAGTTCACCGGTGGTGGTGCCGGCGGGCATCTCCACCTGCAGCGAGTCCATACCCACGCGGCGGCAGGCGTTGCCCTTCATCCTGACATAGGTTGCCGAGGCCGGATCGTCGCCCACCAGGATGGTGGCCAGGATCGGCGTCTGGCCGCCGTTTTTTTCTTTCAGCGCGGCGACGCGTGCGGAGAGCTCCTGTTCATATTGCTGTGCCAGGGCCTTGCCGTCGAGAATCAGTGCGGGCATTTCAGTGTATTCCCTCTATCTGTCGGTGGTCGGCTGTATTGGGTAGCCGCTATGGGTAGCTGGTGGCGGTTGCTGAAAACCGCGTATTGTCCCATAGCCATGGCACTGAGTCACTATTCATTCCCGGTTCAGGATTCTCCGCTAAGTCCTTGCCATATATGAATTAATTCCAAATAGAGGGGATATAATCGTTGACGGCTAAGGGGGGCGTCGGTATTATGCAGCGCTGCTGAAATATCGCTTGAATCGCCTGTGGCGGAGTGTAGCGCAGCCTGGTAGCGCGCCTGCTTTGGGAGCAGGATGTCGGGGGTTCGAATCCCTCCACTCCGACCAGTTTCGAACACAGGTCTACGCCTCGGCGTTGGCCGGCATTATCGAGAAATGCGCCCGTAGCTCAGTTGGATAGAGCAACGGCCTTCTAAGCCGTGGGTCGCAGGTTCGAATCCTGCCGGGCGCGCCATACTTCATAGCGGGCCGAATCGGCCTTCATTTCGGCCTCCGAGGAGGCCGCTGAAACCGAAATTTTCGCTAATAAATCAAAGAGTTGCCGGAACTCGGCGCGAAGCTCGCCACCCTTCCAGGTAAAGTTCGAAGCCAGCATTTTTACGAGTTTTGATTTGTCCTCGGCGGGCCGTGTGCCGTCCAATTGTTGCTGTTGGATAGCGCTGCCGTTGAAGCGGCAACAATCGCATCTACCTCGACTTCTATGTGCAGCCATGCGGCCTAAGCGCAACCAGAGCCGCCTATGCACAATCACCCTGGTGTCCCCGTACCCAGGGCGTCATCTCATCCTATAAGTGGATCATTAATAGGCTTCGTGGTCTATTTATGGAGCATTCTGCTTTCAAGCCTGCTTGAATTCCACTAGAATGATCTATAAATAGGTCATATTACTATTTTAAGATCTATTTATGGAGTGATAGAGGTCGATGGCGAAGCCCGCCCAAAGAAGTTATTCCCGGTATGCCCGTGAAGCCACAGAGCTCCTCGGGCTGACGATCCACAACGCGCGTGTCGAGCGCGACCTGACAGTCGCCGATGTCGCCGAACGCGCCGGGGTTTCGCGCGGTCTCGTCCACCGCATCGAGAAGGGCGAAATGGGCTCCTCCATCGGCGCGGCCTTCGAAGTGGCTGCCATCGTCGGGCTGCGCCTGTTCGAGGCCGAACCGGCGACGCTGAGGCGGTATCTGTCACTGGAGCGCGACAAGTTCACCTTACTCCCGAAATCCGTCCGTAAGGGAAGGACGAAGGTGAAAGATGACTTCTGAGCGCCCCGACGCGAAAACGCCGGATGAAGCCTATGTCTGGATTTGGCTCCCCGGCGCGACGGAACCTGTCGTCGCCGGGCGCATCGCGCGTGACGGCGCCCGGCTGATCTTCAACTACGGCCAGAGCTATCTGGACCGGGACGATCGCATACCGATCTATGAACCGGAGTTGCCCTTACGCCGCGGCGCCATCTCGCCTGGCAGATCGGCACCCTCCGGGAGGGATGGGACGATCTCTGCGAGGAAGCCGCATTGACCGAAGTTGAGCGCCACCTGTTCAGCCAGCGTATCTTCCTGAACGACTTTATCTTCGAAGGCGCGCCGGAGGGCCTGCAATGACGGAGACGCTCTGATGGCAGTAGCGGAAACCTAGATGGCGGGAATCAATTATCCCGAATGGACCGAGTATCGAAAGAATAACTCCCCTCCAGCGGTCAGTGCCGCATCGGCCACTCGCCCCATAAGGCCGACAGATGCGCCACCATAAACGAGCGTCAATCCTCGCGTTGCGATCTGTGTTCCCAGGGACTGGGCAGCCTGCTCATAGGCGATGTGGGAGCCGAAGCTCGAACCCGTGAACACACATACAGTCTTCACACTAAGCCCTCCCGAAAGATGAATTCATCGCTTCGAGCGCCTGATCGAGCAGAGCCGGAGAAGATGCGCTGACGAGACTCCCGGCAAAGACCAGCTCATCCGCGGAACCGTACATGTCGGCGACACAGCCGCCGGCCTCGCGAATGCAAGGGATCAACGCTGCGCTGTCCCAGGGCTGCATGATCGCGTCGACGGCAAGGTCGACCCGCCCGCGGCAAACGAGGGCATGCTGGACGCAGTCGCCCAGGACGCGCAGCTTTCGCGCCTGCCGAATGAGGGAGGTCAGATTGTAAGGTGCCACACCGTCGATGGCTTGAAGCTCGGTGGCATGGAGACCGGAGGTCGACACGAAGGCGTCCTGAAGTCGCACCACCTCGCTGACCCGAACCCGGGCAGGTGGCCGGCCATCGATCTCCAGCCAGCAGCCGCAGCCTGCGGCGGCGGAGATCGTCTCGCCAAGGGCCGGGAGATGGATCACGCCAACGACGGGCTCCCCGTCGCGAAGCAGGGCGATCAGCGTGCCGTACATCGGTGAGCCGACGGAGAAGGGTGTTGTGCCGTCGAGCGGGTCGACAATCCACTGATCGCCAAGCGCGGGTTTCGCCTCCCCGCCAAACTCCTCACCAAGTATCGGCACGCCGGCGCAGGCGGCTTCAAGCCGTTTGCGGATGTGGGTTTCGGCCTCGGTGTCCGCTTGCGTCACCTCCGTCCCGTCCGACTTGAAGCGCGTTACTATCTTGTGGCGCCATGATTGGATGATCGCACCGGCTTCGACCGCGATCTCGATTCCGAGGCGGCGCGCATCGTCTAGTTCTTTGTTCCCACCCTTGAAGGTCATTTACTTCGAGCCTCTTGAGATAGTTGCGGCGTCTTGCGAAATAGCATGAGCGATCATCGCCCTTATGTCCGCGATCTCGGCCGCCTGCACAGTACGCCTGACCGCGTCTTGCAACAGCGAGGCGCCGAGACCTCGGCCATGGTGTCGTTGTGCGGGCGCTGCCGGCCTCTCGGTTTTTGGTCGCCCGGTGAGTGAGCCAGTCATCAAGGGTCGGCTCGCCTGACTGGAACCCGGCGACGTTATGGAAGGCGGTAAGTGGCTCTGGTGGGCTGAAGAGTGGGCCGTCTTCTACCGATCCCATACGGCCTTCCGTAACATCAGATCACGCAGGCGCGGGTTATTCGTGGGGGCGTATCGAGGGCGGCTATGAACTTTTCCCAATCGGCCTGATTGAACTCGATCCCCATTCGGTCAAGCAGTGTATTCTCCGCCTTGCGCGTCGCCGCGTCTCTGACGAAATCCGGCACGGATTTGCTCGATGTGCTGGCCGCCAGTTCGATTTTCGCACTGACCTCCGGTTTCATACGGATTTCAGCTGCGGTGTCTTTGTTTGGGATTGCGCAGCCATACACGTTTCCCCACTGGGCAAGGCAGTGTATAGTGAGTGTGTTGACAGTGTCAATACGACCTACCCATCATGGGGGCAATGGCAAACTTCCTGTCCAAAAGTTTCATAAAATCAATAGGTTAACAAGTTTTAATTGCCCCTATGCAGGATAGGAGTGATTGATTGGAGCTACTGTTTAAAATTCTATAAAAACAAATGCTTACGTGTATAGCTTACCTGAATATTTTTTAAAAAGTTTAGGATAAGGCTCGGCTTTTTTGGGGCGGTGCATCCAAAGCGCACCCAGAAAATTTAGATGTACTTAGCTGATATATACAATTCGAAGGTCCAAGCAATTGTTTCTTCATTTATCTCAGAACAGGCTGTTACTCTGATTTTTACGTCTGACTTGAATTCCATTCTTTCGGTAGTCCTTCGGCTAAATTAGATATCGCTTCTTCTATTTCAACTGCGTTCAATGAAATTCATCCTTACTGCTCGTTCAAGCCTTTCTTTATCAAGTTGAGCTGTACCAAGTTGCCCGTGCTTTCCCGTGTCGCTGAATACGCCCTTCATTGACCAGTTCACGCAATCTGACTTTTAATGTATTTTGGTTCGCACCCGTGAACTCTACTATCTGAGCAATCGATAAACGATCGTGCTCACCCAAAAGTTTAAGTATCTGAACAGAGAGCAGTGGTAATGAGCTGTCACTGGCGGTCTTTTCTTGCTCAACCTTAATGGCAAGATTGGCTTTTTGTTTTTTCAAACCCGATTTCACGCCCGTCAGCATCCTTTGCCACCACATGGTTGGGGAGTGTTTTATAAGAGCCGCGGTGCCGATTATCCTTGGTGCTATGACGGAGTAAGGTTTGGTGTAACTGCCGGATATGGTTTTCGGTAAGGTGCAGATCTTCATGGGCTTGAAACACCAAATCCATCGCCTCGGCATATCCTGCTACTTCCTGTTCATCACGGGTGTTAAAAGAAGTCGAACTGAGATTTGAAAGCAACGTTTCCACCTGCACATCGGAGAGCTTTGCCCCTTCGATGCGTGTAGACGAGCCCACACTTTCAATCGTTGCCACCTTGCGCAATTGTTGTAAGCGTTCCGGCGAGAGTGTTTTCAATGCTTGCCATTGGCCTTTGAACTCATCGATTTCGGCGATAAGCTGCAAAATATCCAGCCCAACAGCGATCCGTGGCTCTTTCATTTATACCCCATATGCAACGGGAAATATCCGATTCTTGTACCCGATTATACCCGATAACCTAATCTTATTTTTTGCCGCCAAAACCTCTTTCTAAGACGTTTCCTCTGGCGTCCTCCTGACGGTATCTAATCCGCGCTTGGTTGGTGCATAGTTAAGTCCAGATGGCGCGGCATATGTTCAAGGTCTGGTCGATGTGGTTTTGGACGAGTCCGGGGCTCTCAACCCTTTTGGCTCCAGCGTGCAGGGCCGAGTTTGTGGGTGATATCAGGCCCGCTGATTCCGGTACTTCGAGATGAGAGGAGATTGTGGGTTGGGCCAGCTCAAACTGTCCAACTAACATCCGGCGTTTGATCAGAGCGGAGAATCACAAGAACCCAGAGTCCGCGTGGGGGCCTTTCAGCACCTGTCAGTGCCTACAATGTCCTGGTTACGCGGAATCCGCCATAGAAGTTCCGCTCCGATGCCTTGGCGCTGGCCCGATGAAAAGAAGTCATATAGCCGGGAATGGCGTACCAGGTGCCGCCGCGGCGAACGCGCTGCGGGCATCCAGCGGTGGTCAACGCCGACCCGTCTGACGGGGCGCCCCCATAGCCCTTGCGGTAGCAGTCTTCGACCCACTCATAGGCATTGCCGTGCATGTCGTGAAGGCCGAACGGGTTGGCCGGGAACCGGCCTACCGGCGAAGTGCTCACCCAGAGGTCCGCACCGGATGCCGCACCCTGACAGCAGGTCTCCATCCCGTAGTTTGCATAATTGCGACTGGGCGTGTCACCCCACCAATAGTCTGCCTTGGTTTGGGCGCGGGCCGCGTATTCCCACTCTGCCTCGGTCAGGAGCCGATAGGAAGAACCGGGCGTTTTGTCATTCAGCCATTGGACATAGGCCTTTGCGTCGTTCCAGGAAACACACACCGCCGGGTGGTCGTTGGCCTGGCCGAAGCCGGTGTTGTTCCAGGAGGCGCCCGTTCGGTGCTCCCACGATCCGTCTTCACTGACGTCGACCCAGCAACCGCCGTCGTCATCGTGCCCGGTTTCGCGCACGAATGCGGCGTACTCGCTCACCGTAACCTCGAACCTGCCCGCCGCGAAGGCGCCGACCCGTACCGCCCGCGGTGGACCCGCGCGGGCGCCGCGCCAGGCGTGGATGTCTCCCATGGTGAACTCGCCGGAAGGAATCACCACCATCTCCGGGCAGTCCGCACAATCGCGGAAGACTGCACCCGGCTGCATGGTGTTGCCGGCGGGTTCCTGAGCCGCGACGGAACTCGACAACAAGGCCGTCGCGACCAGGCTGACACTCGACCTGCAGGCATTGGCAAAGAATGCGCTGACCAAACAGTAATGGCTCTTCCTGTAGACCCTCAACCAGACGTCCTCAAAGCGGCTCGGCGAGCAGTTTCTCAAAGTTATCCTCATCGACTGCATCGGCGTTCCAGTAGGTATGAAATCGGTCCTTCGCCAGCTGCAGTCCGGGCTCTTCTCGAACAACCTGGAAGCTCTCGATATCAGCGTCGGCCATGCACCGACCATCGTAGTAGACGTTACGGTCGTCTTTACTGTAGTTGCCGCCCATCATCCGCCAATGCTCGACGCGTGCCCCGGCAATCCGTGTTGTGCGGCAGAATACGGACTGACGATCCTTGCCGTAGATGCCGTTGTCGAGTGACTCGAATGTGTCTGGATCGGCCTTGCGAACCCATTTGGGTTTGCCTTGATGATCGTAGTGGTATACGTGAGCCCTGTCTTTGCCGAAACCGCTGGGAACGCGAGCGCCGCTACCGAGTTCGCGTACACCGTCGTCGCAAACGACAAAGGTTGCGGCGTCGGCGCCTTTGACAATACCGTCCATCGTCCAGACGCTGCCTCCATCAGTGGCGTAACAGAAGTTCAGCGCACGAAACGATTCGCCAGTGCTGCCGGCGAGTCTGCTGCTGGTACAGTATCCGTGTTTGCGGTCCTTGGCGAAATGGCCCAGGTAGAAGCGGAATGTGGGGATATGGGCCCCACGTACAGGGTAATCACGGTAGTATATTTTGTCGTCTCGGACCCAATACTGCGTGGTTTCGTCGCGAGGGCGGAACACGCGACCTGGTTTGCGTTCGATTACATCTTCAGGACGTGCCACAAGCTCCCCTCTACTGTGAGAATAATCCTCAGTATAACGTCGCCAGATTTTTAGTTCGAATACTGCATGTCCTCTCCCTGATACGGTTGCCGGGCGGAGGGAGAGGGAATGATACGATCACACATAAGCGCAGCACGTCTGGAAAGTTGAGCACAAGCCAAATAAAAGTATAAGCTAGGGCCCAAATCAATGACTTCGAGAGGCGGATATGGCTCTGCATGCGTTCATTATCGGTGGCACAGGCGCAATTGGCCGTGCGGTTGCCAGGCAGCTGCTGGCCGACGGCTGGCAGGTAACGCTCGCCAGCCGGGGGCAACGCAGCGGACCGGCGGATCTGCTGGCACTCGGCGCGCATGCCATGGCTCTGGATCGCGACCAGCCTGGGGCCCTCGCCGAAGCATTGGCCGGTGGCGCTGATGCGGTTATCGATACGGTGGCGTATGATCGCACCCACGCAGATCAGTTGCTCGAAATCGAGGGCGATGTTGGAGCTTATGTCGTCGTCTCTTCATCCAGCGTGTATAGGGACGAGCGCGGGCGAACCCTGGATGAGGGGCGCAACCATGGCTTTCCCGATTTCAGCGAGCCTGTCACCGAGATGTCTGCTACTGTCGATCCCGGCCCCGGCACTTACTCGACCCGAAAAGTTGCGCTTGAGCAGCGCCTGCTGGACACTGCTGACCGCCCTGTCGTCATTATCCGGCCCGGCATGGTCTATGGAAACTACACACAGCATCCCCGGGAGTGGTGGTTTGTGAAGCGGATGCTGGACCGGCGGGACTTTATCCCGCTGGCCTATCGCGGGGAGAGTCGCACTCATACATCGGCCGCCGCAAATATCGCCGCACTCATTGCGGCCGCGCTCGCTGCGCGGACCACCGGCATTCTCAACGCCGCCGATCCCGAGGCGCCCAGTGTGGCGGAGATTGGCGCCGCGATCGCCGATCATCTGGGCTATCGGGGCAGGTTTCTGCCGCTGGATATCGGTGACGACTACGGCGGTGCGGCGCTTGGCTGGACACCTTGGTCGCTGCCCAAACCTTTCTTGCTCAGCATGGCGGCAGCGGCGGAGTTGGGCTACAAGCCGGTAACGTCATATGCAGAGGCGGTCGGCCCGTATTGTGATTGGTTAAAGCAGCACGACGATATGAATTGGCAAACAGCTTTTCCTGTGCTGGCCGGGTATCCTCTTCCGCTTTTCGACTATGCGGCGGAAGACCGCTATGTATGCGGCTCTTCCCATATACAAGTTGAGGGCTGATTGCGGCAGCCTGCCAAGCATGACCGCCGGGCTTTCCACGTAGGTTGAACCCGAAGCAGAAAATCACTGAATCACCGAAAGGCCGGTGCCAAGAAAACCGGCTCTGCGATATCGACTGTGCTGCCGTTGAATGACAGTTTTCCCCCATTGCCAATTTTCAAGGCGGCAATACTGTTGGATTTCTGATTGGCTACCAGCAATACTTTATGCTGTTCCAACACAGTGAAATGGCGGGGCCAGTCTCCGTGGGTTGATGAGGTTTGCAGCAACTGCAGCCTGCCGCTAGCGGATACGGCAAAAACCGCGATACTGTTATGACCTCGATTGGAGGTGTAGAGGAAATTCCCGTCCGCCGTGAGGTAAATATGCGCTGACTGGTTGTGGCCTTTGTAGGTCTGCGGCAGCGTACTGAGTGTCTGCAGTGGCAATAACTGCCCCGTCTTCTCTCTGCTGGCTACCACCACGGTACTGGCCAGCTCGTTGAGGATATAGACTACCTCCCCATTGGGATGAAAAGCCATGTGCCGCGGTCCCGATCCCGGTGCTACTGCCATGGCCGTTACGCCGCTGCCCAGGGCAGTTGTTTGCAAATCCACCGGGTAAGCCTTTATCTGGTCTGTACCCAAGTCCACAGCATAGACAAACTCGGCACGGCTGTCCCATTGCACCCAGTGGGCATGGGGGCCCTGCTGGCGCTGTTGATCCACTCCACGCCCGTAGTGCTGTAAGACCTGGGGCTGGTCCCGTACAGCGCCTGTGGCATCGAGCCGATAGATCGCCAGGTTGCCACTGGCATAGTTGGCCACGGCAAGGCTGCTTCGATCCGGACTGAGGGCGATATAACAGGGGTAAGCGCCCTGGCTGGAAACGGTATTGATTAACGTCAGCTGCTGTGAGCCGGGCTGCCATTGAAAGGCGGACACCCGTCCCTGTTGTACCTCACTTACCGTATAAAGTCGCTGAGCCTGGCGGTTTATCGCCACAAAGGACGGGCTGTCCAGCGCGCTAAGTAACTTCGGCGCGCCGAACTTTTCAGTTTCGGGGTCAAAGTCCGTTATATATAAACCCTCGCTCTGTCCTTGGGTGTAGGTTCCGATCAGCAGTGGCACCTGGCCGCTTGAACAGGCCGTGGCCAACAGGCTCAGCAGGCAGATGGACAGCTGTTTAATCTTCATGGTTTTGTGCCAGTTAAGCGCCAACCTGGGTGTGAAAGTCCTGTTAATAATAAGTACAGTGATGGGCAGACAGTTTACTTCGCCTGGGTCTGGCTGCCAAATCAATTCTGATTCGATGCTTTTCCCGCTATCAATTTGTACGCGGTTCCCCGAGGTAATTTGTAATGCCGGCCCAGGGACGGGGTTCTGTACAAGCCGTCACTTTGTCCCGGCAGCGGGGTGCTCGGTTATCGGCTGCCCGGCCACTGTGGCGGCTGATACCCCGGCGCCGGACCTGGCTCACTGCAACGGTTTCCGTGCGCCCAATGCCCGGTTCTTAAGCGGTTTTCAGCAATATATTGATTGCATTCAGTAGCTCTTTCTGGAATCGCCTGTCCAGGGGCGCATGCCCGTTTATCAGTCGATACCCGATCGCGCCGAATACCATATCCAGTATGATTTCATGCTCTACCTTCCTGCTTGTATCCGGCTCCGTCGCACACTGCAGTATTGTGATTAGAGTCTTGCGCCGAACCGGGGAAAAACCTGCCCCATACCTGTTGAGCAAACACTTTATCGGCCTGGGTTCGTGCCATCGGTGCTGTAAACAGCTGTGCCAGAGCATTGGCTGTGGCAAAGGTTTGTCGTGTAAAGCTATCGAAATCTTTTTTGAAGTCACCCGTAACGTTCTGTTCTGTCAACTTACCAAGCCGGGTAATCGGCCGATGCTAACCAGGCATTTACAGTACACAGTGTACAGTATATGCTGTCGGCACTCAGCGGTTCGCTCTGTACCGCGTACCGCACTATCTGTACCGCGTACCGCACTAAAAGCCATGACATACTTAAGTGCCTGCCTTGCCGGTCAGTCAACTGATTGAGAATCCCGTATAAAAACAGTGGGCGAGTTGCGATGAAATTTACAACACTGCTTTATGAAACTAACGACCGGGTGGCGACGATTACGTTAAATCGCCCGCAGCATTTAAACGCCATTGTCATGCCCATGCCCCGGGAGCTGCGCCAGGCGGTTGAGCTGGCCGATGCCGATGCCGGTGTTCATGTGATTGTGCTGCAGGGCGCAGGTAAAGGCTTTTGTGGTGGATACGATCTGGTGGCCTATGCCGAGGCTGAAGGCGAAATGGCCGGCAATCAGGAAATGCCCTGGGATCCCACGGAGGACTATGCCATGATGTCGCGCAATACCGATGACTTCATGGCCTTATGGCGCTCGCGCAAACCGACGATTTGTAAAATTCACGGTGCCGCCGCTGCCGGTGGCAGTGATATCGCGCTGTGTTGCGATATGGTCATCATGGCGGAAGATGCCAGAATCGGTTATCCGCCGGCCAGGGTTTGGGGGGTGCCCTCTACGATGATGTGGGTTTATCGCCTGGGGATCGAGCGCGCCAAACGCATGTTGTTTACCGGCGACTTAATCACAGGTAAAGAGGCTGAAGAATTAGGCCTGATTTTGAAGGCCGTGCCTGTGGATGCGCTGGATGCAGAAGTGGAAAAACTCTGTTCGCGCATCAAAGGTGTGCCTCGCAACCAGTTGATGATGTGCAAGCTTAGCGTCAATCAGGCGTATGAAAATATGGGGCTGCATACGACGCAGATGTTTGCCAATTTCTTTGACGGCATGGCGCGACACTCCCCGGAGGGCCTGTGGTTTCGCCAGCGTGCCCAGGACGTGGGATTCAAGCAGGCAGTGAAAGAACGCGACTCGGGTGATCCGATTGCCGAGGGGGTCAGCAAGAGCCTGTAAGCCTTTGCCGTTGACAGCAAGCCGGCAGCACACCCGTATTCGATTGAGCTGTATGGCAAAATTTCATGAGGGATGCATGGTGACAGATACCGCTGTAATCACTCAGGCAGATGGCCCGGTCTACACCATCAGCATTAACCTACCGCATAAGCGCAATGCCGTGGATCGCTCTACGGCTGATGCGCTGCGGCACGCTTTTGAATACTTTGAGAACCATGCACAGCTGCGGGTTGCGGTGCTGACCGGCGCAGGGGGCAACTTTTGTGCCGGAGCCGATCTTGTCGCCATGGCAGATCCCGAACGGCGCAATGTGCTTGATCTCGAGCGGGGAGGGGCCGGACCAATGGGGCCCACGCGCATGGCCCTCAGCAAGCCTGTTATTGCGGCGGTGGCCGGTTATGCCGTTGCCGGCGGCTTGGAGCTGGCCCTGATGTGCGACTTGCGCATTGCCGAAGAGTCTACGGTATTCGGTGTTTTTTGCCGGCGCTGGGGCGTGCCGCTGATCGACGGCGGCACTGTGCGCCTGCCGCGAATCGTGGGCCAGGGCCGGGCGCTCGATATGATTCTGACCGGACGCCCGGTGCAGGCAGCAGAAGCCTTGCAGATGGGGCTGGCCAATCGAGTCGTGGCAGACGGTGAGTCGCTGGCGGCAGCCCAGTCGCTGGCACGACAGATCGCCGGCTTTCCCCATCAATGTGTAAAAGCGGACAGGCTCTCCGTATATCGACAGTGGGACCATGAGCTGGCTGAAGCCCTGATTCGCGAAATTACCGCAGGCTCTGCGGTTGTCTTTGAGGAGGCGCTCGCAGGTTCACGCAGCTTTGCCGAAGGGGCCGGTCGCCACGGTCAATTCGGCGACAGTGCGCCGCAGCACCAAAACGACGACGACAGCACATCTTGACCATGACCCTGCGCCATAGATAACTCTTGGCAGTAGTGGACTGTCCACTGCGGTCATATCTATCCCCGGGGCCCGGTCCAGCTACGTAGCAGATCGACCTGATTGTTGAACGAACGGTCGGTATGTAATATGATAGGTCGAACCCAACCGCCGGCCGCCGCGATGACACTCCCTAAAGACCCGATTGCCAGCAGCAATAAAAAGGCGCTGGCCTCGCAGATGATGCAGGACAGGATTCTCGAGGTCACCATTGAGATTTTGGGTACAGAGGGTTACGCCGCCCTGACTGCCAGTAAACTCAGTCAGCGGGCGGGAATCAGCAAGGGGGCGCTATACCACCACTTTGACAACCTGGGCGAGGTTAAACTCAGTGCCCTGGCGTCACTGCTGGATATTTTCATGCAGGTAGAAGACCCGAGCCTTTTTGCCGGCCTCGATGAGTATCTTGCCACCACCGGCGATACCCTGTTTGCGCAGATGCGGCAGCAGCCGGTTGCCATGAAGGCGCTGTATGCGTTCGCATTTCAAGCGATGGTGGATGAGTCCGTAAAACTGCAGATCCGGCAGTTGACGGAGCACAGCCTCGACCAGTACGGACAGGCGATCAAATATTTTTGTCCGACACTCTCATCGCGCCAGCTCAAACAGGCGGTATTGGTGATGGATGCCTATTTTGCCGGCACCATTATTCACTGGTTCTTACTTGAGGATCCCACCGCCTGCCGTGCCGGCTGGCGGATGTTCAGCGGTGTGCTGCTACACAGCCTGAAGCCGGGGGGTAAGTGATGAAATACATGGCCGTGTTATTGGCTGTCGTGGTATTGACCGGCTGCCGGCCGGAAGCGCCACAGCACCGCTTTGAAGCGCGACAGGCGATCAGGGTGGAAACCCAAATGGTTAGCCCCAGCACGATTACCGGCAAGGTGAATGTGTTTGGGGTGCTGGAATCGGCCGAGGAGGTGGTGTTGAATGTTGAGTTCTCCGCACCGGTCGAAAAAGTGCTGGTAGATGAAGGGCATGTGGTCGCGCGAGGGCAGCCGTTGCTGGTATTCGATAGCGGCAAGTTACAGCTCTCGTTCCAGCAGACACAGCATATGCTCGCGCAGGCGCTTACCCAGCAGGAGAACGCCCGGCTCAACTTTTCCCGCCTGCAGACGCTGGTGGCCAGTAGTACCGTCTCGCAGCAACAGTTTGACGAGGCGCGCTTTTCCCGCGATGTGGCGGATGCGAGAACACGCGAACTGAAAGCAAGCCTGCAACTGATTGAGCGCGATCTGAACAACACCACACTGCTCAGCCCGATTGATGCCGTTGTCGGCGAGCGCAATGTGGAAGCCGGACAGTCGGCGACGGCTTATCAGCCGCTGTTGACACTGCAGGCGGTAAAGAGTGTCAAGGTTTCGGTATTCGTCGGCGAGCACCACCTGCCGTATCTGCGGGTAGGTAACCGCGGCTGGATAAAAACCGTTGCCGGTACCTTCGAGTCCGAGATTTACTCCATCTCCGCTACCTCCGACCCCCGCACCGGTAACTTTGAAGTGAGATTATTGCTCGACAACAGCCACGGCCGGCTAAAACCGGGTATGACCGCTACGGTGACCCTGCTGAGCATTGCCATTCCCGAACAACTGCTTATCCCCGAGTCGGCGCTGGTGGCCTGGCAGGGGCAGCATGTGGTCTATCTGGTACAGAACAATCGAGCCCGCCGGCAGGCCGTCGAGGTCATGCTCGGGTTTGAGGATCATCTGTATGTCAGCCGCGGGCTTTCCGCGGGGGATCAACTGATTGTCAGCGGCGCCCGACAGGTAACAGAGGGTTCCCTGCTGGAGTTCGATCATGACTAGCCTGGTGCGGTTTTTTATCGAGCGCCCGAAACTGGTTAATCTGATTATGGTGCTGGTAATCCTGCTGGGCCTGATGAGCCTGCAGATTTCCCGTTACGAGGTCACGCCCCATATCGATATGGGTGTGGTAACCGTCACCACCACCAAAGCCGGTGCGGGGCCGGAAGAGGTGGAGCTGGGTATCAGCCTGGTGCTGGAGGAGGAGTTGCTGAAAGTCAACGGGGTGCGGAAGGTATTCTCGCGCAGCATGGAGGGCCTGTCCCTGATTACGCTGAATCTCGATCCGGACTATTCCGACCGGCGCAAAGTCCTGGCGGATATTCAAAAAGCCGTGGATCGGGCGCAAAGCCGGCTGCCTTCAGACCTTATCGAAAAACCCCTGGTCGAAGAGTTGGGCAGCGATAATCTCCCGGTGGCCGAACTGCATATCACCGGCGCGGTGTCGGAAGCTGTACTCAGGCAGCAGGCGCGGCACTGGCAGCAGATGTTGCGCGCGGTCGCCGGTGTTTCCGGTATCGAGAAAATCGGCTATCGCCGCCCTGAAATTGCCATTCAGCTCGATCAGCACAAGCTGTTGCAATTGGGTATCTCCATCGACGAAATCCAGCGCGCTATTGCGCTGCGCAATATACGCGACAGCGGCGGTTCCATCTCGTCGCTGAGCAGCGAAAAAAAAGTGCTGACGGTCGGGCAGTTTCAGGACCCGCTGGAGGTCGCCAATCTCATTATACGCAGTCGCGAACCGGGTAATAGTGTGTTGCTGAGAAATGTGGCGACCGTATTGCCTGACTATGAAGACTGGCAGGTCCAGCTTCGCACCGACGGGCAGTTGGGTATTGCCCTGCAAATCAAAAAACTGGCCAGCGCCGATGAACTCGATACCCTCGCGCGCGTGCGCGACCTGCTGGCGTCTGAAAAGATGCGTTTGCCCGACGGGGTGGAGCTGCATCTGGTTAACGATATCTCGCGCTTTACCAAAGATATGCTGAGAACACTGATCACCAATGCCTGGATGGGCTTCGTCTCGGTGTTTCTGATTCTGTGGCTGTTCCTGGGGCGGCGCCTGGCGCTGTGGGTGAGTGTTGGTTTGCCGTTTTCCATTCTGGCGACATTTACCGCCTTGCTGTTTACCGGGTTCTCCATCAACAGCCTGACGCTGATGTCACTGATACTGGTATTGGGGATGTTAGTGGATGATGCGATTGTGTCGGCCGAGAGCATCCAGGCGCGGCGTGAATCGGGCCTCAGCCGCAAGCAGGCAGCCATTGAGGGTACCAAGGATGTCGCCGCGCCGGTGTTTGTCAGCGTATTGACGACCATTCTCGCGTTTATGCCGCTGTTCACGCTCGGCGGCCTGGAAGGGGAGTTTGTGCAGGCGATTCCGGTGGTCATTACCCTGATGCTGCTGGCCTCGCTGTTTGAAAGCAAGTTTATGTTGCCCGCGCACCTGGCTCACAGTGCCTTTAAGACTGAACAGCGACCCTGGCTGGTTCGCAGCCAGCAAGGTTACCAGCGGCTTATCCTGCTGTTACTGCAACACCGCAAAAAAGCCAGTGCCGCCATAGCGCTGGCATTTGTTGCCATTATCGTCATCAGCGCTTCACAGATCCGCTTTCAGCTCTACCCCGAAACGGCCGTGGATACTATCAATATTCAGCTCGAGCTGCCGAATGGTACGGCTTTTGAGGACACCGCGGCGCGGGTTGCGATGCTTGAACAAGCGGTGCGGGCTGTGATTCCGGCAACGGATTTACTGAATATCATCAGCCAGATCGGGCATCAGGACACCGATATCTACGGCGGTTCGGAGGGGCGCAACCAGGCCTGGGCTCTGACCACCGTCTACCTGAAACCACTCGGTGAAGTACAGGAGTCCCCGCAGGCGACACTGGCCAACCTCAAGGCGCTGGCGGCACAGCAGACGGATTTTGTCTCCATGAGGGTGGAGCCGCTGAAAGACACGCCGGTGATGGGCAAGCCGGTCGAGCTGGAGATTATGGCCGACGGGACGGAAAAGCTGCAGGTGGCCGATGCGGTAAAAGCCTTTCTTGTCGATGTGCCCGGTGTTACCCGGGTATGGGACAGCCAGAAAACCGGCAAGGATATTCTCGATCTGACTTTCAACTATCACAATCTGGCCGGTTATCGCCTTACCGTCAAGCAGGTCGCCGATGCGGTGCGGGTTGCCATGGACGGCCTGATTGTCGCAGAGCAGCAACTGGCTGCCGAACGCACCTATTTTCGCCTCAGTCTGCCGCGGGAGGGACAGAACAAACTCAACACCTTGAAAGATCTGTTTATTATCAATGATGAAGGCGAGGCTGTCGCTTTGAACTCTGTCGCCAGTTTTAGCCTGCGCCCCGGCGATACCGACATAAAACACTATGCCGGCCGCAGAACGGTTACCGTATTTGCCGATATCGACAGGGCCCTCACCGATGTATTGAGCGTTAATCAGCAGCTCAGGGAATATATCATTGCGCAAAACTGGGGCCGCCAGTACCCGGGGATGAGTTTTCACCAGGGCGGTGAACTCGAACAGCAGCAACAGTCTTTTGGCAATCTTGGCGTAGCATTTGCTGCCTGCGTGCTGATGATTTTATTTGTGCTGGTGGTGCTTTTTAACTCGTTCAGCCAGCCCTTGCTGATATTGGCGATATTGCCGTTCAGCATTGTCGGTGTACTGGTCGCATTTGCCGTGCAAGGAATGCCAATGAGCTTTCTGTCCATGACGGGGGTATTGGGGTTGATCGGTGTGCTGGTCAATGATGCCGTGGTCATGGTGTACTCCCTCAATCGCGAGAAAGATCCCGCTGACCTGGCCGGTATTGCGCGGCGCGCTGCCACCCGTTTCCGGCCTATCGTGATTACTTCGGTAACCACTATGGTCGGCCTGTTCCCGACCGCCTACGGCTGGGGCGGAGAAAACCCGTTTGTCGCTCCCATGGTAATGGCGATGGTCTGGGGGGTCTTGTTTGGCACCTTAATTTCACTGCTGTTGCTGCCCTGCCTGTATGTATTGAACCGGGATATGGAGCTTTGGCTCGCACGCTGGCGGATCATGCCGCTTTTTTTCCGCAAACGGGCTTGAAGCAGACAGCGGACAGCGTAAACCAAAGCCGGTTTTTGTAGCTGCCAGCTGTACACTGTTAGCTCCCTAATGGAGTTGAACCGGCAGTTCCTTGAAGCCGAATGTGGTCACCGTATTGAACGGCTTTGCCCGGCGTTTATCACACACGATGGTTTTATGCTGCGACAACAGCGCCTGCAGCGCAATTCTCAGTTCAAGCCGTACCAGCGCCGCGCCCGGGCAGGTATGGGGGCCGATACCGAAGGACAGGTGTTCGCGGATATTTTCCCTCGCCATATCGACCTTATCGGGCCGGGAAAAATGCGTGGGATCACGGTTGGCGGCCGCCATAATTGCCAGCACGAAGGCACTTTGCGGGATGGTAACGCCCGACAGCACCACGTCTTTGACTGCCCTGCGGATAGTAGCATGGCCGTTGGATTTCATGCGCAGCATCTCCTCGACAAAGGCCGGTATCAACTGTGCTGAGAATTTCAGGCGCCGTACAGTCTTCGGGTGGCTGGATAACCAGAAAACAATGTTGCACAGGGTTTGCACGGTTGTATGGAAGCCCGAAGCCACCAGGACGTCGATGGTATCGACCAGGGTTTTCTCCGGCAGCTTTTTGCCGTCGATCTCTGCGTTTATCAGCGCTGTGACAAAATCGTCTTGGGGATGTCTTTGCCGGTCTCTGAGAATCTCGATAAACCGCCTTTGCTGGCTGAGTATGGCCGCTTCCAGTGCTTTTACCCGTTCGTTGTCCGGCCTTATGGGCCCGGCAGCGGCCAGCGTATCCACCCACTGGCGAAGTTCGCCGATACTCTGGCTGCCATTAATGCCGACAAGTTCGGTAACAATACCGCCGATATAAGGAAAAGCAAAGTTCTCCAGGAAATCAAACTCCGCTGCCGGCAGATTATGAACGATCGTCGCCGACGTTTTCTGCATAAGCGGGATCAGCGACCTGACGATATGGCCGGCAAACAGCCTGTTGAGCAGTGATCGGTAGGGTGTGTGTTGTGGAGGGTCTTTGAAAACCAGTACATTGCGCCTGCAGGCCGGGCGTATCCAGTCCGGCTCGAAGATGACTCTGCAGCCTTCAGATGAAAAGATATCATGTCTTTTTAATACAAATTTTACATCATCGAAGCGGGTAACAGCCCAGTATTCTGTCGGCTGTACCCGGCACACCGGGTGGTGGCTGCGCATCAGCCTATAAGTAGCATATGGATCTTTTTGATGGGCCGGTGAATTGAAGTCTATCTGTGGTTGTATTTCCATGTTTGCAGTTTTCATGGGACAGATGCCTCTTTTATATTATTTATACGGTTCGCCGCCATAGTTGCAGGGCGCCTGTAGACGCCCCATTGATTGTATTGACTATACTCGCGCGACTTGATTGTTGTAGCAAGGGAAAATTCGCGATTGCCACAGATTTATCGAGTTGTGGCGTATTTTTTTGAAAAGTCAGTCGCCGGGGCTTGAAAAAATAAAGCGAATCGAAGCGGGAAAAAAAGTGAAAATAAGAAACAGCTTCTAAGCTGTTGAAGCGGCGGGGAAATGCCTTTGTGAGTGAAGTTGCAGCAATAATAGCGTGATTGGATATTCCACAAGCACGATAAATAAAGCAGATAGTGGCGATAGGTTTTGCGAGTTTTGCATTGTCATGGAACTGAAGCCAATTGACTTACAAACTGAAGACTATAAGTATCGCCTGCGGTTAAACAACGGCCTCACCTGTCAGTGTCATTCAGTATTGGTGAACTGCATATGCCGAAAATTATTGAGTGTCTATTCACGCCGAGGGATATCTGGAGCCTTTTGAGATCGGAATCCTTGCCGGCACGATTCCCGAGCGCATTTACCATACTTGGGTCGCCGACAACCAGCCCGACGAAAAACTGCTGTGGTCAATTAATCATGGCTTGATGCAAACACTGAGCTTTAATCCGACGCCCCAGGCCATATTGCCAGCCTTAGAAGTAATAGCCAATCGCAGCTTTTTCTTTGATAAACCGATTGAAGGCATGAGTGACGAGGGCAAGATCCCTGAAGCTCGGTATGGTGCTCACACTTCGGAGACTATGAAGCAGCTGGGTTCTTGGATTGGGACATCTCCGAAGAAGCTCCAGCACTTGTTCACGGGTTACACTGGGACCATGGGAGGCTATGTATTGAGCCTTGCTGATATTGTTATGCGTGCCACTTTGGATGCACCCACCCAGGCTGCCTGGGGGCCCGAAGACTATGTGCTGATCAAGTCTTTCTACCGTGGGTCTCGCCCCCGCAGCACCCAATACCATACCGACTTCTATGATCGCATGAATGAGGTGTCGGAGCTTCACCGTACCTATCGGGCCTGGATCAAAGAGGGCCGTACTGAGGATGCCCGTCGCCTCCGAAGAGAGAACCAGGATAAACTGAGATTCCGCAGCGCCCTGAGTCGAGCCAAGAAGCAACTTAGCACGATAAACAATCAAAAGAAGCGAGTATAACGGAGCAGAGTATTAAACGCAGAAGCCAAACGGCTTAAGCTGGATCAGCTCCAGACAAAGAGTAATGACGTTGCTAGACGTATTACTGAACTCACGGAGTCAGCGCTTTAGGTAAACGCACTGACTAATATTGCTGCGATAATTCCAGTACCTAGAGCACCAGCAAAGAAGCGGTCAATACCGTCCTCTTTTGCCGAAGTAACTGCCAGTATTACACCTATCGTCAGGAACATAAGAGGGATAAAATTTTTTAGGGCCCATAAGGTGGCCAAAACTAGTGCTAAAACACAAAGAACACGCAACCTTGATCTCCTCTAATTCCTTCCCAGGAATATATTCTTTTCTTCTACAACACACCTTGGATCTTTTCTCATGAGATACAACAGTGCAAGTATTTAGAATCAATTTATATGATAATGAGGAATATGATTTGATTATTTTTATACCTTTATGGTATTTTCCTTCTATGAATTATACAGACTTCTGTATCTAGCGCTGTTTTGCAACAGTGACATAATAGTTATCGGAACCCAGTATATGGCTAAAAGAGGAAGATATGAGTGCCGAGGACTGCAAACTAAAACTCATAGAAACGGCCGCTAATAAAACATTATCGACTAATCACTTATTTGACGTCAGTTCAATCGACGAGCTACAGAAAGAAGTTCAACGAATAGTCAACAATCTTGACTTGTCTGACAGTACATTCACATGGCTCCCAAAAAGGCATTTATCATCAGTAGGTATTTTCCAATCAATACCACACCAGGTTTACATAGACTATTTAAAAAAAGGTTACGACAAGCATGACGCGCTGATTCAACACTGCAAAAATCGAGACACGCCCGTATTTATAACTAATGTATATAATGTTGCAAAAGGGCACAGCTTTCATTTAGATGCACTGCAGGTAAATAAAGACAACTACGAGTATCTAGCCAATTTCGGATTCTTGGATTTTTATAGCATTCCGGCGCCCTCCTACAATGGTGTTGATAAAGTTATGCTTTCTGTGACTGCAAAAGATTTACCACCGGACCAGTTTAGCAACTTGATAAAAAAACATGAAAAAATGCTGCGGCTATTGGTACAGGTAATCGATTATCTGTGGTGGTCTCGCTGGCCAAATGAGCGCACTCTAAAGTCTGTAGAGCAGTTTAACCAGATTCCACCGCAGGCTCTCCGGGTATTAGAAACGCTGGCAAACGGAGACCTGACACTTAAACAGGTAGCAGAAGAATTGAATATGGCGGTAAGCACTGTTAATAACCATATAAGCACGGCGAAAAAAGTGCTGGGCACCAAGACCATATATAAAGCTATTCGAAAGGCCGTTAACCTGGGTGTAATAGACTACAAAGATGATTGATTCAGATAGGGGAAAACGCAATGGAAGTAGAAGGTAAAGTAGATTTTAGTTCTGATAGCCATCAACGCAATCCCTATTCTACCTATGCAATGATGCAAGATAGGTACCCTGTCTGTCGAGTAGAGCCGGCAGGCTATCTTGCTTTAACGCGCTACGATGATGTGAAGTTTGCACTAAAAAGATATGATTTATTTTCCTCGGCCGGGTGCAGCGTGATGTTTGAACCAAAATGGCTGAGCAAGAAGTGTTGGCGTGATACGCTGGTTTTTAAAGATCCGCCAGTACATACCAAATACAGGCCACTTGTTAAGAAGCCGTTTTCTAGTCATATAATAAAACAATTATCTTCAGCAATGGAGGAATCGGCACAAACGTTGATTCAGAGTTTTGCAAAAAATGAATTTGATTTTTTAGAGGATTTTGCTTATCCATTTATTGCCCGCAACTTTGCTGAGTTTATTGGTGTTAGAAACAATCAGAATATTAGCGATCTTCGCCGGTGGTTGGACCAAATCGCCAAGATAGGCCCGGTGCCGCCGGATACTGAGGAGATTGAATCCATGGAGGAAATTCTGTTTAATCAACAACAGCTTTTTTTAAATGTTGTTAGTGACCGCCGCCGATGCCCTCGTGACGATATGGTTACCGATTTGGTCAACAGTGAGGTTGACGGTAGAGAGTTATCAGATGATGTGGTGGTAGATACTATCAATGTAATAATGGCTGCGGGCTTTCATGCTGTCATCAACACAATGGCTAATGTTGCTGTATGGCTATCGAAAAATCCGGAAACGATCCAGCAGCTGAAAAAATTCCCGCATCTGCTGCCGGATTTTATTGAGGAGATGCTGCGGATTAATACAGGAGCGCAGGCAACAGTGCGAGTAGCTACTCGCGATGTAACTATGTCAGGAATTAAAATTCCTGAAGGAGCATCGGTATTGACTTTATTCGCGGCCGCAAACCGAGACCCTCGCCACTTCCCCAACCCCGACGAAATCGACTTAACCCGCCATAATCTTCGAGAACATTTAACGTTCGGATTTGGCCCTCACACTTGCCCCGGTACTACGCTGGCTAGACTTGAACTCAAGGTTTTCATACAAACGATTTTGCAAAATTGTAACCAGATCGTGTGCGATAAAGATCAAGTCGATTGGCTTAGTAATCCGACAATAATTGAATACAAAAAATTGCCGATTAGTCTGTTGTAGATAATGCGCCTATTAAGCAGTTTGGTATATTTGTCTAACGGCGTAAGTAGTTTTATATAAATATGTAACAAAAATCAGCGATTTTTGTATGATTGTCTAATTTCAGGCTGCCGCCTATCCTGCCTTTGTATTCAAAAACGCGATGGATAGTAGCAGTGGCCGTAAGTGAGAAAGATAACAATTCTAACTGTCAACAGTCTGGAAGTATCAAAGACTATCATTTTTATTCCCAATTGTCGGTGGCTCAATCCCCTGATGAACTGAAGGTGGCTATTGGGAAGGCTCTGGTGTCGATGGGCCTGGACAGCTTCCGCTTTTTAGCGGTGGGCGTGGATCAGCCCAGACAGCTGTCAAACTGGCCGGAGGGGCTGCTGGCGCTGTAT
>JANQMH010000004.1 GCA_028280195.1 Exilibacterium sp.
CCGCCGGTGGCCGGCTTAGAGGTCCGGATGGTCGATGCTCAGCAACTGATCGGCAGTGATATTCTGCAAAACCGTATCCGCCACCGGGTCGGCGCCGGCCAGCTTCGGCCAGACGATGCGCAACTCGTCGACGGAATCGGTCTCGCCGAGGCCGAAATGCTGATCCGGCGGATTGTTGGATGCGAAATTGCTGCCCAGCATCACTTCCCTCATCTGAGTGACATTGCCGGCGGTAAGATAGATGCGCGCACCGGCAGCGGCTTTGTTGGGCGCAATACCCGCCAGTTTGACGCCGAGGTAGTGATTGCCGCTATCCGCCGAGTCATTGCGGTAGTAAACCACCGAGCGCTCTCCGCCGCTGTTGTTATTGGTCAGCAGAATATCGACATCGCCGTCCCTGTCAAAATCCGTGCAGACCACGCCTCTGCCCATACCGCGGTCCCGCAGGCCGACACGGTTGGCGACATCCTGAAAGCTGCCATCGCCGGCGGAGAGGAACAGGCGGATTTGATCCGTTTCGTAGTTGTCGCCGTCGGCCTCGTTTTCCCAGCCGTTGGTATGAAAGATATCCAGCCAGCCGTCGTTGTTGAAGTCGGCCATACAGGCCGCCCAGCCCCAGCCGCCGCGATCGACGCCGGCCGGCGACAGGGTGATATCGCCAAACTCGCCGGTGCCGAGATTTTCGTAGAGCCGGTTGCCAATGCTCAGTACATTGCCGCCGTCGGTAACGTTGTATATGGCGCTGACGAACCAGTCAAGATCCCCGTCGTTGTCGATATCGCCCAGTGCGCTGCCCATGCCGTTCTCATCCTTGATGACGGCATTGGTGGTATTGGTAAATGTGCCGTCACGATTATTGATAAACACCTGGGTCTGGGAAAAGTCCGACACCATGGCCAGGTCGGGAAAGCCGTCGCCGTTCAGATCGGCAAAGGAAGGTGTGAAACTGTAGTCGATATCCTCGTCACCGAGAACACCGCCGCTGGATTCGCCGACAATGGTGGCGGCAATACCGCTCTCGACACTGCTGCTGCGAAAGCTGATGGATCCGCCGCTGCTGGTGTTCTCCCAGAGATGCTCGGTATCGGCCTGCTGCTGCGCCCCCCAGTGCCCCATGACCAGATCCAGATCGCCATCGAGATCGTAATCGCCACAGGCCGCCGACACCGTGTTGGCAACCGTCAGCGCCAGCCCCGAAGCAGCGGTGACATCCTCGAAGGTATCATTGCCGGTGTTTTGCAGTAGATAACTGGGATCGCCCTCGATACCACCGACAAAGATATCTTCCAGCCCATCGCCGTCGAAATCGCAAAAAATCGGCCCGCTGCCCTTCATGCGCAGCGCACTCATCACAGTGACTTCCGTAAAGCGATTACCGCCTTCATTGCGGTAGAGCCGATTGCCGTCTATATCACCGGCGACAAAATACAGATCGGTGAGGCCGTCGTTGTCAAAATCCCCGGCCCCCACGCCACCGCCAAAAACTTCCGACATGGAACCGGCGGTGGGATTGGCAATACCCCAGCTGTGATCGATACCGGTATCGGTAGAGACATCGGCAAAGCTGAAACCCAGGGCCGGCACTTCGGCAGCCGGGCCGGCGCCTGAACCGCCGCTGCTGCTACCTCCGCCGCAGGAAACGATGAAGGTGAGCAAGGCAAGCAGATATACAGTCGATAGCAGTTTCACGATACATATACCGTCAGTTAGCGTCCATCTAGACATCGCGCAGTTGCGAGGGAGCTGGCAGCAGACAGCTCACAGCCCACAGTTTACAGCAGTACCCGGTTCTTCCATGGTTTTGGCTGTGAGCTGTGAGCTGTCTGTTGCCAGCTCTCCCGCACCTTTGCTTTCTATTCAAATACCGTTTTGAAGGTCAGGCCGGCGGTGCGGGGCGGTAACAACTGCCCGGTCAGACCGTCGGGGGTGACAAACCCGCCCGCATCGGTGCGCACCACCTCATCGGAGGCATTTTTAACCCAGGCTTCCAGTTCCCAACCGCGATCCGATTCAAAGGTAAGCGCCAGGTCCCACATCTCATAACTTTCCTGCATGGACAGATTTCTCGCACCGGCGCTCTGACCAAACTCGCCGGGGGCAATGTCGCCGCGGTTGAAATCATCGAGGAAGTAATCGTCAACCACCTTGAGCGTGACCCGTGGGGTCAGGGTGCCGGTGGCCAGTTCAAAGGAGTGGGAGAGTACGGTTGTCAGCTCAAAATCCGGCGCGCGCTTTGGTGTATTGCCATCCAGGTTGTTGGAAGTCAAACCCGGAATCGGCTCGCCATTGTTGTCAAGCAGCGGCACATCGGGATTGAAGCGGTTGCCGAACTGGCCGTCCGTGCGGATGTATTCGCCGAACTCGGCATCCATGATATTGCCCACCAGCTGCAGCCGCGTCGCATCGGTTATGGCCCAGAAGAACTCGAACTCCAGCCCCATAACATCCAGATCAGAGGCATTGAGGATCTGCTGGCTGCCCTGGGAGTCGACGATGCCGTCGCCATCGGTATCCACCAGATTCGGGGTCGCCACCTGGTAGCCTTCGTAATCCATGGTATACAGCGCTGTGTTCAGGCGCATTGCACCGCCGAAGAAATCCGTTTTCAACCCCAGTTCGAGCGATTCGACTTCCTCCGGATCGGCAATATTGAATTCGTCCTGAATATGGCCCGATTTAAAACCGGTTCCGGCCGAGGCATAGGCCATGACATCGTCGGAAAGATCCAGTTCATAGCGCACCAGCCATGTGGTTTTGTCCCAGTCGGCCTCCTTGTCGTTGACCTGCCGCACCCAGCAGGGTTCGCCGTTGTTGCCGGCGTTGGTGCCGCCGTCGTAGGGCAGCCCGGCGGCGATCGCCGCCGCCGCGCCGGCATCGGCAAAGATCTGGCTCGGCAGGGGGCGGGAGGCATTGAGGGCATTGTTTGAATCCGGCACGCGACCAAAAAGTTCACAATTGATCGAGCGGCCGCCGGTATCGGATTTTTCATCCTCCATGTATCTGAGGCCCAGGGTAACTCTGCTGGAATCAGTGAGGTCATAGGTACCCTGGGCAAAGGCGGCAGTCGAACTCAGCTCGCGGCTCGGCTGGATGAAGTAGGCGGCGCCGGCACCGCCGTTGGCGCTGCCGCCAATCCAGCCACTGGGATTGCCGTCGGCATCGATGGAGGCAAAATCGATCACGAAATTGATTTCGTTGTCCTCCTCGTTGTTATACAGGCCCAACACCCAGCGAAAACGCGCATCATCGGAGTTCTTCAACTGCAGTTCATTCATATAGGATTCGAAGTTCGAAGACTCGGTGCGGTTTTCCTGGAAGTTGTTCGCCACACCGCCGTCGGCATCGAACACCTGGCTGCGCTTCATTTCCGAGTAGCCGAAAATATGCGACAAGGTGATATCGTTACCAAAGGTATAGTCGATACGCGATCGATAGGTGGTGGTGGTGAGGTCGGTAAAAATATTCGAGTCGATAACCTGGACCCGGTCGCCCCTGTCAGCCAGGTACGGGTCGAGCTGCGGGCTGCCGGTACTGTTGTCCTCGTAGCGCTCGGCACTTAAAAACCAGCTGAAGTCATCGCTTGGCTGCCACAGCCCGCTGAGGCGCCAGGATTGCCGGTCATCGGACTCGGGCCCCTCGCCGGTATAGGTAGAGAACTGGGTCTCCGGTGTCAGGTCGGCGACACTGGCCGCATAGTGAGGCCCCCTGCCGGCATAGTTATCGATCACCTTGGTGTAGCCGCCGCGATTGACATTGATACCCGCCATGCGCAGGGCAAAGGTATCGGAAACCGGCAGATTGACCGCCCCCCTGACCTCGGTTAAATCGTAGTTGCCGACGGAAACGGACACGGTACCGTTGTACTCGCCAATTTCCGGTTTTCTGGTGTGAATATTAATACTGCCCACTGTGGCATTGCGGCCGAACAGTGTGCCCTGGGGCCCGCGCAATACTTCCACGCGATCCACATCGTACATCAGCGTGGCGGCGCCCTGCACCCGCGGCGCGTAGACGCCGTCGACATGAAAGGCCACCGTCGGGTCGGCCAGTTCCGTATTGCTGTTGCCGCCTATGCCGCGAAGCGTAACAAACAGTGCGGCGGAATCGGAGTGATTCGACACCATTAGCGACGGCACCAGATCCGTCAGGCCGCGCAGATCCTTCACCTGATGGCGATCGAGTGTATCCTGGCTAAACGCCGAAATGGCAATCGGTGTATCCTGCAGGTTGGTGGCGCGCTTGGTGGCGGTGACGACCACCTCCTCCAGCATGGTTTCCTGGGCCAGAGATATCTGACTGCTGACAGCGGCACTGATAACCAGCGAAAGACAAGACTTCCTCAACATATACCCTCCCATCGACTTACTGTTATGGCATTATTCGATTGCTTACTTTTGACTCATCGTGTTTTTGATTCGCGCTTATATTTACCACTACTGCGCATAACTACATTGGCACTTATGCTTATACTTATGCCTACATTTTATGCCTACATTAATGGAAATCGTTTTCCATTATTTGAGAATTATTCCCGCATATTCAAAGGCTTAGCGGGGAAATTTTGTGACTGTTTTATCTGGCCAGTCAATAAAATCAACTATTGTCGTTATAAAGTTGAAATCCATGTAAATTTTATTGCTTTATAAGAAAACGTTTTCCAATTTTCTGGATTATTCAAAATATTTATAGAGGCGTCAACAAAAAACTCTGCCGGATCGCACGTACTTTCAGAAAATTTTCTTATCTCTTTGTTTTATATATAGAAAATATAA
The DNA here is from genome assembly GCA_028280195.1 of Exilibacterium sp. GTDB lineage: Bacteria > Pseudomonadota > Gammaproteobacteria > Pseudomonadales > Cellvibrionaceae > Exilibacterium. The sequence goes on from JANQMH010000004.1 coordinate 4,773, forward strand.
ATAATTAATCGCAATAAGGCCCGATTAAGAAATTACTTAATTCTATTTACAGAAGTGGAAATATCAAAGCAGTGACCTCGATTGTTTTATAGCTATTTGTTTTTATTGAGTTTTATTTTTTTTGCGATATAAATCGAGCTCAACTGCCCGTAAAGCAAACTGTGAGGCTTTACAATAACAATGGAAAACGTTTACCATTTTAGCTTTCTTGCAGCAGCACCGGCGACATATGCCCGCAAGCGGCGCGGTCTGCCTCCAGGCCCGGGACAGCGCTGCTGCATAGCGATAATACCTATAAAACCTTGAGGCGAACCTGAGCGATGCAGCTCCACCCCATAGATCTATGCATTATCGGCCTGTATCTGTTGTCGACGGTGATCGTGGGCCTGGCACTGAAACGGCGGGCCGGTAAAAACCTGAAATCCTACTTCCAGGGCGGCAAGCGTCTGCCCTGGTATATGCTGGGCCTGTCCAATGCTTCCGGCATGTTCGACATATCCGGCACCATGTGGCTGGTTACCCTGTGCTTTGTCTACGGCCTCAAGAGTATCTGGATTCCCTGGCTGTGGCCGGTTTTCAACCAGGTTTTCCTCGCCGTCTTTCTGTCTGTGTGGCTGCGCCGCTCCAATGTGCTCACCGGTGCGGAATGGATACGCACCCGCTTTGGCGACGGCCCGGGCGGGCGCCTGGCACATATCGTCGTGGTGGTGTTTGCGTTGATCAGCGTACTCGGTTTTCTTTCCTACGGCTTTGTCGGTGTCGGCAAATTTATGGAGATCTTCATCCCCTGGGAAACCATCGCCCCCTACCTGCCCTTCACCGTGGCAGCGCAATATGTGCCGCATTTGTACGGTATATTTTTTACCCTTATCGCCACCTTCTACGTAGTAATGGGCGGCATGCTCAGTATCGTCTGGACCGACGTGATTCAGTTTTCCATTATGACCGCCTCGGCCATTGCCATCGGCGCCATCGCCATGGCCAACGTCAGCCATGCCGATCTGCAGGCGGCCACTCCCGCCGGCTGGAGCAACCCGTTTTTCGGCTGGACGCTGGATCTGGACTGGCAGGGTTTAATTGCCGAAGTCAACAGCAAAATTGTCGCCGACGGCTACTCCCTGTTCAGTATCGTTTTTATGATGATGTTGTTTAAGGGCATTTTGATCAGCGCCGCCGGACCCGCGCCGAATTACGACATGCAGAAAATACTCGCCACCCGCTCACCGCGGGAGGGCGCGCTGATGAGTGCCTTCGTCTCCGTTGCGCTGATGCCGATTCGCTATTTTATGATTGCCGGTTTCGCCGTGCTGGCCATCGTCTACTATCAAAAACTGGACCTGATGTCCGGCGGGCGCCTGGACTTCGAGAATATACTGCCCTCGGCAATACTGCAGTTTGCCCCCACCGGCATTCTCGGCCTGCTGCTGGCAGGGCTGCTGGCGGCTTTTATCTCGACTTTCGCCTCCACTGTCAACGCCGCCCCCGCCTATCTGGTCAACGATATCTATAAGCGCTATATCAACCCCGAGGCCAGCGACAAACGCCTGATCTACGCCAGCTACCTGGTTTCATTCATGGTGGTACTGGTGAGTACCTCCATTGGCTTCTTTGTTGAGAGTATCAACAGCGTGCTGCTGTGGCTGGTGTCCGGGCTGTGGGGCGGTTACGTGGTTTCCAATGTGCTGAAATGGTACTGGTGGCGCCTCAACGGCTTCGGTTTTTTCTGGGGAATGGCCGCCGGGATCATCGGCGCGCTGTCGTTTCCGGCGCTTTTCGCCGGTCTGTTGCCGAATGTGGCTGCTGATATTCTACCCCTGTATCTGTTTCCCCTGCTGCTGCTGTTTTCCGGCACTGTCTGTATTGTCACCAGCTTGAGCACCGAGCCCGATGATGAGGAAGTGTTAAAACACTTCTACCGCACAGTGAGGCCCTGGGGTTTCTGGCAGCCCATCCACCGCAAAGTGCTGGCCGAACAGCCCGACTTTCAGGCCAATACCCATTTCAGGCGCGACATGGTCAATGTGCTAGTCGGGGTTATTGCGCAAACCACCCTGGTGGCCCTGCCGATATTTATCATTGTGCGCGAATCCCATTCCGTTATCGCCACTGCCAGTATCCTGGTTGCCTGTGCGGTGTTTCTGAAAAAGAGCTGGTACGACAACCTGGAAAACGAAGCCACTGAAACACCGGTATCGTCTTCCGCTACTGGCCGCCAGGATGAGATGTATTATTTTGAACAAAATGCCAAAGAAACCGCAAAGTAAACAAACTAAATTCGGCCGTTTCGATGATAATGACATGGAATACATTATCACCGATCCGAAAACCCCCTACCCCTGGATTAACTACCTGGGCAACGACGGCTTCTACTCCCTGATATCGAACACCGCAGGCGGGTATACCTTCTACAAAGACGCCAAGTTTCGCCGCCTGACCCGCTATCGCTACAACGATGTGCCGGTCGACAGCGGCGGCAAGTATTTTTACATCCGCGACGCCGGCTGTATCTGGTCGCCGAGTTGGAAGCCGGCAAAAACGCCGCTGGACGACTATCGCTGCCGCCACGGGCTGGGGTATACCCGCTTCCAGAGCAGTAAAAACCAACTGGCCTGCGACCTGACATTCTTCGTCCCGCTCAATACCAATGCCGAAGTCCAGCGACTGCGACTGACCAATCGATCGTCAGTTGTTAAAAAACTGCAGCTGTATTCTCTGGTGGAATGGTGCCTGTGGAACGCCGAGGACGATATGAGCAACTTTCAGCGCAACCTCTCCACCGGCGAGGTGGAAGTCGACGGCTCGACGATCTACCATAAAACCGAATACCGGGAACGCCGCAATCACTATGCATTCTATTCGGCCAATACTGACATTCGGGGCTTCGATACCGACAGGGACGTTTTTACCGGTCTGTACAACGGTTTCGACGCCCCCGATGCGGTCACTCGTGGGCGGCCGGGCAACAGTATCGCTCACGGCTGGTCACCCATTGCTTCACATTTTATCGAGATCGAACTCAAGCCGGGGGAAATAAAAGAGTACATATTTATACTGGGATATGTCGAAAACCCCCAGCAGGAAAAATGGGCGGCGGATAAAACGCTGAATAAGACCGCCGCCCGACAGCTGGCAGCCGACTATGACAGCGGTGAAAAAGTCCGGCTCGCCCTGGATCAGTTGCGGGCTTACTGGTCTGAGCTGCTGCAGATCTATACCACCAGCAGCTGGGACAGCCGCCTCGACCGCATGGTAAACATCTGGAACCAGTACCAGTGCATGGTAACATTCAATTTCTCCCGCAGCGCATCGTTTTTCGAATCGGGGATAGGTCGCGGTATGGGCTTTCGCGATTCCAATCAGGACCTGCTCGGGGTCGTGCATATGATTCCCGGACGCGCCCGCGCCCGCATTCTCGATATTGCCGCCACACAGTTCGAAGACGGCTCGGCCTACCACCAGTATCAGCCCCTGACCAAGCGCGGTAACACCGCCATCGGTAAAAACTTTAACGACGACCCTCTCTGGCTGATTCAATCCACCATCGCCTATATCAAGGAGACCGGCGATTTCGGCATCCTCGATGAGTCGGTTCCCTTTGATAACGATATCCGCAAGGCCAAGAGCCTGTTTGCCCACCTCACCGCTTCGTTCGATCATGTAGTAAACAATCTGGGGCCGCACGGCCTGCCGCTGATCGGTCGCGCCGACTGGAACGACTGCCTGAATTTGAACTGCTTTTCCCAGGATCCCAACGAGTCGTTTCAGACCACGGAAAACAGTGAAGGCAAAGTTGCCGAGTCGACTGTGATCGCCGGTATGTTTGTCACCTTCGGCGGACAATATATCGAGCTGTGCCGCCATCTGCAAAAGCACAGTGAAGCCGAGCGCGCGCAAAAACATATCGATGCCATGGTCTCGGCGGTCGAACTGCACGCCTGGGACGGCCACTGGTTTCTGCGCGCCTACGACGCCGGCGGTAAAAAAGTCGGCGGTAATGACAACAGTCAGGGCAAGATATTTATCGAGCCCCAGGGCTTTTGTGTAATGGCGGGTATCGGCCTGCAAAACGGCCGGGCGCAGTCGGCCCTCGATTCGGTGGAGCGCCTGCTGGCTTTCGAGCATGGCATTGTCATCAATTACCCGGCCTACAGCGAATATCACCCTGAATACGGCGAGATTTCCACCTATCCCCAGGGTTATAAGGAAAACGGCGGTATTTTCTGTCACAGCAATCCCTGGATCATGATTGCTGAAACCATCGTCGGCAATGGCGACCGCGCCTTCGACTACTACAGCAGGCTGGCTCCGGCGTTTCGCGAGGACTATGTTGAGTTGCATAAAACCGAACCCTATGTCTATGCGCAGATGATTGCCGGCAAGGAGGCGGCAACACCCGGCCAGGCAAAAAACTCCTGGCTAACCGGCACCGCCGCCTGGAACTATTACGCCATCACACAGTTTATTTTGGGGATACGGCCGACTTTCGACGGTCTGCTGATCGACCCTTGCATTCCCGCAGATGTGGCCGGGTTTAGCGTACGGCGGAAATTTCGCGGCGCCAATCTGGAAATCCAGGTGGAAAATCCGCACCGCGTGTGCCGGGGTGTGCGGAAAATGGAGGTGGATGGCCACACTATAGAGGGTAACCTTTTACCAATTTTCGAACCGGGAGCCTTTCACAAGATCAACGTCGTTCTCGGTTAGGACCAGCGCCACTGCGGCTGTGGGGCCAGCCACGGTGTTAACTGTCAGGCACCGACAAACTCCAGCAGCAAGGCATAATCACCCCGATCGGCTGCCCGTAGAGCTTCGATATACACTTTGCGATGACCTCTCATTGCTTGCAGGTCATGACCGCCTGCCCAGTCAATAGGCTTTGCATTCATGGCGGTAGTCAGTACCGCACCGACCATGATACGAGCATGACGACCATTCCCATTTGCAAACGGATGGATCGCTAACAACCTATGGTGAAATCGCGCCGCCAGTTCCAAGTATCCCCAAAGAGCCTGCCATGAAGTTTACGGGTAAACGCCTCCGTAAAGGGGTCTGCCTTTAATGGCGCTGACTTTAAGAAACAACGGCGGTGGCCGGCCCGGCCCTAACCCGGTCAGGGTCTGGGGTTCGAGACCCGGCGTAAATACGTCCCTGTAGCCTTCACGCCAGCATCCCTGCTGGCGAGAGTCTCGAACCCCAGACCCTGACCGGGTTAGGACCTACCACTGCGGTTCCAATGACATCTGTTAAGCACACTGAAGGGCGGTCCTTCCATCTCATCGGGATCGAGAGGCGTTGCGCCGTCGGGTTCATCTACAATTTTACTTATTCATCATTCCATAAATCAGAGCTGCGGTTTTTTTAACCGTAAAGCTATACCTATACAAAATAATCAAAAGTGTATAGGTATAACTATACAGAATGTTATCGAAGATAACTCCTCGTGGGCGGGGCGGCGCCTTGCTGGGAACCAATTGAGAAGCTCTGGTGAAGCCATATTTACAGGACTGGACACGACTAGATCAGAACACTAGATCAAACCGGGAATAAAACGATATCTGACCTGGCGACAATAGCTGTCGTAGCGATGATCCGCGCGCAAATGCCGCTCTTCGGTCACTGCCCGCAAATAGTAAAACCAGGTCATAAGCAGTAAACCAAGGATTTGGGTGATGGCGATATGGATGCCGGTGTAGGCAATATTGTAGAGCACTGCCGGGAACATGACGCACCACCAGGCAAAGTTCTTGGCGGCGTAAGCGGGATGGCGCACGATGGCATAGGGGCCGGTGCGGATAATACCGCGATGGGTTAAATTGGAAAACCGCACGCCGAACCACATGGTCGCGGCCATGTAAACCAGATAGCTCATCAGCATCATGCCGGTAAAGGCGGTCACCAGCCACTGATTGCCGAAACGCAAAACCTCGCGCTCGCCCGGCGCGGAAAAGTACAGTCCCATAAACATCTGGAACGGCGGATAACAGCACAGACAGACGACCCAGCCGAGCAGGCTTGGATCTGCCGACTGCGTCTGATTGTCGACCCAGCGCGACGAGGTGACATAGCCGCACCAGGCCAGGGCAATATCGATGGAAAATATCAGTGAAATCGATATGTTGAAAAAGTCCTGATTAAACTGCTGGTGGGTATAGCGTTGCTCGCTGATCAACCGGGGGATGGTATTGAGCACATAGTCGACATTGTTTACCAGATGCGGAAATTGATCGACGAAGAAGACAGTCATCAGCGGGGTAAAGAACAATTTCACCAGCAGCGCCCTGGCAGCTTTTTTATGGCGCTCTTCAAAGGCACTGGGCAGATTTTTTTTCCGTGAAAACCAGCCGCCGGCAAGCTCAATCAAGCGAATGACGAGAATCGGCGGCTCTTGCCGATCGGCAGCGGGGTCGTGCTTCAACGCACGGGTGATACAGACATAAGGTAAACCCGCCCATAGATAGGCTTCGAAAGCCATATCCAGAAAGTTGAACCATGGCCGGTAATACGGCGCATTCCTTTGATATCCATATTCCCCGGCCCAGTGAAAAAAAGTGACGACCAGCCAGAAAAGAAACAGATAAGCGAGATAGTTTGCCAGCGCTTCGCCGACAAACCTGAAGTAGCCGCCGCTTTTCAGCGACGGGTGTACAACGATAAACTCCCGGGGATTGCGCAGATACAGGCGGATCAGTTCCGCCGCCAACATACTGGCGGCAACCAGCAACAGGGCGCTGAGTAGTGTCTGCAGCGGCTCGTCGCTGAGCCGGAGGCCCAGCACGCTGACACCTTTTTGCAGGGCCTGAGTGGCATTGAACCACACAGCGCAAGCCACCACGCTGAGCGCTCCGACCAGGCCACAGATCCAGGCGCGGTCCGTTACCCAGGCTTCGCCCGCTGCGGTGTCGGCCCCGGCCGTAACGACCGGGGCGGAAAGCTGACGACTTTTTTTCCCACTGCGAGGATGCCGCATCTCAACACTGACCTGGACAAACAAGCCCCGTAAACCGGGGCTGAACGCTTACAGCGGGACTTTAAACCCGGCGGAGCAAGGGACTAAAGTTTGGGCAGCGAGGGTATCGTCTGATTACAATCGCCAGCCAGCGGCAGATTGAGACAGACATAACGACCCGCCGAGTTCTCTGTGGCGGCGCCCGCCGGTGCCGGCAGGTGCACACGCTGCTTCCAGAGCTGCCACAGCATGAAACCGTCACCGGGCTGGCCGGCGTTTTTCACATAACCGAGCATCGTCTCCACATTGTAGTAACTGGAGGCTTCGTTATTGGAACCGGTAAGAAAGCCGGTATTCCACTCGACCCCGGGAGGGGCATGCAGTGTCAACACCGCCCCACCGGCCCCTTCCGGAGCGATTTGCATACCCATATTGATCGGGCCATCGTAGATAGCCCGGTAGGCGGCAAAACCCTCACGCGGATCGTAATAGTTGCCGCCGTCGTAAGACATCAGGTTGACAAAGTCCAGCTTATCGCCGTGGCGTTTTACTGCGTTGTACATGGTACCGCCGAAGGGGGAGCCCCACTGTACTTTGCCCTCTTCAAACGGCGTGCCTTTGACATAGTATGCACCCGTGGACCAGCCGGCGATGGAAATACCGAGATCGGCACCGCGGCGATTGATTTCATTGTGGAGCGAGACAATGATGTTCTCGATCTCGGCGTCACCGGTGCAGCTGAAGCTGGCGGCATCCTGCTTATTGCACCGCGAGCGGCTGGATTCCCAATCGATATCGACGCCGGAGGCCCCCAGGTCGAGAGCCAGATCGACGATGCGGGGGGCGCTGAAGCTCAACCACTGTGTCCCCTGGCTGTACGACCAGCCACCGACGGAAATCCAGACCTCGGTGCCGCGCGCCTCGAGTGCGGCAATGGCATTGATCAGGTCCTGCGACTCAGTGGGGCTAAACGTGTTGGAGCCGCTAAAGCCGGTTGCACCTTCGACAAACTCAAAGCCCACGACTTGCTGATCAAACGCATAGGACCCCCGCTGGTAATTCGTGTTGGGGCGCACGAATGACAGGTTCACATTGGTGATGTAGTTCGGAATATTATTGACATCCAGATCGTAAATACTGGTATTCCAGGTGCTGGCATAGGTGATATAGCGCCGCTGGCCCGAACCGCCGCTGGACGAGCTTGACGAACTCGAGGAACTGCTGGTCGACGAGCTGCTGGAGGAGGACGAAGAACTGGATGATGACGAGCTGGAAGAGGAAGAACCGCTGCAGTCACTGCAGCTCCAGACCTCCGCCTGAGCCGGATTCTCGCCCTGGGTCCACCAGCGGGCGCGGCACACGGCACTGTCGTAAATCGCCTGATCGCCGCCGGTGTAAACAGTCGAGGCACTCCACGGCGCAATATTGGCCGGACAGGTGCCGCCACCGGACGATGAACTGCTCGACGACGAGCTGCTGGAGGAGCTGCCTCCCCCGCAACTGCTGCAATTGCCGAGTACCCGCCATTCCAGATACTGGCCGGAGTTGGTGGCCGGGTCCTTACCCTGTGTCCACCAGGCCGCTTCATAGGCGACACACTGCTGTTTCACCTGCATGCCACCGACATAGACTGCGGCCCTGTCCCACTCCCCGAGCGCCGTACAGTCGACGGCAAAAGCGGGGCTCGATAACAAGCAAACGGCTGCAATTGCCGATATTCGCCATAGATTTTTCATCATTTGCTACCTTTAGAAGTATAAGCAGTTAGTTAAAAACCAGACCCAAAAAGACAACGTTGTCAACCAAATGTCTGGCGAAGTGTGAAGTCAGTCACCCGCCTTCCCCACTCGCAGGCAGCGGCTTCGCCCGACGGTCCCCAAAGTCGGGCCCCCGAACCTGGGGGCCCGCGGTGTCAACACCCGGTATTGCCGGGGCCGACCGTGGTGCCGAGAATCTGTACAAAGTTGATATAGCGATTGACGCGCGCCTGCACCTTGGCGGGAGCGCGGCCGTTACATTCCAGCGCGCCGTTGATACTGCGGATGGTTTCACCAAAACCGCGCCCGCTGACCATGGCAGTGTGCGGGCTCATGGTGCCGGGGCCGCTCTGTGTCATCCAATACCAAATACCGGTTTTCATTGCCACGGCCGGGTTCTGTGCAACCAGGTGCGGATTGTGCAGCAGGTCGATGCCGAGCGCCGCACCCGCCGCGCCGTAATTGAAATTCCAGCTCAACTGGATCGGCCCGCGACCGAAGTACTGATAGTGCACACCGCCCTTGTCGCAGTTAGCGGTAAAGCCATTGCGCAAGGCGTAGTTGGCATCGCAGTAATTGTCGTGGTTGGCGGTATTGATTTCGGTGATATAAACAAGGTCACCGGTCTCGTGGCCGACATTGGCGAGAAAAGCGGCCGCTTCGCGTTTCTGCGTATCGATGCTGCCGGTTTTCGCAAACGCCGGATAGGCCGACAGCGCATCGACCAGCCCCCGGTAGGTGTAGAAGGGGTTGCGCGACGGGAACATGGTATTGAACTGGGATTCGCTGACAATAAAGCCGCCCGACGAGGAGGAGGAGGAGCTGGAACTCGAACTGGATGAACTCGAACCGCCGTTACAGCCTGTATTTACAGGGTCCCAGAACCAGGTGCTGATTACCGGGCTGTAGCCCGGGTTGGCGTGCACCGCGATATAATTACCGCCCTGATAGCTGACGATATCGCCGGCATTATAGGGGCGGCCCGCCACCCAGGCCGGGCAAAATCCACCGCCTGAAGAGGAGCTGCTGGAGCTGGAACTGGACGAGCTGGAACTGGAAGAACTCGATCCACCGCCGTTGCAGCCCATCGATGTGGGGTCCCAGAACCAGGTGCTGATTACCGGACTGTAGCCCGGGTTGGCGTGAACCGCGACATAGTTACTGCCTTGATAGCTGACAATATCGGCGACGTTGTAATAGCGGCCGGCCACCCAGGCGGGGCAGGCACCGCCACCGGAAGAGGAACTGCTGGAACTGGAGCTGGAAGAACCGGAACCGCCGCAGCTGCTGCAACTGCCCAACAACCGCCATTCCTGGAACGGAGCCGAATGTGTTTCGGGATTATCGCCCCGGGTCCACCAGGACGCCTGATAGGCTTTACAATTGTGGGAAACCTGCGAGCCGCCCCCATAGGCAAGCGACGCGTCCCACGCCGCGACACCGCTGCAATTGACAGCTGCAGCCCCGGCCGAGACTAAATAAATGCCCGCCACCACGCATATTCGCCATATAGCTTTCATCGAGTGCCACCCTTTTATTGACCAAGTATTTTGTTGACCAGGTAAAAACTTAACGAAGCAAAAATTCGCCGCCGCCGGCGCAACAGATGGCAACGACTCCGCAGAGGTTTTCCACTCCGCCTGCTCAGCACATTGACATGCCCGCCAGGACAACGTTGGCGGAAATATTCACCATTTAGACAACGTTGTCAACCATCTATATTTGAATATGTGCATCGGGCCCACCCGGCCCGACGAGAGGTAGCGGAAATACAGCGCAGCGAGTACGGAAAGAAGCATGGAAATCAAACAAAAGGGTGTTGATACCTTCCAGAAATGAGCCAGCGATCACAATCAGTGCGAAGAAACACAAGTTAATCGGTATCGAATAAGTGCTGTAAAAGCTGTCCCCACTGTTGGTGTCCATATCGATAAGCAGCAGAAAGATCCATCGTTTATCTACTGCCGCTGTTTTACCTCCGTATGACCACAAGACAGCAGCAGCGACATACCCATGCCTGCACAACAGCTGCCGGTAGTCATCGCTCCGGTGGAACTCAAGGATGGAGGGCGCCTTGACAGACTGTAATGTCACAGCGAAAACCGCTCCCATGTAAGGCTTGCCTAACGCAAACCGGCCATTTATTCTTTGCCCATACTGCTGAGAAGCTGCTTCCGGTTACTGTCATTATCTCAACCATCGGGAACTACGGCATGTCGCGCAAGGCTGACTGGTACTTCGATTTTATCTCGCCATTTGCCTACTTTCAGTTTAAACATCTGCACCGGCTGCCGGACAATATCGATATCCATATGCAGCCGGTTCTGCTGGCGGGGCTGCTGCAGCACTGGGGCCAAAAGGGCCCCGCCGAGATCCCGGCCAAGCGTATACAAACCTATCAACACTGCCAGTGGCTCGCCAAACGGCTGGGACTGCCGTTCCGGGCGCCACCGGCGCACCCTTTTAATCCGCTCAGTGCACTGCGGCTGTCAATGGCGCTGGGTAACAGCCGGGAGGTAATCGGCACGATCTTCGACCATATCTGGCGGGATGGCGGCGACACCCAGAGCGAGGGGGGCTTTGCCAAACTGTGCCGGAAATTGGGTGTCGATAACCCAGCTGCCCTGATCGGCGACCCGGCAGTAAAGAACGCCCTGCGCCAGGGTACTCAAGCGGCGATTCAACGAGGTGTCTACGGCGTGCCCACATTTGCTATCGGCACACAGCTTTTCTGGGGCTTTGACCTCACCGATATGCTGCTCGACTACCTGGCGCACCCCGACCTGCTGAAGACACCGGAAATGCAGAGGCTGGCAGATTTGCCGAGCGCCGCAAGCCGGCGCACCTGAGGCCGCCGGCTGCTATCAGACCAGCGGCATACCGGTAAAAAAGCGGTGGCCGCCAAACAGGCCGACATAGACCAACAGGGCGACAACAACCATGGCCACTTCCTTAACGGCGGAGGGTCGTTCCTGCCTGGGCTTGAGGCCGCGGGCATTGCCGGTGACAATGCTGATAACGGCAAACAGGCCCAGGGAGGCAAACAACAGCACGTGGGCGAGATCGCCGTTGGCCAGCAGATGGCTGCATGACCACAAGATAACGCTCCAGTTGACCGGATGGGCGGTAACTGTCTGCGCGAAAGAGTGGACTGGCAGCGCGGAATTGGAGAGAAACAGGTAAACAGCCGGCAGCATCAATAACATCGCCAGGTGGCGGCCCCAGTCCGGCGGCTGGTAAAGCGGCTCGAAGGGCGCCCCTTTCAGGCCGTTGACAATCATGATGAGCCCCGCCAGAGAGAGCAGGCTGAACAGCACCTTGTAGGCAACCGGGCCCAACCTGGCCAATAACGAGGTACGCAGGCCCGGCGCCGAGGGGACCAGATGGATAGCGATAAATATCAGCAGACCAAAAACCAGCAGTGACAAAACTCACCCCCCATACAGTTATCCGGCCTCGTTTGCGCGACCTTTATTTATGCTACCTGCATTTACACTAACTTTATCTATACTAGGGCCTGTTGACACTCATTGAGTTGGCTCTGTTGCGCCTGACAAAGCGCCAATCTAGTGGTGCGGCATCCCGACGCGAGGAGCGTAGTTTGGTCAT
>JANQMH010000008.1 GCA_028280195.1 Exilibacterium sp.
CACCGCACTATTCGTGGAGAGATTCTCTATACCAGTAAAAAACCGGCGTCGATGGACCGCGAGCGCGGGCGCGAATACTTCAGCCTGACGCAGCAGGCCGACGGTGTCGATGTGCTGCTGGCCCACTGTGAGATCGACGACGCACCCAATGTGGTGCGCGATGTGTGCCTGTCCCTGCAGCATGCCAGCGCCGCCCCTGTCGACTGCAGCGTGCGCCTCAGCGTTGGCGACCGCTTCGAGGGCAGCGGCTGGATGCGCTTCAGCGAGCACAGCGCCGAATGCGACAGTTACAACTGGCGCGACGGCCGTATCAGCCAGCGCCTGGCGCTGCAGCGGCCGGCGCGCTGGCTGCAGGCCCACCCCATCGCCGGCGATGCGCTGCTGATGCGGCTCTACGATTTGCGTCAAGGACCCGGCAAACAGATGCAGTCGGATCTGTTTCTGACCTCGCCGGATCACCGCGGCGCCAGCGGCCCGCAGTTGTTCCCCACCGGCTTTGGTCTGGTCTATGTCGGCGCGGAGACCATTACGGTAGAGGCCGGCACCTTTGCCGCGCGCCATTTTCAGGTCACCGATACCGCCGGCAATCTGCCGGAGGAACATCCGCCCTACGATGTCTGGTGTACCGCCGATGATGACTATATTTTATTGCGCGCCGGCGCCGGCGGCTATATGCAGACTCACTATGAGTTGGTAAGCCTGCAGCGGGATTGAGGCGATGAAGAAAATACTGCTCACGTTTTTTGTCGCGCTGCTGGCGTCTGCCGCTGGCGCGGCGCCCCTGCCCGAAGCACAGCGTATACCGGTGGATGTGCGCCGCACCACGTTTATTGTCAAGGATGCCGATACCTCCCTGGCGCTTTATCGCGACGCGCTCGGTATGCAGGTCGTTTACGACCAGGTGCTGGAGGCCGGCGACCCGGCCGAGCCCGCCGGCTACAAAAAACGCCGGCTGGTACTGCTGCGCGCCAACGACGATTTTATCGGCGTGCTGGGTCTGCTGCAGTACTTCGCGCCGCTCAAGCCCGAGCACAAAGAGCGTTTCGATGTACCGGTGCCCGGCGATCCGATTGTGGTGATCAATGCCGCCAATCTCGAACAGATCTGGCCCAGAGTGGCGGCGGTGCCCGGCCTGCAGGTGATAGACGAGCCCGAGCGTATCGAATACCCGCGCGCCGGCGGCGGCACCATCGCTGTGATACAGTCGATGGTGCGCGACCCCAACGGCTACTGGATCGAGATCAATAAGATTCTCGATGCCGCGGCGGGCACGGAAAAAACCGCGAGCCAAAACAGCGAACGAGCAGTGAGAAAGCCATGAACGATAATATGCAGATACAGCTGGCCGGCACTCCCGAAGGTATACCGCAGGAGGACGACTTTGCCGTGGTCGAGGCAGCGCGGCCCGAGGCGGCGCAGGGACAGGTATTATGTGAGACACACTACCTGTCGCTGGACCCGTATATGCGCAGCCAGATCGCCGGCCGGCATATGTCCGGTAGCGTCAAACCGGGCGATTTGCTGCGCGGTGAGGCAGTAAGCCGTGTGCTGCAGTCCCGTCACCCCGATTTTGCACCCGGCGACACTGTGCGCTGTTTTGCCGGCTGGCAGCAGTACTCGGTGCACGAGGCGAGTGAACTGCACAGGGTATCTGCCGATATCGAGCCGGTGTCCTATGCACTGTCGGTGCTGGGGATGCCGGGGCTGACGGCTTATGCCGGCCTGATCTGGCAGGCGCAGCCCAGGGCCGGCGATGTGGTGGTGATTCCGGCGGCCATCGGCGGGGTCGGCGCTACCGCCGGGCAGCTGGCGAAGGTTCACGGCTGCAGGGTCATCGGCATTGCCGGCTCCGACGAGAAGTGCGCTTATGCGGTCGAGGAACTGGGTTACGACGCCTGTATCAATCGCCGCCGTGAAAATATTGCCGGGCGCCTGGATGCTTTGTGCCCGCAGGGTATCGATATCTTTTTCGACCTGGTGGGCGGTGCAATGCTGCAAACGGCCTCGGAAAGACTGGCGCAGGGCGCGCGGGTTATTCTCTGCGGCCTGATGGCCGAGTACAACAGCGCAAGCCGCGGCGGCGGCCCGCCCCCCGGCCTGTGGATTCGCGCCCGCGCCACCGTCTACGGCCTGGTGGTTTACGATTTCGAACCGCGCCGCGACGAGTTTATTGCCGCCTGCCTGCCCTATGTGCGCGACGGCCGTTTAAAAATGCGCGAGGATATTGCCACGGGGCTGGCGGCGGCTCCCGCTGCTTTTTGCCGGCTGATGCGCGGGGAGAATATGGGTAAAGCTGTAGTGAAAGTAAAACTCGATTGAGTTGTCACGACACAGCGGTTAACCACCTGGCTTGGCAATACCCAGCGCCGCGGCAACAACCAGCACTATCCAGATAGCGATCACCCAGGGCTTTACCCGCGCCAGGCTGCGGATCATGATTTGATTGTCCGTATCGTCGCAGTCGTCCTTGAGCAGTTTGGCGTAGCTGGCGCCGAAACCCTTGAGGTTGATACGAATCATCAAGCCGCAAAACACCAGCAGGGCAAACGCCAGCAGTTTGGCCGCCAGCCACGGCACTTCAGCCAGTCGGCCCGCGGTCAGCGAATATAGCGTGGAGCTGACAACGGCGGCGATGATCAGCCAGCGGAAATAGAAATCGATACGCGTTAACGTCGGTATGAATGCGGCGCTGTGTTGAAAATGCAGCACCAGCACCACAGTCAGCCATACCGGGCCCAGCAACACGATGGCAAACATCTGCCACAGCGGGTGCTCGACACCCATGAATTCGCTCAGAATACCGCCCACTGTCAGCATCAGGCTCATACAGATCTTCGGAATCAGGTCGCAGCCCAGCATGATACGCGCAGCCACCAGGCGGCTGTCGCGGCTGAGCTTCGGATCGACCACAAAGCCGCTGGCATAAAAAACACCGACATCGCCACCGAGCCAGTAGCAGAAGAGCAGAATATGTATCAATAACATCAGGTCGTAGGCAGTCATGGTTTGGTTTCTCGTTGCTTGTATAACAGTTGCTTGTATAACAACAGCACCAGCATGGCGCTGATAAAGGGCACCAGCCGCTCGAGCACATCCCCCGGTGTATCCGGCAGCAGATAGAACAGCAGCGCCAGCCCGAAGCCGCAGACCATGGAGGCCATGGCCGCGCGCGGCGCCACCGCCATGCCCGCCAGTCGCGCAAACACCAGCGGGCCGAAGGCCGAGCCGATCGCGATCCAGGCAAACAGCACGCGCTGAAAAATACTCGCCGGCAGCGCCACCGCCACAACAGCGGCTATCAGGCACAGCAGGGCGATAACCAGCCGCGATATCAGCAGCTCGCGGCCGCGGAAACGGCGGCCGTAACCGAGATCGTGGGAGACGCTGGCGGCGGCCACCAGCAGCATACTGTCGGCTGTAGACATGATCGCCGACAGCACTGCGGCCAGCAGGATCGCGCCCAGCAGGGGAGGGAACAGGGTGGCGGTCAGCTCAAAGAAAATGTTTTCCGGGTTGTCGATCGCCGGTATCAGAATGCGGCCCGCCAGGCCGAGAAAAAACATGCCGCAAAATACCAGCGCGTACCAGCCGATGGCGATGATCTGCGCCTTGCGCATGGCCTTTTCATCGCGCAGTGCCATAAAGCGCGCCAGCAGATGAGGCTGGCCGAAGGTGCCGATGCCGATGGCCATATTGCCGGCGATAACGCCCAGTGCCAGCAGGCCGGCATTGCCACCGGTCAGGGCCAGCTGCTCGGGTGTCGCCACCGCCGCCAGCCCGTCGACAAAACCCGCCCAGCCACCGATGGCAAACCAGGCGGTGATCGGCAGCACTACTGCCGCTGCCGCCATCAGCAGACCCTGCAGGGTATCGGTGACACTCACTGCCCAAAATCCTCCCAGCAGGGTGTAGGCCATGATGATGACGCCGCCCAGCACCACCGCCTCGGTGAGCCCGATAGCGAAGCTGGCGACAAAGGCGTTGCCGGCGCCCTGGAACTGGGCGGCAACGTAAAAGATAAACGAGGTGACGATGACCAGTGAGGCAAAGACGATAATGCGACGCGCCGCCCGCGGTTCACTGCGGTGGGCCAGGAACTCGGTCAGGGTGAGCAGGCGGTGGCGGCGGCTGTAGCGGCGCAGGCGCGGCGCGATCCACAGCCAGGCGATGGCACACCCGAGCACCGCACCGGCCACAATCCACAGCGCCGAAATGCCGATCACATAGGTAACACCGCTGACACCCAGCAGCGTCCAGGCCGAGGCGGCGCTGGCAGAGTAACTGACTGCCGCCACCACCGGCCCCAGGCCGCGCCCGCCGAGAAAGAAATCCTCGGTACTGTGGGTGCGGCGCTGCGCCCACAGGCCGATGGCAAGCAGCAGCGCCTTATAGCAGATCAGTGTGATCAGTACGGTGGTGGTGTCCATAGTCATTACCGTCAGCTACCAGTTTCGGCCCCCGACCCAAGTACCGGCGACCGCTTTGAATGCTTCAACAGTGTAACTGGCGTAGATCCCGGCGCAGTAATAGGGATCTTCTAACAATAATTGCCGTGCCTCGGCGGCGCTGTCGGCTCGATAGATGAAGCAACTGGCCCGATACTCGCCCTTCTCGTCGCTACCGTTATCGGCAACGGGCCCGGCTACGGCGATGCGCTGCATGATGCTTTCAACGTAGTCGAGATGGGCCTGTAAATGAAGCCGGCGCAATGGACCGCTGCCGTGCGCATCGCGGCAGATAACCAGGAAATACACATTTTCACCTTTTATATAAAATGATCTATAGACATAACAATAAATTTTATTGTACTGTCTCAGTCGATAAATTCAATCCGGCGGTAAAAAAGCGGGGGCGGCGATGAGACTGGCAGTCTTCTCGGTAGCGATGGCGGCGGTGCTGGCCGGCGCCGGCTGCAGTAGCCCGGTGGACAGAGCAGAGATAGGGGCAAGCCGGCTGGATGGGGATTTTGCACGCTTTATCAACTGGTTTGGCGGCGAGTACGACAACCACGAACAGGTCTGGCAACAGCGCACTGACGGCCTCGAGGGCGATGCACTGCACGAGCATATCCACCATATTTTCATGCCCGTGCAGGCACCCGCCATCGGCGAGTACACCTATTTTGTCAAACAGTATACCGATGGCGATTACGAGAAGGTCTATCGCCAGCGGCTCTATCATTTCAGTAAGAATACACAGGAAAACGCCATTCAGCTTACCATCTACAGTTTTCACGACGCGCAGCGCTACCGGTATATCGACCGCGAACCGCAGCTGGCGCGGGAACTCACCGCGGCAGCGCTGTACGCGGTACCCGGCTGCGAGGTGTACTGGCAGTACAACGGCCGGCATTTCGACGGCCATATGAAAGAGCAAGCCTGCCATTTTCATTCGCCGCGTCTGAACAAAACCCTTTACATCACCGACAAACTGCGCCTGACCGACACGGAAATCTGGATTGCCGACAAGGCCTTCGATGCCGGGGGCAACAAGATATTCGGCCGCGACACCCCGCATAAAAATCGCAAGGTGCGTTATTTCACCGGCTGGATGGGGCTGCAGCGCCGGCGTATCGACGCCGCTGCAGATGAGAAAGACTGGATCTTTATGCAGCAGTTCAGCATTCACAACGAGGGCCAGATCGTGCCGATTATCGATGCCGAAGGCGGCAAAACCGGCTATTCGATACAGCTGGCGCGCTTGACTTACCAGAATACCCGCCAACCGATCCTCAAACTCGGCCTGATCGAGGACGCCAGCGGCAAGACTCTCAGCTATATCTGGTCGGAAGTGGGTTCGAAGCGCCTGGGTATGAACCTGCGCTGGATGCAGGCCGGTCTGACAGCAGTAGAGCCCTGAGCGGGCGTGTTGAATTCCGGTGCGGGCCGAGCTCAGCGGAGCGCACTGGCGGAGCAGTCCAACCGGGCGCCGGCAGCTGCGCGGCTGTCGCATGACAATCGCCATTTGACAAATGTTAAAGCCGCAACCGCCTAGCGGCGCTAAGCTGGCAATGTCATCACTGGACACTGAATAAGGAGAGCACCTATGGGTATCACAGAGCTGGCTGTGCTGCGGTGGTTGCATATTATCGCCATGGTCTACTGGCTTGGCGGCGAGTGGGGCGTGTTTCAGACCTCCTACAACGTGGTCAACCGCAAACTCTCCCTGGCCGAGCGACGCCGCCATATGGAGACGGCTTATCGCATCGATATCCTCGCCCGCACCGGGATAATTCTGTTGCTGCCGCTGGGGCTGCATATGGGCACCTTGTGGGGCGTACAGCCCTTTGGCGGCAGCTATCTGACAGTGATGTGGCTGTTGTTTGCCGCTTGGCTGGGACTGTGCTGGGCGGCGTTTATCCACCGCGAAACCGACCGCGGTATCCGCCTGACCCGATTTGACGAGGCGATCCGCTTTGTGGTGATCCCGCTGTTATTGCTCGGCAGTATCAGCTCCCTGCTGGGTTACGGGCCGTTCAACGCGGAAGTGGGGCAGAAGTGGTTTTCGATCAAGGTGCTTATCTTCGCGCTGCTGCTGGTTATCGGTTTGAAACTGCGTTTTATCATGCGCGAGTGGACGGTCATTTTTCGGCGCCTGGACGAAAAGGAGGACCCGGTACTGGAGGCAACGCTGGAGAAATCCATCCGCACCGGCCGCAGTCTGGCCTACCTTTACTGGATTGGTATCGCCACAGTGGCATTCTTTGGCGCTACCAAGCCGCTCTGATACTCTGCGGCCTGCTTGAGCGGCCTGCTTGAGCGGCCTGCTTGAGCGGCCTGCCCGGGCGGCCTGTTCGGGGGCAGTACCGGCCGCTGTCCGGGAACCCGCAGAATGGGCGGCAGTCGGCGAGTTCCAACGCCCCGGTAGCCGGCATGCTGCGGCGCCGCCGGCGCCTGCCCGGGTGCACTGCACCTGCCCGCCGCCACAAGTGCCACAAGACAGCGGCGCAGGGCGGCAGCTGTTTGGGTAAACTTCAGGTTGACACCGCCTACTTTTTTCCTCACCATACCCTCATTGTAGTTGACACTGTCTACTCCATTGACAAGGGCAAGGCCCCCTGCGATTGACAGTGGTTGCGAGCGGGCAAAGGCGGAGAATTTGTGGTGAAACAGCGGGACAGGCTGTCGAAATACGGCCCCTGGGCACTGGTCACCGGTGCCTCTGACGGCATCGGCAAGGCGTTTGCGCAGAGTCTGGCAGACACTGGATTCAATCTGGTTCTGGTCGCGCGCCGGCGCTCGCGCCTGGAGCAGTTGGCCGTAAAGATGGCCGATGCCCGGGGGATAGAAACCCGGGTGTTGAGCGCAGACCTCAGTCGGCCCGACGAACTGCAGCGGGTGATCGATGCCACCCGCGAGATGGATATCGGCTTGCTGGTCGCCTGCGCCGGCTTCGGTTGCTCGGGGAAGCTGGTCGACTCGGCGCTGCCGGCGGAGCTGGAAATGCTGGATGTGAACTGCCGGACCGTACTGGCCTTGACACATGAGTTCAGCCGGCGGTTTGTGGCCCGGCGTCGCGGTGGCCTGGTGCTGATGAGTTCCATCGTCGCTTTCCAGGGCGTGCCGCGCGCGGCCAACTATGCCGCCACCAAAGCATATGTCCAGACCCTGGCTGAGGGCCTGCGCGCCGAGCTGGCGCCCCACGGTGTCGACATTATCGCCTGCGCGCCCGGGCCGATACACAGTGGCTTCGCCAGGCGCGCGAATATGCACCTGGGCATGGCACTGCAGCCGCAGGTGGTTGCGGCGGCAACGCTCGGGGCGCTGGGTAAGCGCACCACCGTGCGGCCGGGCTGGCTGTCCAAGCTGCTGGAAACCCTGCTTAAACTGCCGCGCTGGGGGCGCACACTGATCATGCAGCAAGTCATGAACGGCATGACAAAACACCAAAACAAAGCAAACGTTTCCGCCAGGTGATTGACCATGTTAACTCGAATGCGCGCTGTCGTTGCCGTTGTCTCTGCCCTGGCATTGTCCGGCTGTTCCATCTCGACACCTTTTCGGGGCAGTGGTTACGATACGGACCGCGGCGTGATCCTCGATGGCGGTGATACGGTGTACGTTTCGATAACCCATGCCGTATTGGCGAAAGACCGCCGCCTGCGCTCGACTTTCTGGACGCACGTAAGACGGGTGGAAGCCTCGTTGCAACAGCGCCCGGGTTTCGTTGCCTATTCCATGCGCAGACAGCTGTTTGGCAATGAAGCGTGGACGATGACGGTGTGGGCTGACGAAAGCAGCGTAAAGGCTTTCATCAACAGCGATGCCCATCAGCGGGCAATCGGCAGCGCGGCAGCGGCACTGACGGCGGCCCACTTCGCGCGAGTTGAGCTGCAGCGGGAAGAACTGCCGTTGAGCTGGGAGCGCGCACTCGAGCTGCTGCATGTCAACAATGCAGGTTACCGCCAGCCCTAGCGCCGCATTTCCCGTGTGCAAACGGGCAGCTTGACGGCTTTGTGTCGCCGCACTAGGATGGCGCCATGGCGGCCAGCAAAAAAAGTGATAAACGAAGCGGTGATTTGCGTGAAGCGTGCATTCAAGAGGCGCTGGCAATTGTCGGCAAACACGGTATTCAAAGCCTGAGCCTGCGCGAGGTGGCGCGCAGGCTCGGCGTTTCGCACCAGGCCCCCTATAAACACTTCCGCAGCCGCGACCATATTCTTGCCGAGATAGTAAGCCGGGCTTATACGGCGTTTGCCGAACACCTGGAGGCCCGGCCGCGCAGCAGCGATGCGCACACGGATCTGGAGGCCATGGGGCGCGCCTATATCGAATACGCCCTGACCCATCCACTGCAGTACGAACTGATGTTTGGCAACGCCATGCCCGACCCGGCACAACACCCCGATATGATGAAAAACGCCCGCCATGCATTTGCCCTGTTGCAGGCCGGCATCAGGCGCCTCCATCGCGCCAGCGCGCGTGCCGATGCGGCCGAACGCAGTGACCACGACGCGCTGTTTGTCTGGTCGGTGCTGCACGGGGCCTGCGGTATTATGCACTCCCAGTCGCTGCAGTCGCTGGGGCTACCCGCAGATCTGGTAGAGTCGATGATGTCTGCCGCTCTCGAGCGGGTTAGCCATGCTCTGCAGGCGCAGCTCGACTGAAAGCACTGCCGGACCGCTGCGCGGGGTTTATCAGGTAACCCATTCCAATGCCGGGTGGGCGACTCTGGTGAGCACCGCGACCTGGGTAACCCAGAGCAGCACAATCAGCAGCCAGCTGCCTGCGGCCATACCTCGCTTGTCCGCCACGTTCCTCAGCGCCTGCAGCCGGTCGCGGTGCTGAGGTGTGGCGAATGTGGCGCCATGGGTACGGGGCTGCTGATTGCTATAACCGCTGAGCAGTGCAATGACGGATTCGACCGGGGGCACACTGCCGACCTGGCGAACGGCGGCCAGATCGCAGACCTGCTCGCTGGCGCTGGCAAAGTCCCGCCGAATTCTTGTTCTCAGAGCCGCGGGCCAGAAAAAAGTCGCCCAAAAGAGTACGGTTCTCTGCAGGTTGTCCCGGCGGGCTGCATGGGCGCGCTCGTGGGCCAATACCACCTGCAGTTGCTCACCGTCGAGCCGCGACAGCAGCCCGCGCGATAAATAGATCTGTGGTCGCCACAGGCCACCACACCAGGCCAGCAGTGCCGGGCTGTCGACAACCCGGTATGTGTGGTCGCCGGCGGGTCGCTCCGATATGGCATCCAGCGCCAGGATGCGCCGGCGCCCCCACTGCAGATTGCGGTAGAGCATGAACAGCAGGGTGATGACCGCCAGCGTGGCGATGGAAACCAGTGCGCTGCCCAGCAGCGAAGTGGCCTCGATGTCCGGCGCGTGGGGCCCGCAGACCTGGTCGTGGCAGTGGCTGGGCAGCAGCGCGCTGGAGAGCTGCGGCTGCATCAGCAGCACCAGTACCAGGGCGGCCGCCACAGGCGCCAGCATGGCATAGACCAGAGCGCCAAATGCCCGTGTGGCGGGCTTATAAGCGCGGACTGCCAGGCGCTGCAAAGGATACGCCGCCGCTGACAACCAGGAGGCGGCCAGCGTTATCATTAACCAGGCCAGACAGACCTCTGTCAGCAGACGGGCCAGTTCAATCATCAGCAGAGCCTTTAGCCCCTTTTGCTCCAGCACCTCGCCTGTGCCCGTGCAATGCCTGGGCCAGCTCCGGTTCCATTCCCGGTGCCTCGCCGGAAATATACCCCATGAAACCGGAAATCATCGGCGCCATGTCACCGCCGGTAATCTCCTGGGCAATATCGCGCAGCAGATTACTGATCATATCGCTTTTGGCCAGTGTCGCCCGATAGTAATAGGCGCGACCGAGCTTGGCCCGCGAGACCAGATCTTTGCGATGCAGCCGTTCCAGTGTGCTCTGCACGGTGCTCAGCGCCAGCGAGGGCTCGGACATCTGCTCCAGCACCTGTTGCGCCGACACCTGCCCGCGACGCCATAAAATCTCCAGCACCGCCAGCTCCCGGCCGCCCAGCGCCGGAATGCGGGCGGCGGGGCGCTTGACGCCGAGCCAGCCTGTCAGACCGCTGTTTCTACCATCCGTTTTAGCGGCCACGTAAAACCGATCCCTTATCGATGTTTGCGCAGCGTGTTACGTTTGCGATTGTTTTCATTATTCGATACCACGTAGGCTTGAGCAATTGTAACGGATAACTGAAAAGTTTAAAAAAACTCGATGATTGTTTTATTACGGTAACTCAATCGTCATACAACCGTTCCCGGGGGAGTACATGAAACATTCTTTTATGCTCGGCTTGTCGCTTGCGGCCGGCGGCGGTTTCGCCCAGGCTGCAGTCGACAGCGAAGGCATTGAAACCGTCACCGTCGAAGGGCGGCAGACGAACCTGGTGGGCGAGGCCATGTCCGCCTCCCAGGGGCTGGTCGGGCAGCATGAAATCGAACTGCGCCCGCTGCTGCGCACCGGTGAGATTCTTGAGCTGGTGCCCGGCCTGGTGGTTACCCAGCACAGCGGCACCGGCAAGGCCAACCAGTATTTTCTGCGCGGTTTCAACCTCGACCACGGCACCGACTTTGCCACTTTTGTCGACGGCATGCCGGTCAATATGCGCACTCACGGGCACGGTCAGGGTTATACCGACCTCAATTTCATCATCCCCGAGGCGGTCGCCAGTATCGCTTACAAGAAAGGCGCCTACTACGCCGATGTGGGCGATTTCAGTGGTGCCGGCAGCGCCGAAATAAATACCGCCTCCGCCGTCGACCGCGGTCTGCTCGAGTTCAGCGCCGGTGAGGATGCCTTCTATCGCGCCGCGGCGCTGGACAGCATCGAAGCCGGCGGGGGCGACTGGCTTTATGCGCTGGAGGCCAACCGCTATGACGGCCCCTGGACGGATATCGAAGAGGACCTGGAAAAAATCAATGTGCTGCTGAAACACCGGCGCGAACTGGGTGGCGGGCAGCTGAGCCTGAGTTTCATGGGCTACGACAACAGCTGGAACAGCGCCGACCAGATTCCACTGCGCGCCGTACGCAACGGCCTGATCGATGAGCTGGGTTCCATCGACGATACCCTCGGTGGCGAGTCCAGCCGCTACAGCTTCAGCGGCAGCTGGCAGCGCGGCGATCTGCAGATTTCCGCCTACGCCATCAATTACGACCTCAATCTGTGGTCCAACTTCACCTATTTTCTCGATGATCGGGTTGACGGCGATCAATTCGAGCAGGTGGACGACCGCTGGATCTACGGCGGCCGCGCCAGTTACCTGTTCAGCGGGCAGCTGGCGGGCATGGCGATGGAAAACCGCATCGGCGCCGAACTGCGCTACGATGTCATCGACGAGGTCGGACTTTACCGCAGCGCCGCGCGGCAGCGCAGCGGCGCCGTTCGCAGCGATGAAGTCGACCAGCTGAGTACCGGCCTGTACTGGGAAAACCAGTTGGCCTGGTCCGATCAGTGGCGCAGCGTAATCGGCCTGCGCTACGACTACTTTGATTTCGATGTCGACAGCCGCATCGGGGTCAATACCAATGGCATTGACCTGAGCACCAACGGCGGCACTGCAGACGACAACCTGGTATCGCTCAAGGGCAGCCTGATCTACGCCTTTAACAAGGAGTGGGAAGCCTATGTATCAGCGGGGGAGGGTTTTCACTCCAACGATGCGCGCGGCACCACCATTCGGGTGGACCCGGCCGACGGCGCCGCCGTGGATAGCGTCGACCCGCTGGTGGCTTCACTGGGTTATGAAGTGGGCCTGCGGGGGTTCTGGAATGAGCGTCTCAACACCTCCATCGCCTTGTGGTACCTGGAACTGGACAGCGAGCTGCTGTTTGTCGGCGACGCCGGCAATACCGAAGCCAGCCGCGAGTCGGAGCGCCAGGGCCTGGAGTTTACCGCTTATTATCGCCTGACCGACCACTGGACCCTGGATATGGAATACGCCTATACCGACGCCGAATTCTCCGACTCGGCAGCGGAGGGTGATGAAATTCCCGGTGCCATCGAACAGGTGCTGCAGGCGGGTATCAGCGCGAATCTGGCCAGCGGCTGGTTTGGCAGTTTGCGACTGCGCTATTTCGGCGAGCGGCCTTTGCTGGAAGACGGCTCAGTGGAGTCGGATTCCAGCACGCTGGTCAGCCTGCGCGCCGGCTACCGGCGGGACAACTGGACGGTGCGGGCAGACTTATTGAATCTGCTCGACAGCGACGATCACGATATCGACTACTTCTACCAGTCGCGGCTGCGCGGCGAGACCACGATTGCCGGAACCAATGATATTCACTACCACGTGCTCGAGCCGAGGACATTGCGGCTCTCGGTGGGTCTGCGATTTTAATATATTAAATCCATATAAATCAGTGAGATAAAAGTTTTAATTAATGTTATTTCTAGTTTTTGACAGGCAGTAAAGTTTACTTCGGGTACTTGTAAGGCGTGCTGTACCGCTCCCCGGCGGGTACAGCGGCGCCTTTTTTTTCGCCTGGGATGCGTGTCACAAAAACTTAGAAACTATATTAAATATTAAACTTAATCTATTGATTTTAATTAAATAAATCGGTATTTCACACCGAGTGACCGGTCTCGGCATCGATATCTGGCCCGTCAGATAGCCAAGCGGCCTTCGTCCAGTACCGGCAATTTGCGAATGCGTTTGCCGGTAGCACTGTGAACGGCATTGGCAAGCGCTGCGGCCAGCGGCGGCAGGCCCGGTTCGCCAACGCCGCCAAGCGGCGCACCGGTATTGACGATCTCGACTTCAACAGCCGGCATTTCGTCGATGCGCAGCGGTTGATAGTCGTGAAAATTTGATCGCTGGGCGCGGCCGTCGGCAATCGGCACCTGGTGGCGCAGGGCCGCCGCCAGTGCCTCCACCACCGATCCCTGCATCTGTGCCACCACGGAATCCGGATTGATGGCGCGACCGCAGTCGATTGCCACGTAAACCCTTTCGACTTTGGGCACCTCGTTTTGCAGGCGCAGCTCCACCACCTGCGCCACCACGCTGCCGTAACTGGCGACCACGGCAATACCCCGGTGAATTCCCCTGGCGGCCGGCTTTTGCCACCGGCTCATCTGCGCCACACGCTCGAGCACGGCGAGGTGGCGATGCTGGCCGCTGAGATTGGCGCGCCGAAACGCAAGCGGATCCATGCCGGCGGCCGCCGCCAACTCATCGATAAAGGCTTCGAGAAAGTAACCGTTTTGCGAACTGGAAACGGCGCGCCAGGGCGATATCGGCATGGGGATGTCGAGGTGCCGATGGTCGAGCGCAAAGTGCTGCGCATAAGGCTGATCAACCAGTACCGCGACGGAAAAGAAGTCGCGGTTGTCTTTTATCGTGACATGCTCAAAAGTGCGGCCCATCTGCGGGCCCGAGAGCTGAATATGCAGCGCCGCTATTTTACCTTTGCGGTCCAGCGCGGCACGCAGCTTTGCCATCATAATCGGCCGGTAATAGCCCTGCTGAATGTCGTCCTCCCGTGCCCAGGTGACTTTTACCGGTCGCCCGACCGCGCGGCTGGCCAGTATCGCCTGCTCGACAATTTCACCATGGGTTTTACGGCCAAAGCCACCGCCGAGATAGGTGGTGTGCAGAGTCATCTGCGCATTGCTGAATTTTGTCACCCGCTCCACCGCCATACGCACGATATCATGGGCCTGGGTAGGCATCCACAGCTCCACGCCATCGCTGCGCTCGTGGGCGGTACAGACAATGGGCTCCATGCAGATATGCGTTAAAAACGGCACCTCATAAACGGCTTCGACTCGCTTGGCAGCATTTTTAAAGCCCGCGTCGCTGTCACCATTGCGCACCACCTGTGGCATTGCTTTATTGAAGCCCGCCCGCATTGCCGCGCTGAGCGCGCTGGAGTCCAGCTTGTCATTGGGTGTTTTGGTAAAGCGGATCGCCAGTGCGTCAGCGGCTTTTTTGGCCCGCCACCAACTGTCGGCGATCACCACGACACCGTTGGGAACCCTGGCTATATCGACCACGCCGGGAAAACCGGCGATACTCTCGCGGCTGAAGCTCTCGACCTCGGCGCCGTACACCGGGCTCATCCGCACCGCCCCGTGCAACATATCGGGTACTTTGACATCGATACCGAATACTGCGCTGCCGTTGATTTTCGCCGGCGTATCAACGCGGCGCATTGGGCGGCCGGTCAGCCTGCGCTCGGACGGCGGGCGCAGTGCGGGCTGTTGCGGCAGCGGCAGGCGCGCCGCCTCGGCAACCAGATCGCCAAACGGCAGGCGTCGCCCGGATGGGCGGTGCAGAATGGCGCCGTCTTCGGCTGCCAGCTGCCCGGCCGATACCTCTAGCCGCTTGGCGGCGGCGGCTGTCAAAACTGACCTGGCCTGCGCCGCGGCCGTGCGCAGGGGCTGATACCAGGCTCTAATGCCGTAAGAGCCTACGCTGCGCATCTGACCGAAAAAAAGCCGGTAGGGTTCCGCGGGGCGCAAGGGCATCTCAACCCGTATTTGATCCGGTGCAATGCCCAGCTCCTCGCCCAGAATCATCAACTGGCCGGTATGGGTACCCTGGCCCATTTCGGCGGTGGGCAGCACAGCGACAACCGCGTTATCGGCGCTGATGCGCAAATAAGCATTGCCGATATTTCCGGTTTGTGAATTGCGGGGCCGGCTTTGTGCCTGGGCGAAGGGCAGGGGAATGGCAATGCTGAGTACGGCGGCACTCGCCGCCTGCAGAAATCGGCGGCGCGATACAGTGGTCATTGTGATGTTTTCCCGGTCACTGGATCTGTGCGGCGAGTTTGATCGCCGCGCGAATACGGGGGTAGGTGCCGCAGCGACACAGATTGCCGCGCATGGCATTATCGATTTCCGCGTCGCTGGGCCTGGGGCTGCGGGAGAGCAGGGCGGCGGCACTCATGATTTGCCCCGACTGGCAATAGCCACATTGCGGAACATCCAACTCGGTCCAGGCGCGCTGCAGCGGATGAGAATTATCCGGCGACAGCCCCTCGATGGTTGTCAGCTCCCGCCCCGCCGCCGTACTGACAGGAGCAGCGCAGGCGCGCACGGGCTGGCCATCCATATGCACCGTACAGGCACCGCACTGTGCAATACCGCAGCCGTACTTTGTACCCATCAGGCCGAGGGTGTCGCGGATTACCCACAGCAGCGGCGTATCGGCTTCAACATCAACCGAGACCCGCCTGCCGTTTAGCGTAAATGTGATCATAGGCAATCTCACTGCAGCAAAAAAATGGTGCACCGGCTGGTGCGGTGCGGCTCGGGATGCTTTCTGAGCAAAAATTGTAGTGGCTGCAAGAAGACTAAACCACTCGCTATTGCCTTAGTTTTTGTTCGGGTTTTCAGTGCAAAAAACAGGCATTTCGAGTGATCCAAATTCATTTGCAGGACTGCGGCACCGCTATGTGAAAAGCCGGGAAACCGTCATGAATACCTCAGAAAAAAGCGCTCAATAACTTTGCCAGATGACAAAACTCTAATTGCAAAACTTGGTCAGTTCACAGGGTTTAAATTCGCAAAATAGCGCAAACCGAAGTGGGAGACTTCGCGATAGAGGTTAGAGGTTTCGGAGAGAAAAGCATACTTGGTATTCGATCTAGACTTATGCCAGGGATGGTAAGCAATTCAATGCGGGTGGCGGGAATTTCGCTGAGGCGGATGGTTCAGAGCCGAAGACTATTAATTAGCATAAGACTATTAATTTAACATAATATAGATTATGCGCATTACAGAGTATGAAATGCACATGTCAAGAAAAACTTTCAAACGCCCGTTTCAATCCAAAAATCATATAACAAAAAAATCTAAGCGGTTCGGCACTTTTCGGGGCTCTCACCGCCGCCAAATGTGTGATAGCGTGCCAGAGCTGCGCAGCAAAGCCCCGGCGCCGACACCGTCGGCACCGGATCACTTTGCCTATCGGATTTATGGATATATCACTATGCAGATCACGAAACGGAACATCATGGACTACACCTATGTGTCGCAACGCACCGCCGATCGCTGGTACTACGGCGACGCCATGCCCAAACAAATTTACCGCGAGATGATCGAGTACAAGGCGACGGAGCGCATACTGCCACCTGGTTGGCGCTGGTCACAGGACCAGCTGATCTCGCCGAATGGCCATACATTCAATTGGGGGGATCTGGAGAATTATCGCACCGTGCTAAGCAGCTGGCGGCAGATGCTCGATGACTATCAGCGACTGTCTGACCTGGTTGAAGTTTTAATGGTGCGCGCCGACAAACACCAGCGCCGGCGGCTGCAGCGTGTGCATGGCGTGATTAATCGGCATATTCAGGCGGCGAACGAGGAGCCTGTCAGACTGCCGGCGAAGCAATTGCACCGGAAAGAAGGTTGTTAACCCTCGAGCAACCGCCTGGCCTGACGGTTGCGGTTGATCACGGCCAGCACCAGGATCGCCGCCGCAACCGTGGGCCAGGAAATTTTATTTAACATACATCACCTTTACAAAAGGCCGAGGGCATCAAGTATGACATCGAGTTTCAACATCCCAATCAATACCGTGCCACCACCAACCGACCATCTACCCAGTCGGTCGATAATGCGATTGATATTGTCTGCCGTCGGCTTGTTCAAACTGAACTTCTCCGGTATATTCATAGCCTCTTCTCTGTAGTTAAAAACCCCGCGAGCAGTTGACGCTGCTATGACCGGGGTTTTTTTATGGCTTACAGGCGACCTTCACAACATCAAAGTGCCTTTACTAGCTCGGCGATACCCACCAGCCAGTCTTTCAAGTAAATAACCGTTAATGGCACACTGCCCCACAGGCAAACGGCCTTAATCTTGTTGGGTCGCATTCGAGTAACCGCATCTACTAAAGCTGCAAATAGTTTGCTATATTCCATATCTCACCGTTGTTGTGTTAAAAACCCCGCGAGCAGTTGACGCTGCTATGACCGGGGTTTTTTTATGGCCTATCGTCGCTTACTTACCCGCACGACACCGCCGCCCTTCTTGAACTTGTACCCTTTGCGCAGCTTGCCGCTGGCAGTCAATCCCGCTGATTTTCGTTTCGCTTTCTGCTTAGCGGCCATGGCTAACCCCTCGCTTTTTCATATCATCGATGCGCTCGTGAGCGCGGTTAATGGCGGCATCCAGCCGTTTGATCGATTCCCGCAGCCAGTGGATATGCACCCGCAGCGCCACCACCGTACTGCAGGTACTGACCACACCGGTGGCCACGCTGACAATGACCGTCTGCAGCAGCTGCTCGGTCATCCGGGTCAGGCCTCACACGCGACCAGGCTGCAGGCCATATTCGTCGCCAGCGAGCCCACCATGGCCGGCTGGGCGATGCCCACGCCAATGGCAATGGTGGTAAACACGGCGGCTAAAAACCGCTTACTTTTCCACATAACTACCTCCGCGCTTGATCGCGCCGTAATACGTCTAACAGTAGCGACGCCACCACAATGGCGATCACCGTACCCAGCACCCGGGTAAACATCAGCTGTCACCGTTAATCAGTTGGTGTATGGCTGTGCCCAGGGTGTTACTGTCGTTCTGCACACCATCGTCCAAGATATCGGTTACCCGATTGGCAAACCGGGCAAAGAGGTTCTGGCGGTTGGTCGGGTCCACCGCTTCGGCGGCCTCCCCCACAGCCTCTCCCGCGCGCCTGAGCGCGACCACCACCACCAGCAGGACCAGGCCCCCTAGAATCAGTTTTTGCTGTGTGGCGCTGCTGAGGTTCACGCTAAGGCCATCGCTGCCTGGATCTGCGCATCGCTGTACGGCACCTGGCCGTTTTCATGCCGGATGATCGCCTTCATCAGGGGGAAATAGTCATCCGGCATCAGCGGCACGTCAGGCCCCTTCCCCAGCTGCTGGGACACACTGGCGATATAGCTGTCCGTGTCGTTTTCCACCCGTGGCGCATAGACCGAAATCAGCTGCGCGATCGTATCCAGGCCGTCGCGCTCGATATCGCCGCGGATATCCATAAACATCGCCCGCAGCCCCCACTCCGGTGCCACAAACTGCTCGAACACGCCATCCGTGTTTTGGTCGTTGGGCACCTTCCCCTGCCACGCGATATCGGTTAACACCAGGTTACCCGGGTTGTGGTTGCGGATACCCCGAGCCGGCGCCGTTTGGGGCGGCGGTGCTGCTGTCGGTTTCTGTCGCATCGTAAACGCTACCCCCGCGGCAATGAGCAGTGAGCCGATAAGCAATAAGCTGTCCATCACTGGCCGATCACAATCGGGTGCTCGACATCGAGCGTCGCCACACACTGCGCCGTGGCAGCCGCGGTGGCCGTGGTGACATCCACCGACAGGGTTAGCGGTGTTTGTCCGCTGATCCCCGCCGAGAGCCCGGACAGGTCGATATCGGCGATGGTCAGATAGCCCACCGTGCCGGCGGTGATGGCGATCTGACCGGTGCCAATCACTGTACTCCCGGCCAACAGGTTGACCGTAAAGGTACCGGTGTCGCTCTGGCTTAGCTGCACTTTCGCTTTTAGCGTGCCGCGCAAAAATGTCAGCCGGGACAGGTCGCCGACGCGCTCGGCAAAGGTGGCCGGTGTGGTATATACGCCATTGGCCACGGCGTTGCCGGCGAACGATCCAGGCAACGGATCAAAGTTAAGCTGCGTGCGGTTGGCAAATTGCATAGTCACTCCTTAGGTGATGCCGGCCCGGAGGGTGAGTTTTACCGTGCCTGGCAGGGCAATCGTAAAATTGTCGGCAATACCCGCCAGTGCGAACGACTCGCCACCACTGCCGACAATCCGCTGGCGTGAACCGTCGAAGTACTCGAGGCGGTAGACACTGTCGAGGTAGTTGTCGCCGAGTTGGCTCTCACTGGACAGGTAGGCCTGCAGGATCGCCTTGATCGATTCCCCTGTCATCACCACAAAGTTGCTGGAAAACGTATCAGCAAAGCCGATATTGGCAGTGATCGGCCGCGCCTCGGCGGCCAAGGCATTTTTAAAGGCGTCGGCGTTAGCAAACAGCTGCGCAGTAACAGTGCGATCGTAGTATTGCCGGTTTTTGATGACATTACTGGAAACCCCGTGCCAGTACTCACCCCGGTCAGGATCGATACTGAGCGTGAGAGCGTTTTCCGGCCCGCTAAATCGCGTATAGTTTTGCAGGTTGCCATCATTGTCGATCGCGAACCGCGACATATTTGACGAATTGTAGCTGGCTATCATAAATCTGTCGGCGCGCGCATCGTAGTCAATGCCATACATTTGCAGTATCAGTGATTCACCGCCCAGTGCCGTCAGATCCCAGGTATCCAGCAGTGTAAAGCTGGGTACACTGTAGCGGCGCAGAATATTACCCTGGTGCAGGACATAAAAAAAACCGGCGGCATCAAAACAACAGCCTCGCCCTAGCTGCTCGATCGCGGCGCTGAAATTCTGCCCGGGTAATGCGGCAAACGGGTTAAACCGAAATACGCGACGCTCGGCGTCAATGACGTACATCAATCCATCGCGCGGGTTATACGCCATATCCTGCACAAAGGCGACAGCACTGTTAGTGCCACGATTGATCGCGACCCGGCCAGTACGGCGATCAAAGCCGACAATCTCCGCTCCCGTGCCGTTTTGCCCGTCAGCGGTAAACACATAATCGCCGGCGATGGCCGCGGCCGATACATTGCCGCCGACCGGCGCGAGATCGGAATTGAAATTTAAGCCGCCAAAGGTTTCCACCACCTGATCGCGAACCGGCGCCGCTACCTGCAACTCGATCACCTCCCGGGTATCGGTAATAAATTGCCCGCCGGCGGCCTGAATACCCGGGGTAATCGTTACCTCGCCGGTGATGATCTGGGCGTTATAGTCGCCGAGGCCGACCACAAAAATACAAGTGAGCGGCGCCGTCGCATCCGGGTTGTCCACCTCAAAACTGGTAAACGCCGGTTCCCGGGGATTGTCAGGCGAGCGATTAAACCGGCGCTTATCGCCGGCGCGCATCAGTACCGATTGCTCGTTGACACGCACCCGTATCGGTCGATCGGCGCTTTTGACAAAGATAAAATCACCGCCAGCCCGCACCGGCAGGCCTTCCTGTCCCGGCTGCAGAAAAACAGGCGCGTCGTGGTTACTCACAATTTAATCCCTCCCCGGAATACGAATGCGGCGCCCACCACCGCGGCGATGATCGCGCCGAATTTCAGCAGGTCTTGGGTAGTCTGGCCGTCCTCGCTGCGCTCCGATTGGGTGGCAAACGCAAAGGCCCTGTCGAGGTTCTGCGCGTTCTGCTGCAGGGAAAAGCGGTTCAGGTCGCCAATCTCATCAATGGCCGATTGAAACGCATCACCGGCAGTCCCCAGCGACGCCAGGCCAAAGTCAAACGCCCCCTCCCGGGCCGTGTCGGCCGAGGCGATCGCCTCGAGGGTGAGCTGGTTACTGGCGTCGGCCGAGGTTTCGGCAAAGTCGAGCGCCTCGCCAAAGGTGTCGCGGCCGAAATCGAAGGCCTCGCCGGTGGTATCGCCGGCAAAGCCGAGGGCATCGCCAAACGTGTCCCGGGTCAGGTCGATCGAGTCGCGCGTTAAATCCAGCGAGTCGCCGGCCAGGTCCAGGGTGTTTTCCTGAAAGACCTCGGCAGAGGCCAGCGCCTGCAGAGACAGCTCGGTACCCAGGTCGGCCGCATCGCTGGCAAAGTCGAATGCCGCCAGCGAAATCTTGCCGCCTTCCTCGATGGCGCCAAAGTCGGTGGTGGCGATATTCACATTGCCCTGGCTGCTGCCGAGCGTGATATTGCCGCCGATATTGCCCGAGTCCGTCACCCGGTTATCGCTCGTCGCCGTCGAGATATCGGTGGTGGTTTGGGTACTCGCCGTGCTGGAGCGTGATTTTGATCTACTGCCCATATCAACCCTTCAAAACGTAACTGTCCAGCTGCAGGCCGAGCCGCTGCCACAATCGGATCATGCCGCGGCGCTGGACATGGGTGCGGACTGTCAGGCCGCGCTCACGCGCCCGCCGCAGGATCTCCGGCGCAAACACCCTGAACCCCCTGCCCTCGCCACACACCAGGCATAACTCGGTCGGGGAGTCCTGGCGGGTCACCAGCCAGCCGCCGTGGTCGCCGCTGTCGAGCCGGTAGAGGTGGGCAATGCCCGCCTCCACCTCGCGGCGGATATCGGCCATATCGTCGCCGGCAGCGACGCGCAGGCCGGCTTCGGCGGCCTCACTCCAGGGGCGGCGCTCGAACCGCATCACCGGGTAATCAAAAACACCGCGGCCACGAGCGCAACCAACACCAGGGGATTGGAAAGCACGCCCCCCACCGTGTTGGGATTGCCGCTGCCGAAGTTAAACACTTTGTCGCCGGTACCGGCCGTGCCGCCGGCATCACCGCTCGCGCTGCCGGCGCTGGCGCTACTGGAGG
Source organism: Exilibacterium sp. (assembly GCA_028280195.1). GTDB lineage: Bacteria > Pseudomonadota > Gammaproteobacteria > Pseudomonadales > Cellvibrionaceae > Exilibacterium. Next base: position 21,839 of record JANQMH010000008.1, read on the forward strand.
GCGCCACGCCACCGGTGACCCCGCCCCCTAACAGGCTGAGAGGGCTGGTCATTTGACCACCCGGGAAAACACAAACATGGCTGCGAGAATCAGGCCGGTGGCCGCCAGTATGTTGGTATTGACCGCTACCCCGAACACATTGGCCCGAGTGGCCTCGCCGGCGCCCCGCGGGTCCGGGGCGCCGACAGACTGCTGGTCGACCACCAACTCCGGCGAGACGCCGACGTTTTGGTTGCCGCCGTTCTTGGCGTTGTTTCTCGCCACCTGCACATCGCGCACCTGGCCGGTGATGGTGGTCAGCGTATCGAGGATATTGTCGAACGTCGCCATACTGCCCTCCCCGGCTTAGCGACCCAGGCCGCCGATGTATTCGAAAACCCCGTTGACCGTCATCGCCGCGCTGCAATCCATCAGCACGCGCAGATCCTGCACATTGCGCACATCGATGGTATTGCCGCCATAGCCACGCTCGGACGGATCGACGACAAAATATCCGGCCTGCGGCGCCCGGTACCGGTGATCGGTCTGCACTTGGGTATTGAGTGCTGCCTCGCGGTCCCAAATGGTGCGCAGATCGCGTTCGATCTCCACCCGGTCCAGGGTGCCGGCACTGGGGCGGAAAAATATCCGGTTGATCAATTGGGTTTCCAGAGTACCGTAGATGTAATCGGATACCTCCAACTCGCCGGCGCCGGCAATCGTCCGGTTTTGCTTGCGGATATGCAGCATCACACCCGGGCCGCCGGCCACCGCCGGACTACGCGTGGCCTCCAGATCTAACACCGGTGCCGAGGCGGCAGCGTCGATATCGATCTCGACTTGAAACGAGGTGATGATATTGCCGGTTTCATCACGCACGCCCGTATTGACCGCGGTCGATTCAACATTGCCACGCTCGCGCACCCAGCGATCCAGGGGCATACGCAGCCGCCCTCCCGCCGCTGACATGCGATCAAACTGGTTCATGGTATCGCGCTCTGTGGCGCTGAACCGTTGGAACGTCTTGCCATTGGCCTTGAGTTCGATGTTAGTCAACTGGGCTAAGGTGACACCGGAGTACTTGAGGTACAAATCGTGATACCGCAAACCGATCGGCAATTTGTTCAAGGCCTTGCCGCCGGCGCTCACACCCTCAAATGGGGTAATGGGATCTTCGAGATAGGACACGCGACCCCCTTAGATTAAATCTTTCAGCACCGGCACGCGCTTCGCGACAAAAATGGTCGCGATCACAACGGCGGCGGTTTTTAAAATCGTGTTCATACTCATAGTCTTAACCTGTGGTTAGCGGATGTTGCCGAAACACGGCGACCGTCTACCACAGGGAAATTTTAAAATCAATAGATCCCTTATAAGGGAATTTTGGGCCCTTTTAGGGTGAAGCGGGGACGATTTTCCGACGTAAAAATCAGGCGGCCGCGCTGATAATTGCCGCCGTGATGGTCGCTCTGGAGGATGAAATCGAACTGGGATTTTGCCTGGTCGGCGACCAGGCCATTGATTGCCTGCAGGGGGATACCGGTCAACTCGGCGACGCTTTTCCGGTCCCGCGGCAATTTGAGTGCGCACACGTACACGATCGACGCATTGCCGATGCTGGTTTTGTCTGACTCGGCCGGCCGCTGGGTGATGGCGAACACGTCGACGCCGTACTTGAGCGATCGCCGGATAAAAATACCGTAGTGCTCGGGAGCTTTTCCCGGGTTGGTGACGTCGGCGGTTTCCTCGAAAACCACCGCGGATTGTTGGCCGGCGGCGCAACAGCGCTGCACGTAGTAAAACGCCATTTTGCAAAATTGGTCAAAGTCGCCCAGGGCGCCCGTGTAGGCGATCGTCGCTTTTTTCCCCGCGCAGGCCTTGACGATCGGCCACAGCTCCGCCGGCGTGCGCGCCCGGTGAGTGGCGGTGTACTGGCCCTCCACGTCCCAGATCAATACGCAGCGGTGCCGTTGGATCTCCCGCAGCACGCGCACGGTTTTACCGGAGCGCGAGCGCCCTACCACTGCCCACAGTACGCCGCTTCTGACGCTACCCACGGCCCTGCTGTACCCCCGGTTCCGGTTGTGGATCCGGTTCACTGGGTGGCGGCGTCGCCGGCGCCCGCTGCGGCCGTTTCCGCGGCAGCTTGGCCCGGGGCAGGATCACCATCGCGGTCAACAGCACCGCGCCCACCTCCGGACCCAGAGCGTCGGGATCGGGGTAGTACTTCGCTGCCACTGCTGCATAGGCTTCACTGAGCGCGGTGATTTCTTTGGCTGATACCTCCCAGGCCGGCGCCAGGACATCAAACCCCGGCGTCAGCAGCTGCTCGAACAAGCCCTGGTACTCGGTCTTGGCCCGGTCGGCGGCCTGCGCCTCGGCGGCCGGTGCGGCGATAGCGGTCTGTGATGGCGCCGCAGCAATATCGGCTTCGATGTCCGCCTCCAGCTGCTCGATGTTTTGGTCCAGTGATGCAGTGTGTTGCTCGGTCATGTAACCCCCTAAAAAATATCGCGATCGAACCACCCGGGCTTTTCCCGGGATTTTTCCCCGGGTTCCCCGGCGGATTCACCGGCGGGCACCGGGGGATTCCCGGGGGGCGATTCTGGCGGTGTCCCAAGGTTTTGCTTGGGTTCCCCGGGTTTGTCACCCGGGGTATGCAAGTCGGCTTTTTCCAAAATCAGTTCTTGCGCGTCGGCATGGTTTAACGGGATCGGGCCATAACGGCACGAGAGATACAGGGGGTATTTTGCGTCGGCCCGCGCGCTTCGCCGGACCTCGACAGTATCGCCCAGCAGCAATACCAGGTGTTGGGTCTGCAGGGTGCCAATGGTGGCGCCTTTGGCCATATCAGGTCTCTCCCTCGGCAGGCGGTAGCAGTTTCGTCTCCAACTCGTGCATGTACGCCAGCGTATTGACGACCTCCGTGAGCGCCTCGAGCTGGAGGCGCAGGTTGGCAATTTCACACGGCTGCTCGACAAGCGCCGCTTTCAGGGCGTCGGAGTTATTGTTGCTGATCCACATCGATATCGCCTGAGCCAATTGCGTAAACTGCTCGGCTTGCTCTTGAGCTTCACGCCGATTGAACTGACAAAAGCGACCGTCCGCAAAGGTCAGCTGTAGGCAAGGCCCTCGGTCGATACCGCCGTAAAACGCCGTTAACGTATAGTCTCCGGATTCAAACAAGGTGGTGGACATTAGCACGCCTTTGCTGGCGGCAGTGTGGCAGGTGGATTGAGCATGAGCGCTACTGTCGCCCAGCTGCGTGGTGTAAGCATAGCGGTTTACTCCAAGTCTCGAATGTCGCAAACCGTCCCCACGCGCGTTATAGCACAGTCTCAGGCGGCACAACAGCAGCGACCGGCAGTGTGCTCGCCGATTCTGCCCAGTTAATCACTGATTAACCCTATCCCACTGCGCGAGCAGCAGCTGCTCCCCGTCCCGCCGTGGCAACGTGCTACCAGGTTGCACACCAAGGCGCAAAGCGCCGCGGAGCAAAACCGCTTTCCGCGCTTGCGCGGGCATTTTTTGATCACCGAGAGGTGATCACAATATTCAGGCGGCTGGCTGAATTGTAGGGAAACCGTAGTAATCACTTGACGGTATTGTTTGCAACTTACCGGGTAACAACTTAACGACACTATGCCCCACTTGTGCGGCACTTATCCGCAGGGTTACCCACAGGAATTGTGGAAAACTTGGCGCGATATCATGCCGACAACCGCCTCTGCGGCGATTTCAGCGCGTCACCAGGTTGGGCAGCCCAACAGCGAGCCTAATAGCAGCCGCGCGGCCACAGGCGCTCACAGGCGCTGTGCCTGGTGTTAGGATTACCTGGCCGGTACCGGCCGATCGGGGGGACGCTCGCGCGCCTGGCGCGGGGAGAGTATGCGAGACAGGCGGAAATACCCCTGCAGCTGCTGCACGGGGTCGGCGCCGGCGCGCTGGAAACGGGTTACCAGGCGGTCCACCCGGGCGCGTCCTTCGCGGGCGATTTTACGCCAAAGTTTTTTACCGCCCAGCTCGAGGAAAAACGTTTTGGTCAGTGTGATGACCTTCGGGCTGGCGATCCACTCGCCGGTGGTACGCTGGGTGCGCTGCTGGTGCGAGAGCTTGAGATAGCCGCACTGTTTAAAATCGCGCAGCACCGCCCGGATACGCGCGGTACTGATTGGCGGCCGACCTCGCCAGGCGGGTGTATCCGATATCTGCCGAGCCATGAGGTCGCAATCGATGGCCTGGTGGTAGTCGACCTTGCGCCTGGCGCAGCGGCGACTGTCCAGCTGGAATTCCCGAGCGATTAGAAATTGAATGACAGCCGCCATGGCCTCCCGGCTTTCCGATCGGCGCCGGCGGCCGGAGGGGTTAAGGCGTTGCCAGGTGTTGAGTCGGGAGCGGAATTTAGCGGCTTGAGTGAGGTAACCGGAGACGATACCCAGGACGGGTGGCTGTCCGGATTTCCCGCGGCGCACGATATCACAGAGTCGCAAAGCCGCGGGGTTGTGACCGCACCGGTTACCGCTGGGCGCTGTCGTGGTCGTCAAGGTGCCTTACCGGGGGGCGTAACCCACCTCGGCCAGGGCCGTACGGATCTTGTCGCTGGCGTGGAGCATTTCGTACACTTCGTCATCACCGCCGTGGGTATCGGCGCAGCGATGATAGTCGTAATAGCCCGCGCGTTTTAAAAACTGCGCGAACGCCAGCGCTTCCTCATGCGACAGTGTCGCGGTAAAGGTGACCTCTTTCATCGCAGCGTCCCCCTAATAGCACTGTCGGGGCAGCGGTAGGGATTACCATCGTCGGCCGGCGTCCGTGCCGGCATGGTGTCAACGGTCCCTGTCCCTGCGGGGCTGCGGTGGGGTGTACCGCTAAAATAACCTCGCTCGAGCAGATTCAGCAATGCCGCCATCAGTTCATGCATGCTCTCGAAACTCGAGGCGGTGTAATAGCGCCTATGCCGATATTCCTGGTCAGCAGCTTTGCGAAAGTACATCACGCGGCGCTGCAGAAAGTTTTCCAACTTTTTAACGTCAAACTCTGCAGTGTTATCGCTCATTGTGCCTGCTCCCTCAGTGCGTGGATATCGTTTTCGATATACCAAATCAGCGCTAGCAGGTGGTTAACGCTGAAGCTGCCGTCGAGACTCACATGCGGCAGGTTGTCCATGTAAAACACGGCCGGTCGATCGGTTACGTCATCCCAATTAATAAACCCATCGCAGCCATTCAGCGCTGCAGAGGCCTCTGCAGCGGTATCAATCGACAACGTAACTTCGCTGCCAAACTCGGCAGTAATCATCGTTTCGATTTCAGGGTCAGTGGTATCGCGCTGGGCGGATTCAGGGTTGGTACAGGTTGGCTCTTGCATGATTTTTCCCCTTTGTCGTGTTGAGCACTTCCCCAAAAAAAAGGGCCCAGGTCACCCCGGGCCCTGACCTAGGGGAAGGTCTGCAAAAACACGCTCCCACCGCAGTGCAGGTCACGGACTAACGACAGGAACGGCCCCCTCGAGAGGGGACTGAGGGAAGTTAAACAACCCAGGTTGTACGTACAACCCGGGTTGTTACAACCGGAGTTGATAAACCCCTGTTTTCTGTCATTCTTAGAGGAATCTGTTCTATGGTCACGGACATATACATGCTTACCACCCACGCTATCCTTGAGTTACTCAGGGAAAATAATGGCTGGTCTGATTTCCGTATTTCGCGAGAGCTAGAAGTATCGCAGCAGGCTGTCAGTAAATGGCGTGTCAAAAGCCATGTGATGAGTGATGCGGCTGGGCTGAAGGCCGCGAAAATACTGAAGATGGACCCGGAAATCGTGGTCCTGTCCCTCCAATGCGAGCGCAACAAAAACACGATTGTGGAGCCGCTGTACCGCGAACTCGTCGAGCGCCTCGAGGACAAATCCGCCTGATTAAACCCCTACATTCCCTGCGCACTGTCTATCCGCACAGTACGCCAGCATGCCGGCATGGTGTTTACCGCGGCGCCGCTATCGTAACTGATTGATTTAACGAAATTATTTTGCCTGCTGGCGCGTGTTTTTTGCTGTCGCTAATATAGATTATGCGCAATAGTATGCCGGAAGCATACCCCGAGGTGTGTAATACAAAACGACGGGTATTTTCTGCTGTGTTCCGAGCGCCCTCACAACAGACGCGCATCGTAAGGATGGGACTGCACGCTGGTAATTGTGGCATTTTGGGCCGATTCATGCCGCGGATTGATAGGCGGCAAATTGCAACTGCGGCAAGCACATCCGGGCTGGAAGAAGGCGCAAACATCGAGGACTCATCGGTTTTCCCCCGCCGTGTTAGGCTGCAACTGTCTCTGTCATACGTCCCCCTGCCCGTATGGCTGCTGCCGGTTTGTTGCGTTTTTTTTCGAAGTTTTGCGGACTCAAACAACAATGATTGAACTGCTCCTGGCTGCCGTCTATTCACTAACCAGCCTGTTATTGTGGCCGGTTGTCATCGCACTGCTGTTCGCCATCATGCACTGCCTGTTCCTGCTCGGTGAGCTGTTGGTGGAACACCGGGAGCGCCGCCAACCCTGCCGCGCCATCGACGCTATCGATAACATTCCCGACACGATGGGCAGGCGCCACGGCATCCGCGAGTGGACGCGGCAGCATCAGGCAGACGCCGGGGCCGACCACTGGCTGATCCTGGATCGCACCGAAGGGGTACTGGCGGCGAGGCTCGACCGCGCCCGTATCTGGGTGAGGCTGGGGCCGGCGCTGGGTCTGTGCGGCACCCTGATCCCACTGGGTCCGGCACTGATGGCCCTGGCCCAAAACGATCTCACCCGCCTCTCAGAAGGACTGATTCTGGCCTTCGGTACGACGGTGCTGGGCCTGCTGGCGGGCGGCCTGGCCTGGCTGGTAATGAATGTGCAGCAGCGCTGGTACCGGCTGGATCTGGCCGAGATCCGCGCTGCCCTGGAGCGCACCGAGTCGCGGTCGCAGCGCGCGGCGAGTATTGCCTGATGCGCCGCCAGCGCGGACTCGGGCTGTTGACGCCGGTCGATGAGGATGACCTGCTGACCGGGGTCGCCAACCTTTTCGATATCGGCGTGGTGTTTGCACTGGGGTTTATGGTGGCGCTGATCAGCGCACTCAATCTGCTGGATATCTTCGATCCGGATCAGCGCGTCACCATCACCAAGCAGCGCGACGACGGTCTCGAGGTGATTGTGCGCGAGAACCACCAGACCACCGTCAGGCGCATGAGCAAAACCATCGGCAGCGGCGACGGCACCCGCCTCGGCGTGGCCTACCGCCTGCAGGACGGCAGCGTGGTGTATGTGCCGGAGGGTGGTGTCGGCCAGCCTGCGGCGGGCACGGAATAATGCGCTTGTGGCTCGGCGCCGGGCTGGCGCTGCTGTTCTGCATCGCCCTGGTGGCGGCCTATCACTACGGGCCGCGCCTGCACAATCAGCACTACCGGGTGCTGTTTGTCGCCGCCAACGGCAGCGTGGAAAAAATTACCCGCGGCCTCGACCGCCTGTACCGCGAATCCCCCGAACTTGCCGGCCGCCTGCGGGTGAGAATTCTGGCCCCTTCGAATACCTTCGCCGAGGCACCCCTGCCGCCGCACGATGTGCTGCTGGTGGAAACCATGGACGGCGCCTGGGTGAGTTCACTGGCCGCGCGCCTGGCAGACTCCACCGCCCTGCCCCGGCTGGCGCTCGGCCCCTCCGGCCTGCACGACGATCCGCAGCTGCCGCAAAAACTCGGCATGCAGCGGGATAAAAGCGTCGATGCCTATTGGGCAAACGCCGCCCCCGGCCAGATCGCCGAGTTATTCAAATACTATGCGAGCCGTTATCTCGGCATCGGCGGTCTCAGCTTTGCGCCGCCGCGGCAAAAACTGGCGCAGGGCTTTATCGCCTTCGCCGGCGAAGAGGTTGCGCTATTGCCCGACTGGCAGGCCTGGCTGGCGCGCCAGCCCGACGATGGCCGGCCCCGCATCGGCCTGCTGGAATACGCCAGTCGCGCCCGTGCGGAGGGCTTGGCACTGCTGCGCGCCACCGCCGCCGAGCTGCAGCGGCGCGGCTATCAGCCGGTGCCGGTATTCGCCGAGCGCGCGGTGCCGGCCGTCGAAACTCTGCTGCGCGACGCAAACGGCGAGGCCCGGATCGAGTCACTGATTTCCTTTCACCACAAATTTTTCGAACACGAAGGCGCCGCTGCCCTGCAGGCGCTGGACATTCCGGTGATCAATGCCATCAGTGTTTCCGGCCGCACGGTGGCGCAGTGGCAGCAGTCGATTCGGGGGCTGACCTCGGGGGAGATCGCCCGCCAGCTGGCGATTCCCGAGCTGGCCGGGCTGGCGCCGCCCAATGTCGTCGGTGCAGTGGACAACAGCTTCAGCGATATCGCCATGGTGCCGGTGGCCGAGCGGGTGCAGCGCGTCGCCGCGCGCGCGATACGCTATGCCGAGCTGCGGCGCAAGCCGCTGGCACAGCAGCGGGTGGCGCTGCTCTACTGGAACTACCCGCCCGGCAAACAGAATGTGGGTGCGAGCTATCTGAATGTGGTGCGCAGCCTGCCGCCGATATTGCGCCGCCTGCAGCAACAGGGCTACCAGGTGAGCGGGCTGGAAACACAGAGCGATGAAGCCATCGGCGAGCGCGTTATCGCCCGCGGCCTCAATATCGGTCGCTACGCGCCCGGCGCGCTGCGGCAATTGATCGAGGCCGGTGATATCGCCACTGTCGATCTGGCGCAGTACCGGCACTGGTTCGCCGCCCTGCCCGCGGCTTTTCGCCGCGCCGTGGTCGCCACCTGGGGGCAGCCCGACGCTGCCGACATTATGCTGGCCGAGGTGGACGGCCGGCGGCAGTTCATCCTGCCGCTGATCCGCTTCGGCAATGTGGTGGTGATGCCGCAGCCCGACCGAGCGCGCATGCAGAACCTGGAGGCGCTGTACCAGTCCCAGGAGCTGCCGCCCCACCACCAGTACATCGCCGCCTATCTGTGGCTGCAGCAGTCCTTTGGCGCCGACGCTGTGGTGCACACCGGTACCCACGGCACCCACGAGTGGCTGTCGGGCAAGGAGTCGGGGCTGTCGGGCGACGACCCCGGCGAGGTGTTGGCCGGCGATTTGGCCATTGTCTATCCCTATATCGTCGACGATGTCGGTGAAGGTGTGGTGGCCAAACGCCGCGGCATGTCGACAGTGGTGGATCACCTCACCCCGGCGCTGGGCGAAGGCGGCCTGGCGCCGGAATTAACAGCACTGCAAGAGCAACTGCAACAGTGGCGCCTGGCCGCCGGCACCGATCCGGAACGCGCCGGGCAACTGGCGCAGGCGGTGGAGGATGAAGTGGCGCTGCGCGGCCTGACGCTGGACTTGCGCGACCGCGGCTGGGATGCGCAGCACCCGGCCGGCCGCAGCGCGCGCTTTGCCGCGCTCGAGGATTATCTGCAGCAGGTGCGGCAGCAGACCATTCCCCTGGGGCTGCATACCTTTGGCAGCACACCGCTGCCGCAGCGGCTGCAGCGCTTTACCGACAAGATCGTCGAGGCCAACGGCGAGGCCCTGCGCGAAACCGCCCGCGCGCGGCTGCTGGCCTCGGCGGAAGCGGAAATGCAGGGCCTGTTGCAGGGGCTGGGCGGGCGTTTTGTGCGGCCCGGCCCCGGCAATGACCCGGTGCGCAATATCGACGCCATCCCCACCGGCAAAAATTTCATGACCTTCGACCCGCGCAATCTGCCGATGGCGGCCGCCGACAACATCGGCCGGGAGATGGCCGAACAGTTGCTCGCCACTCACCTCGATGCCCGCGGCGAATACCCCGACAAAGTCGCGCTGCAGCTCTGGGGCGTGGAGACACTGCGCCACCAGGGCGTGCAGGAGGCCCAGGGGCTGGCGCTGCTGGGGGTTCGCCCGGTGCGCGGCGGCAGCGGCCGCATCAGCGGTCTGGAATTGATACCGCGCGAGCAACTCGGGCGGCCGCGGGTCGATGTGGTGTTCCACGGTACCAGCCTTTACCGCGATACCTTTCCCATGCTGTTCGAGCTGCTCGATCGCGCCGTGCGCCTGGCCGCCGCCTCGCCGGAGGCGGACAACCCGATCCGCCGCCATGCCGCAGCGCTCGAGCGCCAGCTGCTGGACAGCGGGCTGGGCCAGTCGCAGGCGGCGGCACAGTCGCTGTTGCGCATCTTCGCCGAGCCCAGCGGCAAGCACGATTCCAAGATACACGCCATGACCCACGCCAGCGGCAGCTGGGACAGCGAGCAGCAGGTGGCGGAGAACTATATCCGCCGCATGGGGCACGGCTTCGGCGGCGACCTGTGGGGGGAACCGGCGCCGGCGGCGTTTCGCGCGGCGCTGCAGGACACCGATCTGATCGTCCATTCCAGAACCTCGAGCCTGTACGCCACCCTGGATAACGACGATTATTTTTCCTACGGCGGTTCCATCGCCCTGGGTGTGCGGCGCGCCAACGATGGCGGCCCGAGCCCGGACTTTTACGTTACCGACCTGCGCCGGCGCGGCGCCGAGCGGCACGAGACGCTGGAGCGCTTTATGGGCCAGGAGCTGCGGGCGCGCTACCTGAACCCGGAATTCGCCGGGCAGATGATGCGCGAGGGCTACGCCGGCGCGCGCCATATCTGGAAGGCCACCGACTATTTATGGGGCTGGCAGGTGGTCTATCCCGAAGCCGTCGACGCCGCCAAATGGCAGGAGATGTACGAGGTCTGGCTCGACGATCGCCACCAGTTGAATATCGATGAATTCTTCGAACAGCACAGCCCCCACGCCCGCCAGGGCATCGCCGCGCGCATGCTGGAAACGGTGCGCAAAGGCTATTGGGACGCGCCGCCGCAGGTCAGGCGTCACCTGACGCAGATCTATGTGCAGAGTATCGAGACCCACGGCCCGGCCTGCGACCACCTCAGCTGCGACAATCCCGAGCTGCAGGTTTTCGTGCAGCAGACCGCACGGCTGACAGAGGCCGTGGATGCAGCGAGTCTGCAGGCGGCGATGGCGGCGATCGAACAGGCCACCCAGCGCAGTATCGACGCCGCCCTGGACGAGCGCGTGGCGAACAAGGCGCGCTGGCACCGGGCGCCGGCTGCGGCCGCCAGTGCCGCGCAAGCGGCCGCAGCGGAGAGCGCCGTCAGCGGCTACGAACTGACTGAGGAAGTGATCGCAATAACGCCGGCGTCGCCGGCGCTGCCGGCGGACCCGGCCAGGTGGCTGGCGCAGCTGCTGTTGTTGCTGGGCATGCTACTGAGTACGACGGGGGGCGTGGGCCGGCAGTGGCGGCGGACTCAGCACGGCTGGCAGTCGGCCCCAGTTGCTGTCACAAACCGGTAGCTGTGACAAACCGGTAGCTGTGACAAAGCAGTTGCTGTAACAGACTGATATTTTATTCAACAGGCAGGTAATCACCATGCGATTGACAGGCGCAACACTTTTTACCGTGTTGGCACTGACAGCCGGCGCCGGTCACAGCGCGCAGGCACCGGCCGGCGACGGCCTGGAAACCGTTATCGTCACCGCGACGCGCACCGAGCGCAGTGCCGATACCATCGGCAGTGCGGTATCGGTAGTTGGCCGGGCCGATATCGAGCGGCGCAACGAAAAAAACATGCTCGGCCTGTTCAATCAGCTGCCGGGCGTTTACGCCACCGAAAGCGGCGGCCTCGGCGGTACCACCAATGTCAGGCTGCGCGGCGCCGACAGTGACCAGACCCTGGTACTGCTCGACGGCATGCGCGTGAACGATCCGGCCAGTGCCGCCGGCGACTTCGACTTCTCCAGCCTGCTGGTAACCGATATCGAGCGCATCGAAGTCGTGCGCGGCCCGCAGAGTACCTTGTGGGGCAGTGACGCCATCGGCGGGGTGATCAATATCATCACCCGCAAAGGCGATGGCCGGCCCAGCGGCAGCGTATTCGCCGAGGGCGGCAGTTTCAGCACCTACCGCCTGGGCGGCAGTGTGCGCGGTGCCGCTGACAGGCTGCGCTATGCCCTGTCCGGCAGCGGCCTCAGCACCGATGGTTTTTCCCGCGTCGATGAAAACCTCGGCGCAACAGAGCGCGACGGCAGCGAACTGCTGACCTTTAACGCCAATCTCAATGCCGGTATCTACGACAACTACGCTATCGATCTGGTGGCCCACTACTCCGACGCCGATGCCGACACCGACCCCAGCCTCAGCGGTATCGGCGGCGACGGCGAAGCCTCGTCGCGGCGCAGCGTCAGTTCCGCGCAGATCGACAACAACTTCACGCTGTCGGCGGGTGCCTTACGCAACCGCCTGTCGCTGTTCACTACCCGTACCGAGCGGGAGTTTCACAACCCCCGCAATAGCCAGAGCCGCAGTCTGTTCGACGGCAGGAGCTACGGCGCCGAGTACCAGGGGGATATCGACACCGGCGCCGGCACACTGGTATTCGGTGCGCGGCGGCAGGTCGACAGCGCCCGCGGCTCCAGCCGCGGCGGGCTCGGCCGCCTGCGACAATTCGATGAGGACTTCGATACCGACTCGGTCTACCTGCAGTGGCAGAGTGAACCGCTGCCGGCTTTGCATCTGACCCTGGGTATGCGCCGGGATGATTTCGAAATCGGCGGCACGGAAAATACCTACCGCGTTACCGCGGCAAAGCATTTTGCCGGCAGCGGCACCGTGTTGCGCGGCAGCTACGGCACCGGTGTCAAGGCGCCGACCATCTACCAGGCCTTTTTCAACGGCCCCGATCCCATCTTCGGCGGTACGCTGAGCGGCAATCCCGAACTGGCGGTGGAGGAGAGCGAAGGTTTCGATATCGGTATCAGGCAGTCGTTGTTGCAGCAGCGCCTGACCCTGGAGTTGTCACATTTCCGGCAGGATATCGACAACCTGATCGAGTTCCAGAGTGTGGTTTTCGGTGTGAGTTCGACCTATGTGAATATCGCCAGCGTCGCCATCAGCGAGGGTTACGAACTGACGGCCAACTGGCGGCTCGGCGACTGGCTGTCGCTGAACGGCAGCTATACCCACCTGATCGCCGTGGACGAGGCCACCGATAACGAACTGGCGCGCACACCGCGCGAAACCGCGGCAGTGGGTATGCAGTTCCAGCCGACACCGAAGTGGTCAATCGGCCTCTACGGTAATCATGTCGGTGCGCAGTTTAACCGCTCGCGCCAGCGCCAGCGCCTGGACGGCTTTACCAAGCTCGATCTCAGTGTGCAGTACCAGCTGACTGACAGCCTGCAGCTGTTTGCCCGTATCGACAATGTCAGCGATCGGGAGTACCAGTATATTCTCAATGCCGGCACGGCGGATCGCTCCGCTTACGCCGGCTTTCGTCTGGCTTTTAAGTAACTGAGATGGCTTCACAGCGCTGCCGGGAGCACTTGCTTTAGCGTGGAAAAGCCGAGCCTTCCGGCCTGGGCATCGCGGCCGGTCAGCCGGACTCTGCCGATGTGTTGAGATGTTCTGAATCGTGATGCAGTCATTTTTTTTATGCAGCCATATGTATATACTGGCTCCCACAGTGGGGCGGCAGATAAATTCAAGCTATTTATGCTTTTTCCGGATAAGAACTGACGAGGAGATTCGAAGTGCTGGGCATGGGAAAACGCAAAAGTATTGAGATTACAGATGTAAAGACGATGCTCACCCTGCCGCAGTTCCTCGACTTGATGAGCAGAGAGCCCGAGTTTCATGCCCTGGTAGCGGTCGTCGGTCGAGAAGCCGCTGAAGAGTCGCTCAAGGATATGCATTGGTTGTACACCGGAAAATTCAAGCGCAGTGGCGCCATCGTCACGGACAGGGACTGGGGTGCGGAAGCCGGCCGCTTTTCCAGGCTGCTCGTTGCACAGCGTGAGAAAGCGATCGCCACGAGAAGCCATATCGCCCTGCTTTTCCAGAAGGCGATGTCCAACCAGCTCGGCAGGGATCTGCGCAAGCCGCACAACATTATGCCGATGGCGGAGTATGGTGCCACGGACGCGGATATCGACTCGGTCAAAGGTGCGAAGTGGATCGTCGAGGCTTCGAGCAGCAACACCATGTCCGTCGACCAGATCGCCGATCTCATCATCGAGTGCCGCAGGACCGACCGCTCTGTGTTCGAACTCGACACACTGAAGTTTCTGCATGATCGCCTCGTCCCGAAGGATTCGATATACCCGCGCCGCCCACTGAATTCTGAACAACCCTGGCCCAGCTCCGGCGCCGCCAAGGCGCTGCAGAAACTGGTTGCCGACAAGGTCAGCGCCATCGGCGCCCGCACCAGATTCCTCAGCGACGCGGACTGGGACAGCTTCGCCTGCTACTTTCTCGGGGCCTATATGCGCACCCACGGCTTCCCGGACGGCAACGGCCGCCCGAACCGCGCGCTTTACGTACTGACCATGCTCGAGGGCTTCCGCCCCTTCGTCGCCCCACACTATAACTTCACCACCAACAGCCTGGTAAAGTTCACCTAGACCAATAACCAGTCACTAATAACCAGTCGCTAGCAACTAGTGACTAGTAACTAGTGACTGTCATAGCCCGAGTGCCGGCCTGTTCCACAGGCCGTGGCAGCCGCTATCGATAGTAAAAACTCGCCAATATGGGTGCAATATCTTACAGTAGGCCCCTGTCTCGATAAAATTCCATTATCCGCAGCGGGGAAAACAATGATCATGCGCAATGCAGCACTACTGGTGAGTCTATGGCTTACCCTATGCAGTTCAAGCCATGCGGTGGAGCAGCGGACGCTGAACAATGGCAACCTCGTACTGGAGGACATCCCGGCCATTCCCCAACAGATTGTCGACGACCTGAATCGATTTCAGAATGTCCGGGCCGCCGCCTTCCGCGGCTGGCGACAGGACGACAGCGGCCTTTACATCACCACACGCTTTGGCGATGTATCACAGCTGCATCGGGTCGATAAAGCCGGTGGTGCACGACAGCAGCTGACATTTTTCCAGGAACCCATCGGTGGCGTGGAGGTACAGCCGGGGGGCAGGCTGCTGGCGTTTACCATGGATGCCGGCGGCAACGAGTATTCGCAGATCTTCCTGCTCGATCCCCTCAGTGGCGATTATGAAATGATCAGCGACGGCAAATCACGCAATGGCGCTTTGCGCTGGAACGACAGCGGCAGGCAGCTGGCCTACCAGAGCACACGCCGCAACGGCCGTTCAAACGACATATGGATTGCAACGCTCGAGCGGGACGGCACCTATCGGCACAATATGGCGGTTGAATCACCCGACGGCAGTTGGTGGGGTCCCGAAGCGTTTGATAAAAAAGGTGACAGGTTGCTGGTGCAGCAGTATATTTCCGCCACCAATTCCCTGGTTCATATCAAAGACCTGGGCAAAAAAAACCTCGCACGGATTGCCGGCGATCGGGACAATGGTTCGCGTAATTACGCGGTCGACTTCAATCGGCAGGGCGACGGCGTTTTTCTGTTGACCGACAGATATAGCGAGTTTACGCAGCTTGCTTTTCTCGATTTAAAAAGCGGGCAGGAAACCATCCTCAGCGGGGACATCAAGTGGGATGTCAGTGCGGTGACCTTGAGCCGGGACAAATCACGCGCCGCCATGGTGGTCAACGAAGACGGCATCAGCCGCCTGTATCTGCTCGATACCAGGACTTTCAAGTACCGGCCCGTCAAACAGATTCCCGCTGGCATCATTGGCCGGGTCGCCTTTAACGGCAGTGGCAGCCAGTTGGCACTGTCCATCAATACAGCGAAAACCCCCACCGATACGTTTGTACTGGATCTGGCGAGAAACCCCACCCGGGCGGGAAAACTGCAGCGCTGGACATACAGCGAAGTCGGTGGGCTCGATACGGCGGCCTTTATTGAGCCGACATTGATACGCTACCCGACGTTTGATCAATCCGGCGGCATCGCCAGGGAGATACCCGCCTTCGTCTATAAACCCGCGGGCAAGGGGCCGTTTCCGGTGGTCATCACCATCCACGGCGGCCCGGAATCACAGTATCGGCCGCGTTTCAGCAGTAATATCCAGCTGTGGCTGCAGAAGCTCGGCGTTGCCGTTATCGCTCCAAATGTGCGCGGTTCCACCGGCTATGGCAAGGAGTACGTTACCCTGGACAACGGCTTTCGGCGAGAGGACGCGGTAAAAGACATCGGCGCCCTCTTGGACTGGATCGAAACGCAGGCGGACCTGGACAACGAGCGTATCGCGGTGTACGGCGGCAGTTATGGCGGTTACATGGTATTGGCCAGTGCCGTATCCTACAGTGAGCGCCTCAGGGCAGCGGTCAATATCGTTGGTATTTCCAATTTTGTCACCTTCCTGACTAATACCAAAGATTACCGGCGCGACCTGCGACGGGTCGAGTACGGCGACGAGCGGGAGCCGGAAATGCGCGCCTTTCTCGAACGTATCAGCCCGAATAACAATGTTGAGAAAATCAAGATCCCGATGCTGGTCGTGCAGGGGCAAAACGACCCGCGGGTGCCGGTGAGCGAGGCCCAACAGATCGTAGATGCTCTGCGCAGTAAGCGGATAGAGACCTGGTACATGAATGCCTTGAATGAAGGGCACGGTTATAGGAAGAAAGAGAATCGCGATGTTTACCAGCAGGTAACGGTCATGTTTTTGCGGCGGCACCTGTTGTATTGAGGCTGGAGCGGTGCGAGTGGTTGAACTGTGCACCGATGCAATCAGCGCCAAAAAATTAAAAAAGTCATATAAATCAATGAGTTTTAGCAATCTCTTAAAGTATCTCAGGCAATCTATTAAGAGTTGTAGCTTATCTATTGTTTTATAAGGCTTTTTTGCTTAAAATTGCCTGCTTATCTTAGCCGGATCGTATCGAACCTGTTGTCTAACCAGCTTACTAATAAAAGTTGTATTTCAAATCAACGCCGTAAGTAACAGGGTCCTCAAGTCTGGTGTGGTACAGACCTAAGGTATCCCCACCCAGACCTTCGGGTTGAAACACTACGTCATTGTCCAGCAGGTTCCTTCCCCATATCGCTATTTCATATCGGCCGCTATCATCCAGCCATAAAATGCGTGCGTTTAAAGACTCCGTATCGTTGCCGTAACCCGGTACGTTATCAAAAACAGCCCGGTACTCTTCCCGGTCCCGATCGATGTTTTCCAGGAAGATATAATCGAAATGAACCACCAGTGAACCTACGGGTATCTCCGGCGTCCAGTCAAAGCTGACGGTATACTCCTGCGGCGTCGAGTCGTTGCGATTGTCAGAATCCAGGAACACGCCGGCAGAATTGTAATAGGACTCACGCGTCGCTTCACTGTCACGGTACGTGTAAATGAGTCCGGTCCGAACCGTATCACTAATCAACCAGTCCACAGTCAATTCAGTGCCCAGTACTTCTTCATCAGTATTGATAACAGCATAGGTTGCCGCCAGGGCACCGGGGCGCCTGCTGAATACACCCTGCTGGCGATTTGTGATTTCCATCAGAAAAGCAGAGAGCTGGGTTTGCAGGCGGCCGTGGAAGAATTTGCCTTTGACACCCAGTTCATAGTTCTCCACCTCCTCGGGCTCAAAGGGTTGCAGGCGCGTATCCGGGTCCAACGAGTCAAAGCCACCTGATTTGAACCCGGTAGAAAAAGACGCAAAGAGTATTGCTTCATCGGCAACCTGGTAGTTCGCTACCAGGCGGCCCGTCACCTGCTCCCAATCGTCTGCTGCCGCAAGCACTCCCGATGTCTGTTGATCCAGGAATACAATGCCGATATTGACAAAATCACCGGTAGGCCCCGTTGCCGGGTCAATGACCGCTACCGGCCCCCGAATATCAGCAAACGAGTTAGCCGGCGCATTCCAGCTGAAATCTTTTTCGTCGCGGCTGTAACGCAAGCCGGCAATGATGTTCAGCCTGTCAGTAACAGTAAAATCGATATCACCGTAAAAACCCAGGCTGGTGAACTCCCCTTCGTTTTCCATAAACTCGCGCAGGAAATTACCTCTGAAGCTCGGGCCAAAAATACGCGGATCTGCAGCAATGCCCGCCAAAAGATCATATTCGGCATCAGCCTGGGTGCCGGGACACCCCAGCGCAAGACAAACCAGGCCCCAGTCATCCGGGTCCCATATATTATCTATCGGCGCTCCGAATAACGGACTGCCAGGTGTTTGTGTAAGACCGAGAGTAATGTTTCGCGCTAACAACTCAGCGCTGCCTGCCAGCGTGGTTCGCTGATACACGTCCTCTTCCGTATAGGTAACACCAAACACCGCATCGATGCGATCGGTGGTAAAACTGAACTGCAACTCGTTATAAAAAATATCCGAGTCTTCTTCGTTATTGGTATCAAAATAGACCGAACGGTCAGCGGTACCATCTTCATCCTGAAGGTTGAACGTGTCCCAGTCGCGGTAACTGCCGACATACTTCAGCGACAATTTGTCATTAATGTCATACCAGAACTTCGCTGTCCACGCATCCATATCCCGCGTTTCACGCGCATCGACAACGTCGTTTTCAAAAGTGTGATTGGTGGGGTTCTGAAAGTTGGAAAACGGACCAAAGCCGAGGGCCGGGCGCGGGCCATTATCAACGTCGTCATAATCGTAGGATAACTGCAATTCAGTCTTGTCGTTGATTTGCCACAATACCGCCAGGCGAGCCGCCAGGTTTTTCTGCTCGTAGGGCTCCGTACTGACAGCGCCCTTGTCGTCATAAACGCTGTCGCGCCGGTTGCTCAATATATTACCGCGAAAATAGACGTTGGAAAGCAGCGGCGCGTTAACCATGGCTTCGATACGTTGCAAGCTGTAATTACCCAGGCGCGCACTGACATAGCCAGCGTTGCCTTCGCCAGGTGAATTTGGGGTCAGACTCACCACACCCGCGGCGGCATTGCGGCCAAACAGGGTACCCTGCGGGCCTTTCAATACGTCAACCCTGGCCATATCGGCAAACGTGATGGTGCTGGCCGCCTGAGGTAGATAAACATCGTCATAAAAGGTGGCAACCGACGGGTCTCCGGCGACACTGATATTGGAGGTTTGGATGCCCCGTATCCTCGGTGAATTTTGGGTAACACCATTCCCGGCTTCGAAGCCGGGAATATAGGCATCCATGTCATTGATTGATATTGCGCCGCTTTCCTGGATATCACCGGCAGTAAAAGTATCGACGGTAATCGGTACAGTTAAAGCACTCTGCTCGCGCTTTTGCGCGGTAATGACTATCTCCTCCAGAGTCAGGGATTGGCCGCCCTGGCCATGGGCGGTATTGATCGCAGTAGATATGACAGTGAGCGCAGCCAAGGCCGATGAAGAGAAGTGCCTCAATCCCGTTGGGCTTCGACCAATCTGCCTGTGATGCCGTTTCTTCTGATTAAACTGCTGCTGATGCGAAGAGTATTTTTTGTTCATTATCTCCCCTCCCCTGAATTGCAGAGAAACCTATTTAGGTATTCTTATCTCTATCGAATATACGCCCGCCACTACAGCAATAGGAGGGCCAAATCCTTCACAATCTGGTCAATTTCAGTCAGCTGCCATATACTCCGGTCAACTACGCCTCTCGTAAAATAACGACAACTGCGGAGCCGATGATGTCCAGCCACCACAAGGTCATCCCCATCTATATGTTCAACCTGGTATTGCGGATACTGGACGAGTTAGGCAGCAATCTCCAACAACTGATAGCTGATACTGGCCTCATGCTCGCGGATCTGTCCGATCAGAGCACACGAATTTCTTTCGATCAGGCACTGCTGTTGATTCGCAACGCCTATCGAGCCAGTGCCTGCCCCAGCCTGGGCTTGCGTGTTGCCCGCCAGATCAATATCTCCGACTGGGGTATGATGGGCTATGCCATCTCCAGCTGTAGCAGCCTGGAGGAATCCCTCAGCGTTGGCCTGCGCTACGCCAAGGCCGCCACCCGCCTGACCTCGAACATACTCGACATCGATGATAACAGCGTGACGGTAAATTCGCGCCCGCTGTTTCCGGCTGATGATCTCGAACCCTTTTTAATCGAGGAGGATCTCGGAGGGATTATCAATGTCATTCACCACTATTTCGGTGACAGTATTAAGCCAAGGGCGGTGCAGTTCAGTTACCCGCGCCCCAGTTACTACAGCCTTTACACTGAGCATTTTCACTGCCCGGTGGCGTTCGACTGCGCGGAAAATCAACTGATCTGGGAAGTCGATGACATCAGGCGTCCGGTGAGCGCAAATAATCCCGCCGCCGCCAAGCTCGCTATCGAACAGTGCGAGCGCCTGATCGCGGAACAGGGTCCCTCGGAGTCGATCTGCGACCGGGTACGGGCAATCATCGTGCAACAGCCCGGCAAGTTTATGAGTATCACTCAGGTGGCCGTCGAACTCTGTATGAGTGAGAGCAGCCTGCGCCGGGCGTTAGCGGGAGCGAACAGTAGTTACCAGCGGATTCTCAACGACATCCGCAGGAAAATGGCCAGTGAGTATCTGACTACCTCCAACCTGACTCTGGAAGAAATCGCCTATCTGGTGGGCTATAGTGACATCAGTAACTTTCGACGCGCTTTTAAAAAATGGACTGGGCTTGCACCGCTGGACTACCGGCGGAAGAAAAGACCAAGAGATTGAAAATCCGGGCACGGCTGGCGGCAGCTTGTAGTGAGTCGGGCACCGGCAGCCCATTGCCAAAATGCCGGAGTATAGAAAAGACGACTCTGCTCGTGAAAGTCCTGAATACCGGTCATTTTGACTGAAATTGACCACTTTTGGATTTTGCTGCACTCCCTTTTGCTTTCACTTGCGAATAGGATTGAGCCTCGACCTAAACGCGGCTTGAAAGAACACTATGAGTAAGACTTTCATCAGTATCGGCGTAACCATTCTCGATATCGTCGGCTACCCGATAACCCGTATCCCTGAAGAGCAATCCACCGAGGTCATTCAGTCCATCCACCTCTGTGCCGCCGGTACCGCCGCTGCCCCTGCCATCATCGCCTCCAGAATGGGTATGGAGAGCACATTGGTGGGTGCCATTGCCGACGATGACATTGGTTTTCTGCTTCGTCACAAGCTGGAAAAGGAGGGTGTCGATACAACGCTACTGGAAATGCGAACTGACTTGCCCACTGCGGCGACCATATTGCCCATCCAGCCGGGCGGCGCGCGGCCCAACTGGCATATGCCCGGGGCCTTTCTCATGCTGGAAATCGGCGCTGAAGCCCGGCAACGCATTGTCAATGCTGACCACGTGCATCTGGGTGGCATTGGTTTATTGTTCAATCTCGATGGCCAGGTCGCCGCCAACTTGCTGGCCGAAGCCAGAGCCAATGGCGCAATGGTTACCGGCGATCTGATTGCACCGGGGCCACAGACCGCCGATGCCGTTAAAGCAGTCCTACCCCATCTGGATTACTTCATGCCTTCCATCGACGAAGCGCTGGAAATCTCCGGCGAGAAAACGCTGGCAGCAGCCACTGGGTTTTTCATGCAGCAAGGCGCCCGGGGCTGCCTGATTAAATGCGGTGGCGACGGCGCTTATCTTGCGACAAGTTCCGGCATCAAAGCCCACATTCCTGTGATCAAAGGCGTACAGGTGGTTGATACCAGTGGCTGCGGTGACGCTTTCTGCGCCGGTTTTCAGGTTGGGCTCAGTAACGGCATGGGCCCGGAGCAGGCCGCGCGCTTCGCCGCTGCAACCGCAGCCCAGGTTGCTTCCGGCGTCGGCTCAGATGCCGGCGTGGTCGATTACGCTACCACCGCGACCATTATGGCAGCCGGTTGCATGGCAACGGGAGAATAATATGCAAACCTATAGTAATGACCTCGCCAGCCGGCAGGCGGTGGTCGATACCCTCAAAGCCCTGGGTGACGCGCAGCTGAACAAAGGCACTTCCGGTAATGTCTCAGCAGCTACCGCCGACGGCATGCTGATTACCCCAACCGGCGTGGCACCCGCCCAATTGCTAGCGCAGCACATCGTGCATATGTCGCTGCAGGGCGAAGTCGATGCGGATCAATTGACGCCCTCCAGTGAATGGCAGATGCACGCCGATGTGTATCTTGCAAAACCCGGGGTTAGTGCCGTGGTTCACTGTCATTCACCCTACGCCACCATATTGGCCTGCGCGCGCAAAGCCATCCCCGCCATGCACTACATGGTCGCCGCCGCCGGCAGTTATGGCATTCCACTGGCGGACTACGCCACATTTGGCAGTAAGGAATTATCGGCAGCTAACCTGCGGGCGCTGTCCACTTCAATGGCCTGCCTGCTTGCCAACCACGGTCAACTGGCTATCGGTTTTGATCTCAAAGGCGCACTCAAACTGGCGGTGCTGGTGGAAGAGCAGGCCCACTGCTATTGGGGCACACTGGCCATCGGCGGCCCGGTGCTGCTGGAAAAAGCACAGATGGACGCTGTGATGGCGGCTTTCGCCGATTACGGGCAGCAGCAAAAGCGCAAAGACCTCGCCAGCGGCAACAAGTTTGGCAAGTAATTCTTTCGACGGCTTTTTGGCAACCTGCTTCAAGATTCCTGTTTTGAGGTCTCCATAACTCAAGGTTAATGCTTATGTACAAGCTCGATAACGACTTCACGCTACGCGAGCGCGCCCTCAAGGCTTTTCCCAATGGCGTTTACGGCCACCAGGCCTCCGGCTCTCTTTCCCCCAATCATCCGCAGTTTTTCTCTCGAGCACGGGGTTGCCGCTTGTGGGATTCCGACGGTAACGAGTATATTGATTTTATGTGTGGCTACGGCACCAACCTGCTGGGTTATGGCCACCCCCGTGTCGATGACGCCGCCGCCCGGCAACAAAGGCAGATTGATTGTGCCACGGGGCCGTCACCGCTGATGCTGGAATTGGCAGAGATGTATAACGATAAACTTGCCCATGCCGACTGGACCATCTTCGCCAAAAACGGCACCGATGCCACCACCATTTGTGTAATGACGGCCCGCGCCCAAACCGGCAAAAATACCATCCTGATTGCCGATGGCGCGTACCACGGCTCCGGCCCCTGGTGTACACCGGGTCCGGTGGGTGTTACACCCGGTGATCGCGACCACCAGATCAGCTATGACTACAACGATGTAAGCAGCCTGCGTGCGGCGGTGGAGCAAGCGGGAAATGACCTGGCCGCAATCATTGTTTCGCCCTTCAAACACGACGTTTTTGTTGACCAGGAATGGCCCACCGATGAGTTCGCTAAAGCCGCCCGCGCACTGTGCGACGAAAACAACGCGGCGCTGATACTCGACGATGTCCGCTGTGCCTTTCGTTTTGTCCTCGGCTCTACCTGGGAGGCCATCGGTGTGCTGCCGGACCTTTGCGCAATGAGTAAATCAGTCGCCAACGGCTATTCATTGGCCGTGGTTAGCGGCAATGACAAGTTCCGCGAAGGCGCCGGCCAGATCTACACCACCGGCTCATTCTGGTTTGCCGCAACTTCTTTTGCCGCCGCCATGGAGACCATTAGCGTTATCGAAGAAGAAGATTCCATTGCGGCGATAAAGGCGGCTGGCGATACCCTGCGCAAAGGGCTGGACGAGCAAGCCAGTGCCTATGGATTCAGCCTGCGCCAAACCGGGCCATCACAAATGCCCCTGGTGTTAATTGACGACGACCCAATGTGGGAGAAAAACAATTTTTTCTGTAACGAGGCAGCACAGCGGGGCGTTTATATGCACCCCTGGCACAATATGTTTCTCTGTGCCGCACACAGGGAGGCGGATATCGCCGAGGCACTGGAAAACACCGATGGCGCCTTTAAGGCGCTAAAAAAGCAGTTTGGCTAAAACCCGATAAACGACTGATGCGGTGACACTCGGAGAAAACGACACGAGATGGTGAGTGTAGAACTCACGCTGCCCTCCTGATTGACCATGATAATAACAGCAAGGTTTTAGCTTAGGCGCCTACTCGATGGAAAAACTCTCGCTCAAATACAAGTTGATTTATTCGGTCGGGAATTTTGGCATTGCCGTCATTACCGTTATGCACACATCGTTTCTGGTGTATTATTTTTTCCCGCCCAAAGACGCGGGCATTCCCTATGTCATCCCCCAGGGCAGTTTAATCCTGGGCATCACCGCCTTTGGCCTCATCATGTCTGTCGGGCGCCTAGTCGACGCTTTTCTCGACCCTGTCATCGCCAGTTTCAGCGATCGGCTGCAGCACCCCATGGGCCGGCGAATCCCGCTAATGCGCTTGGCCGCGGTGCCTTTTGTCGTTTGCTACCTGCTGACTTTCTTTGTGCCTGTCGAGGACAGTGTCAGCTACATAAATGCCGTCTGGTTGATGGCCTTTTTAATGATCAGCGCCCTGTTTTTTTCGTGTTATATGATCCCCTTTTACTCACTGATGGTAGAGATCGCAAAATCCAGTGACGACAAGGTCGACCTGGGAACCATAAGCAGTGCTTTCTGGTTTATGGGGTTTCTGCTGGTTTCCTTTACGCCGGGTATCTGGGATTTGGTCAGCGACTGGCTCGATGTTTCCAGGGTCTGGGGCGTAAAGATAACGTTTGTGGCTACCGGGTGCCTCGGCCTTGTCTGCCTGCTGGTTCCGGCCTTGCTAATCGACGAAGGTAAGTTTTCCAATGCCCGTGTGGAGAGTTCACATCAGAAATTATTGCCGGCACTGAAGCGAGTGCTGCGCAATCGCAGTTTTTCTTTCTACTTGTGTACCAACACCTGTTACAACGTGGCCACGGCGATGTTCGAGACGGGATTGATCTACTACGTGACGGTATTGGCCATTATGGATGCCAGCTCGCAGGGCCCACTCACCACCCTTGTGGGTGCACTGACGCTGGCCTGTTACCCACTAATTGCCAGGTTTTCCAAAACCCACGGCAAAAGCTGGGTGTTAAAAGTCAACCTGACGCTGTTCTTTCTGACTTTCTGTGTAATCACACTGCTGGGTTTAGGCGATATCAGCCCCTATATCCTATTTGCCCTGGTGATCCTGCTATCCCCTTTTGCCCAGGCCGGCTTTGGGATCTTGCCCCAGGTGATGGCCTCGGATTGTGCGGCTTACGATCAGTATAAGTCCGGTGAAGATCACGCCGGCATGTATATCGCTGCCAACGGATTTTCCCGTAAGCTCGGCAACACCATTGGCGTGCTGCTATTTACCTCTTTGCTGGTATTTGGCAAAGATGTTGGTGATGATATGGGCATACGTATGGCCACGATGGTTGCAGCTGCTTTCGCTGTCATTGGGCTATTGTTCTTACTGCGTTACGACGAGAAAGAAGTTCTCAGTTATAATCGGGCATTGATTGACAGCGCCCGCGGTGAAACCTGCGCCGGGAAAAACTAAGGAATAGGCGTTGAACTATTTTCAACAAGTGATTAAAGTCGCCGATACCTATGTCGCCGACCACGATGCAATATCCCTCAATTGGAGCTGGGGTGAGGCCTTGCTTATGTACAGCCTCAGCCTGCTGGATGACGGCCTGGGCGAGCCTCGCTACCTGCCTTTCTACCGGGCCTATGCGGATCACCACCATGAGACCGGCTATACGGTGGACCAGTCGGATACCTGCGCCCCGGTTTTAATAGCCAATGAACTGTACAAAAAAACGGGCGACGAAAAATACCTGGAAATGACCCGAGCCGGCATCGATTACCTGAAGCATGAGCCGCGCCTGGTAGAGGACCTGATCAACCATAACGGCCACAGCCGTGACTCCCGGGATTATCCGAAAAGTATCTGGGTCGACTCGCTGATGATGAGCGGTGTTTTCAGTGCCATTGCCGCCAATGACTTCAACGACCCTGAATTGCGCAACTTCGCCTGCACCCAACCACGCCAATTCGCCAAATACTTGCAGGACCCGGAGACCGGTCTGTTTCATCATTCCTGGTGGAAAATACTCAACCGCCCCTACCCCCGCAATATTTTCTGGGGCCGGGGTAATGGCTGGGTCATTGCCTCGCTGTCGCTATTCCTGAACTATGTCGACGATAAGGATGCCCGGCGCATTTTAAACCAGGTATCCGCAGCACTGCTGCAGCGACAGCGCGAAGATGGCTATTTCGATACGGTTGTGAACAAACCGGGTGATAACTATCGGGAATCCAGTGCCACGGCACTGATCGCCGCAGGCTGGTTAAACGGCGTCAATCGCGGTTATCTGGATAAAGCCTACACCGAGCCTGCTGTAAAGGCTTTTGCAGGTGTGGTACAGAATATACGCCACGCCGGTGAAAAGGCCTACATGACAGAAACCAGTCTCTGGACCATACCTATGTTCCTGATGCCCTACCGCCTGAAGTTCGGCCCCTACCCCGGTTATAAGTATATTAAGAAGGGTGAAAACATTTCCTACGGTGTTGCCTCGTTAATACTTGCCGGCTTGCAATACCATAAATATCAACGACACAATGGCTCAGCGCCTTAGACCGCATGGCAAAGACTTTCAACGACAAGGAATTCGCCGCCACCACAGGCGTGCAGGATTTTAAGTTTCGCAATGTCGGCCCGGCACCGGACGGTTTTCCATCCGTTTACGCCAAGGACGAGTATTCGCGCGAGGTGTTTGCGCCGAGCTATGGAGAGCGCAGGGCGGCATTTATCGAACACGTGCTGGCAAACCCCGGCGTCGATACGATAAAAGGCGTGTTTTACGAATTGATCCGCCTGGAGCAGAACCGGGGGCCGATTCACCAACCCCTGTTATTCGCGGCGCTGGACTATATCAACAGCCGCCTGGACTGTGCAGACTTTGTGCTTTCGGCCATGCTGAGGATTCAGTACCAGTTTATTGACAGCGAATTACTCTGCGATGCATTTCGCACAGAGGTGCGCCAGACGATTTTGGACTTCAAATACTGGCCGGATGAACCCGGTATCGACTCCATGTGCTACTGGACGGAAAATCATCATCTGATATTCAGCACCTGCGAGATGCTGGCCGGGCAGTTGTTCCCCGATGAGGTATTCACAAACTCGGGCATGAGCGGCCGGGAGAAAACCGCCCGAGGTAAAAAGCGCGTTGAGAAATGGCTCGAGCTTCGATTTAAAACCGGTATCAGTGAGTGGCTTTCCAATGTTTATTTCGACGAAGACCTGCCGCCGCTGCTAAATCTGCTGGACTTCTCAGAGGATAGGGAGATCGCCAGACGGGCGCGAATGCTGATCGATCTGATGTGTTTCGATATGGCCGCCAATAGTTATCGCGGCTTGTTTTCCTGCACCCACGGCCGCACCTACACCAGGGAAAAGCTCAATCCCCATCGGGAATCCACCACTGATACCGCCAAGCTATTGTTTGGCCTCGGCAGCTTTGCCAACCAGGACAATATGAGCGCCGTCATGTTCGCGCTCAGTCCCAACTACCGCTTACCAGAAGTCATTTTTTCCATTGCCGCTGATGGTGAGCGCGAGGAATGGGTTAATCGGCAGCGGGTAAGCATAAAATTCAGTGAGGCGGCCCGCTGGGGATACGGCAAGCTGGATCTGGAAAGTGCGATGGGCCTGCTCTCCTTCGGCGGTTACTGCGACCCTCGCACATTCAATCATATGATTCTGATGCTCGACGAGTTCAACTGGTGGGAGAACAAGTTTTTCCTTGAGTTCACTCCCTTCAGGAGGTCCATGCAGATAGGTAGTAAATTCGGCCTGTCGACGCTGATCGCATGGCTATTGCGCAAGGATATGTCCCGCAACAATATGGATGAATGCAATATCTATACTTTTCGCACCCCCGACTATATGTTGAGTACGGCTCAGGATTACCGCAAAGGTTATGGCGGTGATCAGCACCATATCTGGCAGGCGACACTGGACGGCGAAGCCGTATGTTTTACCACACACCCCGGGGGTTACGGCATGCAGGCACCGAACGCTTACTGGCACGGCAACGGCTTTATGCCAAGGGCGATACAACACCGCAATGTCGCCGTGATTCTGTACAAAACACCCCGCACACCCAATATCGTCCTGGAACAAACACTGGCATTCACCCATGCCTTTTTTCCAGCGCAGCGTTTTGACCGCGTAACAGAGAAAAACGGCTGGTTGTTCGGCAAGAAAAATAATGGCTATATTGCCATCTGCTCCGGCAATGGTTACCGCTGGCAGGACGAGGGCGAGTATGAAAACCTGGAGATCATTGCCGAGGGCCGCAACAACGCCTGGCTGGTAGAGATGGGCCGCAAAACCCAGTACGGCTCCTTCGATGATTTCGTGACCCGGGTCGCCGGCGCTAAATGCGCCATCAACGGTTTGAGGGTAAACTATGAGTCCCCCTCGGTCGGCCATATCGTTGCCGGCTGGTCGGGTCCCATGCGGGTCGACGGTAAAACTGTGGCGACCCGGGATTACAGGCGTTATGACAACCCTGCCTGCCAAACCGAATTTGCCAGCGATAAAGTCGTGATCAGCTACAAGGGTCAATCGTTAACGCTGGCGTTTTAGCGCGCCAGCCAACCGCCGTCCACTGTCAGTGTGTGCCCCTGTATATAGTTCGAGGCTGCGCTGGCAAGAAACACCACGGCCCCGGCCATATCTTCCGGCAGGCCCCAGCGAGCTGCGGGAATACGAGCAAGAATTTCGCTATTGCGCTTGGCGTCTTTACGCAGCGGCTCAGTATTGTCTGTTGCCATATAACCGGGGGCAATGGCATTGACGTTGATGCCGTGAACCGCTAACTCATTGGCCATCAACATGGTCAGCCCTTTAACAGCGGATTTACTCGACGTGTAGGAGGCAACACGAATGCCACCCTGGAATGACAGCATCGAGGCGATATGAATGATTTTTCCGCCGCGTTGCTGGGCGATAAATTCACGGGCAACGGCCTGGGAGAGGAAGAACAGGCCCTTTAGATTCAGATCCATGACCGCATCCCAATCCTGCTCGGTGAAATCAACGAAATCATTGCGCCTTATGGACCCGGCATTGTTGACCAGAATATCGATATTGCCAAAGTGATCTTTTGCCTGCCTGACGATATCCGGCACACAGGATTTATCGCTGAGGTCTGCGCTGAGGCCCAGGTAGCGCTGCCCAATTGCTGTAACGGCCTCAGCCGTGGCAGAAGAATCACTCACACCGACCCCGACAATATCGGCACCCGCTTCTGCCAGCGCCAGCGCCATACCTTTACCCAGGCCCCGCGAGGCGCCGGTCACAATGGCTACTTTGCCTGCCAGATTGAATTGTTCCAAAATCATCATTTTCTCCCCGAGCTTAAAAAAGACCTACAAGAATGAATTCAAAACAGTTCGCCATAATCCAGTTGTCTGAGGTGGGCAACGCTGGTTGCCACAGATTCGAAGGGAGTATCAGTAGCCTGCTCTATCGCCATATATTGCACATCGTTCTCGACACAGCTGTATCCAGCTCTATGCCGACGTTGTCAGCGCTGGTATTAGCCAGCTCAACGGTATTCAAACCGCTGGCTTTAATGGGCACAAAACCGCTTTCAACAGCTTGCGGCGATGTCAGAAATTTGCGTACTGTAAACGTTTGCAGAGCAAAGCGCGGCATGGATCTTAAGCCTCTTGTTTAGAATTTTATTTGAGGCCGGCAGGACTCAGGTGGTCCATATCGTCGAAGGCCTGATTTTCGCCCGCCATACCCCAGATAAAAGTGTAGTGACTGGTGCCGGCCCCGGCGTGAATGGACCAACTGGGTGAAATGACCGCCTGCTCATTAGCTACCACGATATGGCGGGTTTCTTCGGCTTGACCCATCAGGTGAATGACTCGTGAATCCGCGTCCATATCAAAATAGAAATATACCTCCATACGGCGCTCATGTGTATGGCAGGGCATGGTGTTCCAGAGACTGCCGGGTTCCAGTATCGTCAGGCCCATTACCAGCTGGCAGCTTTGACAAACCGCGGGGTGTACATACTGGTAAATGGTACGTTTATTACAGGTCTCGTCTTCACCGAGTTTCAGCGGATTGGCCCGGGCAATCTCAATTTTGACATTGGGATAAGGTCTATGCGCCGGCGCACTGTTGAAATAAAACCGGGCCGGCTCAGCCGCAGCGGCTGATGCGAAACGGATTTCTTTTACCCCCATGCCGATATACAGGCCGTCGCGTTTGTCGAGTTCAAACCGCTCTCCATCTACTGTAATGCTGCCTTTGCCGCCCACATTGATAACCCCGGCTTCGCGGCGCTCGAAAAAGAAATCCACACCCATCGCTTTGCCGGCTTCAAGGCCAAGGCTTTGCACCGCCGGCATAATGCCGCCAACCACGATGCGATCGACATGCGAGTAAGTCATCTGCACCTGATCGGCGGCAAACAGTGACGCAATCAGGAAGTGTTTGCGCAATCGCTCTGTGTCGTAGTGTTTAACATCATCCGGGTGACTGGCGTAGCGAATATCGAGATCCATACTATGCTCCTGGAAAACGCTCAGTTGTTACAAGCATGGCAGGCAAATGCGTATTGACTTGCGGGCATTTCACTGGCCTTCCTGCAATTTATCGGCGCTGCCGGTCCCGGCTGCGGCGAATCAGATCGCGGTACCAGAAACCGCTGTCCTTGATGGTGCGCTGCTGGGTACGGTGGTCCACATGAATCAAGCCAAAACGTTTTGAATAGCCGGTTGCCCATTCAAAATTGTCCATCAGCGTCCACGCGAAATAGCCGGTGACAGCCGCACCTTCGTGCATCGCCCGGCGCACCTGCGCCATATAGTCGTTGAGGTAGGCAATACGTTTGGGGTCTGCAACTCTGCCATTAACGACCTCGTCTTCGAAGGCCGCACCATTCTCAGTGACCATTACCGTCGGGTTGCCATAATCATCCTGCAACCATTTGAGCACCTCATAAATAGATTCGGGATACACTTCCCACCCCATAGAGGTGTACTGCACACCCGCTTTCACATAATCCCGGTCTGCAACGGTGCCACTGCCCGCAATCCAGGCATTGAGAAACGGCATCAGCCATGTGTGACGGGCAAACTCCCTTTGATAGTTATTGACACCGATAAAATCCACCGGTGTACTGATTTTAGCCATATCGTCCTTGCCAAAGGCTGGCGCAAACCAGCGCAGGCGGCGGCACAGGTCCTGTGGGTAGTGCCCTTTCAGCAAGGGGTCCAGGGTAATGAAATTCATAAACTCGTTGCCCACAGCGGCGGCCCGGTGATCGCGGTCACTGTCGGTCAGGGGGTGTACCGGCAACTGGCTGGTGGTAATACCCACTGCAGCCTCCGGGCAGCGGGTGCGGATACGCTCTACAGCCAGACCGTGGCCGAGCAGCTGATGGTGCATGATCTTCCAGTAATTCCACGGCTTGCGCACGCCGGGAGCATGTTCACCCAGGAAGTGTCCCATTACACAATGCTCCCAGGGCTCGTTGAGGGTAATCCAGTGTTTCACCCGGCCGCCCAGTTCGTGCACGGCAATGTCTGCGTAAGCGGCAAAGTCCAGCGCCGCCTGCCGGCTCTGGAAGCCGCCGTACTGGCGATGCAGGCGCAGGGGCATATCCCAGTGGAACAGCGTCACGTAAGGGGTAATGCCGGCTTCCAGCAAAGCGTCCAGCAGGCGCCGGTAAAAATCCAGGCCCTGCTGGTTGACAGCGCCGGTACCCCCGGGAATCACCCGCGACCAGGACAGGGACATACGGTAGGCATTAACCCCCATCTCCTGCATCAGGGCAATGTCTTCACGATAGCGGTGATAGTGATCACAGGCCACATCGCCATTCTGGTTGAGGTGGATTTTGCCCTTTTTATGCGTAAACTCATCCCAGATACTGGGGCCCCGGCCGCCCGCCTTCACGGCCCCTTCTATCTGGTAGGACGCGGTCGCGGTGCCGAAGACAAAGTCGGGGGGAAAACTCAGCTCGCTCATGGTTTTTATATGATAAATTGCGGCAAAGCGATGATAATAGCATTTAGCTGTACTATAGTACAGCTAAAAAATATCGAGATCCGCTATACCGGGATTTGTTAAACCGGGATTTGTTAAACCGGGATTTGCTAAACAGAAATTTGCTAAATAAGGTAGGCCGGAAAATCATGTCATCGACACCCGCAGCCACGACCAGGTCAGCCAAGCGAGAGCAGACCCGCATGCGCATGCTGGAAGCGGTGCTGGCGATTATCGTCGAGGAGGGTATGCGCGGCGTGCGCCACCGCGCCGTGGCAGAACGGGCCGGTGTTTCCCTGGGCACGACCACCTACCACTTCGAAAGCATTGAGGACCTGATCAGCAGCGCTTTCCAGTTCTGGCGCAGCCGGCATACGCTTGCCGGGAACCCGTTTTTCCACCAGCTTGGCGAGGTGCTTGCCGGCCTGCAGGGCCGGCCACCGAAGGGAAAACAACGCCGCGAGATAGCCAGACAGGTACACAAGCTGTCCGTAGACTATGTCTGCGACCAGCTCACCGGCAAGCACCAGGACAGGATAGTGGAACTGGCTTTCTACCACGAGTCCCTGCGGTCTTCCGCCCTGCGGGAGCTGGTGCTGAAAAGCTGGCAGGAGGAGATCGATTACCTGGAAGAGGTTCACCGGCTGGTGGGTTTTCAGCAGCCCCGCGCCGATGCGCAAATGACTTTTTCTTTATTCCGCCAACTCGAACAGGGCACGGTAATCGCGGGGCTGGCGCGACCCGACAGGAAAATGATCAGCCGGACACTGGGGCGCCATCTGAGTCTGTGTTTTGATGTCGAAAACCTCGAGTGACCCATACCGTTGTTGTTATCCGCGCTCGGTCGCCGGTTTCTCTATCTGCCGGATAATGCCCATATAGAGCCCATCCAACAGACCGTGAGCGGACAGTTTCAGGGGCTGCGACGGCGGTTTGCCTAAAATCTCGATGCCGAGATGCCCCTCACCGTCGTCGCTGATCACGGTAAACACGGTCTGTTTATTGAGTTCGAAGGTATTGCCCAGGTATTGGATACTTTGAATCTCCTGCTCCTTTTTCGCCTCCCTGATACGCCGGTCAACACTTTGCAGAAACCGCTGCAACAGTGCCGCCCTGCCCGCGGCCGCCAGGGCCAGCCCCGCTTCGGTAAACACCACGGCCACTTCGGGTGTTACTGCCATGCGCACGAGGAACTCGCTGATATCGGCGGCGTCGGCTTGCAGCTTGAAGTTGATCCTATAGTCCCCGCCCTGCTGACTGCGGCAGCTGGCGGCGACGTCGGTCACGGTATTGCGGCCGTTAATATCGGTGCTGGGGCTGAGATCGATACGCTTGAGCGCATGGGCGCGAAAAAACTGCTCGATACCGCGCCGGATCTCGGGGCTCAGGGAAGTCTCTGGCATTGCTCTCCTCTCTCGGGTGGGGTTACAGCTTTACGGTATCGGCCAGCAGCACCGCCGGCCTGGGCGTGTCCTCCAGGCCCCAGCCGCCCATCAGGTAGTGATGCACTACGCGGATGGCGATCTGCCCGATATGCTGTTCAAAACCCTCGAGGTCGCCGAAGCGCTCCCGCAGTTTGTCGCCGACATAGGCCTGCATGGGCTCGTAGGCCCAGATGGGCACGAACTCCACAAACGCGCGCTGGCATTGCTCCTGTACCGCCTCGATAAAATCACAGCCTCTGCTGAAGCCGGCGCGGTCGCTCAGCTGATAGCGGCCGGGCACGAATACATCCCATTGCAGAGCGAGAAAACCGCGCATCAGACTGACGAAGTTGCGCAGGTGATAGTCCGGCATCAGGCCGTAGCATGCATTGGGCAGGACGGTATCGGATGAAAACAGCAGTTTCTCCTCGGCAAAATACACAGCCAGATTACCCGAACCGTGGGTGGGCCCCGGATTCAGCAGCAGCAGGTCGACACCGTCGATGGCAATGGCGTTTTGCTCGCCGCTGAGTACCCGGGTCGGCTGCCGCTGCCCTTCGGCGCCGCGCAGCTTGACGACCTTGGCACAGACCTCGTCGGCGATAATCTCCGCGCCGGCCGCCAGGTCGGCGGCAAAGCCGCTGTGGTCGAGATGGTCGTGACTGTAAATCACCGTATGGATCGACTTGCCGGGGACAGCCGCCTGCACCGCGCGCGCATAGGCGCGGGCGCGACCGGGGGTGCCGAAGGTATCGATCGCAATCACACCGCTGTCGGCCTCGATAAACAGCGTGCGGTAAACACCGCAACTGGCGGTCCAGAGACGCCTGGACAATTGCGCGGTTTGCACCGGTGGCTCGGCCGCCAGATAGGCCTGGGCGGTATCGAGGCTGAACAGGCCGCGGTTTTCACTCATGATTGTCTCCCGGTCTGTACTTACAGCGGTGAGGTGTCGGGCCTGAGGTTGCCCTCAATGCCCCAGCCGCCGGTCAGATACTCCTGCATGAAGCGCGACAGATTCATCGCCGCGTACTCGTAATAGCGGAAGTGCTCGCGGTAGCGCGGGCCCAGCTTTTCTTCGGTGTATCGATTGATGCCCTGCCAGTCGTGAGGATCGATGCCGTCGATCAGCGCCTGCTGGCCGAAGTGGAACATCTGCTCCCAGAAATCCAGAATGTCGATAAACTGCTGGCGGTTCAGCGTCCAGAAATGGCCCGGCACGAAGATATCCCAATCGAGGCTGAGAAAGCGTTTCATTACCGCCACGTAGTGGGTCAGATGCCAGTCCGGGACAAAGGTATAGCCGACACCGGCGGCAACCGTATCCACCATAAACAGCACTTTGCTCTGGGGAAAATAGGCCGCGACATTGCCGTCGCCGTGGGTGGGACCGGGATAGATCAATTCGAAATAGCAGCCGTCGATCAGGTAGGACTTGCGCTCGCCGTCCCAGACCTCGGTGGCCGGCAGCTGGCCGTCCGCTTGCCGCGCCAGGATCACCCGGTTGGCGTAATCGTGAGCGATGATATCCGCCTGCGGAGCCAGATCGGCGGCGTAGCCGCAGTGATCGAGGTGTTCGTGGGAATAGACGATGGTGTGTACCGGCTTTTGCGGAAACACCCTGCCGATGGCCGCGGCGTAGGCCCGCGCAGTCCCCGGCGTAGTAAAGGTATCGAAAGCAATGGTGCCCTTCTCGCCCTCCAGGAAGATAGTGCGATAAATCCCCTCGCTGGCAGTCCAGATATTGTCCCTCACCGGATCGTAGGTGATATCGCGCCAGGCGCCCTGGATCGGCAGATCGCCCTGCAGCGTAAAAATACCACAATGCTCACAGTGACTCACAAAACGACCCTCCTCAATAACTAATCACCAGTCACTAGTTACTAGTGACTAGTAACTGATCCTCTGCCTTTGAACGCACTAGCGGCGGTTTGGTGGTGGCGGCAGTCTTTTTTCGCAGTGGCGTATTGACGGCCGGCACCAGCTCCGCGGCGGCAAACGAGGCCGCAACCCGCTCGGGCGGCACTTCGCCGTAGAGGGTGGTGCGCTGCTGCGGCCGGCGCTGCACAGCGCGAATCAACTGCTCCATGGCCGCAGGTGTTTTTTCCTGGCCGTGGCTGGCGCCGGCCGAGCGGGTAATGGTCTCGTTCATCAGGGTGCCGCCGAGGTCGTTGGCGCCGCTGTGCAGGCAGGCCTGAATACCCGCCTCGCCCATTTTTACCCAGGAGGTCTGGATATTGTCGATGGCGCCGTGCAGCGCCAGCCGCGCCACCGCGTGCATCAGCAGGGTCTCGCGAAAAGTCGGCCCCATGCGCGAGTTGCCCTTGCGATAGATAGGCGCTTCCCGGGCCACGAACGGCAGCGGCACAAACTCGGTAAAACCGCCGCTGCGCGCCTGCAGCCGGCGCACCCGCAACAGGTGGCGGGCCCAGTGCTGCGGGTGATCGATATGGCCGAACATAATGGTGGCGGTGCTGCGCAGGCCCACCTCGTGGGCGGTTGCCATCACCTGCAGCCACTGGCGGGTATTGATCTTGTCGGGGCACAACTGCGCGCGCACTTCGTCATCCAGCACTTCCGCGGCCGTGCCCGGCAGGCTGCGCAGTCCGGCCGCCTGCAGGCGCAGCAGAAATTCACGCACGCTGATGCCCAGGGTCTCGGCCCCCTGCCAGACCTCCAGCGGCGAGAAGGCGTGGACATGGATATCCGGCGCCGCCGCTTTGACCGCTGTGAGAATATCCACATAGGTCTGGCCGTTGTACCCGGGGTGAATGCCGCCCTGCATGCACACCTCAGTGCCGCCGCGCGCCCAGGCCTCGGCGCTGCGGCGCATGATTTCCTCAGGCTCGAGATCGTAGGGGCGACCGCGCAGGTTTTCACTCAGTTTACCTTTGGAGAACGCGCAGAACTGGCATTTGAAATAGCAGACATTGGTGTAGTTGATATTGCGGTTGACCACATAGCGGACGGTATCGCCGTTGACCTTGCGGCGCAGGTCGTCGGCGCGCTGGCAGACATAGGCGACTTCGGCACCGCGGGCCTGAAACAGGCGCACGATATCCGCCTCCGCCAGGCCCTCGCCGCGTTCGGCCCGGGCGGTGATTGCGCGCAGATCCGCCGCCAGTTTGTGTGCCGGCACCGGCGCCGCCAGCGCCTCCAGCTGTTCCTGCGGTACCTGCTCTGCGCGCCCGCTGATCCAGCTGTCGGTGCGCGGGTAACCCTCCGCATCGATCATTTTCAGCACCGGCGTCTGCAGTTTTTTGTCCAGCCAGCGTTTCCCGGCCAGCGCGTAGCCGGGGTAAATCGTCAGGCGCTGCTGCAGGTATTTACCGCACTGGGCCGATTCCCGGGCCAATTGCTGCACATGGGGCCAGGGCGCTTCAGGATTGACAAAGTCGGGCGTGAGCGGCGATACACCGCCCCAGTCGTTGATACCGGCATCGATGATATTCGGCAGCACGCCCGGGCTGAGGTTGGGCGGGGCCTGAATACTGGTACCGGTGCCGAGGATCAGTCTTGCCACGGCGATGGTCCACAGCAGCTCTTCCAGTTCGGGCTCCGGCGCCTGTGCCATTTTGGTACCGGGCTTGGCGCGGAAGTTCTGCACAATGACTTCCTGGATATGGCCGTACTGGCGGTGCAGGCGGCGAATGGCCAGCAGCGATTCAATGCGCTCGCGGCGGGTTTCCCCGATGCCGATCAGTATGCCGGTGGTAAACGCGACATTGGCCTCACCGGCAAACTGCAGGGTCTGCAGGCGGCGGGCGGGTTCCTTGTCGGGGGAACCGTAATGGGGCATGCCCTTGTCACACAGCCGCGCGGCGGCGGACTCCAGCATGATCCCCATGGATGCGGAAACCGGGCGCAGCATGGCGATTTCCTCCCGGCTCATGCAGCCGGCGTTGATATGGGGCAGCATGCCGGTCTGCTCGAAAACCGCCGCGGCGGTATGGGCCACGTATTCCAGAGTTGAGGCAAAGCCCATGGCGTCCAGCGCCCGGCGCGCCGCCGGGTAGCGCAGCTCCGGTCTTTCGCCGAGGGTAAACAGTGCTTCGCGGCAGCCCAGCGCCGCCCCCGCGCGCACCGCACTCAACACCTGGTCGAGACTCATATACGGGCTGGCGACCTTTTTCGGCGTCTGCGCAAAGGTGCAGTAATGGCAGACATCGCGACACAGTTGCGTCAGCGGGATGAAAACTTTGGGCGAGTAGGTCACCAGGTTGCGAAAGCCCTGATCGCGCAGCCGGCGGGCGGCCTGCATCAATGCCGGGGTATCCGTGTTCGATGCCAGCTGCAGCGCCTGTTGCTCACTCAAGGTCTGCTGGTCGGTTAACGCTTCTCTATGACCTAACACCTCGTTATCACCTAACACCTCTTTGTCACCTAACATAGTCACCTCGCCAGTTAGCTTGCCCGACTGTAGGCCGCATCGATTGCCGCAAGTTGTTCACCCAGGGTGCTGTTACCGATATAGCGCCAGGTATGGGGAGCATTTTGCCGGTTGGCACGCTGTAGCAGCGTCAGCAGATCCTGTGGCGTATCGATATCGAAACCGATACCGGGCAGGGTCACCACCTGCAGTGACATGCCGCGCTTGCCGGCCTGGGCGGCGTGGCGGGCGAAACTGCCGCTGCCGTAGCCATAGCGCAGCTGCGAAGCCTGCGAGCACAGCAGGCAGTTGCTGCCGCGGCGGCGTTGGTCGGGCGCTATGGTCAGGGCCGGCGCCCGCAGGCCGCGATGGGTGCGCACCAGACAGTCGACCTCGGCGGTGCTAATCAGCGGCAGGTCGCCGTGGACCACCATCAGCTCATCGATGCCACGCCCGGCGAGCTGCGCGGTCGCCGCCTGTACCGCGGCATTCAGACCGCGCGCGCGCAGTGCCGCTTCGGCCAGGTAGTCGGCGCCGTAATCCCGTGCCAGTTGCAAAGCCGGGGGGTCGTCGGCAACGATCACGGTGTTGGCGATAGCGCTGCAGTTCTGCAGCACAGTCAATACATCCTCCACCATCGCCTGAAACAGATTGCGGCGCTGCTCGGCCGTCAACACACCCGACAGCCGCTGCTTGGCATCGGCAAAGTTTTTTAAGGGTAGTAACGCCCACATTCGTGGTTCTCCTTCCCCGTCTCGGGGCCAGTGTCACAGCACCGGTTTTGTAAGGCCGATGTTGTAAGGCCGATGTTGTAAGACCAGTGTTATAAAACCAGTGCTATAAAACCAGTGTTACCAGGCCGCTGTCATAAAGGTGACTGTGAAAACGCCACCACCCGCTGCGCCAGATCGATGCGGTCCTGCAGGCTGTTCATGATCGTCGCTGCAGGCAGCACCTCGATACCGAGCGCCTCAATGGCCTGCGCCTGTGCGGCATCGCTCCGGTCGATAACGAAACCGTCGAGCAGATCGCCATAGTACTCCGCCACGGCCAGGGCAGTGGACGGCATGGATAACTCGCGCATCATTTTTGCCGCCGGGCCCTTGATCGCCTCGCCGCCGACAATCGGCGATACGGCCAGCAGCGGCGCGCGACACTGTCGCAGGGCATCGCCGACACCGGGCAGCGACAGTATCGGCTGCACGCTGACGAAGGGGTTGGAGGGGCAGATCACCACCGCCGCCAGGCTGTCATCGCGCAGCAGCTGCAGAAACTGCGCCTGCGGTCGCGCCGCCTCGATGCCCTCAAAACGAAAGCCGCGCACCGCCGGCGCGCAGCGCTCGCGCACAAAATAGTGCTGGAAGGCGAGATCGCCGCTGTCCGTCTCGACCACGGTTCGCACCGGATCATCGCTCATTGGCAGCAGCCGCGTGTCCACCGCCAGGCGCCGGCACAACTGCGCGGTTACCGCGCTCAGGCTCTCGCCGCGGGCCAGCAGCTGCGAGCGCAACAGGTGCGTGGCCAGATCCCGATCGCCCAATTGAAACCAGGTGTCGCCCTGCAGGCGTTCCAGCGCCGCCAGTACCTGCCAGGTCTCCTGCGCCAGCCCCCAGCCCTTGCGGCTGTCGTTGAGGCCGGCCAGGGTGTACATCACCGTGTCCAGGTCCGGCGAAATACTCAGCCCCAGGTGCTCGAAGTCATCGGCGGTATTGGCGACCACGGTCAGTTGCTGCGGCGCCAGGCAACGGGCCAGACCCAGCGCCAGTTTGGCGCCGCCGACGCCGCCGCAGAGAGCGAGTACTTGTTGCTGCCGGGCAATCATGGTGTGTCTTTCTGCCGCTCCTCGAAGTGTTGGTTAGCGAAACAGGTCCTGTTCGCGCGCGCGTATCAGCGCCGCCGATCCGGTTTCCACCGCCGGCAGTGCGGCGCCGCGCACCAGCACCACCGGCCGGCCCTCTCCGGCCTGCCCCATTAAAAACGAGGCGCCGGCGGCCAGTTCGTCGGCGACGGCAACCTGGGTGATTTCCAGCGGGCGGCCAAACAAATCCTTTTTACCCGCCAGGTCGACCAGCGGCTGCAGGCCGGCGCTGCCGATGGCAAAACCCAGCGTGCCGTTGCGCCAGGCGCGACCGGCGCTGTCATTGATGATCACTGCCAGCTCGACGCCGCTGTGCCGCTGCAGCTCGCGGCGCAGCGCAGCGGCGCTGACATCGGGATCTTCGGGCAGCAACAGCACCCGCTGTCCGCTGGCGTCGCTGCCCTTGTTATTATCAATCGCATTCGCAAGCGGGTTGTCAGTGGGGTCATCCCCGGCGCCGCCAATATTGGACCGGTCGATACCGGCGTTGGCGTGCACGTAACCGAGCCGGTGCTCGACCACGATGACACCGGGGCGATGCCTGAGTACAGCCACCGATTCATCCAGAATCAACTGCACCAGGCGCGGGTCTTTATCCGTTTTCTGCGCCAGCGCCAGCGCCTGCTCACCGGCTTCGACCCGGTCGAGACTGACATAGCGGTTTTCCGCCTTGGAGACGATCTTCTGCGCGATCACCAGTATATCGCCCGGTTCGAGTGCCAGCGCCGAGGCCTGCAGCGATGCGATAATCTGCGCGGCGAGGTTATCGCCGGGCTGCACCAGCGGAAAATCCGCCAGCGCCCACATCTGCAGCTGCGGCGCCACAGGGATCAGTCCCCGAGCCCGGTGATGCGGATACCGGCGTGGCTTTTGTACTGCTTATTGATGAAAATCAGTACCGAGGTCAGGGCCTCCGCAGCCGCGGCGTTGTCGATGGGGCCGGCGTGGAAACCGCGCATGCCCGCCGCTTCCACCAGCGCAATGACCTCGGCGCGGGCGGCCTTGTCGTTGCCGCACACCAGCACGTCGCAATCCAGGCCGTAGTTTTCCTGCAGGTGGTGGGCCGCAACGTTCTGGAAGGCGGAGACCACACGCACCTGTTCGCCCAGCAGTTGCTGGGCGATCTGGCCGGCGCAGCCCTGCGGCGGCAACTGTACGCGGGCCACTTTCGGCGGCATCAGCGGCACGGTGACATCGATCAGAATTTTACCCTGCAGCTCGGGCTTGAGCGCCTCCAGGGTAGCGGCCTGGTGGCTGAAGGGCACCGTCAGCACCACCACTCCGGCGCTGGCGGCGGCGGCGGCATTTTCCATGGCGCGCACGGCAACCGACTGCGCGCCGCGTTCGCGCATGACCTGCTGCAGACCGGCAACGGCGGCCTCGGCCTTTTGCCGGCTGCGCGAGCCGATAACTACCTCGTAGCCCGCCTGTACCCAGCGGCGCGCGAGTCCGGTTCCCAGGTCTCCGGTGCCGCCCAAAATGGCGATTACAGGTCTTACATCACTCATAACTGTGCCCATCTAATACTGTTCGGTGTAATTTTTTATACCGCACTGTTTCGGCGCTCACAACCGTTAAGCGGGCGCGAGACGGCGTCAGTCATCAAAGAGTGCGCAGGCAGTCAAAGCGTAAAAAAGCCCTGCAGAGCCCGGGCCTATTGCCCGAATTGACATCTCGCCGATGCGATTCTTACGCACCCGGGAGTGCACTCTGAAGCAAGTGGCTGTCACCGGCGGGCAAGATATCACCGCGGCTGCCGAGCGGGCAGGTATGGGCCTATGGGCGCTTAAATGTTTCAGAGGGTGATTCGCCGAAGCGTTTTTTGTAATCGATGGAGAAACGCCCCAGGTGGGTAAAACCCCACTTCATGGCGATATGGGTAATATTGCCGCCGCCCCGTTCCCGCAGCAGATCCTGCCTGGCACCTTCCATGCGCACGGCGCGCAGGTAATTCATCGGCGACGTGCCGCGAAAGCGCTTGAAGCCGTCGTACAGCGTTCGGCGCGGCACGCCCGCGGCCTCGACAATTTCTGCAGTGCCGATCGGCTCCTGGGCACGGGCGCGGATAAAGGCCTCGGCGCGGCGCACATGGGCCGGCGCGACCTGCCTGCCGCTGTTGCGCAGTGCAGCGGAGTAGTTGTGCGGCTGCCCGTAGAGCAGGCCGGAAATCAGCATCTGCTCCACCTGGCCCAGCAGCGGCCCGGCGATATACAGCGACTGTTTGAAGCCCTGCTCCATTTCCAGGTGCCTGATGGTGCGCCACCAGGAGGCGCCGGGACCGTCGGCGGCGGCCATACCGGGCTCGAATACCAGCGGTTCGCTGATCTGCCGGCCCAGCAGTGCGGCCAGCTGGCGCTCGAGCGCCGCGCGGGAGATCTGCACCAGGCGCTTTTTGCAGTCGCCGCTCATTTCCAGATAGACCGGCTGGGTGGGCGAAATGATAATGCCGTGGCCGCTGTCGGAAAACGCCACCCGCTGGCCCTGGCGCAGCTCCTGGGTACCGCTGAACGGCAGGCTGATGGTGTAATAGTCACTCAGATCCGGGTACTCGACGCGGGCATCGGTGCCGTATTCGATGCGGCTCAGCAGCACCGAGGCCAGCATGAAGCGCGAGTGCCTGAAATGCACGGCCTTGGGATCGGCCACTTTCAGCTCATGGGCGCAGCAAAGCTCGGCCATGGTGTCGTGCGCCTTGGCGGCGTCGAAGTATTCGAGGGTCAGCTGGCGCTGTGCATCCGTGGCGGCCCGCTCACCTGGATAAGGGGTCGGTATCATTGCTTTCCACCTCGCTCCACGCTGCGGTATTGCTGCGCATCGGCCATTAAACCATGGCCGCGGGATTGACATCAATTGCCAGCCAGGAGCGAACCGGCGCGGCATGCCGCAGCCAAACTGAACGACTGCGGCGTCATTGACGCTTTATCATAGCCTGCAGCAATAAGGCCTTTAGCCGATAAGAAGAATTACATCTAAGCGGCTGGCGCTAAACCCACGCCTCAGTAAAACGCCTGAATGCCGGTCTGCGCCCGCCCCAGAATCAGCGCGTGAATATCGTGGGTGCCCTCGTAGGTATTGACCGTCTCCAGGTTGATCATATGGCGCATCACCACATATTCATCGGAGATACCGTTGCCGCCGTGCATATCACGCGCCAGGCGGGCGATTTCCAGGGCCTTGCCGCAGGAGTTGCGCTTCAGCAGCGAGATCAGTTCCGGCGCCAGTTTGTCCTCGGCTTTGAGCCGTCCCGCCTGCAGGCAGCCCTGCAGCGCCAGGCTGATTTCCGTCTGCATGTCCGCGAGCTTTTTCTGGATCAGCTGATTGGCGGCCAGCGGCCGGCCAAACTGGCTGCGCTCCAGGGTGTACTGCCGCGCCGCGTGCCAGCAGGCTTCGGCGGCGCCCAGGGTACCCCAGGAAATACCGTAGCGGGCATTGTTCAGGCAGCCCATCGGCCCCTTTAAGCCCTGCACATTGGGCAGCAGGTTCTGCTCGGGCACGAACACCTCATCCATTACGATTTCGCCGGTTACCGAGGCGCGCAGCGACAGCTTGCCTTCGATCTTGGGGGCACTCAGCCCCTGCCAGCCCTTTTCCAGAATGAAGCCGCGAATCACTTCGTCTTCGGTTTTGGCCCACACCACGAACACATCGGCGATGGGTGAATTGGAGATCCACATCTTGCTGCCGCTGAGGCTGTAGCCGCCCTCTACCCGCTTGGCGCGGGTGCGCATACTGGCCGGGTCGGAGCCGGAATCCGGCTCCGTCAGGCCGAAACAGCCGATGGCGGCGCCGCTGGCCAGCTCGGGCAGATACTTCTGGCGCTGCGCCTCGCTGCCGTAGGCGTAGATCGGGTACATCACCAGGCTCGACTGCACACTCATCATCGAGCGGTAGCCCGAGTCGATGCGCTCGATTTCGCGGGCGATCAGGCCGTAGCTGACATAACTGACACCGGGGCAGCCGTAGCCCTGAATCGTCGGGCCGAGCAGCCCCAACTCGCCCATTTCGGTGAAAATCGCCGCATCGGTGCTCTCCTG
This sequence comes from Exilibacterium sp., assembly GCA_028280195.1. Taxonomy (GTDB): domain Bacteria; phylum Pseudomonadota; class Gammaproteobacteria; order Pseudomonadales; family Cellvibrionaceae; genus Exilibacterium. The sequence continues at coordinate 65,266 of JANQMH010000008.1, forward strand.
CCGATAGGCCTCCCGCACCCGCGGCGCCAGCCGCTGCTGCCCGTACTGGGCTGCGGTATCGCGCACCATGCGCTCTTCTTCAGTCAGCTGGCTTTCCAGCAGAAAAGGGTCCTGCCAGTCAAAGCGGCCCCAGGTAGTTGCACTCATAGCGAAACGCTCCTATCAAAACCAAATACTAGTCGCCAGTAACTAGAGACTAGTAACTAGTTTCTAACCTCCGGCTGCCGGTTTCAACTGCGGCATGACTTCTTCACCGTACAGCTTGATTGTCTCCAGGTTCATGGCCTCGTCATCCCCCACCACCTCCAGCATCGGCAGGTTGAGGCCGGCATCGATCAGCTCCTGGGTGATTTCGGCGCATTCGTCCGGTGTGCCGGAGATCACGGTGAAACGGCGCTGCATCTCATCGGTGACCAGGTGCGCGACGTTGTCCTGGGTTCCGTTGGCAATGGCTTCGCGGAACGGATCCCAGGCCTCCGAAGGCAAGCCGGAGCCGGCCAGTATGGTATCGTTTTTGATGTTGCGCAATTTGTTGACGATATAGGTGCCGGTATAGCTGCGGGTGGCCTCTTTGGCTTTTTTGCCGTCTTTGCTGCAGGCGGCCAGTATCACACCACCGACGGGAAAGTCCGCCGGCAGCGGGCGGTCGGCTTTTTCGGCGCCGGCACGCATATTGCCGATGGCGTATTTGACAAAGGCCGGCGAGGTCAGCCCCGCCAGCAGCATGCCGTTGGAGGAGCGGCCGGCCAGGCGCTGCATAAAGGGGCCGGTGGCGCCGACATAGATGGGGATATCGGTGCGCAGACCGTCACCGGCGCGGTCGTAGGCCGGCATACTGGATTCGAAAAACTTGCCTTTGTGGCTGTACTGCGCGCCGGAGAACACCTTGCGCATGATGTCCATCGCCTCCTGGTGTACCGGTACCGGCTTCATTTTCTCGATATCGTATTCCAGATACTCGATACCCACCTTGCCGACGCCGATACCCATATTGAAGCGGCCGCCTGACAGCTCGTCGATACCCGCCGCTTCGGAGGCGAGTATGGTCGGGTGACGCATGTAAGGAGAGGTAATGCCCAGGCCGATGGGAATGGTTCTGGTTGCCATGCTGGCGGCCGCCAGTGCGGTAAAACAGCCGCGCGCCTCCAGGCCGTACTGGCGGAACCAGTGGTAGGCCTCGGCGATCCAAAAACCGCCGTTAAAACCGGACTCCTCAGTCTGGCGGGCGTAGTTCTGAATTTCCGACAGCGCCTCGTACGATTTAAAGAGGATACCTACATTGCTGTAGCCCATGGTGACTCTCCTGTTTATAAATTAATAATTCTCGGTATCTGTCGCCAGAAGTCTGTTTACACGGTGCCGGCGGCCAGCGCCCGAAACTCCTCGTCGCTGACCAGCCGCTCCGCCGCCGTGGCCTTCGCTTTCACCAGCGCCAGCAGCTCGGCGACTTTTTCCTCGGGCACGCCCAGCCCCAGTTCCTCCGACTTCAGGCGGATACTGTCGAGGCCGCTCTTTTTGCCGAGCACGATTTTGCGCTCGGCCCTGACGATATCGGCGGAATAGGGCTCGATCGCCTGCGGCGAGTGAAACTGGCTGGCTACCGCACCGCTCTCGCGGGTGTAGAGATACTCACCGACCACCGGCTTCCAGCCGTCGACACTGTAGCCGCCGCAGCGCTGTACCACCTTCGAGGCCTCCCGCGCCCTGCTCAAATCCAGCTCCACCGGCACGTTGTAGAGGCAGCTCAACGCCAGCGCCACCTCGCAGATATCGGCATTGCCGGCGCGCTCGCCCATACCGTTGACAGTGCCCTGAATCCATTCGGCGCCGCCGCGCACCGCGGCAATGGCCGCGGCGGTGGCAAGGCCGAAATCGTTGTGGCCGTGCCAGTGAATCGGCACCGCGCCGACGGTGTGTTTGATTTCCCGAACCAGCCATTCCACCGCCTCGGGGGCACAGGCGCCGATGGTATCGACCACGGCGATTTCATCGGCGCCGGCCTCGATGGCGGCCAGGTAGACGCGCTTTAAAAATGCCAGGTCGCTGCGGGTGGCATCCACGGCGAAGAAATTGACCTTTTTAATGCCGTTGTCCCTGGCGTGTTTGACCGCGCCCACCACCCGCTCCAGGACTTTTTCCCGGGTAAAGCCGTAGGCGGCCATCTTCGCTTCACTGGTGGATATCTCGATCAGCAGATACTCGGTGCCGAGTTCAATATGTGCGTCGATATCGGCCTGCACACAGCGGGCAAAACCCCAGATCTCGGGCTTGAGGCCAGCGCCGAGAATGCGCTTGACCGCTTTGGTATCGTCCTCGGAAACCCGCGGAAAGCCCGATTCGATGCGGCCCACGCCCAGGGCCGAGAGCTGCTGGGCGATCTCGAATTTGTCCTGCGGGTTAAAGCAGACGCCGACCGACTGCTCGCCGTCGCGCAGGGTGGTATCGTAGAAACGCACCGGCCGCGAGCGGTCGAAGGCATCCTGAATTGCCGGTGCTTTGTTGTGTTCGCTGATCCAGACCTGGTCGGGTGAAATTTGGCTGTTCATAGCGGTGCTGCATCCACTGGAAGTCAAAGGAAATGATGATAAATCAGGGGTTGACCGCTTGCTTGACTGGCAGTGCGCTATGCCTTGACTAGTGATGCCAGCGCCGCACCCACCTGAGCCCCCTTACCATCAGCCATCTGCCCCGCTCTGAACACAGTACCAATCGTAAATCTCCTCGGCCGTGGCAAACCACACCTCATCGCGCTCCAGCATATAGCGGTAGGCGGCTTCAAAGTGTTTGATACGGTGCGGAACCCCCATGATATAGGGGTGGATGCTCATGGACATGACCCGCGGCTGATCGGCGCCCTCGGCATACAGGCGGTCGAACTGGTCCACCACCCGCTGGTACCAGACCCGCGACTCGTGGGTATGTACCACCATCATCGGCAGGTCGCTCAACTCCAGGGTATAGGGCATGGCGACTACCGGCGTGCTGCTGGTGCGCATCTGCACCGGCTGCTCGTCCATGGGGAAATCGCAGACGTACTTGAAGCCCTCGGCGGCGAGGTAGTCGAGGGTGTCCAGGGTCTGGTGCAGCCCCGGTCCGAGCCAGCCCTTGGGGTCCCTGCCGGTATATTGTTTCAGAGTGGCAAAGGCCCGGCGAATATTGTCCCGCTGGTCCTCCACCGTGTGCAGCGCCGCCTGCTGATAACCGTGGCCCATAAACTCCCAGCCGGCATCTTTGAGCGCGCGCGCCACCGGTTCGCCGCTGCCCAGACAGACACGGGCGTTGACCGCCGCACTGGCGCGCAGGCCGTGGGTGGCAAAAAAGTCCAGAATGCGCCAGATACCGACGCGCATACCGTACTCGTGCCAGGCCCAGTTGGGTATATTGGGCACGGTCTTCACCCCGGCGGGCGAGGTCACATATTCCCGCGCGATGGGTTTTTCAATATCCCATTCCTCGACATTGACCACCGTGTATACGGCGATGCGCTTGCCGTCGGGCAGCGCCCATTTGTCGCGCTGCGACATGGCGGAAAACGCAAACCGCTGCTCGGGGCGCCTGTGGTCCGGTTTCGGCGAATTCATACTGACTCCTCGGCGGTATCAGCCGGCCAGTTCACTGGTCGACGGCTTGTGTATCGGCGTTGACAGAGCGGTAATGGTAGCGTGAAAAGCCGGGTCCACCCAGCGCGACAGCGCCTTGACATAGGCGGGGTAGACCGGCAGGCGCGGCAGCAGTTGCCTGCCTTTGGCCTGCGCTACCCGGCGGATTAGCTGCAGCTGGCTGGCAGCGGCACCGCTGCCATTGCTCGACAGTGGAGAAATACCACCCCAGTCGTTAACACCCGCGTCCACCAGCTGTAACAGCGCCTGTGGCGGCAGGTCGGCGGGGGCCTGTATATTGGCATTTGGCCCCTGGATAATACGCGCTACCGCCACCGTCCACAGCAGTTCCTGCAGCGTGGTTCTGGAGATGCGCGTGCCGCCGCCGGCGGACCCGTGGCGGATATCCTGCACCACGGTTTCCTGCAGATGGCCGTAGGTATCGTGCAGCTCGCGCAGCGCCAGCAGCGAATCGATGCGCTCGCGCCGGCTTTCGCCAATACCGATGACGATTCCGGAGGTAAAGGGAATGCTCATGGCGCCGGCGGCGGCGACCACGCCCAGGCGCACATGGGGATGCTGGTGGGGCGAACCGTAGCGCGCCTCGCCCTCGCGGCAGAAATAGTCGGCGCGACTGTCGAGCATCAGGCCCTGGGCTACCGACACGCGCCGCAGCTGGTAGAGTTCGCCGCGGTTGAGCACGCCGGAGTGCAGCTTGGGCAAGACCCCGGTGTGCTGAAAAACCTGCTGCGCCAGCGCGGCGAGGTAGGCGTGGGTGGAAGCATAGCCGAAATCCTGCAGCTCCCGCCGCGCCGCCGCCGAAAAGTGCTCCGGCTTGGCGGCAACAAAGAAAAGCGCTTCGCGACAGCCGACTTCAATGCCTTTGTATACCGCCTCCAGCACTTCATCGAGACTGATATACACCTTGTGCCTGTGCCGGCGGGGGCTGATAAAGGCGCAGTAGTCCCACTGTGACTGGCAGTAACGGGTCAGCGGAACAAACACCTTGGCGGCGTAACTCAGGCGCGGCCCGTGGCCGTGGTCGCGCAGCGCGGCGGCGGTTTTGGCGAGGCGGCCGATATCGGTACAACCGGACAGGGCAATGGCCTCGCCGCCATCGATACGCAGGCCGCGCCCCGCTTTTTGCAGCACGTTTTCAGGGTCAATGGAATTCCTGGCGGTTGATCGAGAGCCCTCAGCGCTTAATAGAGGGCCCTCAGCGCTTAATAGAGAACCCTCAGTGCTTAATAGAGAACCCTCAGCGCTTAATAAAGCGCCCTCAGCACCCAATAGGGAACCTTCAATGCCCGGCACAGAAGACTGAATACCGGCTATAGAATCTTCCACCTTCATAACTGGTGTTTACTCGAAAATGCCACGGCTCTAAAGTGTTCGTCATTCCCACCTGCGCAGCGTGGCGAGACAGTGAAACAGCCTCTAATCGTCAACAACGCCGCAAATCTGCATGATGCACTGAATATAGACCCGGATAATGTCCAGCATATCGCCGATATGCACGGCCTCGCCCTGATGGGTGGAAAAGCCGCCGCCACCGGTGCGGATACGGCCGGCGGAACCGTAGTTTACCGTCGGGATGCCGTAGCGGTTCATATGCGCCGCATCCGACATCCACACCTCGGTGCCCATTTGCGGCGGCTTGCCGAGCTGGTCGCTGTGGGCGCGATGAATATTTTCCACCAGTTCGTGATCGCGCGGCAGCGAGGTGCCCGGCGTGGTCATAAACGTTTCCACCTTGGTGCCTTCCAGTTCGGGGTTGTCGGCAACCAGGTTGGCGATCATCCTGCGCACATCGTTATAGGCCTGCAGCGGCAGGTTATCCGGCAGGGTGCGCACGTCCATATAGATGATACAGTTATCCGGCGTACGTGCACCGCGCCAGGACCAGCCGGCCTCGACGGCGGACACATTGACCCGCGGCATAAAACCGTCGGCGAGCTGATTGCGCGCGCAGTAGTCGGGAATCCACTCGTGAATCGCATCCAGCACCTTGCGAGATTTATTGATGGCGTTTTTATCCACTTCCGACCAGGCGGTGTGAATCAGATGGCCGGGCACCGTGATCTTCACCCAGCAGGAACCGCAGTGCTGGTTGATCACCATCATATTGGTGGGTTCGCCGAGAATGCACATATCGGCGATGGCGCCGTGGGTAATGGCGTACTTGGTGCCGACGCCGTAGCCCTGATACTGCGGCCCCTCGTGTTCATTGACCGGGGATTTTTCGATTTCCCCGGCCACCGCCGCGATCACCACATCGCCCTTGAGCCGGATACCGGCTTTTTGAATGGCCTCGCAGGCGACGATATAGGTGGCCATGGCGCTTTTCATATTGAACGAGCCCATACCATAAATCCACTCATCGTCCACCAGCGTGGCCTTGCACTGGTAGCCGAGCCCGCGGTGGGCCTGTTCCGGCCCGAAGGAAGTATCGAGATGGCCGTTGAACATCAGCGACTTGCCGCCGCCCTGCCCCTGCCAGCGGCCCACGGCATTGTAGCGCTCGTCGCCGATGGGCTGCAGCACGGCATCGAAGTTCGCCTCCTGCAGCACGTCGTGCACAGCGCGGGCGACCTCGCCTTCGTAGCCGGTGGGGCTGGGAATATCCACCAGATCCATCACCAGTTTTACCAGCCGCTGGCGATCGATCTCGGCAATCGCCTTATCGAGCAGTTCGGTATTCACTTTCGCAACCATTGCAGTACTTCCCGTCAAACTTTTTTTCAAGGGGCCCGTAACCCCAGCTTAATGTTCCCAGTTACTTTTCCCTTTTCCCTTTCCTCTTTTCCCTTTCACTCAACAATAGGCGTAACCAGCGTACCGAGCTTCTCCACACTCGCCTCAATCAAATCCCCAGGCTTCAACCACTGCGGATTTTCCATACCGGAAATCACCCCGGGCGGGCTGCCGGTGGTAATGATATCGCCGGGTTCCAGTGTCATTTCAGACCACCAGGACACCAGTTGGGCGATGTTGTAGTGAGTCTGCGAGGTATTGGAATGCTGGCGCACTTCGCCGTTGAGGCGCAGGGTCATCTCCAGGTCGTTGACATCACCGATTTCATCGGTGGTCACCAGCCACGGACCGAAAGGACAGGAACCGTCGAAACTCTTGCCCATCAGAATGACTTTGTTGGCGTGCTCGCGCGCCTGGATATCGCGGGCGGATACATCGTTGAAGATAGTCAGGCCGGCAACGTAGTCCAGCGCTTGCTCCTGGCTGACACATTTGGCGGTCTTGCCGATAATGATGCCGACCTCGATCTCGTAGTCGAGCTGCCGGGTAAAACGCGGAATGCGGATACCCTCGCCCGAGGCGACGATACAGGAAGGCGCCTCGAGGAAACCGGTGGGGTGTTCGAAGTGAAAGTCGCCCCAGCCGTGCTGCTGCCACTCCGGCGCCTGCCAGGTTGTCAGCTCTTGCAGATGGGCGTCGAAATTACACGAGGTATGAATGATTTTGCCGGGGCGCGGCACCGGCGCCAGCAACTGGATATCACTGCTGGCATAGCTGCAGCGACTGCCGTCGGCGGCGTCCACGGCGGCGCGTGCGGCGGCCAGGGCGGGCTCACCGGCGGCCAGAAAAGCCTTCATATCGCCCGGCAGCGCGCCGCCGGTGAGGCCGGCCAGGTCGAGGTAGTGCTCGCCGGTAAAAGCACCGATGGTCGGCGTTGTGCTGTGTTTTATGACAAAACTCACTAATTTCATCGGCTACGGGTTCCTTGCTGCTGCGGTCATCGGCTGACGCCGGTCATTGGCGCTTATCGAAAGTCGTTTCCAGGCAAGCTCGAACTGCGGCGTCCGGCAGGCTTTCCGGCCCTGGACACTTTCTGACCCTCGATACTTTCCGGTGTCCCCGGTTTTCGGGACTTTCCGGTTTTCGGGACTTTACGGCTTTCGATACTTTCAGGCTGTCGATAATAGGCGGGTGAGTCAATTCTTTCTTGTTTGGGAATGTGTTGTTTATTGATTCTCAGCGCCAGCCGCCCGCGGCCGCGGCAGCGCGCCATGCCGTCGTTCAGGGCCGGTACAGCCAGCCGCGCAGCAGCCGGGTCAGGCCCGGCATTACCCAGTAAGTCATCAGTACCACCTGCACAACTACCGTTGCCGCCATCTGCAGGGTCGGCGCTATATCGCCGAGCGCCAGCGCCACCAGCGGTCGCAGCAGCAGTAACATGGTGAGAATGACTACGATCAAGAGCAAAGTCATCTTATAGCGCCGCGGCTGGGGCAGCGGGGCGGCGTCGAAAAGCCCCTCCAATCCGCTTACGCTGCGGCGGCGCACGTCGCCCTGCACCAGCGCATCGGCCTGCTCGAGCAGTTTACGGCGGTCGCTGGAGTCCTGCCAGCGGCTGAGATTAGCCACTGAATCAAACTGCAGCACGGTCATATATTCATTACTTCCACCCGCCGTGGGCAGATGGCTGACACCCAGAAACCCGGCGCAGCGCGACACTGCCGCCTCGATTTCGCTTTCCAGCGACCAGAAACGGCTCTCGCAGCCGGGTTTGATTTTGCGCACCATCAGCACCGACACGCTGTTGCCGGCAACCACCCGCGCTGTTCGCCCGCTTCGAACAGCGGCCTGCCGCGGAGAATGAGGGGAGGAAGGTATAGCCATTATTGGCCCGAAATCGGCGATATTAGCCGAAAATCACATCAAAACCGGCCGACAAGCGCTATCCAGGTCTGGCATGAGGCAGCGGCAAAAAGTGGATACTTCGCGGCGGCGTATCCCGGTACCATGAGATCAAAAAGTGACGGGTGCAATCTCTATGGCGACAACTACCGCGGTGGCCACTGTCATGCCCTCCCCCCGATTCGACGACATCAAGGAATCCGTTCGCCAGTCCATTGTGCTGGTGGAAGCCGAACAGAACAGCGACGATATCAGCCATTTCCAGGTCAGACAGCTGCCGCTGGCGGATCTGCTGCTCTACGATATCTCCATTGCCGCCATCACCATCCACCGCCGCCCCGAGGATATTCGCCAGGACGGCGTCGACAATTTTTTTCTCAGCCTGCTGCTCGAAGGCGAGGCCCTTATCCGCCAGGGTGATATCTCGTTTGCGATGCGGCCCGGCGACCTGGCGGTGAATGCCAACGGGCTGCCCTACTCCATTCAGTACACCCGGCCCAGCCGCCGCCTGTTGCTGCAGATTCCGCGGCAGATTTTCCACGAGCGCATACTCGGTCGCCGCGAGCGGGAAATCAAGGCGCTGCACCTGGGCAGCAGCGGGCTGGCCTCGGTGATTACCAGTATGTTCGAGTCGCTGAACAGCGAAGCGGAAATGCTGCCGGAGATCGACCAGTACACCCTGGCGGAGAGCTTTCTGGAGCTGATCGGTGCGGTGATCCGCGCTGCCAGTATCGACAAAGCCCGCCCCAAGAGCAGCCAGGCGGCGCTGATGCGCCGCATTCTGGCCTATATGGATCAAAACTATACCGATTGTGAGCTGACGCCGGAGAAGGTCGCCGAGGCCAATGGTATTTCCATGCGGTATCTGCACCGCATCTTTCAGCAGTCCGGCATGGCGGTCAGCAAGTGGATCTGGGAGCGGCGCCTGAAGGCCACCCGCGAGGATCTGCTGGACCCGGCCAAGGAAAAAATGCGGGTCAGCGAAATCGCCTTCAGCCGCGGCTTTAACGATCCGGCGCATTTCAGCCGCTCGTTTCGCGATCGCTTTGGCATCTCACCCAGTAAGCTGCGGGCCAAGGCGCTGCAGGAGAAAATACTTCAGGAAAAGTCACTGCAAGACGAGGCACTGCAGGAAAAACCACGGCAGGAAAAAGCGGTGGGAGAAAACTGACCCACGGCAAAGGATATTTGCCGCTGCCAACCGAGCGGGAAAACCCAAGGCGCTGGAGCGGCATATTCGTCGCAAGGTTTATTTACGACTCTGCAGACTTCAGCGCAAATCCCATGCCTGCCAGCGAGATATCTGTCGGCTCCATCACCGCGCAAGCGGCTGTAAAGCTGGCGTTTGCAGATAGGCCCCGCCGCACTTCTTTAGTCTCCCTGTAAAAAGGCCGGATATTCCTGAACCGGCGGCACCGCGGCAATTGCCAGAGCAACAATTGACCTGCGTCAACGCTGACGGTGATCGGCTGGTGCAAAGGAGTTAAATCTCCAGCTTTGAAAAAGCCCATATTGTTTTGCGCCTGTGTCTAAGGTATAGAGTGTCTGCGTCCAGGGCACTGAGCCCGGCACAATCCGTAAAAACACACTCACAATGGCGGTATCATATCATTGTTAAAATTTTATGAAGATTTTTAAAAAGTTGCCGCTCGATCGGCAGCCTTGCAACGCTTTTTATCAACGCCAGCACTGGAGAGACCTTGTGTGTAAACCCCGGCAACATCCACCACCGCAAGGCATGGAGGCCTCGGTGAAAAAACTCCTTGGATATTCGACAGGCCTTTTTCTGGTTTTAACCTGCCAGCTGGCCGCCGGCGATCAGATTGACGATATTGTCGGCGCCGGTGTAGAGCGCCTGAACGAAAACAAACAGGCGCAGCAGGCGGTGAACCGTATTGACGAGCAAACCGACGCGCTCATCACCCAATACCAGGAACAGTTAAAGATACTCGATGGATTGAAGGTGTATAACCAGCTGCTCGGGATTCAGATAGACGGGCAGGAGCAGGAAAAAGCCACCTTGAGCGCCTCTATCGCCAACGCTACGGTTATCGAACGCCAGATCGTACCGCTGCTGTTGCGAATGGTTGACAGCCTGGAGAAGTTTATCAACCTGGATGTACCGTTTCTGTTTGCAGAACGACTGCAGCGCACCGCTACGCTGCGCGACCTGTTACAGCGCCCGGATTTGTCCGTGGCGGAAAAGTCCCGGCGGGTATTCGAGGCCTATCAGATTGAGAACGAGTATGGCCGCACGCTGGAATCCTTTAAGGGCAAGTTGAACCTGGCCGACAGGACTTACGATGTCGATTACCTGCGCATTGGCCGCATCGCCCTGCTCTACCGCAGTGTCGGCAACGACCAGTTCGGTTACTGGGATCAACAACAGCGCGACTGGGTTGCGGTTACCGCCAACCACTATAAGCGAAATATCGACAAGGGACTAAAAATGGCGCGCCAGGAAATGGCACCGGACCTGTTGACGGTTCCGGTAATGCCGGCGGAGAGTATTGTGCAATGAGGTTCAGCATCTGGTTAGGCGCCGCAGCGTTTTTTATTACCCTTGCCGGTCCCGCCCACGGGGAGGAGGAAAAGCCGGCCCTGTCACTGCAGCAGCTGCTGCAACAGGTAGAGCAAGGCACCCTCGCCGACCGCGATGAAAACAGGCAGCGGCTGCAGAGCTTTCGACAGCAGCGCGCCGGCCGCCAGCAAAAAGTCACCCAGGTCAAACGGGACGTGCAAGCGCAGGAGACACTGAGCGAGCAGCTCGAGCAGACTTTCGAAAACAACGAACAGGATCTGGCAAACCTGCAGCAACGGCTGGACGAGCGCCTCGGTTCGTTGAAAGAACTGTTTGGCGTACTGCAGCAGGTCGCCAGCGATGCCCAGGCCCAGTTTTCCAACTCCATCACCGAAATCCAATACCCCGAGCGCTCGGCCTACCTGCTGTCGTTTGCCCAGAAGATGGGGCAGACATCGGATTTGCCGTCGATCCAGGAGATTGAGCGGCTGTGGTTCGAACTGCAGCGCGAGATGACCGCCTCCGGCGAGATCGTTAAGACGACCATGCCGGTGGTGAAAAAAAATGGCGAGGAAGCGACGGCCGAGGTGGTGCGGATCGGCAATTTCAACCTGGTTGCCGATGAAAAGTATTATCAGTTTGTGCCTGAAACCAGCCGCGTGGTCGAGTATGGCCGCCAGCCCCGCGCCCGCTATATGGAGGGTGCCAAAGCCATTGCCGACAGCGACGAACATGTGTTTTTTACCATCGACCCGCTGCGCGGCCAGCTGCTGGGCCTGCTGGTGCTGGCACCAAAACTGGGTGAACGCATTGCCCAGGGCGGCGCCATCGGCTATGTCATTATCAGCCTGGGCGTATTCGGTATTCTGCTGGCGCTGTACAAGCTGGTTTCGCTGTCCTTGATCAATCTCAAAATTGATCGCCAGAAGCAGGATATGAGCCAGCCGGCGGACAATCCCCTCGGGCGTGTGATCCGGGTGTATCAGAATCTGCCGACCCGGGACCCGGAGGTGGTGGAGCTGAAACTGGGTGAGGCCATTCTGCGCGAAGTACCGCGGGTCAATCGCGGCATTGCGCTGCTGAAAATCATCGCCGCGGTAGCGCCATTAATGGGGCTGCTGGGTACGGTGACCGGGATGATCATTACCTTCCAGGCGATAACCCTGTTCGGTGCCGGCGACCCCAAACTGATGGCCGGCGGTATTTCCCAGGCCCTGGTAACAACGGTGCTGGGGCTGTGCGTCGCGATTCCGGTATTGTTGCTGCATACGCTGACACAGTCCCGGGCCCAGCAGATCAGTGAAGTGCTGGAGCAGGAATCCGTTGCCTTGATTGCCAGCCACTCCGAACAGAGCAAGGTGTAACTATGCCGCGCAGGTTGATACGATGATGAGGATGATTGAAGGCTTTTTCCCCTGGGCCGGCACCATGATCGACCTCGGCGGCAATATCCTGGTGGCCATCGTGGTGATCGCCGCAATAATCTGGTGCTTTATCATCGAGCGGCTCTACTATCTGTTCTATGTGCACCCGGTCCAGGTAAAAGCGGCCCGCCAGCTCTGGCTCAATGACTGTGAACAGGGCAGCTGGCTGACCCAGTACTGGCGGCAGCTGCTGTGCGCGCGGCTTTATCGAAACCTGACCCGGAATATCAGTCTGGTGAAAGCCCTGATAAAGCTGTGCCCGCTACTGGGTTTGCTGGGTACGGTCATGGGTATGCTGGAAGTCTTTGACGCGGTGGCAATTACCGGGTCGAATAACCCGCGCGCCACCGCTTCGGGCGTGTCCAAAGCCACTGTATCGACCATGGCGGGTATGGTCGTGGCAATTTCGGGCCTGCTGGTGCTGAGCCTGGTCAGCCGCCGCATCGAGGCCGAAAAAGGCAGATTCAACGATTTGTTCTCAATAAGCATCCAGGCAGACAAAGGGGCAAC
>JANQMH010000022.1 GCA_028280195.1 Exilibacterium sp.
GGCGATCACCTGCCGGGCTTTGCCGTCGCGGCTGGGGAAGTGGGTGCGCAGGGTCTCGTGCCGGGCGATGATCAGGTTCAGCACCTGTTCCAGCCGCGCGCTATCCAGCGCGCCGCTGACGCTGACGGCACCGGGAATATTATACCCGGCGCTGCCCGGTTCCAGTTGATCGATAAACCACAGGCGTTCCTGGGCAAAGCTGAGCGGCAGGTTGTCGCCGGCCGAGCGCTCGGCCGGCTCGATCGGCGGAGCCTTGGCAGTTGCTGACAGCTGATGTAAAAAAGCAATGATATCGTCTTTATTGGCAAGCAATTGTTCACGCAGATCGTCCGTCAAAGCGCCTTTGGGCGTTTTTAATTTAAGCTGACCTTTCTCTTCCCAAAGCCTTATTCCCCGCGAATGCACTTTATTAATCAGCGTAAAAATTGTCATAGTGAAACTTCCTCAAATTCAACATCTTCAATATCGACATCCAATGATTGTTGATGCTGAGCTTTGGCGGCCTGAATAATTTCTGCAGACCCGGCCAGGGTATTCACTTCAAACAGCGTTTTCAGCGGCAGGTCTACGGCCAGTTGCGTGCGGATTCGCGATACCAACTGGGTCGCCAGCAGCGAGTGCCCGCCCAGTTCAAAGAAATCGTCGTTGACCCCGATCTGCGCCGGCTCCCGCCCCAGCAGCTGCGCCCAGATCGCCACCAGTTGCCGCTCGGTAGCCGTGCGCGGTGCCAGGTAGGCCCGACTCGACGCAAGGTTGACAGCACTGTGCTCCAGCGCGCGGCGATCCACTTTGCCGTTGGGGGTCAGCGGAATCGCCGCGAGGCTGACAAAGGCGGCCGGCAGCATGGGCGCCGGTAAGGTCTCCTGCAGATGCGCCTTCAGCGCTGCCGGCGCCAGTTGTACCACCTGATCGGCCGCCGTCTCGCGGGCGACATAGAAGGCGACCAGTTGCCTGTCGGTGTCCTCTCCCTGGGCGACCACCACACTGTCACGGATATCGGGGTGCTGGTTGAGGCGGGCTTCGATCTCACCGGTTTCGATGCGAAAGCCGCGGATTTTGATCTGGGTATCCAGCCGCCCCAGGTACTCGAGCGTGCCGTCGTCAAGCCAGCGCGCCAGGTCGCCGCTTTTATACAGGCGGGTGCCGGGTGTAAACGGGTTGGGAATGAATTTTTCCCGGGTCAGTTCGGGGCGGTTGAGGTAGCCGCGGGCGAGGCCGTCGCCGCCGATATGCAACTCGCCGGGCACGCCCACCGGCTGCGGCCGGTGGTGGCGGTCGAGGATATAGATTTGGGTATTGTTTACAGGTTTACCTATGGGGAGCGACGGCTGTAAGCCGGTACAGAGGTGATAGCTGGCGACAGCGCTTGCTTCGCTCGGGCCATAGCAGTTGTATAGCTTGACCTGCTCTCTATATCGATTGAACCACTTTTCAATCTTCTGATACTGAGTGGCTTCTCCGCCCAGTACAACAGTTCTGAGACTGTGGAGATCATCGTAGGGCTCTTCCAATATCCCATAGAAACTGCTTGGTGCACAGTTTATCCAGCTTATTGCCCGGTCTTTTATCAGTTTTCTGATTGCAGTCGGCTCGTAGCCCTCCACCAAGTGCAGGCAGGCGCCTACCAATAACGGCCCGATCAGGTTTTTTTGTGTCAGGTCAAAACTCAGATTACTGATTACGATAACCCGATCATCTTCCAGCATATTCAGTTGATCGGTATACCAGGTATTTAGATTGACAAATCCCCGGTGAATATTCGCTGCCCCCTTGGGTTTGCCGGTGGAACCGGAGGTGTAAATCACATAGGCCAGGTGTTGCGGAGCCACCGCCGTGCGCAGACTGGCGCCGCCGGCCCGCAACTCGGCTACCGCCCCGGCAATCGCCGGCCACTCCCGGTCCAGCGCCAGCAGCCCCGCCGGCG
>JANQMH010000057.1 GCA_028280195.1 Exilibacterium sp.
AAACTGCGCTCCTTCTGCCTCGCTTAAGGCGCCTACTTTTGGTGCTGGGTGGCAGTAGAGGCCCAGCAGAGCTAACTCAATGAGTGTCAACAGGCCCTAATGTAATGACATTAGAGCTTTTATACAACGGCGACTGACCGCCGCTGGCGGGAAATGTATTATAAACCCCGACTTTGTTATATGATTATCTCAAATCACTGACCCACCGCAGGTGCCCAGGCAGCCATGGACCCGATCACTTCGCTCTTTAGCGAACAACAGCGCCAATCCCTTAAACAGGACACCCCTACCCCCCTCTATCACCAACTCTATACACTTCTGAAAAACAGCATCCTCAGCGGCACCCTGCAACAGGGCAGTCAGATGCCCACCGAGCAGCAGCTGGCCGACGGTTTCGATATTTCCCGTATCACCGCCAAGCGCGCCATGGACGAACTGGCGGCGGAAAAACTGGTTGAGCGCCGCCGCGGCAAGGGCACCCATGTGACCTACGAATACACACCGCAGCCGGTCAAAGCGCCGCTGGTGGGTATGCTGCAGGAAATCGAGAGCATGGCGCGGCGCACCGATGCCAAGGTGGTGGTGCTCGACCAGCTGCAGCCGCCGGCGCATATCCGCCGGGAATTCGGCTTCTCGGAGAAACAGGCGGCCCTGCGCGTGGTGCGGGTGCGCAGCCGCGACGGCGAGCCCTTCGGCTACTACTCCAGCTGGACCCGCGGCATCACCAAGAAAATCGGTGTCCGCACCATGGAATCCAAGCCGCGGCTGGAAATCTTCCGCAACCACGGCCTGGAGATTGCCCATGTCACCCAGACGCTGACCGCCGAAGCGGCCACGGCGGAGGTGGCCCAGGCGCTCGACACCGAGGTCGGCGCGCCACTGCTGTGCCTGGTAAGGCGCTCCTATGACCCGGAGGAAAAGCTGGTGGACTACCTGCATGTGCTGTACCGGCCGGACCGTTTTCAATACCAGATGGACCTGACGCCGGAAGAGGTACCGAAAAAGTAGCCCCCGGCTCAGCGACTGTGGAACCACCAGGGGTCCCAGGTCAGGTCGGTATTCTCCAGCAGCGCCTTGCGCTGCACGAAGCGCCGCAGCGATACCAGGCCCATGCGTGAACCGCCCATGCCGGAAAGTTTAAAGGCCTGTTTCTCACCCTCGTGCATAATCGCCGTCAGCGCGCAGTCGTTGATACTCACCGCACCGGCCTGCAGTCGCCGCGCCACCGCCCGGGCGCGATCGCGGTCGTTGCAAAATACCGCGCCGGACAGGCCGAACTGGCTGTCGTTGGCCAGTGCCAGGGCCTGCTCGTCGCCGCCAACCCCCATCAGCGGCAGTATCGGCGCAAAGGTTTCTTCGGTCATTACCAGCATCGTATGGTCGACATCGGTCAGCAGGGTGGGCTGGCACCAGAGGCCGCCGCCGATCCGTTCTATCTCGCCGCCGCAGACCACGGTCGCGCCTTTGGCGCGGGCATCATCCAGGTGGGCGCGGATGATATCCGCCTGGCGCGCGGATATTATCGGCCCGATTTCGCCGTCGCAGGGATCTTCGCCGGCGCAGAACCGCAACTTACCGATGTCGTCGCTCAGGTGTTCGAGCAGTGGTTGCAGCAGTGGCTGATGGACATAGGCGCGCTCGATCGACAGGCACGACTGGCCGGCATTCACCATTGCGCCCCATGCCAGCGCCGCGCTGCTGCGCGCGATATCGGCGCCTTCCAGCACCAGCGCCGCGTCCTTGCCGCCCAGTTCCAGAAAGGCCGGGATAAAGGCCCGCGCCGCCGCCTCGCCCACCTTGCGGCCGGTGGCGACGCTGCCGGTAAAGCAGACGGCGTCGACCCGCTCGAGCAGCGCTGCGCCGGTGGCGCCGGCGCCGGGCAGATAGGCCAGTACCGCCGCCAACGCCGGTACCGCGGCTATCGATGCCTGTAGCGGCTGGATAAATCGCGGGGTGATTTCACTGGGTTTGACGGCCACTGCGCAGCCGGCCATCAGCGCCGGCAGCGCATCGATCAGTGACAGCAGCAGCGGAAAATTCCACGGGCTGATCACGCCGACCAGCGGAATCGCCACATCCTGCCGCGCCACTGCGAGAAAAGGCACGCTGGTCTGCTGCGGCGGCCCGCTGTGCAGCCACGGCGGCGCGTCGCGGCACCAGCGGTCGATAGCATGACAGATGGTATCGAACTCCATGGCGCTCTCATTCATGCGCCCGGTATCGGCAAACAGCGCCGCAACAATGGCGTCGCGGTGCTGCTGCAGAGCCTGTTTCCACTGCTGCAGCAGCTGTGCCCGCTGCGCCGCTGTCAGCGCCGCCCAGGCCGGCTGGCCGCGGCGCAGTTGCGCGCAGGTCTCGGCTACCCGGTCGGCCGTTGCCGCAACCAGAGTGTAGTCTTCTTTACCGCTGCGCGGATTTCTCACCGCCAGACTCATTCTGCAATCACCCCTGTGCGAATCAGTTGCTCGATAACCCGCCGCTGGGTTTCGAGAAAATGGCTGCGCGCGGGTGCCAGTGTGGCGCCGTCGCGCAGCATATTGTTGGCCGGGTATATGGCCGCGCCGGCATAGGTGGCGGCAAACAGTTCCAGGCGCTGGCGCGAGAGAACATTGGACATGCCGGGTCGCTTTCTGGCCTCGCGCAGGGCGCCGAGATCGATTTCGGCATTGCCGCACATCGACTCGCCGGCGCCGGCCTCGGCCAGCACCCGGCCGTGGAAGTCCACCACCTGGGAGTGGCCGTCGGTGGAGGCGGCTGGAAAAGCAATATCGGCGATACCGGCGCTATTGGCCGACACTACATAAAGCATGTTTTCGTAGGCCCGCGCCTGTTTGGCGATATTCTTCGGCGTGGCCAGCGGGCTGCCGACCTCGCTGGAGCAGTGGCAGATCACCTCGGCCCCGCGCAGTGCCAGCGCGCGGCTGATTTCCGGGTAGAGGATTTCCTCCGAAGCCACCGCAGCCAGGCGCCCGATCGGCGTATCGGCCACCGGAAACAGGGCTTCGGCGCCGTAGATATCGAGGTAGCGGTCCAGTATGTCGTGGGGCGTGGGCGCGAACATCGATACCAGCCGGCGGTAGCGCAAAATCACCGCCCCGGTCGGGTCGATAATGAAACTGGTCTGAAAATACAGCTCGGGAAAGTGCTTGTCCAACTCGTAGGCATTGCCGCACAGATACAGGTCACTGTCCTGGCACAGGCGGCCCAGGGCTTCGTATTCCGGCCCGTCGGCGGCGATACAGGCTTTCTGCGACCAAGCCTCGATGCTTTCGCCCATGGGAAAGCCGGTGAGAAAATACTCCGGCAATACCACCAGCCGGGTGTCGGTGCCGCTAAAGGCCTGAATAAAACCTTTGCTGCCTCGAATCTGTGCTGCCAACCGGTCGATGGTTTCGCCCATATGCCGCCGCGCCTGGTCGCCAGGCGCCAGCCGGTTGACGGCCCGGCAGGTGGTTTGCAGGGCCAGTGCGGTGTAGGTCTCGGGGCTCGCATTCACAGCTCTCTCCTTCCTCAGACGGGTTGCGCGGACCGGGCGCTGGCCGGCGTGAAGCCCTTGGGCAGGCCGGCGGCGGCGCTAAAGCCGTAGAGTTCCACAGCGGGCAGCGCCCCCGCAAGCACGCGGCGGGCAGCCAGCAGCCGCTCGAAGTCGATGCCGGTGTTCAGGCCCATGGCTTCGAGCAGAAACACCAGGTCCTCGGTGACGATATTGCCGCTGGCCCCCGGCGCGGCGGGACAGCCGCCGATACCGCCCATAGAGGCATCGACCGTAGTCAAACCCACTTCGACCGCCGCCAGCGCGTTGGCCAGCCCCTGGCCACGGGTATTGTGCAAGTGAATACCGGTAAGGCTATCGCGCCCCAGCGCGCGCCAGATTTTCTCTGTCAGGCGCCGCACCTGCACCGGATTGGCATAGCCGGTGGTGTCGGACAGCCCCACCTCGTCACACCCGGCCTGCATCAGCGCCTCGGCCATGGCCACTACTTGCGACTCCGCTATCGGACCTTCGAGAGTGCAGCCAAAGGCGGTAGACAGCCCGCCCTCGAGTTTGGGCCGCTGCGCCGCCGGCAGATCGCGCAGCCGTTCGGCAATGCGCCTCACTTCGGCCAGCATCTGTGTGTGGTTGCGCCGCACATTGCGCAGGCTGTGGGTCTCGCTGACCGACAGCGGCACGGTGAGCTTGTCGGCGCCCGCCGCTATCGCATCCTCGGCGCCGCGCAGGTTCGGCACCAGCGCCGCCACTTTCAGGCCGTCGATGGCGCGGGCATAAGCCACCAGTTCGGCCGTGTCGGCCAGTTGCGGCAGCAGCCGGGCAGGCACAAACGAACCCACTTCGATCTCCGGCACGCCCGCCGTCGCCAGGGCGCTGATCCAGGCTTTTTTCGCCGCCGTGGGCATAATCGCTGTAATACTCTGCAGGCCGTCTCTGGGGCCTACCTCACTGACTTCGATATCGATGGCAGCCATTAAGCTGTATCCTGCATTTTCAGTAAACCGCCGACCTGCATGGCGCAGCGAACATTAACGCTATACATCCGGGCCCTGTTGCGATAGTGTTAATCCTATTGATATATTGTTATATCATAATTTCAACAAAAGATCACAACCTGACGACGGCCAGCTGCCGGATGGCGGCGCTCAGTGGTCGCAGTAGTCAATGAGCCGAGAGATAACGCAGTAAGAAGTTATGGCAGAAACACAACAGCTACCCCTGCAGGGCATCAAGGTGGTGGAATTTACCCATATGGTAATGGGCCCGGCTGCCGGCGTGATTTTCGCCGACCTGGGCGCCGAGGTCACCAAGATCGAGCCTCTCAAGGGCGATAACACCCGCCGCCTGGGCGGCTCCGGGGCCGGCTATTTCGCCATGTATAACCGCAATAAGCGCAGCCTCTGCATCGACCTGAAATCCGATCCCGGCAGCAGAGTCGCCCGCGAAATAGTGGCCGGGGCCGATATTCTGATCGAAAACTTCCGCCCCGGCGCCATGGACAAGCTGGGCTTCGGCTACGATGCCATGGCGGCGCTGAATCCGCGGCTGATCTACTGCTCGCTGAAAGGTTTTCTCAGCGGCCCCTATGAACATCGCACCGCCCTCGACGAAGTGGCGCAAATGATGGGTGGCCTGGCCTATATGACCGGCCTGCCGGATCGCCCGATGCGCGCCGGCTCTTCGGTAATCGACATCACCGGCGGCATGTTCGGCGTGATCGGCGCGCTGGCGGCGCTGCAGGAGCGCCAGCGCAGCGGTCGCGGCAAGCGGATAACCAGTTCGCTGTACGAAACCACGGCCTTTATGGTTGGCCAGCACATGGCCCAGCAGGCGGTCACCGGTGCCGCGCCGCCGCCGATGTCGGTGCGCAGCTCGGCCTGGGCGGTTTACGATATTTTTACCTGCGCCGGGGGTGAGCGGGTATTCGTCGGCGTGGTCAGCGATACCCAGTGGCGCGCGTTCTGCGATGCCTTCGACCTGGCGGCCTTTGCCGCCGATGCCAGCCTCGACACCAACAGCGGCCGGGTAGCACAGCGCGAGCGCATTATCCCGCCGATCGCGCGGCTGTTTGCCGGTATGCAACAGGCCGCGCTGATGCAGAGGCTCGAGGCCACCGGCCTGCCGTTTGCGCCGATCAATAAACCCGAGGATCTGTTTGACGACCCGCACCTCAACAGCGGCGCAGGCCTGCTGCCGTTGACTTTGCCGGGCGGCGAGCGCACCCGGCTGCCGGCGCTGCCGCTGGAAGCGGACGGCGAGCGCTTCGGCCTGCGCCGCGATCTGCCGCGCCAGGGCCAGCATTCGCGCGACACGCTGGCCGCGCTCGGCTATGAGGAAACCGATATTGATCAGCTGATTGCGGCCGGTGTCATTGGCGCGGAATAATACCGGCTGCAGTCCGCCCTGCTTGTGCCTTGGCTGCCAACCGCCGCAAGTGGCCGGCGATCTGCCGGCTTCGGCCCGCAGCATACCGCGGCGGCGGCATCCGAGCCCGAGACAAGCCGGGCCAGCGGATTTACCCGGGCTCGAACAGCCAGGGCCGGCGCCGCCGATAGGTGGTCTCGAAACTGGCGATACGCCGCTGCATTTTTTGGGTGATATCGATCGGGTCCAGCCCCTGCAGCAGTATCTCCTGTAAAGCCGGTTCGATCGCGAAACTGAAGGCGCCGCCGCCGGGCGCAACAACGGTTTTTTGCTGCAGATCGATCGTCAGCGGGCACGCCTGGGGATCTGCGGCCACGGCCGCCGCCAGCTGGCGCACGACAGCGTCGGGCAATACCACCGGCAGCAGGCCGTTGCGTATGCAGTTGCCGTAAAAAATGGCGCCGAAGCCGCTGGCGATCACCGCCCGAATACCGTATTCCACCAGTGCCCAGACAGCGTGCTCGCGCGAAGAGCCGCAGCCGAAATTGCTTCCCGACAACAGAATGCTGGCGCCGTTGTAGGCGGGCTGATTCAATACAAATTCCGGTCTGGGGCGGCGGCCGCCGGGCTCGGTGTAGCGCCAGCCGGCAAACAGTCCTTCCCCCAGCCCGTGTTTGGAAACCCGCTT
The DNA here is from genome assembly GCA_028280195.1 of Exilibacterium sp. Taxonomy (GTDB): domain Bacteria; phylum Pseudomonadota; class Gammaproteobacteria; order Pseudomonadales; family Cellvibrionaceae; genus Exilibacterium. Next base: position 6,543 of record JANQMH010000057.1, read on the forward strand.
CATTTCGCGCGAGGGAATAATGGCATCGGTATCGATATTGATACGCAGCAGCGGCGCGGCTACCCCGCGGTGGGTAGTGAACTTTTTCAACGCAGAAATTCCCTGACATCGGCAATACGGCCGGCCACCGCCGAGGCCGCCACCGTTACCGGGCTCGCCAGGTGGGTGCGGGTCTCCGGGCCCTGGCGGCTCTCAAAGTTGCGGTTGGTGCTGCTGATCACCCGCTGGCGCCGGCCAAAGCTCTCGCCGCCGGCGTAAAAGCACATCGAGCAGCCGGACTCGCGCCACTCGAAGCCGGCCTCGATAAATACCCGGTCCAGCCCCTCGGCCTCGGCCGCCGCCTTGACCTGCGACGAACCGGGCACGCAGATCGCCTTCACCCCGGCCGCTACCCGGCGCCCGCGCAGCACCCGGGCAGCGGCGCGCAGATCGCTCAAGCGGCTATTAGTACAGGAGCCGATAAAGGCCGCATCGATGGGGATGTCCGTCAGCCGCCGGCCGGGCTCGAGCCCCATGTAGGCCAGGGCGCGCTCGATGGATTTTGCCGCGGCGGCGTCTGCCGCGGCAGCCGGCGACGGCACCTGTGCACTTACCGCGCTGGCCTGCTGGGGACTGGTGCCCCAGCTGACGGTAGGGGCAATGGCGGCGCAGTCGATACGGATAATGCGGTCGAAACGGGCGTCGTCGTCGCTGCGCAGGGTGCGCCAGTACGCCAGCGCCTGCTCCCAGGCGCGGCCGCGCGGCGCATAGGGCCGGCCGCGCAAATAGTCGAAAGCCTTGCGGTCGGGCGCTACCAGGCCGGTAAAGGCGGAGAACTCCACCGCCATATTGCACAGTGTCAGCCGCGCCTCGATCTCCAGCTCGCGCACCGCGGCGCCGGCAAACTCGATGGCGAAGCCCGCACCGCCGGCAGTCGAATGGGCGGCAATCAGATGCAGAATCATATCCTTGGCGCCGACGCCCGGCGGCAGCCGGCCCTCGAAGTCGACGCGCAGGGTGCGCGGGCGGTTTACCCGCAGGGTACCGGTGGCGAGCGCATGTTCGGCCTCGCTGGAACCGATACCCCAGGCCAGGGCCCCCAGCGCCCCCTGGGAGCAGGTGTGGCTGTCGGGGCACACCAGGGTGCAGCCGGGCTGCACGATGCCCTGCTCCGGCGATATCACATGCACGATACCCTGTCCCGGATCGCCGATATCGAACAGCTTGATACCGGCACTGTGGCTGGCCGAGCGGGTGGTCTGGATAAAGGCCTCACCGCCGGGCACCCGGGTGCGGTCACTGCGCCCCGGCAGGGTATCGACGATATGGTCCATGGTGCAGAAAACCTGCTGTGGATTGCGTACTTTGCGGCCTGCGGCCTCCAGGCTCTGCAGGGCGATAGAGCCGGTGCGCTCGTGCAGAAACACCCGGTCGATATAGAGCAGACAGGTATCGCCCTCCAACTCGGCCACCTGGTGATCGGTCCAGATTTTTTCAAACAGGGTTTTGCCCATTACAGCGGCGATCTCCACAATCAGTCGTCAGCAGCCGGCATGCCGTCCCGGCACCTCTGCAGCTGTTTCCAATACAACCATTTCAATGCAAAATTTACGGTTATTTGTTCTATATTTATATCATTATATTTTATTATCCGGCAGCTGTTGAAGTCTTTGCGCCGATAAATCCCGCCGCGCCGGTGGCAGCTCTCGATTCTGCCGGGGCCGGCAGCTGCAATACCGATGGCCGGGTTCATTGTTCAATCTATACTTTGTTCAATTTATGCTTTATTGTTATAGTAATATAACATTTATTTGACAAGAAGCCTGCTTATGCCGCCGAGCCGGGACACCGCCGCGCCGCGCCTGGGCCCCGTCGCTATGGGCACACTGGTGACCGCCAGCGGTGCCGGGACGCTGGCCAGCTACACCGGGCACCTGCAGCAGGAGGTTGCCGGTCGCGGGGAGGTCAGCGAGGAGCTGGCGCGCTGGTGGCAGGCACCGGGACTGGCGGGTGCCCCCTATTGGGTGCTGCAAAACCGGGTCGGGCAGGCGTGGCTGCGAATTATCGAGGACCGCGAGTGCGTGGCGCCCACCCCGCTGCGCCATACCGGCTGGCTGGCGCTGGAGATCTGTGTGGCCGATGTGGACGCTCTGGCGCAGCAGCTGCGCGATTCGCCCTTCCGGCTGATCGGCGCGCCGGCCGACCTGGATGTCAGCGATAAGATCCGCGCCATGCAGGTGGTGGGCAGCGCCGGCGAAGTGCTTTACCTGACCCAGATCCGCGGCGAGGCGCCGCCGTTTCAATTGCCGCGGGCGCGCTGCGAGGTCGACAGCTTGTTTATCCCGGTGCTGTGCTGCCACCACCGCCAGCGCAGCCTGGCGTTCTACGAAAGTCTCGCCGCCAGCGCCGGGCTCAGCTTCGACACCAGGATAACGGTGGTAAACCGGGCCTATGGCTATGCCGCTGACAGTCGCCACCCGCTGGCGACCCTGCAGCTGGCCGGCAACACACTGATTGAAATCGATCAGATCGACGCCGCCCGGCGCAGCGCTGTGGCGGGCGGGCGCGTCGGCGGCGGCATAGGCATAGTCAGTTTTATGTTCGATGACCTGGACGCCCTGCCGCCCGAACTGGCGCCGCGGCCGCTGGCAATGGCCGCAGCGCCGTATAACGGCCGGCGCGCTGTGTGCCTGCGCGGCGACGCCGGTGAAGTCATCGAACTGATTGAAAATACAGCGGCACAATTCCAACACTGAAATCGAGCCCAACACTAAAATCAGACCCAATAGTAAAATCAGGAGAGAAGCATGCAAGCCAAGCGATCCCCAAGTGTGATGTGTTACTTGAAGTCGGCGGCGCTTTTGCCGCTACTGTTGCTCGCCCTGGCACCGGCGGCGGTTGCGGCGGGCGATAAAATCGATCTCACCACAGCTGCCGGCGTGGTGGCGGCGCAGCGCAAGATCCACTGTTCACTGCAGGATAACAAGGAGATGACCTATGTCTGGCACGGCCGCGCCTATTCCCGCGTACCCGGCGAGCGCGACCGGCACCTGTTCAACCTGGTGGGTATGAATGTACGCCAGTGCGGCACGGTCGAGGACCGGCAGCGCGGCCGCGGCTATCGCCTGGTGTCGCGGGAAATCATGTTGTATCTGGACCCCGAGAGCGGCGAAATCCTGCGCCGCTGGCACAACCCCTGGACCGATGCCAGGCTGGAAGTAATCCATGTCGCCAACGACCCGGTCAACCAGCGCCCGAGTTTCGGCAAAACCGCCGACGGCAAAACCAGGCCGTTCAGCCCCAGGGTGATCAATAACACCTGGTTCATGAATTTCGAAGTGCCGCTGTTTTATACCAATCCGCTGGCGGGCGACTATCAGCAATATGTCGGCGGCACCTATCACGCCACCGAGATTTTCGACTTCAACGGCGATATCGACGAGCTGCTGGACCGCGACCAGCACACCGCCTATGCCAATGTCGCCTGGGTGCGTATCTCGCGCTGGCTGCCGTGGATGGAAATGGGCGATCGCGCCGGGCTGCTTTATTTCAATGCCGTCGGCGCAAAGCTGAAAAGTTGGGATGAGCTGCCCGAGTTGATGAAAAAAGAAATCGCCGCCAATTACCCGGCCTATCGCCATGCACCGCCGGTGGACGACCAGCGCCCCAATGAAACCAGTTGGACCTATATGAAGAAAGTGATTGACCGGCGCGGCGGCAACGAAGGCGGCAAATCGACCGGTCACTGACGATCGGCCCGGCGCCGCTGTCGGTTCAGCCCAGCAGTTGCGCCAGCGCCTCGCTGAGGCCGGCAAAGCGCGCCTCCAGTCCGGCGCCGGCATGGTGCATGCGGATATTGCCGGGCAGCTCGGCGGTATCGAGCCGATCGCTGTATTTTTTCAGCAGGCTGTCCGGCCAGCGCATAATCCGCGTCGGCACCGTCAGGCCCTGCAGCTGCTCGGGGCGCTCATTGAAAAAGGCAGCGCGATAGGCGCGGTGGTAATCCGGCCCGGCAAGCAGATAGTCGAGCGCGGTCTTGTGCACAATGTCCAACGGCGCCGGCGTATCCCTGACCCGTGCCGCGGCGCTGGTGTCGTACCAGGGAAAGTATTGATAGAGCTGGTTTACCATCTGCCAGACCCGCAGCAGATGACTGCCGTCGGCACGGGGTGAAATATCCGGAAAATAAGACGCCAGCATGGCGTCGCGCTCGCTGTCGAAAAACCAGGCGGCATTTTCCAGCAGCAGCCCGCGGGTGGCGTGCGGATAGGCTTTGCCAAACTCAATGGCAATCTGAGCACCGGTGGCGGAGCCGTAGATGAGCGGCGTGTCCAGGCCCAGGGCGACAGTGAAATCGTACAGGGCCCGCACATAGGCTGTCAGGCCCGGACCCGCCTGCGGCAGCGGATCGGACTGGCCGTAGCCCGGCGTATCCCAGGCAATGGCCCTGCCCTGCCCGGCAAACAGTGCCAGCAGCGGCTGCATAAATGCTGACGACAGCGGCGAGGGATGCAGCAACAACACCGGCGCGCCGCTGCCCGCCTCGCGGTAGTGGATCTGCCACTGGCCGGCGGCGCCATCGGCACCGGCCGGCAGTGAAACATAGGCGCGGCGGCTCACGCGCTCAATCCAGACCCAGGGATTGGGGGTTGACCCGGGCCTGCGGATCGAGCAGCTTTTTAATGCCCTGTATCACTTTCCAGGTTTCGGGCTCGAGGCCGGCGCCGTAGTGATAACATTTGCCGATCTGCAGATGCACCGCCCCCAGGTCGCTGAACAGCTCCACCATTTCGCTGCGAATGCGCTGCACCGCCGCGCGCGCCTGGAGATTTTCGGCAAAACCCTGCAGCCGCGCCAGGTGTTGCGGCTCGACGCTGCGGCGGTGAATTTCGGTCATGGCATCGGGCCAGAAAAACACCGGCTCGAGTACAAAACAGTTGGTCGACACGGTGGCAAACAGATAGCCGGTGGCGATTTCATACTTGTCGAGATCGGCGCGGTGTCTTTGCAACAGTGCCTCCACCGCGGCATAGCCCTGCTGAATTTTCGAATGCGGCAACAGACCGTGGACCGGCACCCAGCGCTCCCCCGCCGGGCCGAGCATATTATTCACCGGTCCGAAGGGATTGGCGCGGGTGATCTTGGGAATACTGTTTTCGATTTCGCGGCCGTTGAACTGTTTGCCGACACTGCGCACCTGTGCCGCCAGTTCGGCGGCGGCGGGCCGATTGCGCTGCTCGATGATCACCTGCACCGAATAGTCCACATCGTCCATATAGCGGCGCCCGGCGAGGCTGACCCTGGCGCCCTCCTGCAGCGCTCCCAGTAGCGAGCCGGCGGATTTCATCACCCCCGCCAGCGCCTTGACATCTTTGGCCAGGCTTTCGCGTTTGAGCCGCTGCGCCTGCAAAAAAGGGTCAAAGCCAAAACACTCGCTGGCCAGCCCCTGCCGCGCAATCTCGCTCATGGCGGCGATGGCATCGGCGGCATTGTCAAAATCGAAAGCCACAAACTCCCTGGCGGGCAGCTCGGGCATCAGCCGCAGAGTGGCCACAGCCTTAAAGCCCAGCGCCCCGGTATCACAGGTAAACAGACCGGTCAGGTCGGGGCCGAAGTGGCGGAAAAAAGGCGAGCCGTTAACCTGCGCACCGGCGCCGGTTTTGACCACACTGCCATCGGCCAGCACCACTTCCAGGCCGATCACCGAGTCCGCCGCCGAGCCGAACTGGCCCGAGCCCCAGAACACCGAGTTCTGTGACAGACCGCCGCCCACAGTGGCCATACTGCCCGACAGTGTGCCCCAGTAGGGTGTGCGCAGACCGCTGCCCTGCAGCGCCTGGTACAGGTCCTTCCAGGTGCAGCCGCACTCCACCGTGACATACATATCCTCGCGGTTGATTTCCAGCACCCGGTCCATGCGGCGCATATCGATAATGATGCTGCCGCCCGCCACCGGCACGTAGCCGCTGGTATAGGACATGCCGCCGCCGCGCGGTATCACTGCGCAAGCTGCCGCAGTGGCCGCCTTCACCACAGCGGCGAGTTCGGCTGTACTGCCCGGCTGCGCCACAGCCCGGGCGGGAATATCCCGGGTAAACACATCCTGGGCGTAGTAACAGCAGGATTCCGCATCGGTCAGCAGATGCGGCTGGCCGACAATGGCGGCCAGCTGTGCGAGCAACTGATCTCCGGCCTGCGCGTGTGCGGTCATCTCGGTATCTCCTCGGTATCGCTTGACTGACAGTTTTTATCCCAGAATTTCAAACGCCGCCCGCTCCCCCGATTCCAGCGCCCCTTCCATGCCGGAAAAAGCGCGGGCGGTATGCTCGCCGGCAAAGTGCAGGCGCCCGGCCGGCTTTGCCAGTGCGGCGCCAAAGCGGCTGATTTGGCCCGGGCGCCAGTCGGCCCAGGCGCCGCCGGTATACGCCGAGCGCTGCCAGGAAACGGTTTTCGCCAGTCTGACAGCGCCCTTCGACTCCGGCAGCACCCGCGCCAGTTCACGGTAAATGAACGGCTGCACCTCATCGGCCGGCAGGCGATCAAAGGCCTGCGCCCTCTCGCCGTTGATCCATACGGTGAGGTTGGTAATGGTGCCGGTGCTCTGCGGGTCGCTGGCAAAAATCCGTTCCAGCGGACTGTCGGACCAGACATTGGGCATAAAGCCCCGCCCCTGCCAGAAGGGTTTTTCCACCACCAGGTGGGCCTGGAATACCTGTGCATAGGACAGCTGCTGCACCGCCTGCGCCTGTAGACCCGGCAGCGCCGGGCTGATGTCGATATGGCGCAGGGCACTGAAGGGCAGCGCTGCGATAGCGCGGGCGGCGCGCTGGCGGGAGCCGTCGGCACAGCGCACCACCACCCCGCCGCGGTCCTGTTCGATTGCGCGCACCGCCCGGTCGAGTTGCACCTCGCTGCGCAGTGAGGCGGCCAGAGCTTCGGCAAAGCGCTGATTGCCGCCGGCAACAGTGGTGGCGCCGCCGGGTGTTTTGCGCCCCAGCGCCAGGTTGGCCTGCACCCGATGCAGAAATAACAGTGAGGTTTCTTCCAGGGTGCGGCCGTAGCTGTTATTGACATCGAGCAGTTTCAATGCCGCGTCATCGATGCCCTGGCGGCGCAAAAAGCCGGCGACCGGTATATCGAGTTTAGCCTGGGCCGGGTGCAGCCAGTCGTCGAGCGCAACAATGGGATTGGGTCCCAGCAGGCGCGGCAGAATGCGCCCGGGGAGTTGTGACCGATACGGTGGCGGAAACGGGTTTTGCGGCGACGCAGCCCACTGTTGCGGCACAATGCGCTTGCCGCCGATATGCAGAATCTGTCTGACCGGCTCCGACCCGGGGCTGCGCTGCAAAGGCTGCATGGTTACACCCAAGCGCCTGGCAGTGTAGAGAAAGCGGGCATAGGTAGAACCGATGATATTGCCGCCGCCCTCGGGTTTGCCGGGCACATCGTCGAGGGTGTAAAGCCGCCCGCCAATGCGCTTACCGGCCTCCAGTACAGTGACCTTATGCCCCGCCTGTTCCAATAGCGATGCCGCATAAAGCCCCGCCAGGCCGGCGCCGATCACAAGCACATTGTCGCCGCGGCCGGCCAGCAGCGGCGGCGCCAGCAGAGCACTGCCGGCGGCGGCGAGAAAGCGGCGCCTGGAGAGCTGGCGGGCAGTCATCGGCTTGTGGACCTGAAAGCGGCTGTGAGCATCTCGGATTATCGCTCCGGCAGTTGTCCGGTCATCATATAATAGTTCTATTGTGTTATCTATATATCAAATAATGGGCAAACCTTCGCAAGGGAAAACAACCGCGTCTGAGAGCAACCGGGAGAACATCGCAGCATTCAGCATCCCTGCTATCGAGTGTTTCTAACGGCCTTGTGCACTTCTCAGTGCACTTAACAAACATCGATAGAATTGCAATGGTAGGCCCTAAGCCGGCTGGTGGGCTTGCGGTTCGAGACTCTCGACAGCAGGGATGCTGGCGAGAAGCCCCCAGGGAAGGGTTTACGGCGGGTCTCGAACCGCAAGCCCACCAGCCGGCTTAGGGCCGGATCGACTGGCACCGCTCTGCTTAAGCCAGCACCATGCGCCACCAATCCCTTTCGCTCAATAGCTATAAGTCACCGTGGCCCCCAGCTGCCGCTTCCTGCCATAGAGTGCAACCGGCTGCCGCACAGTCGCAAACGACTGCGAAAACACATTATTGTCGATATAGCGAATGCCGCTGACAGCATTGTCCTCGTCGGTCAGGTTTTTACCCCAGAATACGATATCCCAGTTGTCGCTGGCCAGGCCGATACGCGCGTTCAGAAACTTGGCCTCTCCCAGATCCATGGTGTTCTGCACCTGCAGGTAGCGGCCGTCATCGGAATAGGCGTAATCGGCACCCAGATAAAAGTCAAAGCCGGTAGTCGCCAGCGGCCGCGAGAAGGCGAGGCTCAGGGTGTACTGATTATCGGCGATAAACGGCGGTTCAAACCCCGACAGGTCGCCGTCGCCATAGGCGGAAAGCTGGCGCGCATCCTCGCCTTCCTTGATCTCCGCATCCACATAGGCATAGGCCAGGGAAACCTGCAGGCCCTCCAGCGGCAGCCAGGTGATATCGAGGTCCAGACCATAGATCTCGGTATTGCCGATATTGGTAACAGCGGATATCACCCGGCCACCGGAGATAACAGCCGTCGACAGCTGCTGATCCTCCCAGTCGGAGTAATAGGTCGCGGCGTTGACGCGCAGGCGCTCACCCAGCAGATCGCTTTTCACGCCCAGTTCATAGGTCGTCACCGTATCCGGATCGTAGCTCACCAGGTCGGGCTCCCTGCTAATGACACTGGCGTCGTTGTTAACACCGCCGGCCTTGAAGCCGGTGGCTATGGAAGCGTAAACCTTAATGTCTTGGCTGGCAAAATAACTCAGCGACAGCCGCGCCGTGGTTTCATCCCAGTCCTCATCGATAGCGTCGTTGCCGTTCAGCGGCTCGACCAGCACGGTGCTGTATTCCTCGGTCAGGGCGCGCAGCTCCGCACTCACCCTGAAGCGGTCATTGACAGCGTACTCGGTCCAGGCAAAAACAGCCTCGCCGCGGCGGGTTTCGGCAGGATCGTTAGCGGGCCGATCGAGAGAAAAGCTGGGTCCGGCGCCGCCGGCACTGGCGCTGAGTTCTTTCTCATCGTAATAGTACAGCCCCACCATCCAGCGCCAGCGCTGCTCATCGGCGGAAGCCAGCCGCACCTCGGCGGAATTGAACTCGGTATCCGACCAGCTCAGCGACATCCAGTCTTCGGCGCCGAGGATATAGAAACCGGGGTTGGGGCCCACCGGTACAAAGACCCCGCCGACATCGGGAAAGCCATCCACCTCGGTGGAACTGTAAGTCTGATCATTGCCGAGGCGCTCCAGAGTATCGGCGCGGGCGACAATCGCCGTCAGTTCCAGGTCATTGGGCAGTGCGTAGTTGGCAGTAATATCCCAGCGCCGGGTATCCCGGGCGGTGCCCGCCTTGCCGCCGAGCAGATCGGTATCGGCGCTGATCGCGCCGCTGTCGTTGGCCGGCAACTCGCCGCACCACCAGGTAATAGTGCCGCCGAGTTCACAGGCATTGTCGCTCTGGCCGCTGATATTGCGCGCCGCAAACAGCGAGTCGTCAATATTCTCATTGCCGTAATTGGCAATAATCTCCAGCGCCCCGGTGACCTGGTAGACAATGCCGAGGCTGAAGCTGTCGGTCTGTTCGGAGCCGAACTGATAGCCGCTGTCGGGGTCGCTATACTGGCCGCTGACCCTGTTGCTGTCGAAGCTGGCGCGCGCAAACAGTTTGTCCTCGATCAGCGCACCGCTGATATTGCCGACATAGGCCTCGTAGTTGTCCTCGCCGGCGGAGACCGACAATTTGGCACTCATCTCATTCTGCGGGCGCCTGCGCACATAGTTGATGGCCCCGCCGAACGTGGCGCGGCCATAGAGCGCGCTCTGCGGCCCTTTTACCACCTCGACCCGCTCCAGATCGCTGAGCGTGGTGCCGAGCACGGACGTCGACTGGTAGACGCCGTCAATGAAAACCGACACCGGCTGCTCAATCGCCGTCGAGGTATTGGACATGCCGCGAATGGTGGGACGCTCGGCGGTGCGGCCCAGTTCGGCCCCGTAAGTCAGGCCGGGCGTGGCATTGGCGATATCGCGAATATCGAGCATGCCCTTGGACTGAATCTCCGCCTCACTGAAGGCGTAGATTGCCAGCGGCACCTCCTGCAGCGACTCCGAGCGCTTGCGCGCGGTAACCACCACCTCCTCCAGCAGATTGTCCGCCGATTGCCCTTCCCGGGCCGCCGACGGGGCAGTTATCCCGGCGGCCAGGCTGGCGGCAACAGCGGCGCAAGTGCATTTTCCGGCAGTATTCATACGCTTCCTCCACCCGCCAGCTCCGCATAAGGCCTAATGCAGGCCGGCAATATAATTTAATGTTATATTTTTATAACAATTATACAATTAAACATCTATTCGCTAGAATTACAAGTCCCCGACGGAAAAATCTGCCCGGAGTAGAGCGAAGGTAATGAGCAAGCGACCCGCCCCTGTCCCCGCCGCCCTGCTGGGCAGTGACTGCGTGCTGTTTCACGCCCTGGCGGCGGCCGACCTGGAGAGGTTGGCGGCCATCGCCCGACTGCGGGAGATCGGCGCGCAGCAGTATCTGTTTCTGCAGCACTCAGCCGGCGACCGGGTCTACAATGTGATTTCGGGAACGGCGATGGTGGAGAGAACCGCCGGCGACGGCCAGCGGCAGATCCTCGGCTTCCTGTTCCCCGGGGATTTTGTCGGCCTGACCCACTCGGACCACCTCGAGTACAGCGTCAAGAGCCTCACCCCGGCGCAGCTGTGCGAATTCCAGCGGCGCGAACTGCTGCAGGAGGCCGAGCGCCTGCCCGTTCTCAAAAACAATATCAAACAGGTCGGCGCCAATGTGCTGGCGCGGGCGCTGGATCAGATTTATGTGCTGGGCAAGAAGCGAGCCCACGAGCGGCTGTGCTTTTTGTGCCTGCAGCTGCTCGAGCGTATGCCCGGGGCGACGCCGCAGCGTATCGACCTGCCGATGACGCGGCAGGACATCGGCGACTACCTCGGCCTGACTATCGAAACGGTAAGCCGGTCGCTGGCAAAATTGAAAAAAGCGGGGCTGATCGCCACGCCCTCGCCCCAGCGCCTGCAGATTCTCGACCTGGAAAAAACCGCTGCGCTGGCAAGCGCGCAATAACGACAGCGCCGCTCACTGCAGCAGCTTGTCGACCACGGCCTGCAGCTGCAGATCCCGGTCGGTGTCGATGGTCAGCACGCAGCCCTGCTCCAGCGGCGTCAGCGGCCTTTGCCGGCGCTGCTGCTGCCGCATAATGGCGATATCGGCCTCGGACACCTGCTGCCCGCGGTCGCGCTGCTCGAGTCGCGCGTGCAGAGTCTGCTCGCTGGCCCGGCAGTGCAGAATGGTAAACGGCACCCGGCAGCTGTCGGCCAGCTGTTTGAACTGCCGGCGCCGCTCGCCGCCCAGAAACGTGGCGTCGACAATAACCGCGTAGTGTGACTCGAGCAACGAGGCTGCCAGTTGCTCCAAGCGGGCAAAGGTTTTCGCTGTCGCCTCACGGCTGTAGATATCCGTATCCAGCGCCGCGCTGCTCTGTTGCGGCTGCAGCCCGTGCAGGCGCTTGCGCTCGACATCGGAGCGCAGTCTGACCGCAGCGGTGCGCGCGGCAATCTGCGCCGCCACGGTGGATTTGCCGCTGCCCGATACGCCGTGCATAATCGCCAGAAACGGGCGCGCCGGGCGCGTATAGCGCTCCGCTGTCGCCATATAGTGGCGGTAGTCATCGAGCACGCGCAGCGCTTCGCCGGGTGCCAGGTCGGCCTGAGCCAGCCGCAGTATACTGACCTTGGCGCGCACCACGGCGCGGTAGGCCTGATAGAAAGCCAGCACCCGCAGCCCCTGATAATCGCCGCTGTATTCCAGGTAAGTATTCAGCACCTGATTGGCCCAGCGCCGGTGACCTTTTTCCTCCAGATCCATCAACAGATAGGCCAGGTCGCACATGGTATCGATCCAGCGCAGCTGAGCGTTGAACTCGATACAGTCAAACAGGGTGATGGCGCCGTCGAGTACGACAATATTACCCAGGTGCAGGTCGCCGTGGCACTGGCGAATGAAGCCGGCGGACTTTCGCTCGAGGAAAGAAGCCTCCAGATCGATCAGACTCTGCTGTGCCCAGCCGCGGATATGCTGCAACTGCCGGGTCTGGCCGGGCTGTGACAACAGCGGTTCGATATGGGCGAAGTTCTCCATTACCGGCCGGGCGAGCGCCTGCAGGGAGCCGTAGTGGGGCTGCCCTGCGCCCTCCTCCGCCACTGCCGCGCCGGCGTGAAAAGCGGCCAGGCGCACAGCCAGAGCCCGCATTTGCGCAGCGCCGGCAGCGCCGGCGGCGATGCGTTCGGCCAGCAGGTCGCGCTGCGAGAACTGCCGCATCTTCACCGCAAAATCCAATGCCACGCCGCTGCCGCCGACCTGCGGCTGCTGCGCCGTGCCGGTAATTGCCACCACCTCGAGGTAGAGGTCGGGGGCAAAGCGACGGTTTAAACGCAACTCCTCTTCACAGTAATGGCGGCGCTTGTCGAGGGTGGAAAAATTCAGAAAGCCGAAATCGACGGGCTTTTTCAGTTTGTAGGCATACTCTCCGGTGAGCAACACCCAGGAAACATGGGTTTCGATAACACGCACGTCGCCGACACGGTGGGGATAGGCGCGCGCCTGCATCAGGGATTCTACCAACTGGCTGCTCAACGTGGACTGCGCCCTCCCGGTTGCTGAAATCCCGTGCCCGGTGTTGCCGGCAGCGGGGGTGAAGACAGTATCGTCAGCCCGGAATTGAAGCCGGCGGTGAGCGGGCAGTTTAACATCCTTTGCCCGCGCCCGCTAAGTTGACGCACGTCAATCTAGGCCCAGCAGAGCTAACTCAATGAGTGTCAACAGGCCCTAGCTTGTAGCAATCGACTCGAGAGCCCTGTAGGATTTGCACACCATTGACAGCCGACGACGCCATGCCCCAAGTCCAAATGAACAGCAGGTATTTACTTTGCGGTTTACTATGGTTTTTTGCCGTTGCGGCACACGCTAATAATGACGACGCTTCCGCTGTTGCAGAACATCAGTCCGACTGCAAAACCATTGAGATATTTTACCAGCCCGGTTGCCCCCACTGTAGCAGAGCTTTTGCATTTATCGGACAACTAAAGGCCGACCATCCCGATATCAATGTTCTCGCCTACGATGTTGCAGGTTCGCCGACTGCACTGGAACAGTTCAGGGAACTTAACGAAAAGCTCGGTATTGACAGGCCCGGTGTGCCATCCTTTCTGATTTGCGATGTTTTTTTCGTCGGTTACGACGATGCGGCGCATACCGGTAACAGAATCCGATCGCTGCTGGGCCTCGAGGCCGGCGAAGCGCCCGCTGAAAGCACCGTGAAAGTAGATATTCCGTTTTTTGGCGATCTCAACTATGAACGGCTGGGTTTGCCGCTATTTACCATTGCCATTGGCCTGGTTGATGGTTTCAATCCCTGTGCCATGTGGGTTTTGCTGTTTCTGCTGTCGCTGCTGGTCAACTTGAAAAACAGGCGGCGCATGCTGCTGATTGCGGGCACTTTCGTGTTTATCAGCGGCGCGGTGTACTTTGCCTTTATGGCCGCCTGGCTGAACATTTACCTGATTATCGGCTTTTCCCGCTCCCTGCAGATCGGTCTGGGTACCCTGGCAATACTGATTGGCCTGATAAATATCAAAGACTATTTTGCCTTTAAGAAAGGCGTCTCACTCAGTATTCCGGACTCGGCAAAACCCGGTATTTACGCCCGTGTTCGCCGGGTCATCCAGGCGGAGAACCTGTTTGTTGCCATCGCCGCCATATCGGTCCTGGCAATTCTGGTCAATTTTCTGGAGCTGCTTTGCACAGCGGGCCTGCCGGCACTGTATACCCAGATCCTTTCCCTGCAGGCATTGACCGGTGCGCAGTACTACGGCTACCTGGCGCTATACAATCTGGCCTATATTTTCGACGACGCCCTGATGGTCGGAGTGGTGGTATACACACTCGGCGGCAGAAAGATCCAGGAACAGCAAGGGCGCTGGTTGAAGCTGCTGAGCGGCAGTGTGATTGCGCTGCTGGGGGCCGGCATGTTGTTTTTTCCCAACTGGCTGGTCTGATACCTCTCCCCGGCCAGTGCCCGGTATCATATGGCACCGATATTGACCGGTACTCTTTTTGCGCCCCAGTTACCGTGGGCCGCTTCAAAGATGCCATGGACAGCGTAGCCGCACTGGCGGCAGTGGCCCTTTTCGTCCAGCTGCCAGTCGGTCAGCACATACCAGTCACGGCCTATGACTTTGTGGCCGCAGCCGGGGCAGTAGGTGCTGTCACCCTCGGGATCGCGGACGTTACCCGTGTAGACATAAGCCATACCTGCCCGCATGGCAATATCGCGGGCCCGGGTCAAGGTAGCGGCAGGTGTGGCCGCTACATTCAGCATTTTCCAATCGGGATGAAAAGCGGAAAAATGCCAGGGTACATAGGGGCCCATATTGGCTGCCATCCAGGCTGCCATGCGCTGCAATTCGTCGTCGCTGTCGTTGTGCCCGGGAATCAGTAGCGTGGTAACCTCCAGCCAGGCATCGGTGTCGTTTTTCAGGTAACACAGGGTATCCAGCACAGTCTGCAGCTGCGCGGCGCAGATCTTGTGATAGAACTCATCACTAAACGCCTTCAAGTCGACATTGACCGCATCGATATGAGAGAACAGCTCGCGCCGCGGCGCATCGCAGATATAGCCGGCGGTTACCGCAACCGTATTGATGCCCAGCTCGCGGCAGGCCCTGGCATTGTCGATGGCGTATTCCATAAAAATGACCGGATCGTTATAGGTATAGGCGATACTGCGGCAGCCCAGCTCTGCCGCCACCCGGGCCAGCTTGCCCGGCTCGGCGCTATCGGCCAGCGAATCAAATTCGCGGGATTTGCTGATATCCCAGTTCTGGCAATACTTGCAGGCGAGGTTGCAACCGGCGGTGCCAAACGACAATACCGGCGTGCCCGGCAGAAAATGCTTGAGTGGCTTTTTCTCGATCGGGTCGATACAGAAACCGCTGGAGCGGCCATAGGTCGTCAAGACGATTTCGCCGCCCCGCTCCGCCCGCACGAAACACAGGCCGCGCTGGCCCTTATGCAGTTTGCAGTAGCGCGGGCAGAGATCGCACTGCACGCGGCCGCCGTCGAGCCTGTGCCAGTAACGGGTCGGCACGGTGTCGTTGCGCGCTGTCATTGGCAGGATGTCCGGTGGTTTTCAATATAGCGGTGACAGGCGTCGAGCACCGGCAGTGAAGGCGCGGCATCGATAGCTGCGACAAAAGCATCGACATGGTGGATTTCCTTTTCCCGCGCTACTTTTTTCAGTGCTTCCTGGATATCCTGCGGCAGTTTGTTAAAACACTTTTCCTCGGATTTGCCGGTAGTCATGGTATTGCCCCCGGTCATTGCTAACCAGTCAGATTAATAGGGGCTTGTTCTATCGGTATTGACCTGAATCAATAATGCGACGGAAACGGCGCTGTCGCGACATGCCTGCGCCGTTTTTTGCGCGCACGTTCAGCGAGCCGACAGCTCCTCTGCCGGCGACTGTTGCTGCATGTGGGGTATGGCGGCATCGAGCACTTCGCGGATACTGGTGACATAAACGAATTCCATTTTCCGCAATACATGCGCCGGCAGTGCCGACAGGTCTTTGCGGTTCTCCGCCGGCAGGATGACCCGGTAGATACCGGCGCGATGGGCGGCCAGCACCTTCTCCTTGACGCCGCCGACCGGCAGCACCAGCCCGCTGAGGGTGATTTCACCGGTCATGGCGGTGCCCTCCCGCACCGGTATGCCCGTATACAGGGAAGTCAACGCCGATATCATGGTCACGCCGGCAGACGGTCCGTCTTTGGGCACCGCACCGGAAGGCACATGGATGTGGACACCGGTGTTGCGAATACTCTGCCGATCTATGCCAAGGCTTTCGGCATGGGACCACAGGTGGCTGCGCGCCGCTTTCGCCGATTCCTGCATGACATCACCCAGCTGCCCGGTGAGCAGCAAATCGCCGCCCTCGGCCAGGCGCGCCGTTTCCACATAGAGCACATCGCCGCCGGCTTCCGTCCAGGCCAGCCCCGCGGCTACCCCCGCCGGCGGATGGAGGCGCAGCCGTTCGGGATGGAATACCTCCGGGCCGAGCAAATCGGCGAGATCGTCGGGCCGCACTGACAGGGCGCCGGTCTTTCCCCTGACTACCTCGGTGGCAAGTCTGCGGGCCAGGCTGCCGAGCGCACGTTCCAGTTCACGCACGCCCGCCTCCCGGGTATAGCGGCGAATGATGTAGTTGAGCGTCTCGTCCGCCAGCGATAACTGCCGCTCGCTCAGCCCGGCCTCTTTGATCCGCCGCGGCAGCAGATAACGCTGCGCGATCTCGCGCTTTTCCTCGTCGCTGTACCCGGCCAGGCGCAGTGTCTCCATACGGTTCAACAATGGCGGTGGAATATTCTGCAGCGTATTGGCAGTGGCAATAAAAAACACGCCGGACAGGTCGAAGGGCATGTCCAGGTAGTTGTCGTGAAACCCGTAGTTTTGTGCCGGGTCCAGGATCTCCATCAGCGCTGCCGCCGGATCACCGCGAAAGTCGCGTCCGATTTTGTCCAGCTCATCCAGCATCAACAGCGGGTTGCGCACGCCGGCGCGATGCAGCGCCTGCAGTATGCGCCCGGGCATGGCGCCGATATAGGTGCGCCGGTGGCCGCGCAATTCCGCTTCGTCGTGCAGACCACCCAGACTCATGCGCTCGAACTTGCGCCCCATGGCCCGGGCAATGGATTGGCCGACCGAGGTCTTGCCCACACCCGGCGGCCCGACCAGGCACAGTATCGGCGCCTTGCTTTGGGGGTTGAGTTTCATTACCGCCAGGTGTTCGAGTATGCGCTGCTTGATATCCCGCAGATCGAAGTGGTCCTCATTGAGGATGGCCTCCGCCCGCGCCAGGTCGAGCTGATCCCGGGTGGTTTTATGCCACGGCAGCGCCAGGGCAAATTCCACATAGGTGCGGGTCAGCTGGTAGTCGGGTGATATCGACGACATGCGCTCCAGCCGGCTGATCTCCCGCTCCAGCGCCTCACCGACCGGCGGCGGCAGATCGGCCTCAGCGCTCTTTTTGCGCAACTCGCCGACATCCGCCTGTTCCGGCCTCTCTATACCCAGTTCCTGCTGAATTTCCCGCAATTGCTGGCGCAAGAAGTACTCGCGCTGCTCTTTACCGATCTTCGACTCCACCTGCCGGTTGATCTGATCGCGCAGCTCAAGTACCTGTACTTCGTGCTCGAGATGTTCATGCATCGATTTAAACAGCTCGATTTCGCTGCCGGCGGACAACAGTTCCATGCCCTTTTCCACTTCGATGGGCATGATTGCCGCCAGCGAATAAACCTGCTTTACGGGATTGTCGATATCCGACATGATCACATTCAGACCCATTTGCATTTCCGGTTTTATCAGGTTTAGGATTCTGCCCACCAACTCGAGTACGGCCCGGTGCAGTGCTTCGCTTTCGGCACTGTTATCAGCTTTACCCGGCGCCGGCAGGTAATCGAAGCTGTCATTGAGGTAGGCCTGTTGAACGGTCTTATTCCGGCGGCTGATACGGGCGACACCCTGTACTTCCACATGTAGAAAGTGATCTATACGGGCCATTCTTTTTATCACCCCAAGGGTACCGATATCGTAGAGCTGCGCGGCTGTCGGCTCAGCGATATTGGGGTCTTTTTGGGTAAACACCGCAATAAACTTATCTTCACTGGACAAGGCCACATCCAGCGCCGCCATCGACGCCGGCCGGTTTATTACCAGCGGCATGGATACATAGGGGAAAAGTACGCTGCTCTTGATCGGCAGTATGGGTAAATTCCTTTGCGGGTAATCCACCATCAACGACTCTCCTCGCGAAGATATATATAAAGCATGCCATCATTGTATTCCGTTTCAATCTCCGCACTTTCAATATCGAAGCTGAAATCGAATACCCGCTCAAAACGGTTATAGGCAATTTCCATCGACTGGGAAACGTGGACGCCGCGCGAAAGCTGATCGCGCCGCAACCCCTGCAGAACAAGGCGCCGGCCATCGGGCCTCAGGTGCAGATCTTCAGCGCTGACACCGGCCAGCTCAACTTTCAGCAGCCACTCGTTATCTCCCCGATAGATATCGGCCGGTGGTTGCCAGGCCAGTGTATGATGGGAGCCGGACCCAAGTCGCAACAGTGACCTGACCAGGATTGAAAAGGAGTCTGTCATCGCTCACCTCCTTAAGTCGCGCTGTTGACGTCTATCTGGCGGGTAAAACCATAAACGAACTGATTGCCGGCACTATCGCTACAAAACTGATCCACCCCGGCCGTTCAGCACCGGGGTCGACCGCAGGGAAAGCCGCACGGCATTCCTCCCCGAACCGGATTAACGATAACGTGCTATTTATCACTCGCCTCGCTACGGCCGAGGGTTATGAAACAGCTTCTAGGGCGATAAAAACGACAGCTGCCAAAAAGTGGAATTGCGCACAGAATGGTCGAATAGGACCAGCATAGTAACCCCTGCCGATAACTGCCTTGACGGGAGTCAACAACGCACCGCCCGGCGATGCTGTCAAACGTTAAACCAAAACCGTGGTAAAACGGCTGTCATGTAATGACTTCTGTTCATATGCTGCGCCGATCACAAAGTAGGAGTATCAGCGGCTGTATTCACGGAAAAAAATTGATGCCCGTCAATGTGGAAAAAACTGCCTTCATCATGCTTGCAGGCGTTTAAACGGAAAACCAGTAAGAGGTTCTGCAATGAATGTTCGCGAAACAATGGTTAGTAAGGTATCCACCTGCAAGGCGGATTCACCTCTGGACCAAGTGGCTCTAATGATGTGGAACGGCGACTGCGGTTGCGTGCCGGTTGTCGACGACGGCGGCAAACCCACCGGTATGGTAACGGACAGGGATATCGCCATGGGCGCGGCCTTGGCACACAAGCCGCTGTGGGAAATACGGGCTGGTGATATCACTGCTGACAAACCGATTTACACCTGCCTCGAAAGCGACGACATCGGCAAAGCGGTGGAATTAATGCAGGAATACAAAGTCCGGCGTTTGCCGGTGGTCAATGCCGGCGGCGAACTGACTGGTGTTATCTCGGTGGGCGACATCATCGCCGTTGCCAATACCAAGAGAAATGCCGCATTGAAATATACCGATACGGCTTCCATGCTCAAAGCCGTATCGGCGCACCACGGCAGCTAGTGTCCGGCGGCGCTGCCCGGCCAGCCTTGCCTGGCAGTCCCGGAAGCTGCTCCATCACGCTCGGCCTAGTGCGGCGGCGCTATTTATCACTCGCCACGCTACGGCCGAGAGTTATGAGTCATGGAACAGCTGCTAGGCCGTTCTCTCCAGCGGAATATCCACGGCCGTGTCCTGGCAATTCATGATATTACACAGCTTGTTCATATCCGTAATGGTTATGTGCCGGCGGTTGACCTGCATAATGCCTTCATTTTGAAACCGGGATATCCAGCGGCTTACGGTTTCCGTGGCCATACCGAGAAAGTTGGCAATATCACTGCGACGCATACAGATATTCAATTCACCGTCATCCGCCTGATAGCAGTTTTTCATCCGCTGTGAGATATCGATCAAAAACGCCGCCAGCCGCTGGCTGGCATTCATTTTGGTCAGTACAAACATGCGTTCGTGTTCGCGGCGCATATTGTAGCTGATTTTCTTCAGCACATTTTGAATCACATCGGGGCAGATAGCCGCCAGTTCGAGCAGCGAGGGCAGGGAAATCATACAGACACTGCTGGTCTCCAGGGCCTCTATATGGTAGGGGTAGACGTCGTTGCACAGGTCATCGATACACACCAGTTCGCCCGGCAGATAAAAACCGATGACCTGTGACTCGCCCTCTTCATTGACCGTATATGCCTTGAGACAGCCCGAGCGCACCAGGCACAGGCCCTCGGATTTCTGCCCGGCCATCACCACGTGCTGGCCACGCCCAAATGGGCGCGGATGCTTGATCAGGCGTTCAAATTCCGGGCGGTTGCCCAGCAGGGCTCCTCCCCAAAGGCAGCTATACAATTGAAAACAGTTGTTGCAGTTGGATTTTGTAGCAGACTGCGCTACGGATGTACCTATGACTTCCATACCGGCTTCCTCAACGCGGGGTGCTGCCGGCTCTGTCGGTGGGGGTAAGATGCAGGCCGGCGAAGGCTACGCGTTTAACGAAGGGCATTCTACTGTGCGGGCGGCAATCAGATAAATACTGTAATGCTTACTAAGTACTATTACCTATTGCATTTCGCATAGCCTTTTTCCGTATAGCGGTATGCCGAGAGGGGTTTTGACGTTTTTATTGACCATAAGCGGCACAAATAGCTAGTATCCGCATAGTTTTTCCCACTTGGGAACAGGTAATATGAAACCAGGCATGCTCGAAGCCTTTCCCTTCGAAATCGTGATTATCGACGATAAATTCACAGCCTTCCTCTATGCCAACCGCAGCGCCCGCCACAACCTCGGGTACTCACTGAAGGAATTGCTGCAATTGTCACCGGCTGAATTCTTCGGCAAACAGCAGAGTGAAGAAATTTACCGGCGACTCACCCCGGTGCCGGCAAAGGAAAAGTCGAGACCACCGGGCATTGAGGTTATCTACCGCCGCAAAAACGCGTCGCACTACCCAGTCAAGGTCTATTTCAAGCACTGCACTTATAAAGACCAGGACTGCTTCATGGCTACCTCGGTCGATATCAGTGATCGGCGCAGCCATACCGACCGCCGCGCCATCGAGCATTTGCCCGCCGGTGCGGTGGTGGCCAGCCGCAGCAGAATCTATATCAACAGGGCGGCAACACTGATTACCGGCTACGATGGCCGGGAACTGGACTCTCTCGACCAGTGGTACGCACTGTTTCCGAGAAATGTTGTCAATGACTTCAAGCGCAGAAGTAAAAGCGATAACTGCGCCGCCCCTTCGGTTCCCGCCGTGGTGCCGATTGCCACCAAGAGTCAGGGCACCCGTCTGATAGAGTTGTCTCACCACAGCATCGACGAGTCCATGTCCATCTGGATGTTCCAGGACGTTACCGAGCGCGAACAGTTGCAGGCCAAACTGCGCTGGTCGGAGGCCAAGGCCAGTGCGGTTTTAAATACCGTGCCGGACGGTATCGTCAATATCAATCGCGAGGGTCGCATCACCTCTTTCAATCAGGCTGCCGAAAACATCTTTGACTACCGGGCTGAAGATGTACTCGGGCAGGAAATCACGCTGCTGTTACCCGGCGCCCGCCGCGACCGCAGTATCGGCCGCTACCTGCAGACCGGCAGAGAAGGTTCGGGGGGCAAGAGTCGCGAAGCCGAAGCTGTCAACCGGCGGGGTGAGACGATGCCGATTCAGCTGACTGTCATCGAAGTGGCGGTGGGCGACCAGATCATTCTCACCTGCCTGATTAAGGATCTCACCGAACAGAAGGAAATGGAGCGTATCTCGCGCCTGCACAGCGATGAGGTGCGCCAGTATCACGAGGACATGATTCATATTTCCCGCATTATGACGCTGAGCGAAATTGCCACCGGTATTGCCCACGAGATCAATCAGCCGCTGGCATCAATTTCCACCTATGCCCAGGCCTGCCTGCAGCTGATGGAAAATGCGAGGAAAAGAGACGGTACCTTTGACTCGGAGCAGATGCAGAAAGCCCTGCACCAGATCAGCCGCCAGTCACATCGCGCCGCTGCGGTCATCTCGCATCTGCGCGCACAGATAAAGCAGCGCGAGATAGACCCCATACCGATCGATATCAACAAATTGATTGAATATACACTTACCTTATTACAGGGCGATCTCAAAGACCAAAATATCATTTTACAGACCGCACTCGAGGCCGACTTACCGGCAATCAAAGGTATTCCCATTCAGTTACAGCAAATACTGTTTAATTTGATTCTCAATGCCATTGACGCCATCAATAGCCATGACGGCAAACAACGCTGTATTAAAATCCAAACATGCTTGATAAATGGCGACAGTGTCCGCATCTCTGTCAGTGATAGCGGTATTGGCATTGCAAAGGCCGATAGAGATAGAATATTTACTTCCTATTTCTCCACCAAGGCCTCCGGTATGGGCATCGGGCTGTCGATTTGCCAGTCGATCATTCGCGGGCATCGCGGTACGCTTGATTTTAATCATCGCAAGCGCAAGGGCGCTGAGTTCTACTTTACCCTGCCCGCCTACGACAGCGTTCGGGAGCGGGACTATGCCGACGCCAGTCCGTCCAGCGAGCCTGTCAGCTAGTGGCTCAGGCATGGCGAGGCGCACCGCACGGCTGAGGGCAGTATTGAATGAGGGGCTTGTCAACAATGATGAAACGGCGATCGGCGACTCCCGGGGCGGTGCCCTATGTCGTCTAGGGGCACGGTGTATATCGTCGATGACGATGCCGCTGTATTGAGCGCTATCGACCTGTTTCTGTGCTCCAACGGCTTAAAAACCCGAACTTTCACCGATGCTGCGGCTTTTCTGGCCGAGTTCAAGCCATACCCGCCCCAGTGCCTGCTGCTCGATGTGCGCATGCCGCAGATAGATGGCCTGGAACTGCTGAAGAAGCTGAAATCCCGGGAAATCAAAACGCCGGTGATTATGCTCACCGGTCACGGCGACGTGCCCATGGCGGTGCGCGCCATCAAACTGGGGGCCTTCGACTTCTTCCAAAAGCCCTTTGACGACAGCGAGCTGCTCAGCTGCATCGTCACGGCCCTGGACAGCGACAGTCAGCACGGCCTGAGCGGCTCGGTCCCCCCCGCGGTGGAGGAGCGCCTGCAAAAACTCACGCCGCGGGAGCGGCAGGTACTGGACGGCGTGGTAGCCGGCCGCCAGACCAAGCGCATCGCCGCCGACCTGGGCCTGAGCCGGCGCACCGTGGATATCTATCGCTCCAGTATGATGCGTAAAATGCAGACCCGTACCCCCGTAGAGCTGCTGTCGCTGCTGACCGGGCACAGCATTGGCAAGCAGTCAAAAGGCTGAAAATCCGGCGGGTGACGCTAGGGCGTTAATTGATCCGAATCACATCGCCGAGGCGCTGGTAGTAATTCTCGGCATAGCGCAGCTCGCCCGGTGTTTCTGCATGGATAGTCATCAACAGGTCGCCGACTTCCACCCGGTGGCGCAGCTTTTTCGCCAGTTGGATACCCGCCGCCTTTGCCTTTGGCGCCCCGGCCAGTTTGGCGATTTGCGCCAGTTGACGGTTGTCGAAGCCATTGACCCGGCCGCGCACACGCGATCTGATTTCTCCCTTGAAAGGCGCTGTGGGCGGTGTTTTCAGGCCTCCCTGGCGATCGCACAGGGCTTGAAACTTTTCCCAGGCACCACCGCTGTCGAGCAGAAACTGCGCTGCCTCACCGCCCTCCCCACTGCCGTATTGGCCCGAAAGCTCGAGCAGCAGTCCGGCCAGGCGCAGGGCCCGCTGGCGCAGGTCCTGCGGTGCGCTCGACTTTTGCTGTAATACCGCCAGTACCTCCCTGGCCTCCAGTGCCGGGCCGATACCGAAACCGACAGGCTGGCGGCCGTCACTGATGAGCGGCAGCACACGAATGCCGAGTTCATTGCCCACGGCAACGAACAGCGTGGCCAAATGCTGGGCGCGTTTGTGACTGCGGACCTTTGCGGTACTCCCCACCGGTATATCGATCACCACATGGGTAACGCCGGCGGCAATCTTTTTCGACAACACCGAGGCGATCAACTGGCCCTCGCCGTCGAGATTGATTGCCCGTTCAACACGGATAAGCAGATCGTCCGCCGGGCTGATATTGACGCTGCCGCCCCAGGCCAGGCAAGCCCCCTCGGCCTCCACCACTGACTGCATCTGCTCCAGGGTCAAATCCACGGTGGTCAGGACTTCCATGGTGTCGGCCGTGCCCGCCGGCGAGGTAATCGAGCGGGACGAGGTTTTCGGTATGGTAAGCCCGGCGGCCGCGACAATGGCCACGACAATGGGTGTGGTGCGATTGCCCGGCAGACCGCCCACGCAGTGTTTGTCCAGTATCCTCTCACGCCCCGGCCAGTCGAGTACCTGGCCGGTCTCGACCATGGCCCTGGTGAGATCGATGACTTCCGGCAGGTCCAGGCGGTCTCCCGCGCAAGCGGTGAGGAAAGTCGCCAGATGCACATCGGAATAACGCCCCGCCACGACATCGGCAACAATCTGTGCGATGGCTTTTGACGACAGCGGTTTATTCGCCACCTTGCTGCGCACAAAGCTCAGTGAAGTCAGATAGCTGGGGTGCTCGATCCGCAGTGTATCGCCCTCGCTGACCCCCAACTGGCGCCAGGCGCTGTCGCTCAAACCGATGTTATCGGACGCCAGCAGCGCCGCCGATACCACATTCAGCTTGGCAACGATATGGCGTTGTTCAAAGCAGATTCTTACCCGCGTCTGCGCTACAAAGCCTTCCGCCCGGCACACCTGGCAGTCGGCGCGCATATAGACCACCAGTTCCTGCTGAGTGTCGATACCGATACGGGTCGCCTTGAGCTGGTGAATTGCGCCACTGTGGTTTACATCTTGATCCAAAATAATCTGCTCCGCTTCGCGTCTTCGCCGTCGCACAATGAACAGGCTGGGCCGATTTGACACCGGCTCACCGCTATAATAGTTGACACCTGTATGCCGGCGCTCGATAAGGACCCGATATGATAGCGCCGCGGCCTCGTTCGTGTATCCGCATATAGACAATCAGCTAACTGTCCGCTTCGCCGCAACGCTTGTTAACACAAGCGGCAAGAAAAAGCTGTAGGATATTGCCGGCGACAGCGTCAAAAAAACCGATCATTAGAGACAAATTCATGGCGAAACGTTCCAGCCTGGGCGTCACAAAGGCCGATATAGGCAGTGTAATAAGCGCTAATTCTCCCGCCACAGGGAGTCTGTTTTCTATTTACTGCAGGTACTTTTTACAGTCGCTATAGGCATCTTTTGTAATCGCTGTAGGCACTTTTTGTAATCGCTGTAGGCACTTTTTACACCCGTTACAGGTACTTTTTTACGCCCGCTGTGGGTACTTTTTTACGGTCGCTGTGGGCACTTTTTTTACGCCCGCTGTGGGCACTTTTTTAACGTCCGCTGTGGGCACTTTTTACGCCCGCTGCAGGCACCTTTCACAGCCGCTATAGGCAGCCTATTTTGCATTAATCCAGTTCCACAATATCGAGGTACTCGGGCACCGAGGCCGGCCATCCGAGCTTATCCTGCAGGTGCAAACGCATGCTGTCGGCCGCCGACTTTTCCCCGTGAGTAATGAAAGTATGTTTTGGCGCCTGCTGCAGAGGCTTCAGCCAGTCGATCAATTCGCGATAATCCGCATGGGCTGAAAGCCCCTCGATGGACACAACCTCCGCATCGACGCCGTAATAGCTGCCGTGCATTTTAATGGCGTTCACGCCTTTGAGCAGGGCGTCACCACGTGTGCCCGGCGCCTGAAAACCGGCAAACACCACACTGTTGCGGTGATTGCCGATCAGCGTTTTGAGATGGTGTATCACCCTGCCGCCGCTCGCCATACCGCTGGCGGAAATAATGATAGCGGGAAATACCTGCCGATTGAGGGCCTTGGATTCCTCAACCGAGGCGACAAAACGGGTATTGCTGACAATTCGCAGGCAGTCCTGTCGCGACAGTCTGTGTTCGTGAGTAAAGCGATTGAAAACCTCCGTCGCCGCCAGTGCCATCGGGCTGTTCAGATACACCGGCACGGTGGGAATCTGTGCCGAAGACATCAGCCGTTCCAGCATATGCAGAATCACCTGGGCGCGGCCAACGGCAAAGGCGGGAATCAGCACGATGCCGCCGCGCTTTAGCGTGCGGTTGACGATCTCGCGCAGAGATTTGACCGGATCCTCCTGCGGGTGGAGCCTGTCGCCATAGGTCGATTCCAGAATCAGATAGTCGGTTTTCTGCAGCGGCTCGGGCGCGCACATCAGAGCATCGCCGGGGCGCCCGACATCGCCGCTGAACACCACGCTGCGCCCGCCCAGCCGCAGGCGCACAGAACAGGCGCCGACGATATGACCGGCCGGCACCAGCTCTAAGGTGATATCCTCACCCAGCTTCACCGCCTGCCGCAAGGCAATCGGTTTAAACAGTTGCAGCGCGCGCCGCGCATCCTCCTCGGTAAACAGCGCCTGGGCCGGGTGGTGCCTGGTGACTTTGTACTTGTTTGCATAGCGGGCATCCTCTTCCTGCAGGTGGCCCGCATCTGGCAGCAGTATCCGGCACAGTGCCAGTGTGCCCTCGCTGCAATAAACCGGCCCGCGATAGCCGCGCTTTGCCAGAACCGGGAGATAGCCGCTGTGATCGATATGGGCATGGGTCAGGATAACGGCATCAATATCGGTTTCGGCAACCGCAAGCGCGCGCCAGTTTCGCTGGCGATAGTTTTTAGTGCCCTGATAGAGCCCACAGTCGATTAACAACTTTGTGTTTTTATAACTCAGCAGATACTTTGAACCGGTAACGGTTTCAGCTGCCCCGAGAAACTGCAGCTTCAGCATCGCTTATCCCCTGTCATGGGCATAACTAAACCCCTACATATATTTTTCTGTTTTCATGTCAGTTTAACGGCTAGTTATCTGTCATTATTGATCTGAGTCAATAGTCGTTTGTGCACCAGTGATGATAATAAAAAGATTACAGGCCGGCACCGGCACCGTTTGCGTTTGCCGGCGTTAGCAGCTGCGAAATAGCCTGCCCGGGGACAATCGGTAACACACGGTAATACGCAGGATCGACGACTATGTCAGCTAGTAAATCTGTCAATCTGGTACCGAAAACCATAAAACTGGTGGACTACTACGGCGACGGCGAGAACGCGCGTCATTTTCTGTTTCGTTTCAGTGATGATGGCGCAGGTCACAAAAACCCGTGGACTGGCGTGCGCCCCGGAGAGTTTTTTACCCTGTGCGTCCCCGGCGCCGGCGAAGCTCCCTTCACATTCACTTACCCGCCCAACCGATTCGGTGAGTTTTGTGCGCTGGTGCGATGCATGGGCAGGGTCAGCCGCGCCCTGTTCGAACTGGGCGTCGGCGCCTGTCTCGGTGCCCGCGGCCCTTTCGGCCGGCCCTGGCCGCTGCAGGAGCTGCGCGGGGAACGGGTGTTGATCGTGGCGGGCGGTTGCGGTTTGGCACCGCTGGTAATGCTGATCGACGAGCTGCTGACACAGAACTGTTGCGAAAAGCTCGCCCTGGTTTACGGCGCACGCACACACGCCAGGCAAGTGCTGACCTCTGAACGGGAGCGCTGGCAGAAGCAAATGCAGGTATTCGATGTACTGGAGACTCCCGGCGCGGAGGCGACTGCGGCAAAAGAGGATATGCCGCCTTATGCCGATAAAAACATTATTCCCCAGTATCCGCTGAGCGATATGAAAAATACTTTCTTCGGCATTCCCCTGGATATCATGCCCGCGCTGCGGGATGCCTTCGGCGAACCGACACGCCTGCTGCTGTGTGGCCCCGAAGCGATGATGCAGGCGATAGCGCAGTATTTTGTGGCGCGCAAACTGCCGGCCACGGCAATCTGGCTGGCGATGGAAAGACGCATGAGCAGCGCCGTGGGTTTGTGCGGCCAGTGCGCGGACGGGCCGATATTTCGCTGGGATGAAGTGCTTGGGCTGGACGGCGACAGGACGTGACTTGTCGGCACATCCATTGACCGGCGTCAACACTGCAACGGTCGATGTCACTATGATCAATGTAACTCAGCGGGTTCACTTTCGACAGGGGTAGACAGGATGAAGCGCAAAAGTTTGCTGGCAGCAGTTTGCTGTTGTTTGATGGCGCTGGGGTGCACCACCACCAAAGGCCCCAACGAGCAGGCCGGTATGATTATCGGCGGCATTATGGGTGGACTGATCGGCCAGCAAGTGGGCGACGGCCGCGGCCAGACGGCGGCCACCATTATCGGCACGCTGGTCGGCTCCTCCATTGGCGGCGCCATCGGCCGCTCGATGGATGATACCGATCGCCTCAAGGTCGGCCATTCACTGGAGACGGTGAGAACCGGTGTGCCCAGCACCTGGCGCAACCCCGATACCCAGAGCCAGTATACGGTAACCCCGACGCGAACCTACGAACAGGGCGGCGGCCCCTGCCGCGAATACAGCCTGGAGGCGGTTATCGGCGGGGAAAATGAAAGGCTCTACGGAACCGCCTGCCGCCAGCCCGACGGCAGTTGGAAAATTATCAACTAGTGGTCCGATCGGAAACGCGCGCGGGCGATCGGCGGCCCTGACATAGCGGCGCGACGGCGGGCAGTCGCCTTTTGCGAGGTTCCATTCTTTGCGAGGTTCTATGAAATACACAGCCATTACCTTCATGCGCCTGGCGTCTGCCGCGCTGTTAATAAGCGCGCTGGCGGGCTGCGCCTCGGTGCCCAGAATACACGCCCTGTACGACAGAGAGGCCGATTTTTCCGACTACAAAACCTACGGCTATGCAGAGCAGCTCGGCATCGACGGCGGTGACTACACTACTCTGCTCGCCAAGTATCTGAAGAATGCCACCAGCCGGGAGCTGGAGAAGCACGGCTATGCCTACAGTGAAAACCCCGACCTGCTGGTTAACTTTTACGTCAGCTCGCGGGAAAAATTCGATGTGCACGGCGCCCAGTTCGGTGCATCTTATTATCATTTTCGCTCCGCCTATGGCCCCTGGCCCTACTATGCCTACGAGACGCGCGTGCAGCAGTATACCCAGGGCACACTGAATATCGACCTGGTCGACGCGGAAAAAAAACAGCTGGTATGGGAAGGCGTTGCCATAGGCCGGGTTCCCAGGGATATTCTCGACCACCTGGAAAGTGAAATCAGTCAGACGGTTACGATGATTTTCGAAAGATACCCTTTTACCGCCGGGTCCAATGTCAGGGCCGAATCGCCCTAGGGCCTGTTGACACTCATTGAGTTAGCTCTGCTGGGCCTCTACTGCCACCCAGCACCAAAAGTAGGCGCCTGAAGCGAG
>JANQMH010000089.1 GCA_028280195.1 Exilibacterium sp.
TTGTTGAAGCGGGCGATGGTGCCGCCGTCGATTACGCGGTGGTCACCGGACCAGCTTACCGTCATGATGTTGCGGGCCACTACCTGGCCGGCGGCATCGAAGCGCGGCAGCACCTGTACTTTGCCCAGCGCCACAATGGCCACTTCCGGCTTGGTGATGATTGGCGTCGCCGCGGTGCCGCCGATGGCGCCGACATTGGAAATGGTAATCGTGCCGCCCTTCAAGTCCTCCGGGCTGACACGGCCGGCGCGGGCCACCTCGGTGAGGCGGTTGGTCTCCGCCGCCACCTCCAGTATGGACAGATTCTGCACGTTTTTCACATTCGGCACCAGCAGACCCACTTTCGAGTCCACCGCCATGCCGATATTGTGGCTGGCCTTGTAACACAGCTCGGTGAAGTCCTCGTTGGGCTGGCTGTTGACAATCGGGTAGTCTTTCAGCGCCAGGGACAGCGCCTTCATAAACAGCGGCATCAGGGTGATCTTGATGCCCGCGGCGGCATACCTCTCCTTCAATTGCGCGCGCAGTGCCGCCAGCGCGCTGATATCCACCTCATCGACATAGGTGAAATGCGGAATGCTCGACACCGACTCGACCATGCGCCGGGCCATGATCGCCTTGATACCCTGGATGGGCTCGAGCCGATCCCCGCCGGCGGGCGCCGGGCGCGCCTCGGCCGGCGCCGCCGCGACGCTGTCACCGGCCAGGTAGTTCAACACATCCTCTTTGAGAATGCGGCCATTTTTCCCGGTGCCGGGCACCGCCTCCAGGCTCAGGCCGTTTTCCCGCGCCAGGCGCCGCACCGCCGGTGTGGTGAGCACCTTGCCGCCCTGCGCCGGCGCAATGGACGTTACCGATGCAGTGGTCACCGGCGGCGGGGGCGCCGCCGCCGGGGAGGGTTCGACAGTTTCTTCAGCCGGCTCAGCGCCCCCGCCATCGATTTCGATGGCAAACAGCGGCGAGTGCACCCTGGCGATCTCCCCCTGGGCGTAATAGAGCTTGACCACCCGCCCGCTGTGCATGGAGGGAATTTCCACCACCGCCTTATCGGTGCTGACATCGGCCACCGGCTGATCTTCCTCGATACGGTCGCCTTCCTTGACCCGCCACTCGATAATTTCACATTCGACAATCCCCTCGCCGATATCGGGCAGAATGAAATCTTTGCTCATTCGGACTCTCCTCGCTCATCAAACGGGCTGCTGCAGCCTCAATAGGAAACCGTCGCTTTGATCGCTTCGTAGACTTTCAGCTGGTCGGGCATATACTCTTTTTCGTGCACCAGCGGGAAGGGCGTGTCCAGGCCGGTCACCCGGCCGATGGGCGCCTCCAGCGACAGAAAACAGCGCTCCTGGATGGCGGCGGCGATCTCGCCGGCAAAACCGCCGGTGCGCGGCGCTTCGTGACTGACGATCAGGCGGCCGGTCTTACTGACCGAGGCTGCCACCGTGTCCACATCCCAGGGCAGCAGGGTACGCAGATCGATAAGCTCGCAGGCGATGCCGTCTGCTTCGGCCAGTTCTGCCGCCTTGCTGATATAGTCCATCTGCGCGCCCCAGGCAACCAGGGTGATATCGGCACCTTCCCTGATCACCTCGGCCTGGCCCAGCGGCAGAACGTAGTCGTCCTCCGGCACCTCGCCCTCGGCGGCACGGTAGAGACGCTTGGGTTCAAAAAACACCACCGGGTTGGGGTCGCGGATGGACGCCAGCAACAGCCCCTTGGCCTGAAACGGGGTGCTGGGCACAACGATTTTCAGGCCCGGGGTATGACAAAAATAGGCCTCCGGCGACTGCGAGTGATACAGGCCGCCGGCAATGCCGCCGCCGTAGGGTGCGCGGATAGTCAGGCCCGCGACATTGAACTCATTGCCGGAGCGGTAACGGAACTTGGCCGCCTCGTTGACAAGCTGATCGAAGGCGGGAAAGATGTAATCGGCAAACTGGATCTCCGCTACCGGCACCGAGCCCTGCGCCGCCAGGCCGATGGCGAAGCCGGCAATGCCCTGCTCGGTCAGCGGCGTATTGAAGCAGCGCTCGCGGCCGTACTTTTCCTGCAGGTGGCTGGTGGCGCGAAACACACCGCCGAATTTGCCCACATCCTCACCCAGGCAGATGACCTGCGGGTTGTCGGCCATGGCGATATCCAGCGCGTTGTTGACCGCCTGCAGTAAATTCATCTTCACCATCGCCTACAACCTCCTGCTCGCCGCTGAATAACGGTCCGGGTATTTCTGCACATGCTGCTGGAGATCGTCGTACTGTTGCTGCAGATGGGCGGGCACCTGATCGTAAACATCGGTGATCAGTTGCGGCAGCGGCGGCGGCGGCAGTTTTTCCTGCCGTTTCAGGGTGTCGAGCACCTCTTTGCGATAGGCCTCGAGGTTCTGCCTGTCCTCCTCTTCCGACCACCACTGTTGTTGCAGCAGCCATTTTTTCATGCGCACGATCGGGTCGCGCTCGCGCCATTTGTCCTCTTCCTCGCGGCTGCGGTAACCGCTGGGGTCATCGGAGGTGGAATGGGCCCCGAGGCGGTAACTCATGGTTTCGATCAGTACCGGCTCGCTGTTTTCCACGGCAATCCGCCGCGCCTCCACTGCAGCGGCATAGACCGCCAGCAGATCATTGCCGTCGACGCGGATAGTCTGCATGCCGTAGCCGACGCCGCGCGAGGCAATACCGTCACCGGCAAACTGCTCTTCGGTGGGCGTGGAAATGGCATAGCCGTTATTGCGGCAGACGAAGATAACCGGCGCTTTCAATACTGCCGCCATATTCACACCGGCGTGAAAGTCGCCTTCTGAGGCGGCCCCCTCGCCGAAATAGCACAGCGTGCAGGTATCGTTACCCTGGAGTTTTTGCCCGTAAGCGTAGCCGGCGGCCTGGGGAATCTGTGTCGCCAGCGGCGAGCTGATGGTCATATAGTTCAATGCGCGGGTGCCGTAGTGAATCGGCATTTGCCGGCCCTTGCCCAGATCGCTCTCGTTGCTGAGCATCTGGTCCATAAACTGCTGGGTGGTAAAACCGCGGAAGCGCAGCGCGCCCTGCTCGCGATACTGGCCCATGATCATATCGTCGGCGCGGCAGGCCGCCGCAGTACCGATCACCGCCGCCTCCTCGCCGGTGCAGGTCAGGTAGAAGCTCAGGCGCCCCTGGCGCTGCGCGGCCACCATACGCTCATCCAGCACGCGAATATAGATCATGCTGTGGTATATCTTCAGCGCCAGATCCCGGTCGAGTGGCGGCACCGCCGCACCCGCATAGGGCGTGCCGTCGGCTTTCATGATCTGCAGTGTGGGAATCGGTAGCTGCCCGCCGGCAATGAACGCCGGCCTGTGCACCTTGTTATCGTCGAGCTTTTTATTGTCGAGCTTCATAACTAACCTCTTTTGACACGCGCCCTGTGGGCCCGTGTCGCGGTCGGATTCGATGCCAATGCTGTAACGGGAAATTAGCACAAGCAGCGCTAGGAAATCCTGCCAAAGTCGATGCAGGCAAGAGGCCAAAATAGTTTTTTGTTGCCAAAAATAGTCATTTTTTGTGAATTTATTGCGCTCTTTCTGCAAAAGAACGAAATTACACCAATTTAAGCTGTTCGCTTGGCACTGCGCTTTACAATCCGCGGTCAATTCGCCACTCTATATGACCACCAAATTGACAATCAAATTGAGAGCCAAGCTGGCAGCCAAAGCGGACACTAGCGTATGACAGAAGCCAAGCTCGATGCCACCGACCGCAAAATCCTCGAGATCCTGCAGGCCGACGCCGGCACGCCCAATATCGAGCTGGCCGAGCGGGTATCGCTGTCACCCTCGCCCTGCTCGCGGCGGGTCAAGAACCTGGAGGACCAGGGCTATATCAGCCGCCGCGTGACCCTGATGGACCCGGTCAAAGTGGGTTTGCCGGTCAGTGTGTTCGTGCAGGTGACACTCAACCACCAGGTGAAAAAGCAGCTGGAGGGCTTTGAACGCGAAATTGCCAAATGGCCCGAAGTGATGGAATGCTATCTGATGGCCGGCGATGTCGACTACCTGATTCGCCTGGTGGTACCCGACCTGCACGCCTATCAGGAGTTCCTCGATCAGAAGCTGACCCAACTGGACGGCATTGACCATATCAAAAGCAGCTTCTCGCTGAAGCAGGTCAGATACAAGACGGAATTTCCCCTGGATCATCTGAAAACCGACTAAAGCCCTATCACTGTCAGGGCCGAATGCCGCGCGGCGCGATAACCAACATCTTGATATACGTCAAAACAATGACACACCTTTTCCTCTACTCTGCCCGTTCCTGAACCGGTAAGCGGACTATAAAAACAATGGCGATTGGCAACAGCTCGGCCCATGTGCTCTACAGCAACAACG
>JANQMH010000097.1 GCA_028280195.1 Exilibacterium sp.
TTATCGGTTTCCAGCACGATCAGCGAATCGCCTTCGGCGACCTCGTCGCCCTCGGCCACACAGACCTCGATGACGTCCACATCCTCGGCACCGCCGATATCCGGCACCGCCACCGGCAACTCAGTGGGCCCGGCGGCGGTCTCGACGGCCGCCGCTGCAGTCGCCGGCTGCGCCGCTGCGGGGTCGCCCGCAGGCGCGGCGTCAACCCGGGCCGGCTCTCCGGCAGTCGGCTCACTGGCGGCCGGCTCACCAGCCGCCTGCTCCTGGCCGACCTCCAGCTCGACAATGGCATCACCTTCGGAAACCGTGTCGCCCTCATTGACCTTGAGCGCCACCACTTTGCCCGCCAGCGGGCTGGGTACTTCCATAGACGCCTTGTCGGTCTCCAGCACGATCAGCGATTGTTCCGCATCGACGGCGTCGCCGGGCGCCACGCAGACTTCGATTACATCGACATCTTCGGCGCCGCCGATATCCGGCACGGGGATAACTTGAATGGTCACCTCGACTCCTTAACAGTAAAGCGGGTTGGGTTTTTCCGGATCGATACCGATGTCCTGCATGGCCTTGGTCACCACTTTCGCTTCCAGGCTGCCCTCGTCGGCCAGGGATTTGAGCGCGGCGATAACCACATAGTGGCGGTCCACCTCGAAGAACTGCCGCAGCTTGGCGCGGGTGTCACTGCGGCCGAAACCGTCCGTGCCCAATACCGTGAAGGTGGCGGGGATGAAAGCGCGCAGCGGCTCTACGAAGCTGCGCATATAGTCGGTGGCGGCAATCACCGGCCCCCCATGCCCGTCCAGCTGCCGTGTCAGATAGGCGCGGCGCGGCTCTTCCTCAGGGTGCAGCAAATTCCAGCGCGCGCACGCCTGGCCTTCGCGGGCCAGTTCGTTGACGCTGGTAAGGCTCCACACGTCGGCCTCGATATCGTAATCGCTGCGCAGCGTCTCCGCCGCCGCCCTCACTTCGCGCAGAATGGAGCCGGCGCCGAACAGTTGTACACGGTTTTTGGCTTTTTTCTTGCCCTGCTCGAGCAGGTAGATACCGCGCTTGATACCTTCTTCGGCATCGAGCGGCATCTCCGGCTGCAGGTAGTTCTCGTTCATGGTGGTGATATAGTAAAAACAGTTTTCCTTGTCGCGGAACATCCGCTGCAGGCCGTCCTGAATGATCACCGCCAGTTCGTAAGCATAGGTGGGGTCGTAGCTGCGGCAGTTGGGTATGGTGTTGGCGAGCATATGACTGTGCCCGTCCTGGTGCTGCAGGCCCTCGCCGTTGAGGGTGGTGCGCCCGGCGGTCGCACCGATCAGAAAGCCGCGCGCCTGGCTGTCGCCGGCGGCCCAGGCGAGGTCGCCGATGCGCTGAAAGCCGAACATGGAATAAAAAATGTAAAACGGTATCATCGGTACACCGCTGTTGCTGTAGGCGGTGCCGCAGGCGATCCAGGCGGACATGGAACCGGCCTCGTTAATGCCCTCTTCCATGATCTGCCCTTTCTTGTCCTCCTTGTAATACATGATCTGGTCGGCGTCGTGAGGCGTGTACTGCTGCCCCTGGGAAGAGTAGATACCCAGCTGCCGGAACATGCCCTCCATACCGAAAGTGCGGGCCTCGTCCGGCACAATGGGCACCACCTGGCGGCCGATATTCTTGTCTTTCACCAGCGCTGACAACAAACGCACAAAAGCCATGGTGGTGGAAATCTCGCGCTCGCCACTGCCCTTTAACTGGCCTTTGAACAACTCCAGGTCGGGTGTCTGCAGGGCCTCGAAATCTGCCTGCCGGGCCGGCAGGTAGCCGTTGAGTTCCTCGCGGCGCTTGCGCATGTAGACCATCTCCGGGCTGTCCGGCGCCGGGCGGTAGTAAGGCACGCTTTCGAGTTGATCGTCGGAGATGGGAATACCGAAGCGGTCGCGAAATTTGCGCAGGCTGTCCTTATCCAGCTTTTTCACCGAGTGGGTGATATTGGCCGCCTCGCCCGAAGCGCCCATGCCGTAACCTTTCACCGTCTGCGCCAGAATCACCGTCGGCTGGCCTTTGTGCGACACTGCCTCGGCATAGGCGGCATAGACCTTGAAAGGATCGTGGCCACCGCGATTCAGATACATGATGTCGTCATCGCTGAGATCCTTGACCATTTCCAGCAACTGCGGGTATTTGCCAAAGAAATGCTCGCGGGTATAGGCGCCGCCGTTGGCCTTGAAGTTCTGCAATTCGCCGTCGCAGACCTCATCCATGCGCTTCTGCAACAGGCCCTCTTCATCTTTTTCAAACAGTGCATCCCAGTGGCGCCCCCAGACCACTTTGATCACATTCCAGCCCGCACCGCGGAACACACCCTCCAGCTCCTGGATAATCTTGCCGTTGCCGCGCACCGGGCCATCGAGGCGCTGCAGATTGCAGTTGACAACGAAAATGAGGTTCTCCAACTGCTCGCGCCCGGCCATGGCGATAGAGCCCAGTGACTCCGGCTCGTCGCACTCGCCGTCGCCGAGAAAAGCCCACACCTTGCGATCGCCGCGCGGCGCCAGCCCGCGGGCCGACATATAACGCATCACATGGGCCTGGTAGATCGCCTGCAGCGGCCCGAGCCCCATCGATACCGTGGGGAACTGCCAGTAGTCCGGCATCAGCCAGGGGTGGGGATAGGAGGACAGGCCATTGCCGTCCACTTCGCGGCGAAAGTTATCCAGCTGCTCTTCGGTGAGCCGCCCCTCCAGGTAGGAACGGGCGTACATCCCCGGTGAGCTGTGCCCCTGAAAGTAAACCAGATCCCCCGGCTGATCGCCGTCATTGCCGCGGAAAAAGTAATTGAAGCCGATATCGTAGAGTGTCGCCGCCGAGGAAAACGTGGATATATGGCCGCCCAGGCCCTCGTCATTGTCATTGGCCCGCATCACCATGGCCAGCGCATTCCAGCGAATCAGCGAGCGGATGCGGCGCTCCATGAACAGGTCGCCGGGCATGCGCTTTTCAGCGGTCACGGCAATGGTATTGCGGTAGGGGG
Organism: Exilibacterium sp.; assembly: GCA_028280195.1. Taxonomy (GTDB): domain Bacteria; phylum Pseudomonadota; class Gammaproteobacteria; order Pseudomonadales; family Cellvibrionaceae; genus Exilibacterium. The sequence goes on from JANQMH010000097.1 coordinate 3,008, forward strand.
TGGTAATGGCCGCGGGCAGTTGCACACCGGCGCTGGTGGCGCGGTCGGCCAGTTGCTTGAGCAGGTAGGCAGCGCGGTCTCTGCCACCGTAGCGTATTACCGAGTAAAGGGCGTCAAGCCACTCTCTGGTTTCCAGGGCATCGATATCCTCTTGCGCTTGCATGCAGGTCTCCTCGGTGACGCCCGCGGGCGCTCGCCCACGGCTCGTCGTTGCTGATAATAAAACCGCGCCGGGCCCACCCCGGCTGCATAGGCGCTGCCGCTGCAGGCGCGGTCGGCGAACTTGCGAATGCCGCCGGGCAGGGGTGCCAGCGGCACTGTCCCAATAAGACTCGTCCCAATTAAGACTATAGCTCCTCCCGCCACTCTACAGGCGGTAATTGGCACTTCCGACTGCGCAGCGCCGCGCCAGGCAGTGAGTCACCTCAAAAAATTTGTAGTAATTTTACACATTGATATATATTTTTCCAGACACTTCACCAGCCGATGGTCGCCAGATGGAAACTTATACATGGTTTAGCTATGGATTTCAGCTGGTTACAAAAGAAACCAAAACCGGCATATTTTGTAATATTCTTACAAAAGCCACCAGCCAACGCCAATGAGCCGTACTCCCCACCCACTGGACCCGACAGTCAATGCAAGAGCCAAGTATAACCCGCTTACCCCGCCCTGACGGCGTCATGCCCGCTGAAGATAAGGGTATGGACACAGCTTCGGCGCTGCAGTCGGGCTATACCGCCATCTCCGATCGGGAGTCATCTTCGTTTCCCGCTGTCGGCCAGGCATTGAAAATCGCCTTGATGAAGGTAGCCAGCGGAATGGCGAAAAAGATGCCCCAAAAGCCCCAGATACCGCCAAATACCAGCACCGCCATGATAATCGCCACCGGGTGCAGATTGACCGCCTCGGAAAACAGCAGCGGCACCAGCACATTGCCGTCCAGGGCCTGGATGATGGCGTAGACCAGCAGCACATAGAAAAAATCGGAGGTCCAGCCCCACTGCAGAAAAGCGATCATCGCCACCGGCACCGTCACCACCGCCGCGCCGATGTAGGGAATGACCACCGACAGCCCCACGGCAAGCGCCAGCAGCAGCGCATAGTTCAGGCCCAACAGCACAAAAGACAGATAGGAAGCCGCCGCCACGATCACAATCTCGATCACTTTGCCGCGCACGTAGTTGGCGATCTGCTGGTTCATTTCGCGCCAGATCTTGCTCATTACCGGCCGTTCCCGCGGCAGAAAAGAGCCCAGCCAGGCCATAATGCGCCCGCTGTCCTTGAGGAAGAAAAAAACCAGAATCGGCACCACCACCAGGTAGATGAGGATGCCGACCAGAATCGGCAGATTTGCCACCGAGAAGGAGAGAATGGTCTGCCCGATCCTGCCGACCTCGTTGCCGGCCTGATTGATCAGCTGTTTGATCTGGGTTTCGCTGATCAATTGCGGGTATTTTTCCGGCAGCAACAGCAGCAGGCGCTGCCATTCGGCCACCATACCCGGCGCCTCATTGAGCAGATTCACCAGCTGCTGCCAGAGTATCGGCAACAGCACCAGCAGGCCGGTGGCCAGCACACTGACCAGCACGACAAAGGCAATGGAGACTGCGACGAGATGCGGCACCCGCGCCTGTTTCAGGCGGATGACCATGCCCTGCATCAGAAAAGCAATGATCACACTGGCAAACATGGGCGCCAGCACCGTGCCCATGGTCATCACCACCAGCAGCCCGACAGCCAGAAAAAGTGCCAGCAGCACCGCTTCCTCATCGGCAAAATAGCGATCTATCCAACTGCGTACAATTTTCAGCATGGGGCTATCTTCAAACCTTTTCCTTCAAACCTTTTCGCTCACTTCTTTTCAATCACGTAAACAAACCGCTGCCCGTCTTGCTGTGCATTGTGCAGAAGATTGCCGCTGAGTTCGGCAAAAGTCTCGAAATCCCTGACCGAGCCCGGATCTGTGGCAATCACCTTCAGCAACTGCCCGGAGCCCAGCTGTTTGAGCCCCTGCTTGGCCTTGAGCAGGGGCAGCGGACAGGTCAGGCCCGAGGCATCGATGACCGCCGCAATGTCAGTTTCTTCGCTCATGGACCTCCGCATCTCCCCGGGTAGCGCCGGCGCCGGCATGGCGCCTGCCGATTATAGGCAAAGTTGGGCGATCCGGTTGAACAAATTGTGGATTCGCCCATCAAAAAAGCGACCATCTTAGCACACCCCACTAGGCAGCTATGCGGTAACACGCTAGAGTAGATTTTCAAACCGCGATTGAACCCGCCCAGGAGCCGCAGTCACCGTGCACCCAGCCATCCGCCGACTCGCCGCCAGAATTGCCGCCAGCGCTTTGTGCGCCGCCGCGCTGCTGCCCGCTGCGGCCCTGGGCCGGGGCATCGATCTGCCGGAACTGGGCGATACGGCCTCGGCAGTGGTATCGCCGGCCCAGGAGTATGAACTCGGCCAGCGCTGGCTGCGGGCCTTTCGCAGCCAGGTCCCCACTTCCCCGGATCCGCTGGTGCACGACTATACCGAGCAATTATTGTACAAACTGGTGCCTCACAGCCAGCTGCAGGACCGCCGCCTGGAGC
>JANQMH010000124.1 GCA_028280195.1 Exilibacterium sp.
GCCGCTCATGCTGATATAGTCGGCGGGATTTTTTTCAAAGCCGAGATTGCGGTTGACACTGGATACCAGGAACGGCAGCGCTTCGTAGACACCGGGCAATTCCTCCCCGGGGAAGCCGCCCTTCATATAGGTATAAGTGCCCATGCCCATAAACACCGCGTCGTAGTCGTCCAGCAGCGCCTGCATACTGATATCGCGGCCGACTTCGGTATCGAGACGGAATTCGATGCCCATCTCGGTAAACATCTGCCGGCGCCGCAGCATCACCGCTTTTTCCAGTTTGAATTCGGGGATACCGAAGGTCAGCAGGCCGCCGATTTCCGGGTAGCGATCGAAGACCACCGGCCGCACCCCGTTGCGCACCAGCACATCGGCGCAGCCGAGACCGGCGGGCCCGGCGCCGATAACGGCTACCCGTTTATCGGTCCACACCACCTTCGACATGTCCGGCCGCCAGCCCAGTGCAAAGGCGGTATCGGTGATGTATTTTTCCGCACTGCCGATGGTCACCGCGCCGAAGCCGTCGTTGAGCGTGCAGGCGCCCTCGCAGAGGCGGTCCTGGGGGCAGACGCGGCCGCAGACCTCGGGCAGGGTATTGGTCTGGTGACACAGCTCGGCGGCCTCCATCAGATTACCCTCGGCAACCAGTTTCAACCAGTTGGGAATGTAATTGTGCACCGGGCACTTCCATTCGCAGTAGGGGTTGCCGCAGTCGAGGCAGCGGTGAGACTGGTGCTTTACCTGGTTTTCCGTATACGGCTGGTAAATCTCCACATACTCGCTGCGACGGGTGTGCATCGGCTTTTTATCGGGGTCCTGCCGTCCGACGTCGATAAACTGAAAATCATTGTGTAAACGATCGGTCATATAAGGGCCTCAATGGCTGGGTTGGCGCGACAGCGGCGGTCACTCGCCCCGGCGCGTCACGCTGTTCAGGAGCCTGCCGAGGCTGGCGGCCTTGGGCTTCACCAGCCAGAACCTGCCCACATAGTCGCTGAAGTCCTGCAGCAGTTGCCGCCCCCAGGCGCTATCGGTCTCGGCACTGAATTCCTGGATCACACCGCGCAGATGGTTGCGGTAGGCCTCCATCGACTCGCTGTTGACGCGGCAGATTTCCACCAGTTCGCGATTGTACTTGTCGACAAAGCTGTTGTCCGGGTCCAGCACATAGGCGAAGCCGCCGGTCATACCGGCACCGAAATTGACGCCGGTAGGGCCCAGTACAGTGACCACACCGCCGGTCATATACTCACAGCAGTGGTCGCCGGCGCCCTCTACCACCGCGTGGGCGCCGGAATTGCGCACCCCGAAGCGCTCGCCGGCACGGCCGGCGGCAAACAATCTGCCGCCCGTGGCGCCGTACAGGCAGGTGTTGCCCATGATGCTGGTTTCATGGGATTTGAACTGCGAGCCCGGCGGCGGCTGCAGCACCAGTTTGCCGCCGGCCATGCCCTTGCCCACATAGTCGTTGGCATCGCCCTGCAGATACATCTCCAGGCCGCCGGCATTCCAAACGCCGAAGCTCTGGCCGGCAATACCGCTGAGCCTGAGCTTGATGGGCCGTTCGGCCATCCCCAGATTGCCGTGACGCCTGGCAATTTCACCGCTGATGCGGGCGCCGATGGAGCGGTCGCAATTGGTAATGGTAAAGGCAAACTCGCCGCCGCTCTTGCTGTCGATGGCGGGCAGTACCGCCGCCACCATCTTTTCCGCCGTCGCCCCTTTGTCGAACGGCTCATTTCTGGCCACGGTGCAATACTGGGGTTTACTCTGCAGCAGCTCGTCGGTGTGCAGAATCGGGCCGAGGTCGATATTGCGCTGCCTGGGGGTATCGCCTTCCAGTACCTCGAGCAGGTCCACCCGGCCGATCAGCTCGCTGAGGCTGCGCACCCCCAGGCGCGCCAGCCACTCGCGGGTCTCCTCGGCGACGAAGCGGAAGAAGTTCATCGCCATTTCCACCGTGCCGATATAGTGATCGCGGCGCAGGGTATCGTTCTGGGTGGCAACACCCGTGGCGCAATTGTTGAGATGGCAGATACGTAAGTACTTACATCCCAATGCAACCATGGGCGCGGTGCCAAAGCCGAAGCTCTCGGCGCCGAGAATCGCGGCCTTGACCACATCCAGGCCGCTCTTCAGGCCGCCGTCGGTCTGCACCCGCACCTTGTCGCGCAGGTCATTGGCGCGCAGCGTCTGATGGGTTTCCGCCAGCCCCAGCTCCCAGGGCGAACCGGCGTAGCGAATCGAGGTCAGCGGGCTGGCGGCGGTGCCGCCGTCGTAACCGGAGATCGTGATCAGGTCGGCATAGGCCTTGGCCACGCCGGCGGCAATGGTGCCGACTCCGGGCCGCGATACCAGCTTGACCGATACCAGGGCGTCGGGATTGACCTGCTTGAGGTCGAAAATCAGCTGCGCCAGGTCCTCGATCGAATAGATATCGTGGTGCGGCGGCGGTGATATCAGCGTTACACCGGGGACCGAATAGCGCAGCCGCGCAATCAGGCCGTTGACCTTGCCGCCGGGCAGCTGCCCGCCCTCGCCCGGCTTCGCGCCCTGGGCAATCTTGATCTGCAGCACCTCGGCATTGACCAGGTAGTGCGGGGTGACGCCAAAGCGGCCGGAGGCCACCTGTTTGATTTTGGATACCCGCTCGGTGCCGAAGCGGGCCGGGTCCTCGCCGCCCTCACCGCTGTTGGAGCGGCCGCCGAGGCGGTTCATGGCCTCAGCCAGCGCCTCGTGGGCCTCCGGCGAAAGCGCTCCCAGGGACATGCCGGCAGAGTCGAAGCGCTTGACGATCTGCGCCACCGGTTCCACTTCCCCGAGCGCTATCGGCTCGACCCGGCGCAGCGCCAGCAGGTCGCGCAGGGTGGCCACCGGGCGCTCATTGACCAGCGCCGCATAGTCGCGCCAGGCGCCGTAGTCGCCGCTCTGCACCGCCTTGTGAATGGCGTAGACAATATCGGGATTGAAGGCGTGGTATTCCTGGCCGTGCACGAATTTCAACAGCCCGCCCGGCTTGATCGGCCTGCGCGCCTTGAAGGCGTCCGCTGCCAGGCAGGCCTGGTCGATTTCGAGATCGGCGAAGCGGGCGCCCTGAATCCGGCTCGGCGTGCCCCGAAAGCACAGCTCCACCACCTCATCGGCCAGCCCCACCGCCTCGAACAACTGGGCACCGCGGTAGGAGGCGATGGTGGAGATACCCATTTTCGAGAGTATCTTCATCAGCCCCTTGTTAATCCCTTTGCGGTAGTTCTTGTAGGCCTCGTCGACCTCGGTCAGCAACTCGCCGGTGCCGATCAGATCGTTCAGCACCTGATAGCTCAGATAGGGGTATACCGCCGTGCCGCCATAGCCGATCAGCGCGGCCACCTGGTGGGGATCGCGGGCACTGGCGGTTTCCACCAGGATATTGGCATCGCAGCGCAGGCCCTCGGCGGTGAGCCGGTGGTGTACGGCGCCGGTGGCGAGCAGGGCGTGAATCGGCAGCTTTCCCGCCTGCAGGCCGTAGTCGCTGAGCACCACGATCACCTCGCCCGATTTTACCGCCGCCACCACCCGCTCGCAGAGGTCGATCAGAGCGGCGTGCAGGTTGCGCTGGTCGGGGTCGTAGTAGAGCTTGAAGTGCGCCACCTCGTAACCGGGCTTGTCGAGGTTGATCAAGGCGCGAAATTTAGCCGGCGACAGTACCGGCGACGCCAGGATCACGCGGTTGGCGTGGGCCTCGGTTTCGTCGTATACCGACAACTCGCGGCCGATACAGGTTTCCAGTGACATCACGATCGCTTCGCGCAGGGGATCGATGGGCGGGTTGGTCACCTGGGCGAACTGCTGGCGAAAGTAATCGTACAGCGATCGCTGCTGCTGTGACAGCACCGCCATGGGCGTGTCGTCGCCCATGGAACCGGTGGCCTCCTGACCGCCCTCGGCCAGCGGCCGCAATATCTGGTCCCGCTCCTCCAGCGACACCTGGAACATTTTCATATACGTCTTGATCTGCTCGGCGTCGAGGCTGTGCTCGGCCAGGTCGCGGGTCAGGGAAGCCTCGATGCGAGTGGCATTGTCGCGCAGCCAGCGCTTATAGGGCCGGCTGCGTTTCAGCATGCGGTCGATATCGCGGGTGTGAAACAGCTGGCCGGTCTCGGTGTCCACCGACAGGATCTGGCCGGGACCGAGGCGCCCCTTGGCGACGACGTCCTCGGGCCGATAGGCGTATACGCCGATTTCCGAGGCAACCGTAATCACATCGTCTTTGGTGATCACCCAGCGCGAGGGCCGCAGGCCGTTGCGGTCCAGGGTACACACCGCATAGCGGCCGTCGGTAATGACCAGCCCGGCGGGGCCGTCCCAGGGCTCGATATGCATGGAATTGTATTCGTAAAAAGCCCGCAGATCGGCATCCATATGCTCGACATTCTGCCAGGCCGGCGGCACCAGCATGCGCACCGCGCGGTGAAGTTCCATGCCGCCGGTGAGCAGCAGCTCCAGCATATTGTCGAGGCTGGAGGAGTCCGAGCCGGTGCGGTTTACCAGCGGCGTGATTTCCTCGACGCTGGGCAGCAGCTCGGACTGGAATTTGGGCGTGCGCGCCACCGACCAGTTGCGGTTACCCATCACCGTATTGATTTCGCCGTTGTGGGCCAGCAGGCGAAACGGCTGCGCCAGTGGCCAGCGCGGCATGGTATTGGTGGAGAAGCGCTGGTGGAAAACGCAGATTGCCGTCTGCAGCCGCGGGTCGGCCAGGTCGGTATAAAACCGCGGCAGGTCGACCGGCATCATCAGGCCTTTGTAAGACAGCACCTTGGTACTGAGGCTGGATATATAAAAACTGGTGTCGCCCTGCAGCTGGATTTCGGTCTTGCGCCGCGCCACAAACAGCTTGGCGTTGAGCTGTTGCTCGGTGAGCCCGTCGGCACTGACAAACACGTGCTTGAACAGCGGCAGCGTCTCCCCGGCGATGGGCCCCAGGCAGGTGGGGTCTATCGGCACTTCGCGCCAGCCCGCCAGCGTCAGCCCCTGGGCCAGCAGCTGCTGATTGAGTACCGCCTCGGCATTGTCGGCGGCGCTGCTGTCGCGGTCGAACATCACCGAGCCGACACCGTAAACATCGCCCAGCTCAGCGCCGCAACTCTCTTTGGCCACCGCGCGCATAAACGCATCCGGTTTCTGCAGCAGCAGGCCGCAGCCGTCGCCGGTGCGGCCATCGGCGGCGATGCCGCCGCGGTGGGTCATGCAGGTGAGGGCCTCGATAGCGGTTTGCAACAAACGGTGACTGGCTTCGCCCTTGAGGTGGGCAATCAGGCCAAAGCCGCAGTTGTCTTTGAACTCGTCTAATCGATACAGGCCGGTGGACATAGGCTGCTTCTCCCACTCTCTGATTTACAACTGCCGGTGATTTACGACCACCGGATTTGCCAGCGCCAGGACCCGCAAAAAAAGCACACGCCGTAGACAAAAAAGCCCCTGGTAGAAGGGGCTTGATTGGCAAATGGGCGCTGGATATTACCCGCTCAAGGGGTCTTTGGCAAGGTCAAATAGGCTCTAAATGCCCTTAGTTTCAGTTGTAATTAGTCGAAATTCGTTGAAATTCGGCTAATTTCTGTGAAAGCTGGCTATTTCAGTCTGCACGCTGAGCATCGACCGCGGCCACGGCCCGGCCTCGCGCAGCGCCGCCGGCAGCCCGCCGATGGCACTGCGCGCACTGGCGGCGCTGGGGAAATTACCATGCACCACCACATACCAGTTTTTGCCGGCGCGGCGGGTGGTAAACATGCGCAGCGGCACGGCACCGGCCTGGCGGCGGATAAACTGCCTGACGCTGTCTTCGGACGCCGCCGCCAGTAGCTGCAGGGTATAGGCGCTCTCCTCGCTCGCCATCAGCGCGGCCTCGTCGGCGGACCAGGCCGGCGGCGGCGCGGCGGCAGGAGGCGGCGGCGGAGCCGGGGCGGATTCGAACGCTGCCGGCGGTGCCGCGGGTGTCGCTTGCACCGCAGCGGCCACTTCGCGCTCGGCCGCCGCGGCCGCGGCTTCGGTGGGCCTGCCGTCACCGGCGGCCGGTGACGGCAGGTTCTCGAGTGCCGGTGGCGCAGCGCCGGCAACCGGCCCGCTCGGGGCCGGCGGCGGGTCCGGCGGCAACTGTCGGGCGGCCGCATCCGCCGCCGCAACAGCGGCCGCCGGCGCCGGCGCGGTCGCGACGGCGGCGGTATCGGCGCTACTCTCGTCACTGTCGCCGCCGTAGAACAGGGCCATGATCAGCACACCGGCGAGCACGGTAACCGCCACAACATGGGCCAGCGGCAACCGCGGGCGGCCCTCGGAGGCCGGTGCGGCCGCCTCGATCAGCAGGCGCCGGGCCAGCGGATTGAGGCGCCCGGGCAGCCCCTGCGACTGGCGCCAGAGAGTGTCGAGATCGCGCTCGGTAAACAGCGCCTCGCCACTGTAACCGGCCTGCTGCAGGCAAAAATCCAGATACTCGCCCACCTCCTCGCGGTCGAGGGGTTCGAGCAGCAGATCGTGAACCAGCACATCGACGATGCCGAAGTTATCCAGCCGCAGGGCCAGAGTGGGATCGCCGAACAGCACCAGGTGCAGGGGCCGAATGCTGTCTTCCTGACCCTGCAGCAGGCTCAGCAGCGCACTGAGCAGCTGGTCATCGAGATGGTGGGCATTTTCAACCAGCAACAGCGCCAGGCTGCCCTCTTCACCGGACTGGCAAAAATGCCTGATCTGCGCCAGCAACTGCCCGCGGCTGGCGCTGTCGGCAGCCTCGAGGCCGAAGCCGGCGACAATCTGCGCCAGCAGCCGATCGGCATCGTAGATCGCCGGCACATCGATAGTGCAGATATCGTCATCCGCAGCCAGGTGGGAAAGCAGTTCGCGCCGCAGTGCTGACTTGCCGGCGCCCGCTTCGCCCAGCACCACCAGGGCACTGGCACTGAACTGACATTGGTGCAACAGCTGATCCAGCAGTTGCTGGCGCCCGGCACCGGGGAAAAAAGCCGCGTCCGCAGCGTCGAAGGGATCGCGCAGCAGACCCAGAGCCTGCAGCCAGTCGATATCCGCGCCGGCGCTTTTCAGGCCGGCGGCGACCGGTCCGCCGGCAATCAAATCGTCGCCACTCCAGGCCGGCGCTTGTCGATCGTTTTCAACAGCCATGGCTCACCATTCCGTCCCGCTGTACTCTTGTTCTACAGTGCTTTTGTCCCGCCGTGCTTTTGTCCCGCTGTGCGCTTATCCCGCCGTACTCTTACCCCACCAGGCTTCAGATATACCGCCAGGCTTTAGGCTATTCCCATAGCGCGCGCGAATCAAGCCGCGGCGCCGCAGTGCCGCAGCGCCGACACCACCGCCTCGTGCGGTATATCGGCGCTCACCCGGGCGCGGCCGAGAGCCTCGAGCAGTACCAGCCGCAGCTGGCCGTCGAGCACTTTCTTGTCCACCGCCATCAGCGACAGATAGCGCTGCACCGTCAGCTGCGGCGGCGAGCGGGTCGGCAGGCGCGCAACCTGCAGCAGGGCAGCTATGCGCTGGACCTCGGCGGCATCGAGCCAGCCCATGCGCCGTGACAGGTCGGCCGCCATACACATGCCCGCCGCCACCGCCTCGCCGTGCAGCCAGGCGCCGTAGCCGAGCGCGGTCTCGATGGCATGGCCGAAGGTGTGGCCGAGATTGAGGATCGCGCGAATACCGCCCTCGCGCTCATCCGCGGCGACAACCCCGGCTTTAATCCGGCAGGAGCGCTCAATGGCGTAGACCAGGGCCGCCTGATCGCGCTGCAACAGCGCCGCCATATTGGTCTCGAGCCAGGAAAAAAAATCCCGGTCAGCAATCAGGCCGTACTTGATCACCTCCGCCAGACCGGCGCTCAGTTCTTTGTCCGGCAGACTGGCAAGCGCTGCGGTGTCCGCGACCACACAGTTGGGCTGGTAAAAAGCCCCTATCATATTTTTCCCGAGCGGGTGATTGATACCGGTTTTGCCGCCGACGGAAGAATCCACCTGGGCCAGCAGTGTGGTGGGCAGCTGGATGAAGTCCACACCGCGCTGATAACAGGCCGCAGCGAAGCCGGTCATATCGCCCACCACGCCGCCGCCGAGGGCGATCAGCGTAGTGCTGCGGTTGTGGCGCGCCTGCAGTAGCGCATCGAAAATGCGATTGAGAGTCTGCCAGTCCTTGTGCTGTTCGCCGTCCGGCAGCGTCACCACATCCGCCTGCAGCGGGGCCAGAGCCCGGCGCAGCGGTTCGAGATAGAGCGGCGCCAGGGTCGTGTTGGTGACGATACACACCTGCCGCCCGCGAATATGGGGCAGCAGCAATTCGGCCTTGGCCAATAGATCGGCGCCGATGTAAATAGGATAACTGCGGTCGCCGAGGTCGACGGTCAGGGTCTGCATGGCATCAGGGTTTCCGGACAAGGGCTTATGGATATAGGGGCTTGTGAATGGGCAATCGGCCAGGCGTTACTTTATCACACCCGGATCACACCCGGATCACACCTAATTACAACAGCAGGCCGGCAATCTCATGGGCGACGGTTTTGGGGCTGCGCTTGTCGGTGTTGACAATATGGTCGGCGACTTCGCGGTAAAGCGGGTCGCGCAGCTCAATCAGCTCGATGATTTTCTGTTTCGGATCGTCAACCTGCAGCAGCGGCCGCTTGCGGTCCTTATAGGTGCGCTCCAGCAACTGTTCCAGCGACGCGGTCAGGTAAACCACCTGGCCGCCGGCCCTGAGGCAGCGGCGGTTGCCCGCGCTCATTACGATACCGCCGCCGGTGGCCAGCACGATACCCTGGGCCTTGACCAGTTCCTGCAGTACCGCCGACTCCCGGCGGCGAAAGCCCTCCTCGCCTTCGACATCAAAAATCCAGGGGATGTCGGCACCGGTACGATTTTCGATGACCCGATCGCTGTCCTCGAAGGGCAGGTTCAGATGCGCGGCCAGGGCCCGGCCGATGGTGGACTTACCGGCTCCCATGGGGCCTACGAGAATGATGTTGGAGGCAGAATTCATCGACAATGGCCAAAAAAGCTCACAGCGGACAGTTAACAGCTTACAGCCAAAGCGCGGTAACAACGGGCTCTTGCTGTAAGCTGCAGGCTGTGGGCTGTCAGCTGGACCATCCTCAAACGGGTAGCCTTCAGTTCGCTACCGAGCCCACCAGTATTTTTGGGGTAATGAAAATCAGCAGCTCGCGCTTGTTTTCGGAATTGACATCCTGCCGGAACAGGCGCCCCAGATACGGTATATCACCGAGGAAAGGCACTTTGGTTTCACCTTCGACGGTGTTGGTCTGGTAAATACCGCCGAGCACCACGGTCTGCCCGTTGCCGACCAACACCTGGGTTTGAATTTCAGTCACGTCGATGGTGGGAATGCCACTGGCCAGATCGATATCGCCGACTGCGTCCTGATTGATTTTCAGATCCATGATAATGCGGTCGTCGGGGGTGATCTGCGGCGTTACATCCAGTTTCAGTACCGCTTCCTTGAAGGCGGTGGTGGTGGCACCGCTGGCCGATGCCTCCTGGAACGGGATTTCGGTACCGGACTCGATCGAGGCCTGCTGCTTGTCGCCGGTGATGACTTTCGGCTGGGAGACGATTTCGGCATTGCCGGTATCTTCCAGCGCCGACAGTTCCATACCGATCAGGGTATCGTCCGTGCTCAGATGCCAGGTAAAGGCACCGGCGGGGTTGTCCACGCCCAGATCGATAATGGTGGAGTTCTCGAGGTTTCTCTCGCCATCTGAGATGCCGTCGCCGTCGCGGTCGATAAACAGGCCCACCGGGCCCAGATCACTGAGGCCTTCCAGGCGGCCGGTAAACTCCAGCAGATTGCCGTTTTGCACGGAGAAAGCATCGGCCGCCAGGCGCACGCCCAGTTCCTTGCGGAAGTCCGTATTGGCGATGACGATGCGCGCCTCGATCATGACCTGGCGGATCGGGATATCGATCTGCTCCACCAGGTTTCTGAATTCGGCAATTTTTTCCTCGGTATCGGTGAGGATGATGGAGTTGGTGCGCTCGTCGACAATCGCCTGGCCGCGCTCCGACAGAATACTGCCGGTGGAGGTCCCGGGATCGCCGCCCACGCCACCGCCAAAGTTGCCCTGCTGCTCGGTGAACAGCCGGAAAAGTTCGGTGGCGTTGGCGTAGCGGATACGGATATATTCGGTGCGCAGCGGCGCCAGCTCCTCGAGCTGCTTCTTGGTCTCCAGCTCCTGGCGCTCGCGCTCGGCGATTTCCACCGCCGGCGCCACCATCAGTACGTTGCCGATCTGGCGCTTGTCGAGACCCTTGGTTTTCAGCACCAGGTCCAGCGCCTGATCCCAGGGCACGTTGTCGAGGCGCAGGGTAATGCGCCCGGAAACCGTATCGCTGGCAACCAGGTTGAGTTCGGTAAAATCGGCAATCAGCTGCAATACCGATCTCACCTCGATATCCTGGAAGTTCAGCGACAGCTTTTCACCGACAAAGGCGAACCGCGACTGCTTCTCTTCCAGTTCGGCCTGGGTCAGCGGTTTGACGCTGATGACATACTGGTCGTCGGCCTGATAGGCGAGATAGTCGTATTCGCCTGTGGGCGTCACCCGGATAGTGGTCTTGCTGCCGTCGTAGTCGGAACTGACAAAGGTGACAGGGGTGGCGAAATCGGTCACGTCCAGGCGCCGGCGCAATTCCTGCGGCAGCACCGTGTTGATAAAGGAGATTTCAATACCGTCGGCACCGTCTTCCACATCGACATTGACGTTGGGGTCCGTCAGCGTCACGATGACCTTGCCTTCGCCGTCCTCACCGCGCCTGAAATCGATGTTGGCAATCGACATCGCGTCCTGCCTGACGGCACCGGGGCTGATGCTCGGCGCCAGGCTGCGGGTACCCTGGACATAATCGGCAACCTGGGTGGTGCCGACCTCGACCACGTAGGTATTGCCATCGGCACGCGCCTGATACTGGGTCAGCTCACCCAGATTCAGGATCAGCCGGGTGCGGCCGCCGCCGCTGAGTATCACCGCACTTTTTGCATTGCCAAACGACAGCGGGTATTTCTTCTCGCTGAGCAGGTTCTCGACATTGGGGAAATCGAGTACGATGCGGGCCGGTTGTTCTATGGTATAGCCCGCCGGCGCAGCGGGCGGCTCTGAAAAGCTCATGCGCACCTCAAAGCGCTCCCCGGGCAGTTCAGAAAAACTGATGTCCTCGAGATTGGCCGCCCACAGTGATGCCGGCAGTACCGTCAATAAAAGCCCCCACCCGATCAGGCCCAACCCAGCTCTTGCCGATTTACACAAAGCTGACATAGTTCGCTATTCCTTTTCTACTAATTTTAAAACGCGAGGCCTTTCAACCCACCCATCCAGTCCGTCGGGAACGATTTCCACAATATCGATGCGCGATCTGCTGGCATCGACGATCTTACCGTGATTTTTTCCCATGAAGTTACCGCGGGTAACGCGGTGAATGGCGCCTTCGCCATCGTTGATCAAGGCCCACAACGTGCCCCCCTGCTCGAGCGTACCGACCATGGAGAGGGAAGCGAAATTGAAGTTCTCCAGGAATTCCTTTTCCCGGGACAGGTCCGGCCTGACGTTGGTGGCGCTGCCGACCAGCGTCGCCGGGCCCTCTTCCACGGGGCGCTCAAACGGGCTGCGCAGGGCCACCGCGCTGTAGGAAAAAGACTGGTAGGGGCGAAACTTCGGCAGCGGCTCGATCTGCCCCTGCGGGCGGCGCTTGGTTTCCAGCACATAGTCTTTCAGATCATTGTGCTCGCCGACCCCGCTGCAGGCACTCAGGCCCAGCAGCGCAACTGACAATAACGCATAAGCGAAAACTCTAGACCACATGGTTTTATTCTTCCTGCGTTTTATAGCGGTACGTCTTGGCCAGTATCTGCATCGACAGGATATTGCCCGTCGCCGCCTGGCTGATGTCGTAATCGTGCAGTGTTACGATCCGCGGCATACCGGCGATACCGCTGACAAAACCACCGAGATCGTGGTATCCGCCCTGCACTTCAATATTGATCGGCAGCTCCACATAAAACTCGCGCACATTCTCCGGCTGCAGATCGATACTGAGGATATTGAGGCCGCTGTCGCTGCCCTTTTCGTCGATATCCTCCAGCAGCCCCGGCACCTCGGTATCACTGGGCAGCTGCGCCACCAGGGCGCCGAAGGATTCCTCCATCTCCTCCATCTGTACCCGGTAGGCGTCGAGATTGGAGGCTTCGAAGGCCTTGCGCTCAAATGAGCTGCGCAGGGTCTGCTCTTTGTTGGCCGCCGTCTCCAGGGTTTTGTTCAGATCCTTGACAATCAGGAAATACCCGGCCAGAACAATCGCCACGGCGACGACTAAACACACCACCACCTTGACCGGCGTGGGCCAGATGCCGATTCGATCCCAGTCAATTTCGGAGACATCGAAATCCTGTAACTGCTCGATAATATCTGCGACAGCCACCTAGGCACCCTCCTCGGCAGCAACTTCATCTCCCGGCATAGTGGTATTGATAGTCAATCTGAACTCGCTTGCCTGTTCGCCAAACTGCTCCGCTGCGGTAACGGAGTTCAGGTTGGGGGTAGTGAACCACTCCGACGCGTCCAGCCTGCGCATGAAGGCCGAGACACGGTTATTCGACTCGGTGACGCCCTCGATGCTGATGACGTTGCCCTTGCGGCTCAGCACCCTGATAAAAATGCCGTCGGGAACCGCGCGCACCAGTTCGTCGAAGTAGCGCACGATTACCGGGCGGGTACCCTGCAGATCCTGAATCACCCGCATGCGATCGATCAGTTCGGCCTTGCGCCTTTTCAGTTCCTGGATTTCCTTGACCTGTTCCTCCAGCGCGGCAATCTCCTGCTCGAGAAGACCGTTGCGGCTGTTCTGATTGTCGATGGCCCCCTCGACCATACCCACCCACATATAGGCGGCAAAGGCGGCGGCGATACAGACGCCGACAAAAATGGTGGTAAATTCCTTTTTCTTCTCCTGGCGGAACTCGTCGCGCCAGGGGAGTAAGTTAATTTTGGCCATCAGTCAAAGCTCCTCATCGCCAGTCCGGTCGCAATCATCAGCGCCGGTGCGTCATTGGCCAGGGCGACGGCATTGACTCTGGGTGACACCGCCATATTGGCAAAGGGGTTGGCAACACTGGTCTGGGTACCCAGCTTTTCCTCGATCAGTTCCACCAGGCCTTCCATCGCCGCCACACCGCCGGCCAGCACGATATGGTCGACATCGTTGTACTGGCTGGAAGAAAAGAAAAACTGCAGCGAACGGGTCACCTGCTGCACCACCGCGTCCTTGAAAGGCTCCAGCACTTCCAGATCGTAGTCGTCGGGCAGCCCGCCCTGTTTCTTGGCCAGCCCCGCCTCCTCGGTGGACAGCCCGTAGCGGCGCTGTATCTCCTCGGTCAACTGTTTGCCGCCAAACAGCTGCTCGCGGGTATAGACGGTTTTGCCATCCACCAGCACGCTGAGCGTGGTCATGGTGGCGCCTATATCGACTACGGCAACCACCTGGTCTTCCTGATCCTCCAACTGCTCGGCAATCAGGGCGAAGGCCCTTTCCATAGTATAGGCTTCGACATCCACAACTTTAGGCTGCAGGCCCGCCAATTCCAGCACATTGACACGCAGATCGACGTTCTCCCGCCGGCAGGCGGCCAGCAGTACATCGACCTGATCGGGATTGCGCTCGGACTCGCCCTGGACCTCGAAATCAATGGCTACTTCTTCCAGCGGATAGGGGATATACTGGTCTGCCTCCAGGGAAATCTGGGTTTCCATGGCATCGTCGCTGAGACCGGAGGGCATTTCGATCAATTTGGTGATTACCGCGGAGCCGGCCACGGCAACAGCCGCCTGCTTTACCTTGCTCTTGGCCTGTTGCGACACGGCGCGGACCACATCGGCCACCGCCTCGAGGTCGTTGATATTCTTCTCGACCACGACATTGGGCGGCAGTGCTCTTACGGAATAGCCTTCCACCCGGTAATTGTCCCCTTGGCGACTCAGTTCCAGCAATTTCACGGAGGTTGAGCTAATATCCAGACCCAACACCGGCTTTGCCTTTTGTTCCAGAAAGCCCAAAATGCCCATTTTTCTATCAATATCCGTAACTTAGATCGTTTTTATGTTATAGCACTTTAACTTAAGCCTGCAACAACCGCGTGCGTATGTAAACCCTCAAAAAGGCTTTATAATGCCGCGTCGCCTGCTCCAGGCCTGCTAAGCCATTAATTCACATAGAAAAAATGACTGTCAAAAAGCCCTATATCATCGTTGCGTTATGGCTACTACTCGCCGGTTTCAGCGGTTCCCTCGCGGTGCTGGGCGGTATGTATCTCTACCTGAGTCCCAAATTACCGGCGGTCGAAGCACTGCGGGACTTTAAATACCTGACCCCTTTGCGCGTCTACTCGAGTGACCGCAGGCTCATTGGGGAATTCGGAGAAAAACGTCGGACACCGATCAGTTACACCGAGATTCCTCGACAATATATCGAAGCACTGCTGGCCATCGAGGACGATCAATTCTACTCGCATCATGGCGTATCTATTAAAGGACTTTTGCGAGCCTTGTCACAATTATTGCTAACGGGTCACATCCAATCGGGCGGAAGCACGATTACTATGCAGGTAGCGCGGAACTTTTTTCTCACTCGCGAACAGACTTTCGCCCGCAAGTTCAACGAAATCTTATTGGCCCTGCAGATCGAGCGCGAACTCAGTAAGCAGGAAATTCTGGAGCTGTACGTCAACCAGATCTTCCTCGGCAACCGCGCCTACGGTATTCAGGCAGCCGCGCGCGTTTACTACGGCAAGGATATCGCCGAGTTGAACCTGGCCCAGTTGGCGATGATCGCCGGGCTGCCAAAAGCCCCCTCGACCTATAACCCGGTGGTCAACCCCAGCCGCGCGCTGGTGCGGCGCAACTACATTCTGGAACGCATGCTGGAGCTGGACTACATCGGCGAAGCGGTGTATCGGATATTCACCGCGGAGCCGGTTACCGCCCGCTACCACGGTTTGAGCCTGGAGCTGAACGCGCCCTACGTCGCCGAGATGGCGCGCAAGAAAGCCGTGCAGCTGTTCGGTGAGAACGCCTACACCGAGGGCTACCAGGTCTACACCACCATCGACAGCCGCCTGCAGCACAGTGCCCAGCAGGCGGTGGTCAAGGGCCTGCTCACCTACGACCAGCGCCACGGTTACCGCGGGCCGGAGCTGACGCTGGAGGCGTCTTATATTGAGGATACGGCAGCTGTCGAGGATGCCGCGGCCGTTGAGGACGCAGCGGCGCCGCACGCAGATGCCGCCGCAGCCGACACTCAGCAGCCGGATGCCGGCGAGCACACTGTGCAGGCGGAAGCGGCGCCGGCACTCGACCTCGAACCCTGGATGCAAACGCTGGAAACCATCCCCAGCTATGCCGGGCTGCGCGCGGCGGCGGTAACCCGGGTGCATGAACAGGCTTTCGACGCGGTGCTCGCCGACGGCGAGGTCATCAGCGTGGCGTGGGATCACGGGCTGGCCGGCGCGCGGCGCTATCTGTCCGAAAACCGCCGCGGCCGGCGGCCAAAAACCGCCGCCGACGTGGTGCAGCTGGGCGATGTGGTGAGAGTTGTGCAACGGGAGGCGCACTGGCACCTGAGCCAGATCCCCGAAGCCCAGGCGGCGCTGGTGGCACTCAGCCCCGAAAACGGCGCCATCATATCGCTGGTGGGTGGTTTCGACTTCAACCAGAGCCATTTCAACCGCATCACCCAGGCCGAGCGCCAGCCCGGCTCCAACTTTAAGCCGTTTATCTATACGGCGGCGCTGGAGAACGGCTTTAGTGCGGCTTCCATCATCAACGACGCGCCCATCGTGCTGGATGACGCCAGCCTCGAGGGCACCTGGCGCCCGAAGGACTCCAGCGGCAAGTTTTTCGGGCCCACGCGCCTGCGCCAGGCGCTGTACAACTCCCGCAACCTGGTCTCGATACGGGTACTGCGTGACATCGGCGTATCCAGGGCCATTGCCGGTATGGATCGCTTTGGATTCGACAAATCAAAGCTGCCGCGGGATCTGTCTCTGGCGCTGGGCAGCTACGCCATGACGCCGCTGCAGATCGCCGCCGGCTATGCCATATTCGCCAATGGCGGTTACAAAGTCGAGCCCCACTTGATCGACTTCATTACCGATGCCGAGCAACAGCAAGTCTATCGGGCAGCACCGCTCACCGTTTGCCGCCAGTGCGAAACCGCTGCCGATGACCAGGCAGATGGGGACGAAATGACGGCGGAGCAACAGCTGCAGGCCGATCTGGTGCTGGAGCTGGAAGCGGCGCTGGAATCCGAACTGGCGTCGGCGCTGGATCTGGCGCTTGAGAACGCCGGCGAGGCGCTCGGCCCGGAACAGGTCGCGGGGCAGCAGATTGCCGAGGCGGAAAAACCCGAGCCGCTACCCAGGGCCCCCAAAGTGCTGGACGATCAGGTGGCCTTCCTGATCGACTCCATGCTCCAGGATGTGGTCACGAAAGGCACCGGCAGGCGCGCGCTGGCGCTGGGCAGAAGAGACCTGGCCGGCAAAACCGGCACCACCAACGGACCCAACGACGCCTGGTTCTCCGGCTACAACGGCGCTCTGATAGCCACCACCTGGCTTGGATTCGACCAGAATTCGCCGCTGGGCAACAATGAATTCGGCGGCTCGGCGGCGCTGCCCATCTGGATCGACTTTATGCGCACGGCCCTGGATCAGATGCCGGAAACGGTGCGCAAGCAGCCCGATGGCCTGGTGGCCATCAGCATCGACCCCGGCACCGGCAAGCGCGCCCAGCCCGGCAGCGACGGCGCCGTGTTCGAGCTGTTTCGCAGCAACAATCAGCCGGCACTGGCCGATCTGACCACCAATGTGATCAGCGACCCCGATGAGACCCAGGCGCCGCCGGAAGAGCTGTTCTAAGACTTCTCGACGCCGGGGCTGTCAGCCCGGCCTGTGGAGTTCTACAGTGCGCTCTCGACATCACCCAGACTCTGCAGCGGGTAGTGGTCGGGATAGGGCCGGTGGGCCACACCGGAATCGACGGCGGCCCGCGCCACCGCGCCGGCCACCGCGCCGAGCAGCCGCGGATCGGTGGGCTTGGGAATAATGTACTCCGACCCGAAGCGCATATCGACACCGCCATAGGCGGCCTTCACTGCCGCCGGCACTGCCTCTTTTGCCAGTTCCCTGAGCGCTTTCACCGCGGCCAGCTTCATGGCATCGTTAATGCGCACGGCGCGTACGTCCAGGGCGCCGCGGAACAGAAAGGGAAAACACAGCACATTGTTGACCTGATTCGGATAGTCCGAGCGCCCCGTCGCTACGATGACGTCATCGCGGGTCTGATGGGCCAGCTGCGGATCGATTTCCGGGTCGGGGTTGGAGCAGGCGAATACCACCGGCTTCGGCGCCATCTTCGCCAGTTGCTGCGCCGACAGCAGGTTGGGACCGGAGACACCCAGAAAAGCGTCGGCGCCGTCGATAGCGTCATCCAGGGTGCGCGCCGCCAGTTCGATGGCGAACGCCTGTTTGTAGGGGTTGAGGTCATCGCGGCCGCTGTGAATCACCCCTCTGCTGTCCAGCATGGTGATATTGTGCCTGCCGGCACCGGCCTGCAGCAGCAGTTTGCAGCAGGCATTGGCCGCCGCACCGGCGCCCAGGCACACAATCCGGGCAGCGGCGATATCTTTACCCTGGATTTCCAGGGCGTTGAGCATGCCCGCCACACTGACGATGGCGGTGCCGTGCTGATCGTCGTGAAACACCGGAATGCGGCACTTCTCGATCAGCGCCGCTTCAATGGCAAAGCACTCCGGCGCCTTGATATCCTCCAGATTGATGCCGCCGTAGGTATCGGCAATACTCGCCACGGTATCGACAAAGGCCTCGGCGCTGTCGGCATTGACTTCCACATCCACCGAGTCGATACCGGCAAAACGCTTGAACAGCAGGCTCTTGCCCTCCATCACCGGCTTCGAGGCCAGCGGCCCCAGATTGCCCAGCCCCAGCACCGCGCTGCCATCGGTAATCACCGCCACCAGATTGCCCTTGCCGGTATAGCGGTAGGCATTTTCGGCATCTCTGGCAATCTCCCGCACCGGCTCGGCCACACCCGGGCTGTAGGCCAGCGACAGGTCCTGCTGGGTCTCGGCGGGGGTGGTCAACTCGGTGCTCAGCTTTCCCGGCCGGGGAAAGGCGTGGTAGTCCAGTGCTGCTTTTTTCAATGAGTCCGACATGGGGCTGCCTAGCGCTAGTGGTTGGTCTTTCTATTCTAGTTAAAAACAAGAGCTTACAGCGGACAGGTTACAGCTTACAGCGGCGGCGGCGGAAAATAGGATTTCGCCGCCCAACTCGCCTGCTGCAGTAAAACCGATCGACAAACAAAAAAGCGCCAAAAGTCGCAACTTCCGGCGCTTTTACGGCAAGCCGTAGCGACGCTGAGCAGATTACTTTTTGAGACGGCTGCCGAATCGCTTCTTGAAACGGTCGATACGGCCGCCGGTATCGAGTACTTTCTGCTTGCCGGTATAAAACGGGTGGCAGGCCGAGCACACATCGATATGAATGTCCTTGGCCAGGGTGGAACGGGTTTTTATGACGTTGCCGCAACTGCAGGTGGCGGTCATATCACCATAGTTGGGATGAATATCTGCCTTCATGGTAAGAGCCTTACTCGTGTATTATGTGCCGCCACCCGATCTCGCGCCGGGCACGGCACACCAGTGTGTGTAAACGGCTAAAAAATAGACGGCGCATACTACCAGAAATGCGCGCCGACGCAAGGCTTTCATCATGCCGGGCAATACCACCCGAGAAAATACCGCCGCACCGGCATATTTGCGCATCGCCGTACCCAGCCCGCTGCGACGGACTTTCGACTATCTGCCGCCCGCCGACCTGTTCAATCAGGGCGCAGCGGCGCTGGCAGACCTGCAGCCGGGCGTGCGGGTCAGGGTACCCTTTGGCCGGCAGCAGGTGGTCGGTGTACTGGTTGAAACCAGCTGCGATACTCAACTCGGGCGCGACCAGCTGCGCCCGGCGCTGGAAATCCTCGACAGCAGCCCGGTACTGCCGCCGAGCCTGGTGGCGCTGTGTCAATGGGCCGCCGCCTACTACCAGCACCCCCTGGGCGAAGTTCTGCATGCCGCCATGCCGGCACCGCTGCGCCGGGGGGAAAGCGCCGAGCCGGCGCGGCAAACCGTATGGGCGCTGAGCGCCGAAGCCAGAGGGCTGCCGCAGACCGCCTTCAGCCGCGCGCCCAAGCAGGCGCTGCTGTTTCAGGCCCTGCTGGCACAGCCGGCATTGAGCCGGGACGCTATCCGTCAACTGGGTATCTCCGACACCACCGTCAAAGCGCTGGCCGGCAAAGGCGTGATCAGCCAGTCCAGCGCTGAGATCACCGCGGCGCCCGCCACCCACACACTGCGCGAGTCGCCGCTGGCGCTCAACCCGGAGCAGCGAGGCGCCATCGACCAACTGCGCTACCAGGCCTTCAATACCTACCTGCTGGAAGGGGCTACCGGCAGCGGCAAAACCGAAGTCTATCTGCAGGCTATCGCGGCGGTGCTGGAGCAGGGGCGCCAGGCACTGGTACTGGTACCTGAAATCGGCCTTACGCCGCAGACCATCGGGCGCTTCGAACGCCGCTTCTGCGCGCCGGTGGCGGCACTGCACTCGGGCCTCAGCGACGGGCAGCGGCTGCAGGCCTGGCTCGCCGCCGCCAGCGGGCAGGCGCGCATCGTCATCGGCACCCGCTCGGCGGTATTCACTCCCCTGCCCGAGCCCGGCATCATTATTGTCGACGAGGAACACGACCCTTCCTTTAAACAGCAGGACGGTTTCCGCTACTCGGCCCGCGACCTGGCCGCGGTGCGCGCGCGCCGGCACGCCATCCCGCTGATACTCGGCAGCGCCACGCCGGCACTGGAGACTCTTCACAATGCCATGCAGGGGCGCTTCCACCACCTGCGCCTGACCCGCCGCGCCGGCGGCGCACAGGCGCCGCTGGTGCAGCTGTTGGACATCCGCCGCCTGGCCATGGAAGAGGGCTTTAGCCCGACCCTGCTGCAGGATATCGAAACCACCCTGGCGCGCGGCGAGCAGGTGCTGGTATTCATCAACCGCCGCGGCTTCGCACCCACGCTGATCTGCCACGACTGCGGCTGGGTCGCCAATTGCGCTCACTGTGACGCCCGGCTCACGGTACACCGGCACCCGCCCCACCTGCACTGCCACCACTGCGACTACCAGCGCCCGCTGCCGCAACAGTGCCCGCAATGCTTCAGCACAAACCTGCAGCAACTGGGGCAGGGCACCGAGCGCAGCGAACAATTCCTGCAACAGCGTTTCGGTCAGGTGCCGGTACACCGCATTGACCGCGACTCCACGCGCCGCAAAAACGCCCTGGCCGGACTGCTGCAGGACGTCCAGCGCGGGCAGCCGTGCATTCTGGTGGGAACCCAGATGCTGGCCAAGGGACACCACCTGCCCAATGTCACCCTGGTGGCGATTCTGGAGGCCGACAGCGGCCTGCTGAGCGCCGATTTTCGCGGCCCCGAGCGTATGGGCCAGCTGTTGATCCAGGTGGCGGGTCGCGCCGGCAGAGCCGATAAACCCGGCCGCGTGGTGATACAGAGCCACCACTGCCAGCACCCGCTGATGCAGTTGCTGGTCAGTGAGGGCTACCAGGCCTTTGCCCGCAAACTGCTGGCCGAACGGCAGATCGGGGGGCTGCCGCCATACCGCTACCTGGTATTGATCAAGGCCGAATCCAAACGCCCGGAAAATGCCCTGGCCTTTCTCGCCGAGGCACGCAAAACAGCGCAACAATTGCAGGCTCCCAGCCCGCAACTGCACTACCTGGGGCCGCTGCCGGCGCTGATGGAAAAGCGCAATAACCGCTTTCGCTACCAGCTGCTGATCAACGCCGCCGGACGCCGCGCCCGGCAGACCCTGCTGCAGTCGCTCTGCCGGCAGCTGGAGGCCCACCCGCTCAGCCGGCGCGTGCGCTGGGCAGTGGACGTCGACCCGCAGGACATGACTTAGTGAGCCTCTCCCCTGTACAATGCCCGCCAACGTATCGGGTCCGGTAGCGTACCGTGCCCGCTAGCAACCCGGCCGCTATCCGACGCCCATGACACGCGACTTCGCCAAGAAAAACCGCAGCAAACCCCGGCGCCGCTCCCGGGCACCGAAGTCCAGCGTGCCGGCCTGGGTATGGCTGTTTACCGGTGCGGTGCTGGGGGCCTTCATTATGTTCCTGACCTACCTGTCCGGCGTGGCGCCGGGCCCGCGGCCGCTGCCGCAGGTGGCCGACAGCGGCCCCACAGCCGACGAAGCCGCACTGCCCAAGCCGCGTTTCGATTTCTATAAACTGCTGAAAGAGAGCGAAGTGGTGGTGGATACCCAGCCGCTGCCCGATACCCGCAGTGCACAAGACGCCGGCTCGGCTTATATGATTCAGGTCGGCTCCTTCGACTCCCACGCCCGCGCCGACCGCATGCGCGCCGAATTGATTCTGCTGAATCTCGAGGCCAGTATCGAGACCGGCCAGGTCGGGGGCAAAACCGCCTACCGGGTGATGGTCGGCCCCTTCCTGTCCAACGCCACCCTGGACCAGGCGCGCGGCATCCTGATTTCCAATAACTTCAAACCTTTTACCAGAAAGCGCAAAATCGAGGGATAGGGTCACTGTCGCCCTGTCCCGCCGCGCGCGGCGGCCGCTTGAAATTGTCCGGCCTCACCCCCACCTTAGATCTGCTACAGCTCAATGGCCTCTCTGACTTAATGGCCTCTCTAATTTAAGGGACCCACCGTGGAACAATACCGAGGTACCACCATCCTCTCCGTGCGCCGCAACGGCAAGGTCGTCATCGGCGGCGACGGCCAGGTCTCCCAGGGCAATACGGTCATGAAAGGCAATGCCCGCAAGGTGCGGCGCCTGTACAAAGATCGGGTGATTGCCGGCTTTGCCGGCGGCACCGCCGATGCCTTTACCCTGTTCGAACGCTTCGAGGCCAAGCTCGAGGCCTATAGCGGACAGCTGACCCGCGCCGCTGTGGAACTGGCCAAGGACTGGCGCACCGACCGCGCCCTGCGCCGGCTGGAGGCGCTGCTGGCGGTCGCCGACACCGAGGCCTCGCTGATCGTCACCGGCACCGGTGATGTGATCCAGCCGGAGGACGACCTCATCGCCATCGGCTCCGGCGGTCACTTTGCCCAGGCCGCAGCCCGGGCACTGCTGCAAAACACCTCGCTGGAGGCGCGGGATATCGTCGAGAAGAGCCTGACCATTGCCGGCGATATCTGTGTCTACACCAATCACAACTTCACCATAGAGATTATAGGAGAGGGTGAGTAGCCGGCCGCCGGCTGCCAGTCTCCGGTAAAACCCGTGGAACTTCAGGACCCAGTCGACCATGTCCAATATGACACCGCGTGAGATCGTTCACGAGCTGGATAAGCACATTATTGGCCAGCAGGACGCCAAGCGCGCCGTGGCTATCGCACTGCGCAACCGCTGGCGGCGCATGCAGCTCAACGAGGAGCTGCGCAATGAAATAACGCCGAAGAACATTCTTATGATCGGGCCGACGGGCGTGGGCAAAACCGAGATCGCCCGGCGCCTGGCAAAGCTGGCCAACGCCCCGTTCATCAAGGTGGAGGCCACCAAATTCACTGAGGTCGGCTATGTCGGCCGCGACGTCGAGTCGATCGTGCGCGACCTGGTGGACATGTCCATCAAAATGCTGCGCGAACAGGAATTGCAGAAGGTCGGGCCGCGCGCCGAGGATGCCGCCGAGGAGCGCATTCTCGACGCCCTGCTGCGCCCGGCCCGGGGCGAGGAGGAGACGCCGGAGTCCTCCACCCGCCAGGTATTCCGCAAAAAGCTGCGCGAAGGCGACCTGGATGACAAGGAGATCGAGATAGACGTGGCCGCCACACCGGTGGGCGTGGAGATCATGGCCCCGCCGGGTATGGAGGACATGACCAGCCAGCTGCAGAATATGTTCTCCTCCCTGTCCAGCGGGCGCACCAAAAAGAGCAAGCTGACGGTGAAACAGGCCTATAAAAAGGCCTGCGATGAGGAGGCGGCCAAGCTGATCAACGAGGAGGAAATCAAGTCCAAGGCGATCAGCGTGGCCGAGCAGAACGGCATCGTTTTCGTGGATGAAATCGACAAGGTGGCCAAGCGCAGCGAAGGCAGCGGTGCCGACGTTTCCCGCGAGGGGGTGCAGCGCGACCTGCTGCCGCTGATCGAGGGCTCCACTATCAGCACCAAGCACGGTATGATCAAAACCGATCACATTCTGTTTATCGCCTCCGGGGCTTTCCACCTGGCCAGGCCCAGCGACCTGATCCCCGAATTGCAGGGCCGCCTGCCCATCCGCGTGGAGCTGGAGGCGCTGACGCCGGAGGATTTCGAGCGCATTCTGACAGAGCCCGATGCCTCGCTGACCGAGCAGCAACAGGCCCTGCTGGGTACCGAGGGCATTGAGGTCACCTTTACCGAAGAGGGCATTCGCCGCATTGCCGAGACCGCCTGGCATGTCAACGAGAGCACCGAAAATATCGGCGCCAGGCGCCTGCACACGGTGCTGGAGCGACTGTTGGAACAGGTGTCCTTCGAGGCCGGCGACAGCCAGCACCAGCTGACGGTAACCGCCGAGTATGTCGACGAGCACCTCAGCAAGCTGGCCAACAACGAGGATCTGAGCCGCTTCATCCTGTAACTTTCTACCGGTAGCGTATTATGGCCAGCACCGCAGCACCCGTTCCCACCAAGGTTCAACTGCACCGGCGATCAAAACAGCTGGAGCTGCATTTCCACGGACAAGCCTACCAGCTGTCGTGTGAATTCCTGCGGGTACACTCCCCGTCTGCAGAGGTCAAAGGCCACGGCCCGGGGCAGGAAGTGCTGCAGACCGGCAAGAAAAATGTCGCTATCGACTCCCTCGAGGCCACCGGCAATTACGCCCTGCGCATCGTTTTCGACGACGGCCACGATTCCGGCATTTATAGCTGGGAGTATCTGTACCGGCTGTGCAGGGAGCAGGAGAGCATGTGGCAGGAATATCTGCAGGCGCTGCACCGGGCGGGCAAGACGCGGGAGCCGGGGGTGCAGGTGGTGAATTTGATGGATCCTGGGGGGGGATGAAGGGAAAAGGGAAAAGGGAAAAGGGAAAAGGGAAAAGGGAAAAGTACGGTTTGCTGGGATGGTGGAGGTGTCAAGCACGGGGCGTATTCGGAGTCATCTTCGAGCGGCACGGAGCGGGGTCGGGTCCCGATCGTGCCGCCGCAGGTTCGCTATTGGCACATAATTGCCTGCCCGGCCTTTTCCGCTTTTACTTTTCCCTTTCAACTTTTCCCTGACGCCCCCAGACAGGTACAATACCCCCTTCCCAACCACGGTACCGCCAATGCCCCCCCCCCCTCCCCCAAAAACCCACTTCGGCTACCAGCAGGTCGATACCGAAGACAAAGCCGCCCGGGTTGCCGATGTGTTCCATTCCGTCGCCGCCAGGTACGACATTATGAATGACCTGATGTCCGGCGGTATTCACCGGCTGTGGAAGCGCTTTTCCATCGAATTGTCCGGGGTGCGGCCGGGCCACAAAGTACTGGATATCGCCGGCGGCACCGGTGATCTGAGTTACAGGTTTACCCGCCTGGTGGGCCCCGAGGGGCAGGTGGTGCTGGCGGATATCAACGCCTCCATGCTCAAAGTCGGCCGCGACCGGCTGCTCGACCGCGGCGTCGGCGGCAACCTGCAAGTGGCCCAGGCCGACGCCCAGAACCTGCCCTTCCCGGACAATACCTTCGACTGTATCAGCATCGCCTTCGGCCTGCGCAATGTCACCGACAAAGACAGCGCGCTGCGCGCCATGCTGCGGGTGCTGAAACCCGGCGGGCGCCTGCTGGTGCTGGAGTTTTCCAAACCGGGTAATACCCTGCTGCAAAAAGCCTATGACACCTACTCTTTTCGGGTATTGCCGCTGATGGGCAAACTGGTCGCCAACGATGCCGACAGCTACCGCTACCTGGCCGAATCGATCCGCATGCACCCGGACCAGGAAACCCTGAAGGCGATGATGCAGGCAGCGGGTTACTGCAACTGCGAGTTTTACAATATGACCGGCGGCATAGTGGCGCTGCACAGGGGAATCAAGCCCTGATGCCCGACCCGAGCCTGCGCACGGCGGCGCTGGCCGCCCTGGAATCCACCGTCAACACCGCCCTGCGCTACGACCCGGCGACCCGGGACGGCCTGCGGCAGCTGCCGGGGGTGCTGGAAATCGAATCCACCACCCCGGCATTCAGGCTGTATGTGGCACCGGCGGACGCCGGTGTCGCACTGCTGGGCCACTATCGCGGCGAGCCGAGCACGCGCCTGCGCGGCACGCTGCCGGCGCTGCTGGCACTGGCCGCCGGCGACGGCGACAGTCTGGCCGGCAGTGGCGTGGATATCTGCGGCAGTACCGCCCTGTTGAACGAGCTGCGGCGCCTGCTGCGGCAGCTGGATATCGACTGGGAGGAACCGCTCTGCCGGCTGCTCGGCGATATCGCCGGGCCCCTCGCCGCCGGTGCCCTGCGGCAGTCGTTTGGCTGGCTCGCGGCCAGGGGCGCGAACACCGAGCGCCTGCTGGCTGAATACCTGACCGAGGAATTGCGCAGCCTGCCGGCGGCGGCCGAGGTGCGGGCTTTCTGCGACGATGTGGACGATTTGCGCCTGCGTGCCGACCGCCTCGACGCCCGGTTTGCGCAGCTCGGACAAACCGCGGCGCAGGCCGCCAGCGCTTCATCCCCCGCTCCCCAACAGCACAAAGTCCCCTAGGAAGTTTTGCCGCGTGACCACGCTGTTTCGTCTTTTACAGATTGTCCGGGTCGCGGTTCGCTACCGGCTCGACCAGCTGCTGCCGGCAGCACAGTTGCCGTGGTGGCTGCGGCCGCCGGTGCTGCTGTGCCGCTGCTTTCCGGCGCCGGCGCTGAACCGCGGCCAGCGCCTGCGCAAGACCTGCGAGGATCTGGGGCCGATATTCGTTAAATTCGGCCAGCTGCTGTCCACCCGGCCCGACCTGGTCGCGCCCGACATTATCACCGAACTCGACCACCTGCAGGACAATGTGCCGCCGTTCGCCAATGACACCTTCCGCAACATTGTCGAAACCGCCCTCGGCGACGAGGTCGACACGCTGTTCGCCAGCTTCGAGCGCCAACCGCTGGCCTCGGCCTCGGTGGCCCAGGTGCACGCCGCCACACTGCACGACGGCCGCGAGGTGGTGGTCAAGGCGATCCGCCCGGGTATCGAGGCGATTATCGACCAGGACGTGAAGCTGTTGCTGCTGCTGGCCCGGCTGGCCTCACGCTACAGTGTGGACGGCCGCCGCCTGCGCCCGGTGGAGGTGGTGCAGGACTATCACCGCACCATTGTCGATGAACTCGATCTGCAGCGCGAGGCGGCCAATGCCTCGCAGTTGCGGCGCAATTTCCAGCACTCGCCGCTGCTGTATGTGCCGGAAATCCACTGGGACTATACCCGCCCCACGGTGCTGGTGATGGAGCGCATCTACGGCATCCCCATTACCCATATCGACCGCCTCAAGAGCCAGCATACCGACATGAAGCTGCTGGCCGAGCGCGGCGTGGAAATCTTCTTTACCCAGGTATTCACCCACAACTTTTTCCATGCCGATATGCACCCGGGGAATATCTTCGTCTCCACCCGGCATCCGCAGCGGCCGCAGTATATCGCGGTCGATATGGCCATCGTCGGCTCGCTGACCAGGGCGGACCAGTATTATCTGGCACGCAACCTGCTGGCCATGTTCCGCCGCGACTACCGCCAGGTGGCGGAGCTGCATGTGCAGTGCGGCTGGGTGCCGGCGGACACCCGGGTCAACGACCTGGAGGCGGCCATCCGCAGTGTCTGCGAGCCGATCTTTGAAAAGCCGCTGAAGGAGATTTCCTTTGGCCAGGTAATGATCACCCTGTTCCAGACCGCGCGGCGCTTCAATATGGAAGTGCAGCCACAGCTGGTGCTGCTGCAGAAGACGCTGCTCAATATCGAGGGGCTGGGCCGCCAGCTGTATCCGGATCTGGATCTGTGGACCACCGCCCACCCCTACCTGGAGCGCTGGCTGCAGGACCGCTTTCACCCGGGCTCGCTGTGGCGCGAACTGAAACGTTACGGCCCGGAGTGGCTGGAGAAATTCCCCGAAGTGCCGCACCTGATCTTCGAGGCCCTGGAAGCCAGGGGCGGGGCCGGGGCCCGGCAGGTACAGAGCCCGCCGCAGAGCATGAGGCCAACTGCGGCGGCCGGCCGCCGCGGCATCGCCCTGGCGGCCTTTGCCGGCGCCGCACTGCTGGCCTGGCTACAAGGGGGCGCCGATCTGCAGAGTGTGCCGGCGGCCGCCTGGGTTTTAGTCGGCGTGGGCGCAAGCGCCTGGTTATTGCGGTAAACTAGGGCCTTGGCGCGACTAGCGACGACACAGCAGGTTTTAGGTGTGACTGACGACACATTTCTGGAGCAGATCCAGTGGAATGCAGACGGCCTGGTAGCGGCCATCGCCCAGGATGCCGGCAGCGGCCTGATACTGATGATGGCCTGGATGAACCGCGAATCGCTGCAGCTGACAGCGCGGGAAGGCCGCGCCGTCTACTGGTCGCGCTCGCGCGGCCGCCTGTGGCGCAAGGGCGAGTCGTCGGGGCATGTGCAGCGGGTGCGGGAAATCCGCCTCGACTGCGACGCCGATGCCATCGTGCTGCAGGTCGAGCAGCAAGGTGGCATCGCCTGCCACACCGGCCGGCGCTCCTGCTTTTACCGGGTGCTGCGCGACGGCGCCTGGCACAACGCCGATCCGGTGCTGAAAAATCCGGGCGATATCTACTCCTGAGGCAGGCTATGAACGATGTATTGGCTACGAACGACGTATTGGCGGAGCTGACCCGCATACTGGAACAGCGCAAGGCAGCCGCCGACAGCGACAGCTCCTACGTCGCCAGCCTGCACCAAAAGGGGCTCAACAAAATTCTGGAAAAGGTCGGCGAGGAATGTATCGAGACCGTGCTGGCGGCAAAGGATGCGCACAGCAGCGGCGATACCCGGGCCTTAATCTACGAAACTGCAGATTTGTGGTTTCATTCACTGGTGATGCTATCTCACCTGGGAGAAAATGCCGAGGCGGTGCTACAGGAACTCGCCCGGCGCTTTGAACTGTCCGGGCTTGCCGAGAAGGCCTCGCGCAAGCCATAAATTTTTTGGAGATTAGACTATGCCCAGCCCTGGCCAATTACTTATCATTCTGGTAGTGGTACTGCTGCTGTTTGGTACCAAGCGACTGAGAAGCCTGGGAGGCGACCTGGGAAGCGCTATCAAGGGTTTCCAGAAAGCCATGAAGGAAGATCCGGAAAACAAGGTCGAAGACAAAAGCCAGCCGGAGCCTCAGGAAAAAATCATCGAAGGCGAAGCGGAAAAAGTCGACTCGAAAAAGTAAGCGACCGTGTTTGATATCGGCTTTTTTGAAATCATGCTGATCGCTGTGGTCGGCCTGCTGGTACTCGGTCCCGAGCGCCTGCCGGAGGCCGTGCGCACGGTAGGTCTGTGGGTGGGCCGAATCAAGCGCAGCCTCAGGGATACCCGGGCGGAGCTGGAGCAGCATCTCGGTACCGACGAGATCCGCCGCCAGTTGCACAATGAAGAGATCATGCGCAGCCTCAAAAACACCCGCAGCGAGATCAATCGCGCCCTGAACGATCCGGCCAACCTCACCGCTGAAGTGCTCGACGATATCAAATCCGATAAGGACCGCGACAGCGAACACAGCGAGAAGCAACCGCCGGCAACCGCCGAGCCCAAGCCTGAAAAGCCGGCGCTGAAAAACTCCGAACCGCAATGAATACACGTGAACAGCAACCGGACAGTGACGATGTCGAGCAGCCGCTGGTACAACACCTGACCGAGCTGCGCAACCGGCTGTTACGCAGCATCCTGTTCGTGTTGATCGTGTTTTGCAGTCTGTTTTACTTCGCCAACGAGATCTACTCTTTCGTATCCGCGCCGCTGCAGAAGTTCCTGCCGGAAAACAGCAGCATGATCGCCACCGAAGTGGCTTCACCGTTTCTGACGCCGTTCAAGCTGACCCTGTTTGTGGCGGTTTTTATTTCCATTCCCTATCTGTTTTACCAGATCTGGGCGTTTGTGGCGCCGGCCCTGTACCGGCGTGAAAAGCGCCTGGCGGTGCCGCTGCTGGTTTCCAGCGTGGTGCTTTTTTATGCCGGCATGGCCTTTGCGTACTTCGTGGTGTTTCCGCTGGTGTTCAGCTTCTTTACCAGTATCGGCCCCTCCGAGGTCACGGTAATGACTGACATCAGCAAATACCTGGACTTTGTGCTGAAACTGTTTTTCGCCTTCGGTATCGCCTTTGAAATACCGGTGGCCACAGTGCTGCTGATATCCACCGGCGTGGTTACCACCGAGGGCCTGGCCAGCAAGCGCCCCTATATCATTGTCTGCTGCTTTGTACTGGGTATGCTGCTGACGCCGCCGGATGTGATTTCACAGCTGCTGCTGGCCATGCCGATGTGGATACTGTTCGAGATCGGTATTATTTTCGGCCGTATGGTGACCAGCAACCGGGATCGGGAACAGCTCGATACCCAGTGACCTGCCCGCCGCTGTCAGCCCAGCGACAGAAAGATACAGACCCAGCCCAGCACGGCCAGCATAATCGCTTCCCTGGTTTTCTCCCAGATAAACAGCGCGTAGAGATAGGACAGCGGCGGCAGAAACAGGGTGCTGAGCCCCCAGGCATAGTCCTCTTTGAAAGACTGGATCAGCAGTACCACCCAGCTGGCGGCGAGCAGGACCCAACCAAACACCCAAAATGTAGCCTCGAGTGGTTCCATCTATATCCCCCTTGTCGTGACTCGGACTCTGTATGACACCGGTTGACCGCCGATACGCCGGTCAACCGCCGCAAACCGGCCTTGCAGCAGCACAGTGCCGCCGGGCAGATCGGCCACAGTTTAGCCGCTAATGACCACTCCGTCACCCCGACAGCATAAACGTCACCGGACCGTCGTTTACCAGCGATACCTGCATGTCGGCGGCAAACACGCCGCAGCCCACGCGCGCATGGCGGCGGCGCAAGCGCTCGACAAAGTAATGGTAAAGGCGCTCGGCCACGGCAGGCTCCGCGGCACTGCTGAAACTGGGCCGCAGGCCTTTGCAGGTATCGGCCACCAGCGTGAACTGCGATACCACCAGCACACCGCCGCCGGTATCGCTGACGCTGAGATTCATTTTCTGCCGGCTGTCGGCAAACACCCGGTAGGCCAGCACCTTGTCCAGCAGTTTATCGGCATTGGCTTCGCTGTCCCCGCGCTCCACACCCAACAGTAACAGCAGGCCGCCGTCAATGGCGCCCACGCAGCTGCCCTCGACATCGACCCGGGCACTGCTGACCCGCTGAATCAACCCTTTCATGCGCCGCTGCCGCTCACAGCCGTGGCCACCCCGGCTCAGGCCCGGGTGAGATAGTCCCCCTCGAAGCGCTTGGCCATATCGCGGGTGGCGCGGATCAGAGCGTCGACAATGCCCGGTTCGCGCGAAGCGTGGCCGGCATCGCGGATGATATGCAACTCCGAATCGTGCCAGTGGCGGTGCAGCTCGAAGG
>JANQMH010000125.1 GCA_028280195.1 Exilibacterium sp.
AAACTGCGCTCCTTCTGCCTCGCTTAAGGCGCCTACTTTTGGTGCTGGGTGGCAGTAGAGGCCCAGCAGAGCTAACTCAATGAGTGTCAACAGGCCCTAGTATTTTTCGCCGATTTTGAGCACTCGTTCCCCATATATCCCAAGATTTTGGCTGATTTTGCCGATAATATTCTCCTGGTAAGCATATACAGCGATCAGGATGCCGGCGTCATGCTTATGCAAGAATAAAAACTTCGCCAAACTTGCGGGTAAATGCTGCCAATTCCAAAAAAAAGCGCCGAAGTGTAGACAGCCTTAGTAATATCCGGCAAACTCCGGCTGCAGTTATCCGAAGCATTCGCGGCTCTGTCCCGGGTGCGCTCCGCGCCAACCGGCACAGCTGAAGCTGCCGGCCAAAGCTATTGGCCAAAGCCGCTGCTAAGAAAAGTAAGAAAAGACAGTAAGAAAAGAAAGAAAGACCGTTTAACAGGACCGACAATGGCCACCATACTGGTACTACACGGGCCCAATCTGAATCTGCTCGGCACGCGCGAGCCCGAGGTTTACGGCACCACCAGCCTGGATCAGATCAACCAGCGCCTGACCGACCTGTGTATCAGCGCAGGCCACCATCTGCAGGTGTTGCAGAGCAATGCCGAGTACGAGCTGATCAACCGCATCCACGACGCCCGCCACGAGGGTGTCAATTTCATCCTCATCAACCCGGCGGCCTTCACCCATACCAGCGTAGCCCTGCGCGACGCCCTGGCGGCGGTGGAGATACCCTTTATCGAACTGCACCTGTCCAACGTCCACGGCCGGGAGGCATTTCGCCGGCACTCTTACTTCTCCGACATCGCCGCTGGGGTCATCTGCGGCTTCGGTGCGCTGAGTTACGAACTGGCGCTACAGGCGGCCTTTGCGCAGCTTCCGGCATCGGCCTAGGCCGCGGCCCGCTCACCCGGGACGGGTGCGCGGCCGCTGCAAACCTGTTGCGTCAACAGCAATTTACAAAGATCAGAGAGACCTCAATGGATATCCGCAAAATCAAAAAATTAATTGAACTGCTCGAAGAGTCCGATATCGGCGAGTTGGAGATCAAAGAGGGCGAGGAGTCGGTGCGCATCAGCCGCAGTGCCGGCACCCCAGCGGTCCAGCCGGTGGTGGCGCCGACAGTGGTGGCGGCAGCCCCGGCGGCGGCCCCCGTTACCGGCAGCGCCGGCGAACCG
This sequence comes from Exilibacterium sp., assembly GCA_028280195.1. GTDB lineage: Bacteria > Pseudomonadota > Gammaproteobacteria > Pseudomonadales > Cellvibrionaceae > Exilibacterium. Next base: position 1,209 of record JANQMH010000125.1, read on the forward strand.
GTGGCCGAGAGCCGTGAGAATGCCGCACCGCTGCCCGGACATGTGGTCAAGTCGCCGATGGTGGGCACCTATTACGCTGCTCCCAGCCCCGGCTCAGCGCCGTTTGTGGAAATCGGCAAGCAAGTTAAAGCCGGCGATGTCATCTGCATCGTCGAAGCCATGAAAATGATGAACCAGATCGAAGCCGACAGAGCCGGGGTGGTAGAAGCCATTCTGGTGGAAGACGGCGAGCCGGTAGAATTTGATCAGCCCCTGATAACCATTGCATAGACAGCCGCAGTACAGACAGTAGTAAAGACGACTACCGCACAGGCGTTTATATGACGGTTAGGCCCGAGGAGCTGCCACCATGTTTGAAAAAGTATTGATCGCCAACCGCGGCGAAATTGCACTGCGCATTCTGCGCGCCTGCAAAGAGCTCGACATAAAAACCGTTGCCGTGCACTCGCAGATCGACCGCGAGCTGAAACATGTGCGCCTGGCGGACGAATCGGTATGTGTCGGCCCCAACCCCTCGGCCGACAGCTATCTGAATATACCGGCCATTATCAGCGCCATGGAAATCACCGACTCCGTAGCCGTCCACCCCGGCTATGGGTTTCTCGCCGAAAATGCCGACTTTGCCGAACAGGTGCAAAAAAGCGGTTTTGTATTTATCGGCCCCGACCCCGACATCATCCGCCTGATGGGTGACAAGGTATCGGCCATCGCGGCGATGAAAAAAGCCGGCGTACCGACAGTGCCCGGCTCGGACGGCCCACTGCCTGAGGACAAGGAGCAGTGCCTGGAAATCGGCCGCCGTGTCGGCTACCCGGTGATCATCAAGGCCGCTGCCGGCGGCGGCGGGCGCGGTATGCGCGTGGTCCATACGGAGTCGGCGCTGTTGAATTCCATCCACGTCACCAGAGCCGAGGCCAACGCGGCCTTTGGTGACGACACGGTGTATATGGAGAAGTTTCTGCAGAATCCCCGCCATGTGGAGATTCAGGTGCTGTCGGACGGTCAGGGCAGGGCTGTGCACCTGCACGACCGCGATTGCTCGCTGCAGCGCCGCCACCAGAAAGTGATTGAGGAAGCGCCGGCACCCGGCATACCTGAAGGCGTGCGCCGCGACGTACAGCAGGCCTGCGTCAACGCCTGCATCGATATCGGCTACAAGGGCGCCGGCACCTTCGAGTTTCTCTATGAAGACGGCAGTTTTTACTTCATCGAGATGAACACCCGTATTCAGGTGGAGCACCCCGTCACCGAAATGATCACCGGCATCGATCTGATCAAGGAGCAGATACGGGTATGCAGCGGCGCGCCACTGGCGCTGGACCAGGACAGCATTCCGTGCAGAGGGCATGCCTTCGAGTGCCGCATCAATGCCGAGGACCCGCAAACCTTCATGCCCTGCCCCGGCCCGGTGAATAATTTCCACGCCCCGGGCGGCCTCGGTGTGCGGGTGGATTCGCACCTGTACAGCGGCTATCGGGTGCCGCCCAACTACGACTCCATGATCGCCAAAATCATTACTCACGGCGATAGCCGCAGGGAGGCGCTCAAGCGTATGCAGAGCGCCCTGGATGAACTGGTGGTGGACGGAATCCGCACCAATACGGCGCTGCAACAGGAGCTGGTCAGGGATTCGGCCTTTGCCGAGGGCTGTGTCAACATCCACTACCTGGAAAAAAAGCTGGGCATGTAAGCTCCGCTGGGGAATTTGCCATGCCCTGGCTGCAACTGCACACCCATACCTGCCGCTCAGCCGCCGCCGCCGTCGAGGCGGCCATGCTGGCCGCCGGCGCCGTCTCGGTCACCCTGCAGGACAATGCCGACCAGCCGATTCTGGAGCCGGGCCTGGGGGAAACCCCGCTGTGGGACGAGGTAAAGATCAGCGGCCTGTTCGATGCCGGGGTCGACACCGCCGCCGCCCTGCGCACCGCCACTGCCCACCGCGGCGGCGTCTTCCCGCCGCACCGCTGGGAACTGCTGGAAGACAAGGACTGGGAGCGGGAGTGGATGCGCCACTACCAGCCGATCCAGTGCACCGAGAAGTTGTGGATTTGCCCGAGTTGGGCCACCCCGCCGGACCCGGGTGCCGTCAACCTGTCACTGGACCCGGGGCTGGCCTTTGGTACCGGCACACACCCCACCACCTTCCTGTGCCTGCAGTGGCTGGCCGGCCAGCCGCTGGCGGGCAAAACCCTGGTCGACTACGGCTGCGGTTCCGGCATTCTCGGTATCGCAGCACTGCTGCTCGGTGCCGCGCAGGCCCTGGGGGTCGATATCGACCCCCAGGCGCTGGCGGCCACCCGCGCCAATCTGCAACGCAATCATTTACGCGCCGAACAGTTTCCCGTTTATCTGCCCGAGCACTGCCCCGCTGTCGGCGCCGACCTGGTAATGGCCAATATTCTCGCCGGACCGCTGGCCGACCTCGCCCCGAGCCTGAGCGAGCTGGTTCGCCCCGGCGGGCAATTGTGCCTGTCGGGTATTCTGGCGACCCAGGCGGCCGGGGTGACGGGGGCCTACCCGCAGTTCGAGTTCGAAGCGCCGCGACAGCGCCGGGAGTGGATATGCCTGGTGGGCCGCAGGATATAGCGCCACACGCCATCGCGGCGCGCAAAGCACTGGCGACAATGGAATTGAGAAGCAGTGCAAAAAATCCCCTGAAGTTAAGACTGCACTTGCGGTGCAGCCGATAAACCATTGCTATACGTATAAAAAAGCGCTTGAATAGGGCCTTCACCAGCTTCTGTGGAAGGCACAGGAAGACAGCTCGCTATGAAGGACATGGTTACCCGCTGCCCGGCGTGCGGAACTTCGTTTCGTATTACCGAGGCCCAACTGCAGACTGCCAAGGGGGCAGTGCGGTGCGGATCGTGCCTGCACATTTTCAAAGCGCTGGACCACCTGGTGGAAAAAGGACCGAAAACCGCCCCCCCCACGGGCGGGAAAAGACCGAAAAAAGCCCGCCCGGCAGCAGCCCGCAAAAGCGCACCGGCCAAGCCCAGGGCCAAGCCCAGAACACCCACGAAGCCGGCCAGCCCGCCGGCGGCGGCAAAAGCGGCCGCCGCTGCGACGGCGAAACGGCAACCCAAGCACAAAGGTCTGAAGTTCGATCAATCCGCCATCGACAGTGAAACGGTGGGACAAGGTATAGCGCTGGACAATATCGACGACGATATGCTGATCAGCGATGATATGGATCTGCTGGATACAGCCAAGGAGAACAGCAGCGGCAGCGATCTGGACGGCACGCTGAGCGACAGTTTTCTGGAGCTAGAAGACTGGAAGCCGGAAAAGAAATCGCTGTTTGACCGGGAAATCAGCGTTACCGAATCGCAGAGCGCCGATACCGCCGACGAGTCCTGGGCCATCGATCTGCTGGAGGAACTCGAGGACGAGGAGAAAGGTGCCAAACTCAACGCCGGCAACGCCGCCGACAGCGATCCCTATGCGCAAGAGCTGCTCGATACAGACCGTTTCAGCGACGACTTCAATCAGAGCAATGACAGCGCATTTTCCGCTGACACCTTCGACAGCGGCGACGATGTGCGCAAACACGAGGCAGTCGAGGACGCCGTAGACGATGACGACTACCGGCACGAACCCCGCTTCAACCTGGTCGATGACAGCGACGGCGACAGCGGACAGTCGCAGGCGCATTTCGAGCGCCCGGCGGTCAGCCTGCGCGCCCACCAGAGCGAGCGCGCCGCACTGCTGAGCGGCATCGAGCCGGCGCCGGTGGAAATGGCCTGGGACACCGGCAGCCGCCTGTGGGCCGCCAACAGGCGCTGGGGAGTCCTCGCCGGCGGCGCGGCGTTGCTGCTATTGCTGCAGCTGAGCTGGCTGCAGTTCGACCACCTCAGTCGCATCGAGCCCTATCGCGGCTGGTACGGCGTAATCTGCAGTGTATTTGGCTGCCAGCTGCCGGACCTGCTCGACCCCGAACAGATCAGCGCTTACAACCTGGTAGTGCGCAGCCACCCGCGGGCGGAAAACGCGCTGGTGGTGGATACCATTTTGTTGAACAAGGCGCCTTTCGAGCAACCCTTCCCCAAACTCACACTCAGCTTCAGCAGGCTGGAAGGCACGCCGCTGGCATCGCGCACCTTTACCCCCGAGGAGTATCTCGGCGGCGAACTGGCGGGGCAGACCCATATGCCCACGGGCCAGCCGGTACATTTGTCGCTCGAAATCGTCGACCCCGGTCGCGATGCCGTCAACTATCGCATCGCCATCGTCCACTGAGGCCAATAGCGGCGGATAGTTTTCTTTACAAATTGTCATCTTACGCCTAAAAAAAAGCCAATTTGTGCAAATTCTGCTTTGCTCGCCGGGGCTGGAGCAGGTATTATACCCCCCCTTTTTTGGCGTCACATACCAGCGAGCAGCGACTTGAGGCGCTGCGCGGGCCGGATCCTGCCAGCCCGTTTAAAGGGACATAACGAGAGAGAATGCAAGTGTTTCATATCGGCCCTTACCGGATAGACAGCCGGGTAGTGCTTGCACCCATGGCCGGCATCAGCGATGGTCCCTTCCGGCAAATATGCCGGCGCCTCGGGGCGGGTCTGGTGGTTTCGGAGATGCTGACGTCGGACACCCGACTCTGGCACAGCCGCAAATCGCAGTCCCGGCTATCGGCACTGACCGGGGCCGCGGATGACTCACCAGACCCGTCGACCGGGCAGCCCCGGTCAG
>JANQMH010000142.1 GCA_028280195.1 Exilibacterium sp.
CCGGCGTCGGCCCAAAATCCGCCCAGCGCATGGCGTTGCACCTGCTCGAGCACGATCGCGAGGGAGCGGCGCAGCTGGCCGATTGCCTGCAGCGCGCCGTTGCCGGTGTCAGCCGCTGCCGCCGCTGTCGCACGCTTACCGAACAGACTTTGTGCGGGATCTGCGCCAACGACAAGCGCGATGGGCGGCTGCTGTGTGTGGTGGAAACGCCGGCCGATGTGCTCGCCATCGAGCAGGCCGGCAACTATCGGGGCCGCTATTTTGTACTGCTGGGGCGGCTGTCGCCCATCGACGGCATCGGGCCGGCGGAAATCGGCATCGACCAGTTGGTGCAACTGCTGCAGGAGGAGCCGGTGGAGGAAGTGATCCTGGCCACCAATCCAACGGTGGAGGGCGAGGCCACCGCCCACTATATCTCCGAACTGGTCAAGGCGCGGGGGGTGGCGGTGACGCGCATCGCCCACGGTGTGCCGCTCGGCGGCGAGTTGGAATACATCGACGGCGGCACACTGGCGCACGCTTTTTCCAGCCGCAGGGCGCTGTAGATGACTGCCGCCGACAGTGTTGCCACACAGCCGATATGGGTCGACAGCGCCGCCGAACTGGCGCGCCTGTGCCGGCAGTGGTCGGACTGTGAGGTGCTGGCGGTGGACACCGAGTTTATGCGCAGCCAGACTTTTTTCCCGATTGCCGGTCTGGTGCAGATCGGCGACGGCAGCGGCTGTTACCTGATCGACCCGGGCGCCATTGACGACCTCGGGCCGCTGCGCGAGCTGCTGTGCGATCCGCAAGTGACCAAGGTGCTGCATTCCTGCTCCGAGGACCTGGAAGTTTTTTCCCATCTGCTGGGGGCGCTGCCCGAGCCGCTGTTCGATACGCAAGTGGCGGCGGCATTTGCCGGTTACGGTTTTTCGCTGGGCTACGCCAACCTGCTGAAAGCGCTGCTGGATATCGACATTCCGAAGAGTGAAACCCGCTCCGACTGGCTGCGGCGGCCGCTGAGTGCATCGCAGCTGCAGTATGCGGCCCTGGATGTGGCCTATCTGCCGCTGGTGTACCGCAAACTGCTGGCGTCACTGACTGCCAGTGGCCGCCTGGATTGGGTATTGGGCGAAAGTCGCGAACTGGTGGCGGCGTTTAACCGCCAGAGTGATATCGAGACTTACTACACCCGGGTCAAATCCGCCTGGAAGTTGAGCCGGCGGGAGCTGGCGGTGCTGCAGGCGCTGTGCAAATGGCGCGAGCAGCGCGCGCGCCGTGAGGATATCCCGCGCAATCATCTGCTGAAGGAGCGCGCGCTGTGGGAAATGGCGCGCCGCCAGCCCGACACCATCGCCCGGCTGCAGCGTATCGAGGATATGCCGGCGGCGCTGGTGCAGCGTCATGGCGACGCGCTGTTGGCGCTGGTCGCCGCGGCAGTGGCGGCCGACCCCGATTGCTATCCGCCGCCCCTGGCAATGCCGCTGCCGCCGCAGCAGGGCGATCTGCTCAAGGCGCTGAAGGCCTCGGCCCGCGACCGGGCCGAGGCGGTGGGGCTGCCGGTGGAGGTGATGGTGCGCAAAAAGGAGTTCGAGTATATTGTGCGCTCGGGCATGGAGAACAATGGCCAGTACCGCCTGCCGAGCAAACTGCACGGCTGGCGCAAAGCGCTTATCGGCGACGAGCTGTTGCGGGTGGCGAAGGAATTCCCAAAAACCGGCAGCGGCTAGCGCAGATACCGATAGCGGGTCTGATCGTAATAGAGGGCCTGTCGATGATAGAAGGCCAAGCTATAGATGATGGAAGGCCAAGCTATAACAGAAGGCCTGTCTACAAAAGAGGATCTACCGATAAAAGTTCTGTGCGATGTTTATAAAAGCAGTGCCAACAGCGATATGTATCTGTTTGTCGCCCGCAGCGATGGCCTCAGCCGCGTGCCCGAGTCGCTGCTGCAGCGCTTCGGCAAGCCGCAGCGGGCGCTGACCCTGATGATAGACCCGCAGCGACAGCTGGCCCGCGCCGATGCTGAGGCGGTACTCGACAGCCTGCAGCAGCGCGGCTTTTACCTGCAACTGCCGCCGGCCGCAGAAGACTATATGCAGGCGGTCAATCGGCACAGTCATCAGCACAGTCATCAGCACAGTCACCAGCACAACGGCAAACTGCAGGGCGGCGGGCAATGACAGTGCCGTTTTGGCAGGCCAAGTCCCTTGCCGAGATGACGCGCGAAGAGTGGGAGTCGCTGTGTGACGGCTGCGCCAAGTGCTGTTTGCACAAGCTCGAAGACGAAGACAGCGGCGAGGTGTTTTATACCCGCGTGGCGTGTCGCTACCTGGATCACAGCGCCTGCCGCTGCACCCAGTACGCCAGGCGCACGCAGCTGGTGCCGAATTGTGTCAACCTGCAACCCGGCGATATAGCCGCTTTTCACTGGTTACCGGATACCTGCGCCTACCGCCTGATCGCCGCCGGACAGCCGCTGCCGTCCTGGCACCACCTGCTGTGCGGATCGCCCGAGGGCGTGCATCGGGCGGCGGTCTCCGTGCGCGGGCGCGTGCTCTCTGAGCAATATGTGCACCCGGATGGAATGAAAGAGCATATCGTCCACTGGGTCGAATGAAAGCGGGCAGGGCAAAATCGAGTCGGACAGGGCAGGCGTCACATTATTGCCGGCGCTACATTATTGAGATCGGGTGATTGAGGTCGGGTGTAAAAGATGATGAGTTCAGAGAATTATCTGTTGGGTTGGCTGGTGTATCTGTGTGGTGCGGTGGGCCTGCTAGTGTGCTGGTGGCATGTTACCCGCAGGGTTCCGCAACTGCAGTGGCGGCTGTTTCTGCGGCTGCTGGTCGCGGTACTGTTACTGACCCCCTACAACGCCGGGCCCGAACTGAGCGAGTGGGCGCCGGCGCTGGTGATGACGCTGCTGGAGGGTATTTTCCACGGGCCCGAGGCCATGCTGCGCGCCGGTGTGCCGGTGCTGGTGGCACTGCTGTGCGCGGTGCTGATCGCCGCGCTCGGGCAACTGGGCTGGCAGCGCTGGCAGCAGTACCGGCACCGGCAACAGCAGCAACAGGATCGCCAGCAGGCACTGGAAGCGGAGCGCCGGGCGCTGCTGAGTGAAAGTGCCGCTGCCGAGTGAGAATACCAAAACCTGCTAAGCCGGGCCGGTACGGCGCCTGCCGCGGGCGGCGCCGCGGCGACAATTTGGCTGTTGCCGTTAATCGACGCTAAACTGTCTGTTATTACCGGTGCCGGATAGGTTGAAGACAGTGACAAATACAGGGATCAAAGTACAGGAACCAAAGCACAGGGATGAAGCGCAGGGAAGTCAGCCGCACCGCAACCAAGCAGAACAGGTAATAATCATAACTCTATGTTCAAATTGCGATTCCCCTCCGGCGCCATAGCGGCTCTCAGCTTTGCGCTCTGCACCGCCTTCGCCCCGGCCCGGGCGGATGATGAGACCGGGCCGCCGCTGTCCGCCGATGTGCGCATGCTTATCGACGTTTCCGGCAGTATGAAACAGAACGACCCCGGTAATCTGCGGCGTCCGGCTCTGGAACTGGTGGTGCAGTTGCTGCAGGACGGCGACAAGGCCGGTGTCTGGACCTTCGGCCGCTATATCAATATGCTGGTGCCGCACCGGCCGGTAACGCCGGCCTGGCGTCAGGATGCAAGCCGCAAGGCCGGCGATATCAACTCGCTGGGTCTGTTTACCAATATCGGCGAAGCACTGGAAAAGGCTGCCTATGACCTCGACCAGGCCGACCCCGGCCACCGCACCAGCCTGATCCTGCTGACCGACGGCATGGTGGATATCGCCCGCGACCCCGAGCGCAACCGCGCCGAGTGGCGCCGCATTGTCGATGAAGTACTGCCGCGCTTGCAGAACGCCGGCTACACCGTCCATACCATTGCACTGTCGGACAACGCCGATACCGATCTGATGAACAAGCTGGCTCTCGGTACCGATGGCATTGCCGCCGTGGCCCACAGCGCCGAAGATCTGATGAAGATTTTCTTGAGGGCCTTCGATCGCGCCGCGCCCGCCGAGCAGGTTCCCCTGAATGAAAACCGCTTTGTGATCGACTCCAGCGTCGAAGAGTTTACCGCGCTGATATTTCGCAAAGCGGGCGGCGGTACAGCCGCGGCGCTGGAAACCCGCCTTATCGGCCCCGATGACAGCGGCTACAGCTTTGACAGGGAGGACGAGGATGTCAACTGGTATCGCGCCGATGTCTACGATCTGATTACCGTGAAGCGGCCGCTGGAGGGCGAGTGGCAGGTGCGCGCCGATATGGACCCGGACAGCCGCGTGACTGTGGTCAGCGACCTGAATCTGCGGGTCAAGCCGCTCGGCAACAACATTTTTCGCGGCGATGACATGTCGCTGTCGCTGGTGCTGCAGGAGGACGGCGAGACGATCACGCGGGCCGAGTTCCTGCGCCTGCTGGATATCGATGTCGCCGTCGATCAACGCCAAAGCGCCAATGCCTGGAGGCTGTCGCTGTCCTCGGCCGTGGTACCGCCGGCGGACGGTATCTACAGCGCCGAGTTGCCGTACTTCAATGAGGAGGGCCGCTACGATATCAAAGTGCAGGTGGACGGCAAGAGCTTCAAGCGCGAATTTTCCCACACTGTCGTCGTGCGTGAGCCTTTCGATGTCGAACTGGAAAAGCAGATCGACAGTGGCGAGCCGGTCTACCGGCTCACCGTCAGCGCCAATGGCCAGACGCTCGACCGGGAAAAAACCAAGGTCGTGGCGCGTATTAAAAACCCGCGCGGGCGCAGCGCCATCAGACCGCTGTCGCTGACCGAGGTGGATAGCTGGGAGGTCTCGCTGCAGCCCGATCTGGATGGCGTCTATCAGGTGGCGCTGCGGATTTCGGGGATCGACAAGGCCGGCCGGGAATTCGAGTTCGAACCGCAACCGCTGAGCTTTGCGTTTCCCGACGGCGAGGACCCCTTTGCCGCGCAGCCGGCAGCGGCGCCGGAGCCCGAGGTAAAGCCCGAGCCGGAAGCCGAGGCGGAGCCTGAGCCGGAAAACGTCGAGCCCGAACCGGCGCCCGCGACGCAGGCCGGGCCGGCGGCGGCACAGACACCGGCGGCGCCGGAGCCGGCGGCCAAATGGCCCCTTTATGTCGGCCTGGGAGTGGGCAACCTGTTGATTATCGGCCTGGCATTCTTTGCCTACCGGATGATTATGGGCGGCAAGAGCGAAGAGAGCTTGGAGGATCTGGAGAAAGCGGTTGCCGCTACCGAGGCCGAGGCCGATGACAGCCTGTCCGCCGCAGCCGAGGTGGCGGCGGAGCCCGAACCCGACCCCGGGCCCGAGGCGGAAATGCAGATGGATGAAGTGGCAGAGGCAGCGGTCGACGAGATCGACAGCGACCTGGCCGACAGCCTGATGGCCGGCGACCTGGACCTGGCATCGGATGCCTCCAGCGAGGCGGATATCGATACCGGCGAGAGTTCGTCGGCCCTCGACGGTCTGGATATGGACGATATCGATCTCGACAGCGCCGCCAAGATTGAGGATATCGACGATGACGGCGGCTTCTCGCTGGATGACTTCGACACATCCGCTGCCGACATCGCCGGCGATGACAGCGCGGGGGACGATATTGCCGGCGGTGACGATATTGACAATAATCACGCCGACACCAACACTGCCGACAGTGATAATCCTGACGATGATAAAAAGTAACCCGACCGCTGCGGCCGGCGCCAGGCGCTAGGCGCTGCCGTGTACCCGCCGGGCGCCGCCGTATCGGCAGCGGATTGTCAGCACTGCCACCTGCGGCGCGACGTCTGTATCTGCGCTTCGCGGCCGCAGCTGGCAAGCCGCGCCGGCTTTCATCTGCTGGTGCATCCCCGCGAACTGCACAAGCCCACCAACACCGGCCACCTGGTTGTCGATACCTTGGCCGGGGCGCAATGGCATATCTGGTCGCGGCTGCAGCCGCCGGCCGAACTGCTGGCGGCGCTGGCGCCCCCGCGGACAAGCTATCTGGTATTTCCTGCACAGTGGGCCGGGGCGATGTCAGTCGCCGGCGCCGTGGACCGGCACTGTGTCGCGCCACAGTTCGTGCTGCTGGACGCAACCTGGCAGCAGGCGCGCAAGATGCTGCGGCAGTCCGCCTATCTCAGACAGTTGCCGCTGCTGCCGCTGCCGGCCGGGCTGCACAGCTGCTATTCGCTGCGCCGGCGCCGCTGTGCCGGGCATTTGGCCACTGCGGAGGCGGCGGTGGCGCTGCTGCGGATGATCGGTGAAGCGCAGCAGGCGGCGCGGCTCGACAGTTACTACCGGCTGTTTTTGCGCCACTTCGGTGCCAGCCGCAACGGTCGCGGGCCCGGCGCGTGAAGGCGGTGCACCGGCTCGATATCGAGTGCCTGGCGCCGCTGCAACTGCCGCTGGTAAACCGTTTCTACCGCCAGTGCCGCTACGCCGCCAAAGCCGGTCGCGGTGAGCAGGTCTATGTGGTGAAAGCGCAGGGCAGTATTGTCGCCGCGGTACGGTTGGTGCCAAAGCCGCAGCATCATCGCTTTCTGCGCAGTTTCTGCGTGGCGCCGCCATACCGGCGGCAGGGGGTCGGCACCTACCTGTTGCGGGCACTGGCGCCGGCACTGGCATCGGCGCCCTGCTACTGCTTTCCGTTTGCCCGCCTGCAGGCCTTCTACGCCGCCGCCGGCTTTGTCGTGCGGGAGCCGCAGGCGCTGCCCGATTTCATCCAGCAACCCTTCAACCGCTACCGCCTGCAGGGGCGCGACATTATTGTCATGCTGCGGCCGGCGGCGGCTGATGACAGCGGCTAAAAACTGCGCGGTCACTGTTTCGCCGGCCCGCCCCCTTAAATTGAATCTCGGGTATGTTATTATTCTGCGGCTTATTCAAGGGGGTGTTCGATGAAATTTGAAGGTACTGACAGCTACGTTGCCACTGACGATTTACGCATGGCCGTAGATGCCGCTGTAACGCTGGAGCGGCCGCTGCTGGTAAAGGGGGAGCCGGGCACCGGCAAAACCATGCTGGCCGAAGAGGTTGCCAGATCCCTGGGCCGGCCGCTGATCCAGTGGCATATCAAATCCACCACCAAGGCCCAGCAGGGCCTGTACGAATACGACGCGGTGTCGCGCCTGCGCGACTCGCAACTGGGGGACGGCAGAGTCCACGAGATTGGCAATTACATCAAGAAGGGCAAGCTGTGGGAGGCCTTCGAAGCGCCGCAGCAGGTGGTGCTGCTGATCGATGAGATCGACAAGGCCGATATCGAGTTTCCCAACGATCTGCTGGTGGAAATCGATCGCATGGAATTCTTCGTCTACGAGACCGGGCAGACTGTCAGCGCCCGCCAGCGCCCGATTGTGATCATTACCTCCAACAACGAGAAGGAATTGCCGGACGCGTTCCTGCGCCGCTGCTTTTTTCACTATATCAGCTTTCCCGATCGCGACACCATGATCGATATTGTCAATGTGCACTATCCCGATATCAAACGCGATCTGGTCAACGATGCACTGGATATCTTTTTCGATGTGCGCAAAGTGCCGGGCCTGAAAAAGAAACCCTCCACCTCGGAGCTGATCGACTGGCTGAAACTGCTGCTGGCCGACGATATACCCGACGAAGTGCTGAAAAACCGCGATTCCAGCAAGGCGATTCCGCCGCTCTACGGCGCACTGCTGAAAAACGAACAGGATGTGCACATGCTGGAGCGGCTGGCGTTTATGGTACGCCGCGAAAACGCCGGTAAAAGATAGCCCGGGGGCCCCTCCTTATGCTGGTTAACTTCTTCTACGGCCTGCGCAATGCCCAGGTGCCGGTCACCATCAAGGAGCTGCTGGTGCTGCTGGAGGCCCTGCAGAAACGCCTGGCATTTGGCAGCATCGACGATTTTTATCTGCTCTCGCGCACCTGCCTGATCAAGGATGAAAAGCATTTCGACAAGTTTGACCGCGCTTTTGGCGCCTATTTCAAAGACCTCGAGGGCGTCGACGACATTATCGAGGCGATGATCCCCGACGACTGGATTCGCGCCGAGTTTCTGAAAAGCCTGAGCGAGGAAGAGAAGGCGAAAATCGAGTCCATGGGCGGCCTGGAAAAGTTGATCGAGGAGTTTAAAAAACGCCTGGAAGAGCAGAAAAAGCGCCACGCCGGCGGCAATAAATGGGTCGGTACGGGCGGCACCTCGCCGTTCGGCAACAGCGGTTATAACCCCGAAGGCATCCGTATCGGCGGGGAGAGCCGCAACAAGCGCGCAGTCAAGGTCTGGGAGCAGCGCCAATTCAAAAACCTCGACGACTCGGTGGAACTGGGTACCCGCAATATCAAAATTGCGCTGCGCAAATTGCGCAAATTCGCCCGCAGTGGCGCGGCCGAAGAACTGGACCTGGACGATACCATCAGCTCTACCGCGCGCAATGCCGGACTGCTCGATATCAAGATGGTGCCGGAGCGCCACAACGCGGTAAAAGTGCTGTTGTTTCTCGATGTCGGCGGCTCCATGGACCCCTATGTGCGCGTCTGTGAGGAATTGTTCTCAGCCTGTCGCACCGAGTTCAAGCATCTGGAGTATTTTTATTTTCACAATTTTATTTATGAGAAGGTGTGGCGCGACAACCACCGGCGCCACAGCGAGAGCAAGACACTGTTCGACCTGATGCACACCTATGGCCGCGACTACAAGGTTATTTTTGTCGGCGACGCCTCCATGGCGCCTTACGAAATCACCAGCCAGAACGGCAGTGTCGAGCATATGAACGACGAGCCCGGCTATGTATGGATGCAGAGGCTCACCGACACCTATGAAAAAGTGATCTGGCTGAATCCGACGGCGGAGAAGTACTGGTCCTATACCCAGACTATCGATATGACCCGCCAGCTGCTCGACGACCGCATGTTTCCCCTGAGCCTGGAGGGGCTGGAGCGCGGTATCCGCTATTTGTCGAAGTAGCCCGCCCGGGCCTGCCTTGCAGCCTGCGGCGCTGCCTCCGGTCGCCTCCCCGCTTGGCCATGAATACGTATGCAGGCCTATGGCCTCGCGCTGATCGCGTCAATACCATATGTCAATACAATAGCTGTTCGCGCCGATATCACGGGGAAAACGCCGCGCTATGAAGCCTTCAATCCATTCGCTATTGCTGTCGTTTGCCATGGCGACAGTGTTGAGCAGTTGCTCGACCGTGCCCGCCGGCAGCCCGTCCGGGGGCATTGGCGGTGCCGGCAGCCCGCAGTTTTACGGTACCGATGAGCCCTTTGCCGCCGAAGCCGTTTACTTTTTGCTGACCGACCGCTTTGTCGATGGCGACCCGGCAAATAACCACACCGACCAGGGGGGCGAGCTGCACAGCTTTGATCGGCCTTTGCACGGCCCGGACGGCAGGCAGGCCAATATCGGTTATCTGGGCGGGGATTTTAAGGGCATCCTGAATAACGCCGGCTATATCCGCGATATGGGTTTTACCGCGATCTGGCTGACCCCCATTGTCGACAACCCCGACCAGGCTTTCAGCGGCGGCGAGCCGCTCAGTTTTGGCGCTCACTTCAAAGACGGCGGCAAAACCGGCTACCACGGCTACTGGGGGGTCAACTTTTATCGGGTAGACGAGCATTTGCCGTCGCCGGACCTGTCGTTTGCCGAACTGACGCAAAGGTTGCGCGGCGACTATGGGCTGAAGCTGGTGCTCGATGTGGTTGCCAACCACGGCTCGCCGGCTTACAGCATGCCTGTCGACCAGCCCAAGTATGGTGAGATTTACGACGCCGCCGGCACCCTGCTTGCCGACCACCAGAACCTGCACCCGCGCGATCTCGATGGCGACAATCCGCTGCACCAGTTCTACAACCATGCGCCGGGGCTGCTGCAGCTCTCGGATATCGACGAGAACAACCCGGCGGCGCTGGACTATTTTGTCGGCGCCTATCTGCAGTGGATCGATCAGGGAGCACACGCGCTCAGGATCGATACCATTAAGGAAATGCCGCATCATTTCTGGAAAAAATTTACCGATCGAATTCGCCGCCAGCATGCGGATATTTTTATGTTTGCAGAGAGTTATTCTTTTGACGCGGATTTTATTGCCGAGCATACGCGGCCGGAAAACGGCGCGGTCAGCGTGCTGGACTTTCCCGGCAGAAAGGCCATAACCGGGGTGTTTGAAAATCCCGGCAGCGACTATGCCTCGATCCTGTCCTACCTGCATCTGACCGACGGCACCTACGCCAATCCCTATGAGCTGATGACCTTCTACGATAACCACGACATGGCGAGAATGAACGCCGCCGACAGCGGCTTTATCAATGCCAATAACTGGCTGTTTACCTCCCGGGGTATACCGGTGATTTACTACGGCTCGGAAGTCAATTTCATGACCGGTGCGGCCGAGCATGCCGGCAATCGCAATTACTTTGGCCAGCAGCGCATTGAGCGGGCGAAATCGCATCCTGTGCACAATGCGTTGACGACCATTGCCAACCTGCGCAAAGCGTCGGTCGCTTTGCAGCGGGGGCTGCAGATCAATCTCGACTTTGGCGGCGACAGGGCGAGTTTTTACCGGGTGTACCAGCAAGACGGTGTCTATCAGACAGCGCTGGTACTGCTGAACAAAGGCGGGCGGGCGGCGGATTTCGAGATAGCCAAGTGGTTGAATCAGGGACGCTGGCGCGAAGCTATCGGCGGTGAAGTCATTGAGATTGACGCGCCGGATCAAGCCTTAAAAACCACGGTCGGGGCAAACGGGGTAAAGGTGTTTTTGCTTGATCGGAAACTGAGTCATGCCGGGTTGATCAGAAAGTGCCGGCAGTCGCAGGAGCGGATATAGGGTAGGTGCCACCCCGGCGTGAACCGGCCTGCCCGTCACTTTCTTTGTAAAGACGACGGCTCTACCCGAGTGTATCCAGGATATTGGGCGCGGTGTATTAAACCCTTTCGCGGGCAAAAAACCGCAGGGGGAGAGTGTTAGCGCCGGCAGTATTTCAGGGTCTCCGACGGCAGCTCGCCATGGCGCCGGCGATAGTAGTCGGCAAAGCGGCCCAGGTGATTGAAGCCGTATTGCAGGGCGATATCGGTGACGCTCTGGTTGAGGCCGGCCCGGCGCAGTACGTCGTGCACGGCATCCAGCTTTTCCGCGCGTATATACGCCTGCGGTGATTGCTTCAGGTAATGCCTGAAATGCCTGCGCAGAGTTGCCGCCGCGACGCCGGTAGCGGCGGCGAGATCATCGAGGGAAATCTGTCGTTGGATATTGTCGCGAATGTAGTCGCATGCCCGTTTTACGCTGCCGGGAGTCGCCGCGGCGCAGTTGCCGCGCTGCAGGCGGGCAGTGTAGTTGTGCCGCTGCAGCTGCAGCAATGTAAAGCAGAGGGTGTCCTCCAGTTGCCGCAACAGTGGCGCCGCGGTATCCGCCGGCAGGGGGACCTGCAGCTGCCGGCGCACAAACTCCACACAGTTGCGCCAAGTTTTTCCCGCGGCGGTGTCGAGACGGAAAACCGGGTCGAATAACAGCGGCGCGCGCAGCTGTTCACCCAGCAGCTGCGCCAGCTGTCTCTCCAGCCTGCTGCGGTTCAGTCTGACGGTGTAAAAGCTGCAGTCGTGCGACCAGCGCATGCGCATGGGCTGTGTCGGCGATATGACGCTGGCCACGCCCGGCGGGAATACGCCGCGGTGAGAGCCGCTGGCTACCTCCGCACTGCCGCTCCAGGGTGCCTGGATCAGAAAGCAGTGCCCGAGACAGTCGGTATCGACCCGCACGGCAGTGCCGTAGCTGATATGGACCAGGGCCGAGTCAGCGAATCGCGCCTCGTGCATTTGCGTGGCCAGTTTGCGGGCTCCGCCTTTTACCTGCAACTGGTGGGAGCAGAATACCTCGGCAACACTGCGACAGGTTTCGTCGAAGTCACCGGAGCGAAAAGTAGAGAAACTGGCCAGCGGTGATGGAACGTTCATTTTTATAATCTGTGTCTCTTTTTAAACTGCTTTTTCAAGTTTTAAACTGCTTTTTCAAGCCTTGTTAAAATCTGCGACTCCCCGGGCCGACGACCGCAGCCGTACTGTTGATCTACCACGCCGTTTGCCGGCTGTCAATATGCCGTGACAGGCCGCGCATATAGCCCGCAAGCGGATACCGGTGCGCGCAATCGGATAGCTGATACTGGCAGGCGAACGCTAGAGTGGCGGATGGCAAATAAACGGCAGGACCAGCGCATGAGTCAGTTTCCCCCCGGCATATACCGCCGCCGGCAGGCGGTGTCGATTTTGTTTGCAGCGCTCGTTGTCACAGCGCTGCCGGCCTGCGGTCCGCCGCGGGCGCCGGCACCGCTGCCGGTAACCGACGCGCGCCTGCTGGCGGCGGACAGCGAGCCGCAAAACTGGCTCTCCCACGGCCGCACCTACGACGAGCGGCGCTACAGCCCGCTGCGGCAGATTCACGCGGCAAACATTGCCGGCCTGGGGCTCGCGTGGGCGTTCGAATTAGCCGGTAACCGCGGCTTGGAGGCGACACCGGTGGTGGTTGACGGCGTGATCTATATCACCGGCAACTGGAGTCGGGTCTATGCCTTGCGGGCGCTGACCGGCGAGCTGCTGTGGCAGTATGACCCCGAGGTGCCGCCGCAGTGGGCGGTGAATCTGTGCTGTGATGTGGTCAACCGCGGCGTGGCGGTATGGCGCGACCGGGTCTATGTCGGCACCCTCGACGGCCGTCTGGTGGCGCTGGATGCCGGCAGCGGCAAACCTGTCTGGTCAGTGCAGACCACGCCGCGGGATAAGCCTTACTCGATTACCGGCGCACCCCGCGTGGTCAAGGGCAAGGTGGTGATCGGCAATGGCGGCGCGGAGATGGGGGTGCGGGGCTATGTGTCGGCCTATGATGCCGGCACCGGCGAACTCGCCTGGCGCTTCTATACGGTTCCCGGCAACCCGGCGCTGCCGTTTGAAAACCCGGCGCTGAAAATGGCCGCGCAGACCTGGAAGGGCGGAGAGTGGTGGCAGCTCGGCGGCGGCGGCACCGTCTGGGATTCCATGTCCTATGACGCCGAACTCGACCTGCTGTATATCGGCGTGGGCAACGGTTCGCCCTGGAGTCATAAACTGCGCAGCCCCGGCGGCGGCGACAATCTGTTTCTTTCCTCCATTGTCGCCCTGCGGCCCGATACCGGCGAGTATGTATGGCACTATCAGACCACACCGGGAGAGAGCTGGGACTACACCGCCACACAGCAGATGATCCTGGCGGAGCTTGCCATCGAGGGGCGCAGCCGTAAAGTCATCATGCAGGCGCCCAAGAACGGCTTCTTTTACGTGCTGGACCGCGAAACCGGCGCATTCCTCTCCGCCGAGCCCTACGTGGAAGTGAACTGGGCTTCGCATATTGATCCGCACAGCGGCCGGCCGGTGATAAGGCCGGGAGCGCGCTATCGCGACCAGCCCTTTCTCGGCCGCCCCAGTCC
>JANQMH010000010.1 GCA_028280195.1 Exilibacterium sp.
GTATTTCCCGAGCACTGTCAATACCAGCCCCCGCGGCGGCTGGTGTGCGGCGAGCAGGGCCTGTACGGCAGTCTGGCGCTAGAGAAACTCGGCCAGCGCTACTCCGCTGCGGTCATACAGATTTTCCGCCTCGATGCCAAAACCCAGAGCTACACCCTCACCGCCGCCAATCCGGCGGTGACGCTGACCCGGAGCGGCAGGTTGCCGTGGACGCAGGTCATGGCGTCCTATGTGCCGCTCGGCTTTGAACACATCATGCTCGGCATCGATCACCTGCTGTTTGTGCTGGGGCTGATGCTGCTGGTCAACAATACCTGGATGCTGATCAAAACCATTACCTCGTTCACCGTGGCGCACAGTATCACCCTGGCGGCGGCGACCCTCGGTTGGGTGGGGGTGCCGGAGCGGCCGGTCAATGCCGCCATTGCCTTGAGTATCGTATTTGTGGCGGTGGAGGTGTTGAAGCACCGCCGCGGCGAGCCCTGCCTGAGTGCCCGCTTCCCCTGGGCCATTGCCTTTGGCTTCGGCCTGCTGCACGGCTTCGGCTTTGCCGGGGCGCTGACCGGTATCGGCCTGCCGCCGGAAAACCTGCCGGCGGCGCTGCTGTTTTTCAATATCGGCGTGGAGCTGGGGCAGGTGAGCTTTGTGCTGGTGGTGCTGGCGCTGCTCTGGTGTCACCGCGTATTGCACGCGCAGCTGCCGCGCTGGAGCGAGGGGGTGGCTGTATACGGTATGGGCGCGATGGCCAGTTTCTGGTTTCTGTCGCGCTTCACAACCATTGTTACAGCGGCTTGAGCACTGTTGCCGGCCGCGATGAGAGGGGGTTAACCATGACGGGATTATGCAAACAGCACGCGCTGAAACGTTTGTGCACGCTGCCGCGGGGCGCCGGCCTGTGCCTCGGATTGATTGCCCTGCTGGGTGCCGGCGACGTTTTCGCCCACGCCGAAGTGGGGGTTGCCGGCGGTCTCGCCAGCGGCTTCCTGCACCCGGTCTACGGTCTCGATCACCTGGTCGCCATGGTGGCAGTGGGCTTGTGGGGCGCGCAGCTCGGTAATCCGGCCATCTGGATGCTGCCCATTACCTTTCCGGTGGTCATGGCCATCGGCGGGCTGCTGGGAGTGGCGGGTGTGCCGGTGCCGCTGATCGAGGTGGGTATATCCGCCTCGGCGCTGGCGCTGGGTGCCATGGTGGCGCTGAATATGCGCCCGCCGCTGGCGCTGGCTGCGGCGCTGGTGGGAGTGTTTGCCATCTTTCACGGTCACGCCCACGGCACCGAGCTGCCCTCGGCGGTCAATCCGCTGGCCTACGGCGTCGGTTTTGTCATCTCCACCGGCCTGCTGCACCTGGCCGGTATCGCGCTGGGCGTAATGACCCGCTGGCCGGCCGGCGACAAGGCGGTGCGGATTTTGGGCGGCGGCATTGCCGCGCTGGGCGCCTTCTTCCTGGCCGGCAGTGTCGGCTTTATCTGATAAGAAGCAGCGCAACGGATAACGGCTAGTGAAGATGAGGATTGCCAGTTTTGCCGCGGCCCTATGGCTGGGCCTGATGCCCAACGCCGCCTTTGCCCACCTGGCTTCCACCCGCTTCGGCGAATTCTACGGCGGCCTGCTGCATCCCTACAGCACCCTCACCCACCTGCTGCCCTGGCTGGCGCTGGGTTTGCTCGGCGGCCTGCAGAGCCCCGCCACCGCCCGCTGGGTGCTGCTGGCTTTTCCGCTGGCGGTGGCAGTGGGTGCGACTCTCGGCAGCTGGCTGCCGCCGTGGCCGCCGGTGGACACGCTCAACCTGCTGTCCTTTATCGTGCTGGGGCTGGGCGCAGCGCTGGCTTTGAGGCTGGGCCGCCCGGCTTTTCTCGGCGTTGCGGCGCTGTTCGGTATCAGCCACGGCTATGCCAACGGCATCGTCGAACTCAGCGGCAGTGAGCGGCTGCTGTATATCGGCGGTGTGGCCTGCGCCGCCTATGTGCTGATTGCGCTGGTGACCGCCGCCGCGCAGACGCTGGCGCAGCAGCGCCAGTGGGGCAGTATCGCGGTGCGCGCGGCGGGCAGCTGGGTGGTGGCGGTGGGGCTCATCTTCGGCGGTTTTACCCTGCTGGCCCTCGGCGCCTGAGCGGCCCTTAGATGTCTGCCGACGCCTTACCCGCCACCCGCACACCGGCCGCCGCCACCGCGGTGGATGCCGGGTTGTATCTTATCGTGGTCTTGTCGGGTATAGCCGGTCTCGGCTATCAAATGGCCTGGAGTCGCATGCTGGCGGTGTCGCTGGGCCACGAGATCGTCGCTGTACTGGCGGTGGTGGCAGCGTTTTTTACCGGCCTGGCGCTGGGTGCCTTTGTGCTCAACGATATCGTCCGCCGCAGCGCCCGCCCGCAGCTGTGGTATGCGGCGCTGGAGTTTCTGATCGGCGGCTGGGCACTGCTGCTGGTACTGCTGATTCCCCATTACAACCAGTGGATGCCGCTGCTGGTGGGCGCCGAACCCGGCGCTGTGCGGCAGTGGGCACTGGCTTTCGGCAGCACCCTGCTGCTGCTGCTGCCGGCCACCGCCGCCATGGGCGCCACCCTGCCGGCCGTCGAGCGCGTATGCGCCGGCCTGCGGCAGCGCAGCGACAGGGTGGCCGGCCTCTACGCCTGCAATACCTTCGGTGCCGTGCTGGGCACGCTGCTGGCGACCTTTGCGCTGGTGCCTGCGCTGGGGCTTGCCACCACTATGATGTTGTTTGCCGCGGTCAATATCCTCTGCGGTGTCGCCGTTATACTGGCCTTTGCCAACGCCGCCGCCGCGCTGCCGGCCGCCCCGGTGCCGGTGGCGCAGCCGCCGCTGGCCGGCGGCGGTCACCGGCGCCTGCTGTGGTGTTTATTCATCAGCGGATTTCTCGGCCTCGGCTACGAAGTGCTGGTGGTGCGGGTGGTCAGTCAGGTGCTGGAGAATACCGCCTATACCTTTGCCGCGGTGCTGTCGGTTTACCTGCTGGGCTCGGCCCTGGGCGCCGGTTGCTACCAACGCTTCTGGGCCGGGCGCCACCTCGACCGCGGCCCCTGGTCGCAGCTGCTGTCGCGGCTGGTTGCGGCCACGGCACTGACCTGCCTGCTCGGTATCGCCGCGCTGTGGCTGAGCGACAGTGTTTATCGCGCGGTATTAGGGCTGCTGGGGCCCGGCACGGGCGCTGCCGTTGCCGCTGAACTGAGCGTGGCGGCGGTGGTGTTTTTGCTGCCCACCCTGTGCATGGGCGCACTGTTCAGCCACCTGGCGCAGCGGGCGATGAGAAGTACCGGCCTGGGGGTGGCCCTGGGGGTCAACACTCTGGGCGCGGCGCTGGCGCCGCTGTGTTTCGGCGTCTTGCTGCTGCCGGCAGTGGGCGCCAAGGTGGCGCTGGCCCTGGTGGCGGCGGCTTATCTGCTGCTGTTGCCGCCCGCCCCGCCCAGAGTCTGGCTGCCGGCGCTGGCTCCCGCGGCGGCGGCGCTGGCGCTGGTGATTGCGCCGCTGCAACTGCGCTTTATCGCCACGCCCGCCGGCAGCGAGCTGCTCGCCTACGAGGACGGCGTCATGGCGGCGGTGGCGGTAATTGCCGACGGCAGCGGCCACCGCCACCTCAAGGTCAATAACCACTTCACCATGGGCGGCACTGCCAGCCGTTTTTCCGATCACCGCCAGAGCCATATTCCGCTGCTGCTGCACGGCGCTCCCGAGTCGGCGCTTTACCTGGGACTGGGTACCGGCATCACTTTTGACGCGGCCAGGTATTACCCGCAGCTGCGGGCCACCGGCGTCGAGCTGATTCCGGAAATGTTGCCGCTGCTGGGTTACTTCGACGCCGGGCCCGGGGCCGGGACCTGGCCGACCCCGCCGCGCCTGCTCAGTGCCGACGCCCGCCGTTTCATCGTCTCCAGTGACGCCCAGTACGATGTCATTATCGCCGAGATATTCCACCCCTCCCGCGACGGCGCCGGTTCACTCTACACGCAGGAACACTTCAGTGTGATCAAGAGCCGGCTGGCGCCCGGCGGGCTGTTCTGCCAGTGGCTGCCGCTGTTCCAGCTGGACCTGCACACACTCAGAACCATCGTGCGCACTTTTCTGCAGGTTTTTCCCGGTGCCCAGATGCATCTCGGACATTTCAGTCTGCAACAGCCCATTCTCTGCCTGGTGGGCTCGCGCGAGCCGCGCACTTACCAGAGCAACTGGCTGCTGAATCGCGTGCGCGACCCGGCACTGCAACAGCAGCTGGTGCAAATGCGGCTCAATTCCGATTTTGCCCTGTTCGGCGGTTTCCTCGGCGGCGGCGAGGCGCTGGCCGACTTTGTCGGCAGCGGGCCGCTGAATACCGACGACTGGCCGCTGGTAACCTTTTCCGCGCCGGATTTCGTTTACGCTGACCCCGAGCCCGCGGCGGTGCGGCTGCTGCAGTTGGTGGATGCCCTGGACGACAGGCGCGGCACACTGCTGGCCGGGCTTGCCGGCGAGCGCGACTTCAGCCGCCGCCTGCACGACTACTGGCGCGCGCGCGACACCTTTCTGCGGGCGGGCGTCGATGTGCGGCCCGGTGAGGATATCCGCCGGCTGGTGGCACAGACCCGGGAGCCACTGCTGGCGGCGCTGCGGCTCAGCAGTGATTTTACCCCGGCTTACCGCTCGCTGATCGGCATGGCGCAGGCCCTGCACCAAGTCGATCGCCGCGCGGCCTACGAGCTGCTGACCGATCTCGACGCTGCCAGCCCCGGGGACGACTTTGCCCGGCGGCTGCGCCGCCAGCTCTACGGCAATTAGTCTCAACAGGCCCTGGACGATAACTGGAGTGCGGCGCTATGGATGACATGAATATCGGCAAATACATGCTCTCGGCCTTTGCCACGCCGGTGGTGAATTATCTGTGGGCCGACGCCGGGGATCTGAACGCCGAATTGCAGGCGCTGATTCTGCAGTTGGAAAAGCAGCAGCCGGGCGTGGTCAAAAGCAATGTCGGCGGCTGGCACTCGGGGCTGGATTTTCTCGATGCCGAGGCCGGCTGCGTGCGCCGCCTGCGGCAGCGGCTGGTGCAGGCCGTCACCGCGCTGGGGCGGCAGACTCTGCGGCCGGAAGCCGCCGCCAGCGCAACTCAGTTCAGGCTCGAGGGCTGGGCCAATGTGCTGCGCCGCGGGCAGTACAACAGTCTCCACTGCCATCCCAATGCTTTCTGGTCGGGGGTCTACTATGTCAATGGCAACGATGCCGTCGATGGGCAACCGTTCAGCGGCAGGCTGGAACTGATCGATCCGCGCCCCGGCGCCAGTCTGTGCTACGCCGAGAATACACAGCTATACGGGCGTTTTCTGCTCAACCCGGCGGCCGGCCAGATGCTGATATTTCCCGCCTGGCTGCAGCACCAGGTGCACCCTTACTGTGGCGATGATGTGCGTATTTCCATTGCCTTCAATGCGATTTTTTGACGCTGTCAGGTGGAAAACCGCACCTCATAGTCCCAGCTTTTGAGCCGCTCGGGGAGGGCGTTAAAGGCGATGGTAATGCGCTCATTGCCCTGGTTTTCCGGCACCGCATGCAGGATGGAACTGGGGAACAGTATCATATCGCCGCGCTCCACATCGGAGGCCGCCCAGCGGTCGCCGTTGTAAGGGGTGACGGCCGCGTCGGCGTGGGTGTTGGAAAAGACGAATTCGCGCCCGCCCATACTGCGGTGAAATACGGTTTTTGCCGAGGCGTGGCAGTCGGTCAGGTAAATGACGCCGGAGATAAAACTGTTGGCATGGGAGTGCATGCTCTGGTGGCCGCCGGTGGACAGGACATTCATCCACATCTCTTTGATCGTCCACTGCAGGTTTTCACCGAACAGCAGAAAGCCGAAATCGCGTACATGCGGCGCGGTCAGCTCGCTGATGGTGCTGTAGTGCCGGTTTGACTGCGGGTGTATGGCTTCGGTATGCGTCAACAGATCGGTTTTGGCATTTTTCAGCTGCGGTGAGTGTTTGATCTGTTTTACCAGTGTTTCGATCGTGGTGGCGTCGATAAATTTCTCCACCCGCATCAGCGGCGTGGGGAAAAGGTTTTGAATATGTATCTGGCTCATTGCGCTTTATCTGCCGGCCGGCCTGACTGGTTGGTGGTACTTTTTGCCGCCACCTCGTTCGCTATCTTGTTATTCGGTACATCATTCTTATTCGCCATGTCATTCGTCGCGTTTCCCTTCCCGCTTGCGGCGGCATTTTTATCAGCGCTGGCTTTGTTTTTGCCGGCGGCAATATACGCAGGCATTTTGGGCCGCCTGGCCTTCTTCAGTTTATCGCCGTAGACCTCGGCTTCGGTGAGTTCACCGTCGCGGTCGGCGTCCGCCGCGTCGATGGCGAATATGACATGTTCGCGGTATTCTCTCGGCGACAACTGACCGTCGGCGTTTTTGTCGATCAGTTTAAACAGGAATATATCCTTGGCCCGGTTCTCTTCCCTGCTGTAGCGCAGAAATTCCCTCATGCTGAGCGTTTTCGACTGATCCGTATCCTGGCTGAAAAACAGTTGAAAAAAGTGTTCGTCCACCTCCCCCTGCTCGACCACGCCGACGCCTTCACAGTCCAGGTCGGGAAATATCGGTTGCAGAAAGTGCACGGCCGCACTGCGCTGATCCGGGAAAAGCGCCGCTGCCGTTTTGCTGTCAGCGGCAGTGTAAGTCGATATGGCGGCGATCAGGGGCAGCCATGGGAATCTGCAGGCCGGTACGCGAGTCATGGTTGGATTTGCACTTGTTGGCAAGGGGCTTTTGAGCTTGAAACTATAACTCAGGCAGGCCCGAATGTCGATGCTGTTTCAGTTGCCGCGAGGGGCTGACGGGCTGTACAAGCGGAGGCTTTGGGAATAGTCGATTGTGAAGTTTTTATGAAGGTTTTTTTGCGTTTTCTCTATCACTCGAGCGGCCGGCTTGTTCCCCCAGCGTTTCCATTAACCAGTGCGACAGCAACTGCACGCCCGGGTCGCGGCGTTTTTCCTTTTTCACGCACAGGTAGTGCTGCCACGGCACGATCTCGAGTTCCAGCGGAATTTTCTTCAGTCGCTGCGCGCGAATGTCTTCTTCGACCAGACTGTTGATACTGAGGGCGATGCCCTGGCCCTCGACCGCGGCCTGAATGCAGAGGATCAAATGGCTGAACTGGTGAAAGCTGACATCGCGCGGCAACTGCACCGATGCCGACTCGCACCACATTTTCCACTCGCCGGCGTTTTCGATACTCAACAGCGGGTATTCAAACAACGCCTCGATACTGGTGGCCTGCATCAGCGCCCGATAAATGGCGGGGCTGCAGACCGGAAACCAGGACTCGCGCCGCAGCGGCCGGCAGTCGTAGCCGGCGGGTTGCTCGTTGACCAGAATGACCGCGTCGCTTTTCAACTGATTGATATCCGGCCGCTCCGACAGCATTTCCAGCCGCAGGTCGACACTGGGGTAGCGGCAGCGGAAGTCCGGCAGTTTGGCGACCAGGGATTTGAGGGCAAAGTGGGTAAAGGCACCGAGTCGCACCACACCGTCGGCCCTGCCCATAATCTGCGAGACACAGGCGGAAACATTGCTCAACGCTTCTTCCACCGCCGGGAACAATTGCATACCTGCGCCGGTGAGACTCAGGGGCTTGTCTTTGCGATTGAGCAGCGTTTTACCGAGGAAGGTTTCCAAGTGGCGAACCTGGTGGCTGACCGCGCTCTGGGTGATATTCAATTCTTCGGCGGCGCGGCTGAAGCTGTGCAGGCGCGCGACGGCTTCGAAAGCGAGCAGCGATTTCAGTGGCGGCAGCAGGCGGTTCATTAAAGCTTTCCAGTGTCGATGTGCCCGTACTTTAGCATGAATTTAACTAATGCCATTAGCAAAACATATCATTTCCGCTTTTCGCTTTTGCCACAGATAATACAGTGCGATGCATGTTTTGTATTTTTTACTTGCCTTATGGAAGCCACCCGTTCTGCGGCCCTCGTTCCTGTGAAAGGAATTTTGAAAGGACCTGTGAAAGCACCTGTGAAAGCTGATCCGCGGCGACTGCTGCGGCTGGCTTTGCCGATTATGGTGGCCTTTGTTTCGATCAATATCGTCGGGCTGGTCGATACCCTGATGGTGGCGGCGCTGGGCATAGAGGCACTGGCGGCGGTGGGACTGGCGCAGATTGTGGCGGCTTCCAGCAGCGCCGTGCTGGTAGGTGTCGGGGCCGGCGTACAGGCCATCGTCGCGCGCCGCAAAGGGGAGAACAGCCTGCAGGGTGTGCTGGTGGGGCTCAGCGCCGGCATTGTCCTGGGCCTGGGGGTGGCGGTGTTCATCATGCTGTGCGTCTACCCCTGGGTGCCGGCGATGCTGGCGGCGCTCAACGGTGACGGCGCCGTGGTGGCGCTTGCCACACCCTATCTGCAGTGGCGCCTGGCGACCTGTATTGTCATGGCTTTCAGCGTTGCTTTCGGCGCGTTCTGGAATGCGATCGGCAAGTCGTCGCACTATATGCTCAGTGTCATCGCGATGAATATCTTCAATGTGTTGTTCAACTATATGTTTATTTTTGGTCACTGGGGAGCGCCGCAACTGGGTGTTACCGGTGCCGCGGTGGCCACGGCACTGGCGACGGTGCTCAGCGCTGCAATCAATCTGCTGTTATATTTTCACCTTACCCGCCAGCTGCCGGTGCGCTGGGTCCGGCCGCCGGCGGCGGCACTGGCTCTGACCGCGCGGCTGTCGCTGCCGGCCGGCTTCGGCGGCCTGCAAAGTGCCGCCGCCATGTCGGTGGTCATCTGGGTGGTGGGCCTGATCGGCACGCGCGAGGTCGGTATCGTCAATGTGCTGTTTACCGTCGTTGCCACCGTCGTCTTACCGGCCATGGCCCTGGGCACTGCGGCCGGCACCCTGGTGGGGCAGTCCCTGGGGCAGCGCCAGCCACAGCTGGCGCGGCAGTGGGGTTGGTATGCCATCGCCTTCGGCACTGCCATAACGGCGCTGCTGGCACTGCCGGTCTTTCTCTACCCGCGGCAACTGCTGGCCCTGTTCGTCGACGAGCCGCTGTTATTGCAGTTGGCGGTCGGGCCGGTGCGGATTACCGCGGTGGCGGTTTTGCTGATGAACGCCAGCGCCATTCTCACCCAGGCGCTTTACGGCGCCGGCGAGTCGGCGCGGGTTTTGACGGTCACCATGGCGGTACAGTGGCTGTTGATCGTGCCCGCCATTCTCTGCTGCGGGCTGGTGTTCGACAGCGGCTTGGCAGTTATCTGGGGGCTGTTCACGCTGGGTATGTCGCTGTTGACCACGATTCTGCTGCTGGGCATCTGGCATCGCGGCCACTGGGTCGAAACTGCCTACCGCCGCCTGCGGGTTTGAGCGGCCCTATATTATCGCGGTGAAAGCCTTAGTTGCTGGGATAAAATAGGGCGAAAAGCGGATTTATGCCATGTAAAGCTGGGGGAATTGGCCTATAATCCGGTGCCTTTGATTGTGCCAGGCAAGTGGAAAACCGCTATGAAAATCGAGCAGATTGATATCCGCAAACTCAATATCCCTTTCGATCATGCGATAAAAACACCGGTGGGTATACTCGAGGGCGCTGCCAATCTGGTCATCAAAATCACCACCGATAGCGGCCTGGTGGGCTGGGGTGAGGCCAGCCCCTTTGCGCCGATTACCGGCGACAGCCAGGACAGTAATTATGCCGCCGCCGCGCAACTGGCGCGCCTGATCAAGGGCAGCAATCCGCTCGCCATCGAGGCGCGAATGGCTGAAATCAATCGCTTTACCCGCGGTGAACCCTCGCTGCGCAGCGCTTTCGATATGGCGCTTTACGACCTGCTCGGCAAGGCCGCCGGGCTGCCGCTTTACGCCCTGCTCGGCGGTGAGCAGCGGCCGCTTCGCACCGATCTGACCGTCGGTATGCAGCCCAGCGTCGAGCAGACCGTGGCGCGCGCGGAAGGGATTCTCGAACAGGGCTTCGATGCCATCAAGCTCAAGGTCGGGCGCCCGGGACTGGAGGACGTCGCCCATGTCGCCGCCGTGCGCGAGCGTGTCGGTGCCGGTATCGCCATCAAGATCGACACCAATCAGGGCTGGGACTATCCCGCTGCGGTTGCCAATATTCAGGCCATGCAGGCGCTCGAGCTGCAGTATGTGGAGCAGCCGCTGCCGGCCTGGGACTACGACAACCTGCGGCGCCTGCGCGACAAGGTGGCGACACCGCTGTGTGCCGACGAATCGGTTTTCGACGATAAGGATGCACTCAAACTGATTGCCACCGGTGCGGTGGACTATCTGAATATCAAACTCGGCAAGGCCGGCGGGCTGCACACCGGCCTTAAAATCAATGCCATTGCCGAGGCCGCCGGCTGCAAGTGCATGATCGGCTGCTTCGGCGAGTCGCGCCTGGGCTTGAGTGCCGCCGCGCACCTCGCCATGGCGCGGCCGAATATCTGTTTTCTGGACCTGGATTCGGCCTTCGATCTCGAGCACGACCCCGTTGTCGGCGGTATGCAATACGACGACAGCGTCGGCGGCTTGATCCGTCTCGACGACGCGCCCGGACACGGGGCTGCCTTCGACGAAAACTGCGGTGATCGCAGTTCGCTGATACGCATATAGCGCAGCTGTTTTTGCCGGGCGCAATACAGCGGGTTCCTATTTACAGATTTTCGCAGATTTTGACTGGCGGGCTATTGCCGGCAGACTTTTAACCGTATACGTTCAACAACAGACTTTACAGGTAGCACGTCGTTATGACTACGAATCTCACCGCACAGGATGACGCCGATGAGCTGCAGCTTTATGCGCAGCATCTCACTGAGAAGCTGTCGCGCTTCGAAACCATTCTCGCTGCAACCGGCTACAGCGAACTGGTCATTGCCGCCGGCGATACCAAGGTGCAGTTTCAGGACGATCTGCACTATCCCTTCAAGGCCAACCCCTATTTCAGGGAGTGGTTGCCGCTGAACCAGCGCCCGGGCTGCTTTCTGCAGATCAAACGCGGGGCGGCAAAGCCGCGCCTGTTTTTGCTCTGTGCCGAAGACATCTGGCATACCGCGCCGCAGCGCCTGGCGCCCGGCTTTGAACAGGGCTTTGATATCGTCGAATACGAAGCGCTGGAAAAGGTTATCGGCGAGCTGAAGCCGGCCGCGGCGGCGGTGGCCTACCTGGGCGAAACCAATAGCCTGGAGCTGCCCGTCGAACACCTCAATCCGCAGGCGCTGCTGTACCAGATCGACTTTCAGCGCCGCTATAAAACCGCCTACGAACAGCACTGTGTGCGCTGCGCCAACCGGCTGGCGCCGCCGGCGCACCGGGCTGCCCGCGATGCCTTTATGGCGGGCGCCTCGGAACTGGAAATCAGCGCCGCCTACCTGCGCGCCAGCAACTGCGCTGAGAACGATATGCCCTATTCGATTATTGCCGGCCTCAACGAGAACGCGGCGGTATTGCACCACTACCGCCTCGACAACCGGCGGCCGGCGGCGCCGCGCAGCTTTCTGATCGACGCCGGTATCGACTACAACGGCTATGCCTCGGATATCACCCGCACCTACGCCTACGACCCGACCTGCGAGTTTGCCGAGATGATTGAGGCCATGGACGCAAGGCAGCGGCAACTGGCTGCGGCCGGCGCTATCGGCAAGAGCCCGGTCGAGCTGCACAGGCTGTCGCACCGCAAAATTGCCGAGGTGCTGGTGCAGTTTGGCCTCGTCGGCGTGTCTGTCGATGAGGCCATGGAGACGCACCTGACGGAAACCTTCTATCCCCACGGCCTCGGCCATCACCTGGGCTGCAATGTGCACGACAAGGGCACGCAGCTGGCCAATCCACAGGGGGAGCTGATGCCGCCGCCGGAGGAGTATCCCAAGATGCGCCACACCGTGCCCATGGTCGCCAATCAGATCTATACCGTGGAGCCCGGGCTGTACTTCATTCCTTCCCTGCTGGACAAGCTCCGCGCAGGTGAGCATGGGGCAAAAATAAACTGGTCGCGGGTCGAGGCTTTCATACCCTACGGCGGTATCCGTATCGAAGACAATGTGGTGCTGCACGAAGACGGCCGTTTGGAAAACCTGACCCGCGATGCTTTTGAGCAGGCGGGTAGGCAGTAGCTTACCGTTCACAGCTAACAGCTCACGGCGATGTCTCACTGCGAGCTGCTGTAAGCTGTTAACTCTGCTCCCGCCCCCGAAAACCGCATATGAGGCGCCGCAAATACAAGCAAAGTCAACAGCGGCGCATTTACCGGAATCAATAACACCTGGCCGATGGAATCGGCAGCGAAATACATCGCCAGCAAAGTACATCGGTAGCAAAGCACACCGGCGGCAAAATATCATGGCAGCGCTACCAAGTTCCCGGCGACGGGCCCTGCCGGACCCTATATCTGTTTTATTAAGCAGTTGTGTTATGTTATAACGTGCAGTTCCGCGGCCGCGGTGACAAAAACTGACAGGACTGGTTGGATAAACTATGTTGGATAAACTATGAATTTTAGAGCGCTGATTGCGGGAGCGAGTCTCTGCTTTGCACTGGGGAACCCCGTCCATGCCGATATTGTGCAGCAGACCAAAGGTGATTTTGTCGACAAGTTTCGCCAGCTGGATGAAATTCTACCGACGCCAAACGATTACCGCAATGCCGCCGGCGAACCGGGTAAGGCGTACTGGCAGCAGCAGGTGGACTACCGCATTGAGGTGACGCTGGATGAAAACAGGCGCCGTTTGTCCGGTACTGAAACCATCACCTACCACAACAACTCGCCCTACCGTATCAAGTACCTGTGGCTGCAGCTGGAACAAAACCGTTTCAAACCCGATTCCGCCGCCGAACGCTCGGTGGCGTTCGGCGGTATCGGGCGTCGCGGTCCAAGCACCAGGAACATCGAGGACGACAAGCCGGCGGGCATCAGTCTGGGCGAGCTGCGTCGCCAGCAGTACTATGCCGACAACGAGATCGGCTACGATATTTCCGCCGTGGTCGACGCCAGTGGTACGCCGCTGCCCTTTACCGTAGTCGGCTCCCAGGCGCGTATCGATCTGCCGGCGACACTGGAGCCGGGCGGGCAGTTTCAGTTTCGATTGGATTTCGCCTTCAATATTCTCGAGGAAAATGCGGTGTCGGCGCGCTCCGGTTACGAGCGCT
Organism: Exilibacterium sp.; assembly: GCA_028280195.1. Classification (GTDB taxonomy): domain Bacteria; phylum Pseudomonadota; class Gammaproteobacteria; order Pseudomonadales; family Cellvibrionaceae; genus Exilibacterium. Next base: position 13,108 of record JANQMH010000010.1, read on the forward strand.
TCCCGGACGATGCGCGCAAGGGTGGCAACGATGTGTTTTTGCTGGCGCAGTGGTTTCCGCGCGTCGCCGCCTATTCCGATTACGAAGCCTGGCACAACAAGGAATTTCTCGGGCGCGGGGAATTTACCCTGGAATTCGGCAACTACGATGTCAGGATGACGGTGCCGGCCGACCATATCGTCGCCTCCACCGGTGTATTGCAGAACCCGCAGGAGACACTGACCCGGGCGCAACGCCAGCGCCTGGAAACCGCCAAAACGGCGCCGCGCCCGGTGTTTATCGTCACCGCCGCAGAAGCGCTGGAAAACGAAAAACAGGGCACGCGCCGAACCAAGACCTGGCATTTCAAAGCCGACAATGTGCGCGACTTCGCCTGGGCGTCTTCGCGCAAGTTTATCTGGGACGCCAGAGGCTACACCCAGGGCGGCGCCGAACAGCCGCTGGTAATGGCCATGTCTTACTATCCGAAAGAAGGTGGCGACTTGTGGAAAAAATACTCCACCGAGTCGGTCATTCACGCCATGGAGGTGTATTCGCGCTTTACTTTTGACTACCCCTATCCGGTCTCTATCAGCGTCAACGGCCCGGTCGGCGGTATGGAATACCCGATGATTACCTTCAACGGCCCGCGCACCACCTGGCACAAAGATGAGAGCCGCACCTATTCCCTGGCGGAAAAGCGCTTCCTGCTCGGCGTGGTGATTCACGAAGTCGGGCACAATTACTTTCCCATGATTGTCAATTCCGATGAGCGCCAGTGGACCTGGATGGACGAGGGGTTGAACAGTTATCTCGACGGTGTTGCCGGGCGCGAATGGGACCCGGATATTCCCTGGGGCGTGGAGCCGCGGGATGTGATCGAGTATATGAAGTCGGATGTGCAGGTGCCGATCATGACCCAGTCCGACAGTGTCTTGAAACTGGGCCCCAATGCCTATGCCAAACCGGCGGTGGCCCTCAATATTCTGCGCGAAGTGATTCTGGGTCGCGAGCTGTTTGACTTTGCGCTCAAGGAATATGCGCAGCGCTGGAAAAACAAGCGGCCGACGCCGTCGGATTTTTTCCGCACCATGGAAGAGTCCTCCGGTATCGATCTCGACTGGTTCTGGTACGGCTGGTTTTATACTACCGACCATGTCGATATCGCCATCGATCGGGTGCACCGGCTGCGGCTGGATACCGAGAACCCGGATATCGACTTCGATCGCCGCCGCCAGGAGGAACTGGACAAACCGGGCTCGCTGTTTGTCGAGCGCAACCGCGCCGAGGGCAGGAAAACCTGGGTGGAGCTAAATAGAGATGTGCGCGACTTCTATGATAAAAACGACCGTTTTACCGTCACCAACAAAGAGCGCAATGAGTATCGGGAGATGCTCGAAAAACTCAAGCCCCGGGAGCGCGAGGCGCTGCAGCGGGCGGTGAAAGAGGACAAGAACTATTACGTAGTGGACTTCAGCAATCTGGGCGGCCTGGTAATGCCCATTCTGCTGGAGTTGACCTATAAAAACGGCAGCAAGGAAGATATCTATATCCCGGCGGAAATCTGGCGCCGCTCACCGCACAAAGTCAGCAAGCTGATTGTTACCGACAAGCGCCGGGAACTGGTCTCACTGGTGGTTGACCCGGGTTGGGAGACCGCCGATGTGGACGTAGAAAACAATCACTACCCGCGGCGTATCATTCCATCGCGTATAGAGGCGTTTAAAAAGGAGAAGAGCAAACAGCCGGAGCATCGGGACATCATGCACGATATCAAAACCGAGGCGAAAGAACCGGAAAAAGAAGTCTATAAAAAGTAGTGCCTGGCATGCGACTTCTTGTATTGCTGGCGGCGCTGGCCGTCGGCCTCCATACCCAGGCGCACCAGCAGAAGGAAGCCTATACCACCGTGCTGTTCAATACGCGCAGCGGTAATCTGGAGGTCAGCCACCGCTTTTACATTCACGATGCCGAGCATGCCCTGCGCCTGCTCGGCAAGCCGGCGGACCTGCTGGCCGACGAAAACTCCCGCGCCCGCTTCAGCGACTATGTCCGAGACCACTTTCAGTTGAGAGACGGCGACGGCGGCCGCCTGGCGCTGCACAGTGTCGGGCACCAGGTGGAAGGCAAGTACTTTTGGGTCTATCAGGAAATGCCGATTCCCGCGGCAGTAAAAGTCATCCAGGTAAAAATGCGTGCTCTGCAGGAGGTCTGGCCGCGGCAGATCAATCATATCAATGTCGACAAAGACAAGCGCATCCGCTCGGTGCGCCTGAGTGCAGCGGACAGCTGGAAGACGCTGGCCGTCGAATGAACTGTATATATTCATGCTTAGTGTGGCTTTATAAACTATCGCAACAGCCCCCCTGCTGGTATTCTCTCGGTTTTATCCGGAGTGCCAGCCCCGATGTCTTATTTACCCTGTGTTGAAGTAGAACCCGCCGCCCCGGCCACTGCCGCCGTCATCTGGCTGCACGGCCTCGGTGCCAATGGCCACGATTTCGAGCCGCTGGTACCGGAACTGAAACTACCGGCGGAGCCGGCAGTGCGCTTCGTATTCCCCCACGCGCCCTCAATACCGGTTACCATCAACGGCGGCATGGTAATGCCCGCCTGGTACGATATTCTGGATATGACGATCGATCGCAAAATTGATACGGCGCAGATTATGCAGTCTTCCGCTGCAGTGGCGGATTTAGTCGACAGGGAAATCGAGCGCGGCATCAACAGTGAGCGGATTGTGCTCGCCGGCTTTTCCCAGGGCGGTGCAGTTGCCTATCAAGTCGCCCTGAGTTACCCCAGGCCCCTGGCCGGTCTCATGGTACTGTCGAGCTATTTTGCCACCGGTGAATCGATACACCCGAGCGCCGCCAACAGGCAGATACCGATTCATATCTACCACGGCATCCACGACCCGGTGGTACCGGAGGCACTGGGCAGGCGCGCCCGCGAACTGTTGAGCGGCATGGGGTACTCGCCGGACTACAAGAGCTACCCCATGGAGCACGCCGTCTGCCCCAGCCAGATAGAGGATATCTCTATGTGGCTGCAGCGGCAGTTGTAACTAGCGCCAGCTGTTCACCTCGCCCCACGAATCCCTGGCCATCGAGGCCAGGCGGCGACCGAAACGCTCGATAGCCGAGGCGGCCAGCACAAATACCAGTCCCAGGCCCGCCAGTATGATCCAGTTGCTGGTACTGATATCGCTGACGGCAAACACCGCCAGGCTCAGCGCACTGACAAGCGCCAGCAGGGCGCCGGTGAGAGTCGGTTCGCGCAAGCGAAAACGGATACCGCAGACAAGCAGAGCGCCGGCCAGCAGCAGAGATACTACGGCGGCTATTACCGTCGCCTCGCCATTGAGCAACAGATAGCAGGTGAATGCCGCTGTAACGCAGGCCAGGAGGCGGTAGAAACGGCCCAGTACCAGTGACTGAGAACCGACGGCCAGCAATAAGGCGCTAACCGGTAATGCGGCGGCGGTGAGCTGGTAGACATTCTGATGCCATGCCAGAATGTTTACTGAGTAGGCTGCCCAACTGGCCAGCACCACTGCTGTGCCGCTCAGCTGAGCCAGCGCCCGCAGCGGATTGTTGCCGAGCCAGTAGCGGCTGCAGAGAATCATCATCGCACCGCTTATGCCGCCGAGGGCGCAGTAGCCGGTCAGTGTATCGATATGAAAGCCGGCCCGGGTCAGCGCAATGATAAACGGCAGGGCGAACATCGCGCGTACGGCCCTGCCCTCGAGAGTGCGAAAAGCGGGCCGTGCGGCGAACAGGTTTTGCTCCAGCGCCAGCAGCGCAGCTGACAGGCCGATCAGAATCGCCATACCGGGCAGCGCGGTGCGAGCCGGGAACAGCAATGCGGCATTGACTAAAATAAACAACAGGCTGAGCGTTTTGGCCTGCTGCCGGGTCAGCACGGAAAAACCCGCGTAGGCCACCGGCAGTGCCAGCGCCAAGGTGGCGGCGGCGGTAACCAGTGTCGAGCGCAGTGAGATATCTCCGCTGGCGGCGGAGGCCGGCGACAGCTGTGGCGGCAAAAGCTCGAAAATCATACCACCGAGCTGAGAGAACTGTACCGGCACCAGGGCGGCGGCCAGGGCAAACAACAGGCGCGCGCTTTTGGCGTCATCCATCACCAGCCGGCTCAATACCCCGCCGCCGCACAGCAGGCCCATCAATATCAGGTAGACCCAGTTGCGCAACTGCAAGTCGACCTGGTCGATCCCCTGCAGCATATACACCAGCGCCGACAGTGCCATGGCGCCGGCGCCCAGCCAGCGCAGCAGTGCGGCGGTACTGCGGGCCGTGGCGCCGGCAGGGTTGGTCCCGGCCGCGCTGCCGGCAGGGCTGGCGTTGGTATTACAGGCGTTGGTATTAGCAGTCATTGTTGCGCCCCTCGCCGTCTTTATCGCCGGCTGCGTGTTTAAAACTGTCGAATGTCGCGCGCAGATCATCGAGTTCCTCCCGATCGAGGAATGCCTGCTCGAAGCTGTCGACTTGTTCATCGAACAGGCCTTCGCGGTATTCGTCTTCCAGCACCGCCGTTTCCCAGCGCTCAAACACCCGTTCCATAGCCTCCAGGTCGTCACAGCGCTGGGTGTCGGCGAGCACCGATGCCCGCGCACTGCGGGAGGAGAGGGCGGTTTTGCGCAGCTGCAGTTGTTCCAGCCGCCGTTCCACATCGGCCAGAATTTTTTGCAGGCGCGTGTTCATGGCCCGGTATTCCGCGAGTTGATGCTCGACCTGTTGCAGGCGATCGTTGCTCAGCCGGAACTGCCTGACACACTGCAGGCTGCGCTGCTCGTCGCTATCGGCAAGTTTGAGCGAGCGCTGCCGCCAGCGGTTTTGTTCGGCCAGCAGTTTGTCCCGCTCGCCGCCCATGCGCTGCAATTGCTGCTGGATGCGATTGATCTGTACGCGCAGCTTTGCCGCCGCCGCGCGTACATCGGCGATGACACAGTCCGCCACCGCCTCGTGGTTTTCCACCTTGCTGACAAAGTTCTCGAAACTCGCGCCAAAAGACGCGATAAGCCGTTTGACTCGCATATCGTTGCTCCATTAAGTAAGGGACTTGGGCGCCCTGGCGCCGGATAACTGCGGCTAAAGCTAGGGCGGTGGCGCGCTGGAGGCAAGCGGTGGCTGAACCTATCGGCAAAGTAGCGAAATGCGGCACCGGCGGTAGTCTGAGGTGGAACCTGGTCGGATGGGCTACCCTCAGCCGCAGGGGTAGCTGCAATGGGTACTGTGTAAGCGTGGTCGTATGCATTGACAGTTGATGAGGTCTTTTATTCGCGGGAAGATTGAATTCCTGCAAGTCGCTTGCTTTTCCGTATTTGCATGCTCAAAAAGAGGAAAACAGGATGGAAGTTCTTACCATGATGAGTTTGTCATTTGGCCTGTTGGAGTCTGTTTTTGCAATTGGCGCGCTGACAAAAATCGCCAGGCTGAAGCAGCAGCTGCCAGCCTCGACCGAATCCAAATTTCGTTCAAGACAATGCGGTTATACCCATTATGCTAATAGGGCAATACGCTGATAATAAGGTGAGATGATGAGTAGAATGACCGGAAAACGCGCTCTGGTAACGGGTGCCGCCTCGGGGATTGGCAGAGCAATCTGCCAGAGCTTTGCGCGCGAGGGCGCCGGGCTTGTAATTACCGATATCAATACCGCCGCCGGTGAAGCGCTGGCTGCGGAACTGGGCGCTGCTTTTGTACCGCAGAATGTGACCGAAGAGGCGCAGTGGGACGCCGTCATCGCCGCGGCGGAGCAGCGCCTCGGCGGGCTGGATACGCTGATCAACAACGCCGGTTGCGGCGCGCTGAGCGAATCCGGCGACGACCCCGAGCATACGCCGCTGGCACACTGGCGCCAGGTGATGGATGTCAATCTGCAAGGTGTCTTCCTCGGCTGCCGGGCCGCTCTGCCGGCCATACGTCGCGCCGGTGGCGGTGCCATTGTCAACCTTTCCTCTGTTGCCGCCGTGATGGCAACTCCCTTTATCACTGCCTACGGTGCCTCCAAAGCCGGCGTGCGGCAGCTGACCATGTCGGTGGCGCAGTACGGTGCCCAGGGCAGGCCTCATGTGCGTTGCAACTCTCTGCACCCGGGGCAGATCATGACGCCGATGCTGGAGGGCTTATTCGAGCGCACGGCCAGCGCCAATGAGGTATCGGCCGATGCTGTCAAAGCCGAGTTTCTGCAGCAGATACCCATGGGCGAGTTCGGCGAGCCGGAGGATGTGGCGGCCGCGGCGCTGTACCTGGCCTCCGATGAGGCCCGCTATATTACCGGTACTCAACTGTTCATTGACGGCGGCATGCAGATTATGCACCGCTGATTCGCTGCCCCGCTGGCAACAGGTCTTTAAATGCCGGCCATATTCCTTATACTGTAGGTCATGAAAAGTATAAAAGGCGGCGATGTCCTATCGTCTCTGGCGGCTGCCATACCTGAGTTTCAGTTCTGGCAGTCACAGCTGGTCGACGGTTTACATATTATCGAAAGCAGCGACCACGCCATGTCCTATCCGGAACATCTGCACGATGTGCTGGAAATCATCTGGCTGAAGAGCGGCGCCGGTCATGTCAGGCAAAAAGTCAGGCAGAAACGCCGCAGTTATTTTTTCCACGCCGGCCAGGCTGCGGTCATTCCACCGCATCAGCCCCACAGCGGTGAACCGCTGCCGGGCTTTTCCTTTTATCTGCTGCATATCCCTGTCGACAGTGTGCGTGTAGCCCTGTCGCGGCGCACCGGTGTCGCCGAATCCGGGATCGATTTTTTGCCGCTGAAGATACTGCCGGCGGCACAGGCCAACAGGCTGCTGGCCGGCTTTATCCGCAACAGCGTGGCGGCTGCCGATCGCGACCGCCAGCTGCAGCTTATCGTCGAACTGGTGGCGGGTATATGGGGGCGTTCCGCGCGCCTGCGACCGGCCCGCTGCCGGCATGATGTCCACCCGGCAATCCGCCGGGCTGTGGAGTTGATCGGCGCCAACTTCACCGGCGGCGTATCGCTGACCGAGCTGGCCTCGACGGTGGGGCTGGACGAGCGCTATCTGGTCTCGTTGTTCAAGTCTGAGATGGGCTTGCCGCCCAATCAGTTTCAAATCGCCATGCGTGTCGATCTTGCGCGCCGCCTTATCCAGGAGGACCTGCCGCTGAGTTCGGCAGCTGCAGCCGCCGGCTTTGCCGACCAGTCCCATCTCAACCGTCACTTCAAACGCCAGTACGGCATGACGCCGGGGGCGTTTCAGGGTATCAGTCACAGTACATCTTAATTTTGTTCAATATCGTCCCCGGCCGATCTCCTAAGGTATAAAAAGGGGAGTAAGACGCTGCCCCCGATAATAAAAGATGAGAGGGGGAGATCATGTTTGTCTCTGGTAAGTATGATGACTGTCGTGCGGCTGTGTTGCTCTGGTCGCTGTGCGCTGTTTTTGCGTTGCCACCTTATCAGGCCGTGCGGGCCGATGAACCGGTACTCGAAGAGATCTATGTTACCGCGCGCAAGCGCGAGGAGTCGCTGCAGCAGACACCGGTCTCGGTAACGGCCTTCGGCACCGATGACCTGCAGGCACTGACGGTATCGGATATTTCCACGCTGGGAAATTTTACTCCCAATCTGAACCTGGCTTTTTCCCAGGGCAATAGCGGCGGTTCCAGCCTCGGCGCCAGTATTCGCGGTGTCGGCCAGTTTGATTTTCTGATTACCACCGATCCCGGTGTGGGTGTTTACCTCGATGGGGTATATCTCGGCCGCACCAGCGGCTCGGTACTGGACCTGCTCAATGTGGAGCGCATCGAGGTGCTGCGCGGGCCCCAGGGTACGGTATTCGGCAAGAACACCATCGGCGGTGCCATCAATGTCGTTACCAAACGACCGGGTGAAGACTTTGAGGGTACCGCCAAGTTGGTTCTCGGTGAGGACGCGCGGGTGGATACTCAGCTGTCCGTCGGCGGTGCGCTTGCCGACGGGGTGGCCGCACAGTTTTCCCTGGCCAGCAATAACCGCGACGGTTATGTAGAGCGTCTGCTGGATGGCGGCGAACTGGGGGATATCGATCAGCTGGTATCACGCGCCGCATTGAGCTGGGCGCCCACTGACACCTTCAGTGCGACTTTCATTGCCGATGCAACCCGGCAGCGCCAGTCTTCCATGCCGTCGCTGCTGGCGGAAATCAATCCGGCCGGCTCGGTAATCGGTTTGTACAATGGCCTCAATGTCGGCGGCGTGGCGCTAACACCCGCCGATGCGGCGGCGGCGCGCGCCGATTACAGCCGCACGCGCCAGACCGGGCCCAGCCGGGACGATCTCGATATCATCGGCGTCAATACCACCCTGGAGTGGCAGCTGGCCGACATGACGCTGCGTTCGATCACGGCCTATCGCGATATGCAGGCGGATTTTAGTCGCGACGGTGACAGCACACCGCTGCAGTATGTGGAGACGGCCAACCGGGTCGAGCAGGACCAGGTCAGCCAGGAGCTGCAGTTGCTGGGAACTGCGCGCGACCAGCGCCTGAATTGGATGCTGGGCTTTTACTATTACAAGGAGGATGCCTCGGACTTTAACCGGCCGCGCCTGGGCAGCGGCCTGTTTGCGGCGCTGGAGGCTCTGCCCGGGCAGGTCAACGGCGACGCCTGCGCAGCGCCGTTTGTCGCCCCCGGTTGTGCCGGTAATCCCATCAACGTTGCGCTGGACCTGGATCTCAATATTCTCACGGAACAGGAGGTAACCAGCAATGCCTTGTTCGGCAACTTGTCCTACCTGTTTGCCGACGCCTGGACGCTCAATATCGGGCTGCGCTATACCGATGAAGAGAAGAATTTTGCCATACAGAGCTTTCGCGAGGGTTCGGGTGCGGTAATATTTCCGCCCGGCACCACGGCCGCTGAAGACTGGCAGGAGTTTTCCTATCGGGCGGGCCTGGATTACCAGTTGAACGACGATACCCTGTTTTACGCCTCCGCTTCTCGCGGTTTCAGAAGCGGCGGTTTCAATGCCCGCCCCACCACCGAGGGTGCCCTGCAGACCTATGAGCCGGAATTTCTGCGCTCGCTTGAAGTCGGTGTCAAGGCCGACCTGCTGGGCAGGCGCCTGCGCCTGAATGCCGCGCTGTTTGTCAACGACTACAAGGACATTCAACTGCTGTCGCGCTCTCTCGACCCGGTGACGGGCACCTTTATTTCCCTGCTGCAGAATGCCGCCCGGGCCAGTATCAACGGCATGGAGGTGGAGCTTACCGCGCTGCTGAGCGACAGGCTGACACTGCAGTTCGGTCTGGGCTATCTGGATGCGGAGTATGACGATATCGGCAATGCAGTGGGCATCACCACCGACAGTGAGCTGTTTCAGACGCCCGACTACAACGCCAACCTGGCCCTGACCTATGACTACCCGCTCGGCAACGGCGCCAGCTGGTCAAACCGCCTGGACTACGGTTATACCGATGCCTTTTTCCTGGAGGCGATCAATACCCGGTCGCTCGAGGAGAGCGGATACGGTGTTGCCAATCTGCGCAGCGCCTATCGGTCGGCTGATGGCAGGTACGAGATTGCGGCCTTTGTCAGCAATGTTGGCGACGAGGCGTATTTTGTTTCCGGCGGCTCGGCCCTGGACAGCCTCGGCACCGCCGAGGTCACGCCGGCGCGCGGGCGCGAGTGGGGGGTGGCGGTGGTTTATAGTTTTTAGTTGATAGGTTCTAGTCGCTAGTTGTTAGTTGCGGGCTGGGGGTATCTTTTTTTGATGTGGTTTGCCTGGGAGGGGGTTGGGTCTATGGGTAGAGGTAGGGTTGGCGGTTGTTTTTTGCTGGTGCTTGCGATTGGTGCAGGTGCGGCTGAGGATGGTGCGGTTGCGGATGAGGGGAAGACGGTTTCTGTTTACTTGCATGCGCCGGATGATCTGTTGGCCATTACCCACGGCGAGCAGGTGGCGATCGGGCTGTATCCCGCCGGTATCAAGTCGCTGAACAATACGCCTGTCGACAGTACGCTGGTGCTGGTGGGGAAAGTGCGCGATCGGGACGGTAATATCATTGGCATTACCAGCGAGCTGGAATATTTTCCCGATCTGCCGCTGCAGGCCGATACGCCCTGGGACACTTACTGGACGGTAGTGATTCCGGGGCGCGGCTCGCTGTTCGGCTATCACCGCGAGAGCCTGAAAAAAGAAATCTTCGATGTCTTCGAGGCCGCGCGCAATACTGAGGGCGGCTGGCGCGGTAATCTGACCAAGCGCAATACGGTCGGCCCCCTGCCGGGCGAACGGGGGGTAGTGGTGGGCGGTACCGGTGAGTTTGCCGATGCGACCGGCTGGTTTGTGGAGATCGGCTACCTCAGTGGTGTCAGTCAGCAGGGCGAATTGCGCGCGCGATTGGAACTGCGGTTTTATCTCGATGGGGATTGAAAGCTAACAGCTGACAGTTTACAGCTATACGGCGTGGTGAATGGCTGTAAACTGTTAGCTGTATTGTTCAGGTATCTCCGTGCAATAAATGCCCGATCCCCCCTTGCCGCGCAAACTGCCGCATTAATTCATTGTCGATGATACCCGCCGGATCGCCGTTTTCATCGATACCTTCAATCGGCCCCTGGGCCACTACCATTAAAATCAGGTCCTCGTCGCCGTCCGGCCCCGGTTCGTGCACCACACCGCTGGGCTCGTAGACATAGTCGCCCTGCCTGACCGAGCCCTCGCCCTCATAGCTGAAACCGCCCTGAATCACATAGGCCTCAACCGCTGCCAGATGGCGGTGCAGGGGCGCTTTGCAGCCCACCGGCACTTTCAGCAGAAACGTCGCCTTGCCCTGGTCGTCGTCGTAGTGCAGGGGCTTGAAGGAGGTACCCTCGAGGGCGAACGGTACCCACGGAATACTGCTGACATCCACCATGGTGGATCTTTTCTCTTTGCTGTTGCCCATACCGCGCTCCGTTTGTTGTTGTCTCGGGCCATACCTTAGAACGGATGCAAACGGCGATATTGAACGAATTTCGGATCGGCAGAGGCCGCCGCCAGACGGTGCCGGCCGGCGGCGGTATTGCACGGGCCTGTTGCGACGTATTTGTATCAAAACTGTTACAAATACTTCAAACGTTTGTTTGAATCAAGATTAAAAATTTTATACAAAATTTATAACTAATTGTTTTTATTGGTAATTTATAAATTTAGCGAAATATAGACTGTTAAGTTATGTTCAAACGTTTGACATGTTTTTACCACTAAACTAGCGTTGCAGTGATATGGGTCTCGACGCTTGGAAACCATGACAGACGCCTTGGAACAAAACACACCCGGTGCCGGTGCGCAGGCGCGCAGCAGGATTATCGACACCGCTCTCGATATGTTTGGCAACTACGGCTATGACGGTGTGTCGGTGCGCAGGCTGTGCGAGGGGGCCGGCGTCAACGTCGGTGCCGTCACTTACCACTTTGGCGGTAAAGAGGGGCTGTACAAGGCCGTGGCCGACCATATCGCCACCCTGATCCGGCAACATATGTGGCCGGTTGCGGCGCAGATTGCGCAGTTTGTGCAGGAGGCCGACGACGATGCGGAAAAAGCCCTCGACTTAATTACCGAGCTGCAGTGTGTCATGGTCGATTTGCTGGTGCCCGATTCCTCCGCAACCGAGCGCTGGGCGCGGTTTATCGTCCGCTTTCAACTCGACGCAGGGTCGCCCGACAGCAACCTCGGGCACAACGATGTGCAGCATATGTGCGCGCATCTGGTGGGGGTGATCAGGCGGCGACCCGCCGACAAGCTGGGCAACCGCATTCTGGCGCAAACGCTTTTCGGGCAGATACTGATATTCCGCACTAACCGCCGGTCGGTGCTGGATCTGTTGGGCAAGCCGGCGCTGTCGCCCAGCGATACCCGCGCAGTCAAGGCCATGGTGGTCGATAACACACGCAAAATCTTTGCCGCCGAGGTGCCCTATGCCGCCGAGTGATAAGCCTGCGCCGAAACCCTCGCGCCGCCTGGGAGCGGCTATTCTGGCCGCCGGTCTCGCCGGCTTCGGCCTGCTGCACCTGCTGAAACCCGAGCCGCAGGCAGCGCCGCCGCGCGACAGTGTGCCATTGGTCGAGGGTGTGCCGATTATCTGGCGCAGCGGGGCGATCGAGATTTCCGGCAGCGGCCGGGTCGAACCGGTAGCCGATGTGGAGCTGAAGGCCCAGGTTGCCGGCGATGTGGTCTTTGTCGACAAGGCACTGCAGGCCGGTGGGCGCTTTATCGAGGGGCAGCGTCTGGTGGTGATCAATCCCGCACCCTACGCAGCCAGAGTGGCGGAATTCGAGGCGCAGTTGAGCAGGGCCGAAGCCGATCTCGAGCTGGCGCAAATCCAGGCGGTGCGGGCGCGGCAGATCTTCCAGCGCCAGGCCACCAGTCGCGACGATGTCGATCAGCGCGAGGCGGCGCTGGCAGGCGCCCGGGCCGAGGTGGCGCGGGTGCGGGCGCTATTGGACAGCGCCGCGGTCGATCTGCGCAGAACCGTGATCAGCGCGCCTTTCAACGGCCGTGTCGAAAGTGAGCAGGTCAGTATCGGCGATGTTCTCAGCCCCGGTGAGAGCTTCGGCCAGATCTATGCCGACGATGTTTACCAGGTCACGGTGGCCTTGAACGAATCCGATGCGGCGCTGGTAGACGGCTTGTTTGCCACTGGCGACACCGCCATCGATGTGCGCGTACAGGCGCCCTTTGGCACTGCCGTATTCGAGTGGCCGGGTGTGGTGCGGCAGATCGAAGCCGGCCTCGATACTGTCACCCGCACGATTGATCTGGTGGTGCGGGTCGAGAACCCAAACAAGCGCGGCACGCCGCTGGCGCCGACCCAAATGGAGGCGCCGCCGCTGTTGACCGGCATGTTTGCCACGGTGTTGATTCCCGGTCGCGATGTCGGCGTCTATGCGCAGGTACCCCGCGACGCGCTCAGAAGCGATCGCAGCCTCTGGTATGTCAGGCCCGACGGCGCCAGCAGGGGGGTGATCGAAACCGTGCCGACCCATACACTGGTCACCTCCGCCGCCCGGGCATTCGTCAAACTGGCGCTGCCCGCCAATAGCGGGGCGGTAGCCGTCTACCAGTTGCCGGCGCGGATACTGCCCGGTGCCGAGGTGCAGATAAGGGCCGCCGGCACCGCTATGGCCCGCGCCGATACCGCGCCGCCGGAGCCGACACCGTGAAAGCCACCATCGCCTGGTTTGCCGAACACCCGGTAGCCGCCAATCTGCTGATGGGGTTTATGCTGGTGGCCGGCCTGGTCAGCCTGAATACCGTGGCGCAGAAAGTGTTCCCCGAATTTACCCTGGAAATCATTCAGGTCGAGGTGCGGTATATCGGCGCTGCGCCGGGTGAGATCGAGCAGTCCATTATTCAGCCGCTGGAGCAGCGCCTGCAGAGTATCGAGGGTGTCGCGGAAATGACGGCAACCGCCGGCGACGGTGTCGGTTATGTGAAACTCGAATTCAAGCGCGCCACCGATATCAGCAAGGCGCTCGACGATGTCAAATCCGAAGTGGACCGTATCACGGTATTTCCCGAGGAAGCCGAGGAGCCGGTGGTCACCCAGATCAGTAACCGCACGCGGGTGGTGGAAGTCGCGCTGTTTGGCGATGTCAGCGAGCCGGTATTGCGCGAACTTGTCTACCAGGTCAGGGATGAACTCTCGCTGCTGGGCAATATCTCCCTGGTGGAAGTGATTCGCGCCCGCGACTATGAGATATCCATCGAAGTACCGCAGGATACGCTGCGCGCTTACGGCCTGACGCTGGTCGAGCTGTCGGCCATCGTGCGCGGCGAAAGTCTCGAGCTGCCCGCCGGTGATATCGATACCGCCGCTGAAGACGTGCTGGTGCGCACACTGGGGCGCAACTTTACCCAGCGGGACTTCGAGGAAATCATTGTGCGCTCCTCGGCTGAGGACGGCGTGGTGCGACTCAAGGACATAGCCGGTGTGGTGGACGGCTTTACCGAGCGCGCCGAATCGGCGACCTTCAACGGTCAGCCGGCGGTGTTCCTGCAGGTTTTCCGTATCGGTGACGAACGCGTTCTGGACGTGGTCGAGGATGTCAAAAACTACCTCGACACCGAGCTGCGACCGAGTCTGCCGCCCGGCGTCGATGTGGCGATATGGCGCAATGACGCCAAGGAGCTGGAAAGCCGCCTGTCGCTGTTGATTAAAAATGCGGTGATCGGCCTGCTGCTGGTATGTATAGCACTGTCACTGTTTCTGGATCTGCGCCTGGCGCTGTGGGTGGCGCTCGGCATCGGTGTGTCGTTTATCGCTGCCCTGATGGTGATGTCGGTTCTCGGCCTGTCCATTAACCAGTTATCGATGTTCGGCTTCATTCTGGCGATCGGCATCGTTGTCGACGATGCCATCGTTACCGGCGAGAATATTTTCGCCAAGGGCGAGGCCGGCCTGCAGCCGATGAAAGCCGCGGTCAGCGGCGCGCAGCGGGTCTCGACGCCGGTTATCTTCGCCGTCGCCACCACCGTGGCGGCTTTTGTGCCACTGCTGTTTCTGCCCGGCACAATAGGCAAGTTTCTCGGCGATATCCCGGCCGTCGTCATTATCATACTGTCGCTGTCGCTGGTGGAGTCGCTGTTGATCCTGCCGCACCACCTGTCACATATCGATGTCGGCAAAACGCCCTCCGGCCGGCTGTTTCAGTTATTCGACCGGCTGCGGCAGGGGGCCGATCGCGGCTTGAGACGCTTTGTCGACGGCCCGCTGGAGCGGGCCCTGCACTTTGCCACCCGCCACTGGGGGGTAACGCTGCTGGGCGGCTTTAGCTGTCTGCTGCTGACCTTCGGCGTGCTGTCGGCCGGCTATGTCAAGTTCAGCTTTTTCCCGCAGATCGAGGGCCAGTATGTCACCGCCAGTATCGAGATGCCGGAGGGCACCTCACTGCAACGCAGCAGCGCTGTCACCGCCCGGGTCGCCGAGATCGGCACCGCCGTTGCCGCCGAGATCGCGGCGGAGTTTGCCGGTGGCGGCGAGATCATTTCCGCCCGTTACCTGCTGGTCGGCGCAGAGGACAGTACCGCGCCGCCGACCGGGGGCGCTGTCAGTATTCCGGGGCCCAACCAGGCCTCTGTATTGTTTGAGCTGATACCGCCGGAGCAGCGCGACTTCTCCTCATCGCTGCTGGAAGAGCGCTGGCGCCGGGCCCTGGCCGAATTGCACGGGGTTGCCCAGATCAGCGTGGACTCCAACCTGGTATCGCTGGGTTTTCCGGTGCAGCTCGAAGTCTCGGCGCAGAGCGATGTAGCGCTGCGCGAGGCAATCGACGCGGTGGAAACCGGCCTCGGCAGCCTGCTCGGCGTGTACGATATCCGCAACGATCTCGATGCCGGCAAGCGCGAGTTCAAGGTCCTGCTAAAAGACGAGGCGCGCCGCTATGGCCTGACGCTGGAGTCCTTGGCGGGCCAGGTGAGAGCGGCGTTTTTTGGCAGCGAAGCGCTGCGCGTGCAGCGCGGTCGCGACGAGGTTCGGGTTTATGTACGGCTGCCGCAGCAGGAGCGCCGCTACATCAGTGACCTCTACGATTTGAGAATTGCCACGCCAGGCAATGATTTCGTGCCGCTGAATCAGGTGGCGGTCATTGAGGAGGGCCTCAGCCCCGCCACCATCAACCGCCGCAATGGCCGGCGCATCATCACCATTACCGCCAATGTGGACGACAATGTGATTACCGGGCAGATAGCCAATGACTATCTGCGCGCGCAGGTACTGCCGCAAGTCGAACAGCGGCTGCCCGGCGTCAGTTTCGATTTCGGCGGTGAGCAGCGCGAGCAGGCGGAGGTCGGCGGTGTGCTGGGGCGCAATTTTCTGCTGGCCTTATTTGCCATCTTCACTTTGCTGGCGATTCCGTTTCGCTCCTATTTGCAGCCGATCATCGTCATGATGGCCATTCCCTTCGGCCTGGTCGGCGCGGTGCTGGGCCATGTGCTGCTGGGGATTAATCTCGGGCTGCTGAGTATTTTCGGCCTGGTCGGTCTGACCGGGGTGGTAATCAACGGCGCGCTGGTACAGATCGATTTTGCCAACGAGATGCGCCGCAATGGCATGGAGCCGCGACTGAGCTGGGTGGAGGCGGGTAAAAACCGCTTCCGCCCCATCTTCCTGACCGCGCTGACAACCTTTCTCGGCGTTTCGCCGTTGATTCTGGAGCAGAGCGTGCAGGCGCAGTTTCTGATCCCCATGGCCGTCAGTATCGCCGCCGGGGTGGTGATGGGCACCGGTATTCAGATGCTGATCGTGCCGGCGCTGGGGGCGATGCTGGATTCGTTTGGCTTGAATAAGGTTGAAGCGGCGGGCAAAAATGTCGCTACTGCTGCCACTGCCGGCGCCAACACAGGTTGATAATTGCTAGCAGCCGTTGCATAACTCTCGGCCGCAGCGAGGCGAGTTATGAAACAGCTTCTAGACCATCCCCTCAGCCACAACCTCTATCCAGTGCCTGACTGTCGTATCGGTGCTGGTGCGCAAGTGCATAAGGCAGCCGATATTGGCGGTGGCGATCAAGTCCGGCTGCTCCGCCGTCAGGGCGGCGACCTTGTCGGCCCTGAGCCGGGCCGACAAATCCGCCTGTAAAATCGAATAGGTGCCGGCCGACCCGCAGCACAAATGGCTGTCGCGCACCGCGGTGAGCTGAAAGCCGAGCTGTTGCAGCAGGCCTTCCACCAGGCCGGTGATTTTTTGTCCGTGCTGCAGCGTGCAGGGGCTGTGGAAAGCGACCTTGGTTCCGGTTTTTGCGCGCAATGCCTGCAGTCGCGGCGCCGCGCTGACGATCTCGCTGATATCCTTGCACAGGGCACTCACTCGCCTTGCCTTGTCGGCGTAATCCGGCTCGTGTGCCAGCAGCTCGGCATATTGCTTGATAAAAGCGCCGCAGCCGCTGGCGCTGCTGGCGATGGCCGTGGCGCCATGGTTTTCGATGTAGGGCCACCATGCATCTATATTGCGCCTGGCCAGGGCGATACCGCGGTCCTGGGAGTCGAGGTGGTAGTTCAGCGCGCCGCAACAGCTTTCCTCCCTGACCTGTAGGGTTTCGATACCGAGGCGGTCGAGTACCCGGGCCGCAGCAATATTGATGCCGGGCGCCAGGCCCGCCTGCACGCAGCCGCCCGCTAAAATGATTTTCTGCCGGTGTCGAGTCTGCGGCAACGGCCCGCTCTTTTCCCGCCTGGGCACTTTATTTTTCAACCCGGCCGGCAGCAGGGGCCTGAACAACTGCCCCGCCCGCAACAGCGGTGTAAACAGCCGGCGGCGCGGCAGCACCGCGCCCAGCAGCCACCGCAGCCAGCGCCGCGACGGCGGGCGCGCTACCCGACTGTCCACCACGGCGCGGCCGATATTCAGCAGCTTGTGGTATTCCACGCCCGAAGGGCAGGTCGTCTCGCAGGCCTGGCAGCTCAGGCAGCGGTCCAGGTGCAGCTGGGTCTCGGCGCCGGCCCGGCCGCCTTCCAGCACGTTTTTTATCTGGTAGATACGGCCGCGCGGCCCGTCCAGTTCGTCCCCCAGCAATTGATAAGTGGGGCAGGTGGCATTGCAGAAGCCACAGTGTACACAGCTGCGCAGGATGCGGTCGGCCTCGCGGCCCTCCGGAGTCAGCAGCAGAGCTTGCGGTAAGTTGGTCTGCATCGTTAAAAGTCCGCGTACATACGGCCGGGATTGAGCAGCCGGTGGGGGTCCATGGCCTGTTTCAGGTTGCCGTGAATTTTTTTCAGCCCCGGTAACAGTGGCTGAAATACACCGTCGCCGGGCGCTTGAGCGCTGCGGAATAATGTCGCGTGGCCGCCGGCTGTTGCCGCAATCGCACGCATTTCATCGGCCGCCAGCCGGGTTTTGATCCAGTGCAGAGCGCCGCCCCAGTCCCATAAGGTAGCTGCCGCCGCCGCTGCCGAGAGTGCCGCCGGGTCGGTTGCCGGCGGTACCGACAGTCGCCACAGTGGCAGGTCACTGGCGCTGAAAAAATCGCCGGTCTGTTCTTTCACGGCGGCCCAGATATCACTGTCGCCGCCATCGCCGCCCAGTGTCTGCGCGCAGCGCGCGAGGGTTTCGCCGGCACCGGACAGGCGGATGAATAACTGGCCGTCACTATAGCAGGCGCCGCTCAGCGGCACCGCCTGAGTCAACAGCCGGTTGGCTTTCGCCGCCGCTGCCCGACTGTTCAAGGCGAAGCAAAGGGTCTGCTCGGCCTCCGGTCGCGGCAGCAATTTCAGCGAGACCTCGAGGATGACGCCGAGGCAGCCGAGAGAGCCGGCCATCAGTCTGGCGATATCGTAGCCGGCGACATTTTTCATGACCTGACCGCCAAACTGCAGTATCTCACCGCGCCCGTTCAGCACTTTGGCGCCGAGCACGAAATCGCGCAGCGCACCGCTGTAGGCGCGGCGCGGGCCGCTCAGGCCGCTGGCGACGGCGCCGCCGAGAGTGGCGCCGGCGCCGAAATGGGGCGGTTCAAAGCCCAGCATCTGCCCGCTGGCCGCCACCGCCGCCTCGATATCGCGCAGCGGCGTGCCGGCGCGGGCGGTCAATACCAGTTCGCTCGGCTCGTAGGCGATAATGCCGCGGTGCTGCCGCGTGCTGAGTATCTCGCCATCAACCCGGTTGCCGTAAAAGCGCTTGCTGTCGCCACCGGCGATACGCAGTGCCCTGCCCTCGCCCAGGGCCTGTTGCAGTTGATTTTGCAGCAGCCGGCTTTGGTCCTGGTCCCCTTCCATATGACAGTGGCCTAAAAGCGTTCCAGTTCGGGAAAGGGGAGTTCGCCGTTGTGGACGTGCATGGCACCGAACTCGGCGCAGCGGGCCAGGGTGGGGATATTTTTGCCCGGGTTGAGCAACTGCTCGCGGTCGAACGCTCTCTTAACCGCGTGGAACTGGCGGATTTCCTCGGTGTTGAACTGCAGGCACATATGATTGATTTTCTCCCGGCCGACACCGTGCTCGCCGGTAATGGTGCCGCCGGCCTCGATACACAGTTGGAGAATTTTGCCGCCCAGGGCCTCGGCCTTTTCCAGCTCACCGGGTTTGTTGGCGTCGAACAGAATCAGCGGGTGCAGGTTGCCGTCGCCGGCGTGAAAGACATTGGCGATCGGCAGCTGATATTGCGCCGACAATTCGCCCATGGCGTGCAGCACCGCCGCCAGCTGCCGCCGCGGGATGGTGCCGTCCATGCAATAGTAATCGGGATACAGCCTGCCCACCGCCGGAAAAGCGCTTTTGCGGCCGGCCCAGAATAATTTGCGCTGGTTTTCGTCTCTGGCGATACGCGTTTCGGTCGCACCGGCGTCGCGGAGAATGCCGCCGACTTTTTCAACCCCGCTGTCGACGTCCTCGGCAATGCCGTCCAGCTCGCACAGCAGAATAGCCTCGGCCTCGCGCGGGTAGCCCGCCTGAATGAAGTCCTCGGCGGCGCGGATGGCGAGGTTGTCCATCATTTCCAGGCCCGCCGGCAAAATACCGCCGGCGATGATCGCACCCACCGCATTACCGGCTTTCTGCACATCGTCAAACACGCCCATCAATACCTTTGCCGCCTGCGGTCTGGGCAGCAGTTTGACGGTGATCTCGACAATGATGCCGAGCATACCCTCTGAGCCGGTCACCAGCGCCGGCAGGTCGAAACCGGGCGTATCGAAGGCATCGCTGCCGATGGTCAGCAGCTCGCCTTCAATGGTGAGCATATTGAGTTTGAGGATATTGTGCACCGTCAGGCCGTATTTCAGGCAGTGCACGCCGCCGGCGTTTTCGGCGACATTGCCGCCGATTGAACAGGCTATCTGCGACGAGGGGTCGGGGGCATAGTAGAGGCCGTGCGGCGCGACCGCTTCGGAAATCGCCAGATTGCGCACGCCGGGCTGTACCACTGCCGTCCGGTTCTCCAGGTCGATATGCAGAATTTCATTGAGCTTGGACAGCACCAGCAAAACCCCCTGCTGCAGCGGCAGGGCGCCGCCGGACAGTCCGGTGCCGGCACCGCGCGCCACTACCGGCACCTTGAGCCGGTGGCATACCTTCAGCACGGCGCCTGTCTGCTCGACGGTTTCCGGCAGTACCACCAGCATGGGGGTGACCCGGTAGGCCGACAGGCCGTCGCATTCATAGGGTTTCAGTTGCTCTTCGCTGTGCAGGATCGCTGCGGCCGGGATTACCGCCGTCAGGCTTTGCAGCAGTACCGGCCGTGACACCGGCCGGATTTCACCGTCGAGTTGGGGGTCGTATTTATAAGACATTGTGACAGCACATAGTGATAAGGCATTTTCGCGCGTTTGTTCCGCTCTGATTCAGTATGCTAATTCAGGTGTTTTGAAAAAGTCCATCTATTGGTAGACTGGTATGACCAGTTCAAAATTATTTTTATATACTAAACAGATACTTAAATAGCCTTAGTAGCGCTTTTTGTCTCTATCTGGATATCTTTTCGTGAAAGTGTCGACACAGCTGGCGCGGCAGCTCGAGCAGATGATCATTGCCGGCAGTTTGAAGCCCGGCGACCGGGTGCCGTCGGAGCGCGCGCTGTGTGCGCAGTTCGATCTGTCGCGCTCGGCGGTGCGCGAGGCATTGCAGGAACTGCGCGGCAGGGGCTTGATCGAGACCCGCCAGGGGCAGGGCAGCCGCGTCGCAGCGCTGCTTCGCCTGCAACCGCAAGACCCGATCCTGCAGTTGTTTAAGAACAATGCCGAGACCTTATACGACCTGCTGGATGTGCGGGCCCTGCTGGAGGGCAGGGCAGCGTTCTGGGCGGCCAGTCGCGCTACCGCCGCCGATATCCGTTTGCTCGAGGGCTGCTATGAAAAAATGGCGGCGGTGCATGCGGCCGATGTGCCGGTGGATGAGAAGGCCAGAGCCGATCTGGATTTTCATCTGGCGATTGCCGAGGCGGCGCACAATCCGGTGCTGTCACATACGCTGCGGGCGCTGACGGATTTGCTGCTGACTTCGGTATATGCGTCGCTGAATAATCTCTACCACCAGGCCAGCCATAAGCGCTTGATTGACAGTCAGCACAAAAAGTTGTACCGGGCAGTTCTGCAGGGCAAAGCCGTGGCTGCGCGGCGGGCGGCAGAGGCGCATATCGCGGCGATTAAGGAGACGCTGCGGGAGAAAGACGGAGAGGCGTTGCGGGTGATTCGGGCGCAATTGCGACTGAAAAAACATGGGCGGTAGTGCAGTGCGGCGTGAACCGACCCGGGTGGCGCCTAAGCCTGTTCTCCCGCTGGTGGTGCTGGCTCAGCGGTTCACTGCTGGAAAGCTGTCTGTGAAAGAGGCTGCGTCGCGGCGGTCTTGCCGGGTAGGGCGGTTGCCACGCCGGGACTGCCGTCATGGTAAGGGGAGTGACAGAGGTACTTTGGGGCGGCGCAGTGAAATTTTCCGCCGCTGTTGTGTTACGCTATGGCGCCGCGCCCGCGCGCTTGTTAGCCATGGATGTCAACGGACATAAACGATGAAACTCTCCCCTGTTAATCTGCTTGTTATTGCGCTGGCTTTTATGGCCGCGCCGGTCGCTGCCGAGGATGAGCGGCCGCGCTTTCGCGAGGCGGTGGGTCCGGTCGGGGTGCTGCCTACCGGCCCTTTGAACGCGATTACCGATGTCGAGGGCGTGACGGTCGGCCATGTCACTCTGATTGAGGGCGAGCGGATTCGCACTGGCGTGACCGCCATTTTGCCGCACGGCGGCAATCTGTATCAGGACAAAACGCCGGCGGGGTTTTATCGCGCCAACGGTTACGGCAAATTTGCCGGTTCGACGCAGATCGATGAACTGGGGGAAATCGAAACCCCCATCGTCTTGACCAATACCCTGAACGTAGCCGAGGGCATGGCCGGCATCATCGAATGGACCCTGGCGCAGCCCGGCAATGAGCTGGTGCGTTCGGTCAATGCGGTGGTGGGTGAAACCAATGACGGCTATCTCAACGATATTCGCCGCCGCGCCGTCAGCAAGCGCGATGTGATCAACGCCATCAAAGCGGCAAAGCCCGGGCCGGTGGCCGAGGGCAATGTGGGTGCCGGTACCGGTACCCGCGCCTTCGGCTATAAAGGCGGTATCGGCACCAGTTCGCGCCAGCTGCCGGAGAAACAGGGCGGCTACAGGGTCGGCGTGCTGGTACAGAGCAATTACGGCAGGCGCCTGATCATTCAGGGCATGGCGGTCGACGAAGCGCTGCAGCGGGCTGACAGCCCGCTGCCGGCGGCCGCCGGCGACGGTTCGATTATCATCGTGGTGGCGACCGACGCGCCGCTGTCGGACCGCAACCTGGAGCGGCTGGCAAAAAGGGCGGTTATCGGCCTGGCCCGCACCGGCAGCCATATGCGCAATGGCTCGGGCGATTATGTGATCGCTTTTTCAACCGCGGCAGAGGTGCGCCGTTCGCTGTTGAAGCGCTCGGGGCTCGGCAATTACAAGGTGCTGTCCAACGCCCGCCAGTCGCCACTTTATCAGGCGGTTGCCGAGGCCACCGAAGAGGCCATCTACAACTCCCTGTTTAAGGCCCGGACGCTGGGCGGTAAAGACGGTCACCGGCTGCCGGCGCTGCCGGCCGCTGCCGTCGCCGATCTGTTGAAACGGCGCGGAGGCTGATTGTTTATGTCGGGCTGCCGCCGTATTCCGGCACTGGTATTATGGCTGGCGGCGTGGTGCCCGGCGCCACTTGCCGGGGGCAGTGAATTTGTCGGCAGTGCCCGCTGTGCAGACTGCCACCAGCAACAGTACCAGTTGTGGCGCGACTCCCACCACGATCTCGCCATGCAGGTGGCATCGGCGGCGACGGTGCTGGGAGATTTCGGCGATGCCGAGTTCAGCTATTTCGGCGAACGCTCGCGCTTTTACCGCCGCGACGGCGGTTTCTTTGTCAAAACCCGGGACGGCAGCGGCGAGCAGCGCGAGTTCGAGGTGCTTTACACTTTCGGCGTCGAGCCCCTGCAACAGTATCTGGTGGCTCTTCCCGGCGGCCGCCTGCAGGCGCTGACCATCGCCTGGGACAGCCGCCCGCGCGCCGAGGGCGGCCAGCGCTGGTTTCACCTGCAGCCGGACGAGGCCATTGCCCCCGCCGATGAGCTGCATTGGAGCGGCACCTATTTCAACTGGAACAGCCGCTGTGCCGAGTGCCATTCCACCGGCCTGCAAAAGAACTTTTCCCTGGCGCAAAACCGCTTCGATACTACCTGGGCGGAGATCGACGTGGCCTGCGAGGCCTGTCACGGCGCCGGCGCCGGGCACCTGGCCTGGGCGGCGCTGCCGGCCGCTGAGCGCAGCGCCGGCGATAAAGGCCTGCGGTCTCTGCGCCGAGCCGGTGTCTGGGAATATATCGATGGCCTGTCCACTGCCAGCTTGAGCAAAACGCCGGCGCAGGCCGCCACTGCAAGTGCCGCCGCCCAGCTCGATAGTTGCGCCCACTGCCACAGCCGCCGCAACATTACCAGTGCCGATGTGTTCGGCAAGCCGTTTCTCGACCATCACGCGCTGCAGTTGCTGGATCGGGGCATCTATCACGCCGACGGGCAGATACTCGAAGAGGTCTTCGTGTACGGCTCTTTTATCCAGAGCAAAATGTTTCACCAAGGCGTAGTCTGCAGCGACTGTCACGAGCCCCACAGTCTGGCCCTGCGGCAGCCGGGCAACGCGGTCTGCGGGCAGTGTCACAACCCGGCGGTGTTCGATACGCCCAAGCACCACCACCACCTCGCCGGCGGCGCCGGCGCCGTCTGTGCCGACTGCCATATGCCGGAGACCACATATATGGTGGTCGACCCGCGGCGCGATCACAGCCTGCGCGTGCCGCGGCCCGATCTCTCCGTGAGCCTGGGCGTGCCCAATGCCTGCAATCAATGCCATACCGGTAAACCCCCATCCTGGGCGGCAGCTGCGGTGGCGGCCTGGTACCCCGATTCGCGCCTGCGCGGGCCGCATTTTGGCACTGCGCTGGCGGCCGGTCACTCCGGTGAGCCGCGGGCCGCGGCGCTGCTGGCGCAACTGGCGGCGGCCGATCAGCCGGATATCGCCCGCGCCACGGCCCTGAGTCTGTTGCAGCACTACCCGGGCCGGCAGTCTCTCGATGCCGCGCTGGCAAGTCTCGGCGACGGCAGCAGCCTGGTCAGGGCAGCGGCGCTGCAGGCGCTGCAGATGCTGCCGCTGCAGCAGCGCTTTCAGTTCGCCGGCGCGCTGCTCGGCGACAGCTCGGCACGGGTGCGCGCCGAGGCCGGGCGACTGCTGGCGGGTGTCCCCACCGAGACGCTCACCGCAGCGCAAAAAAAACGCCTGCAGGCGGCTGTCAAAACGTATGTCGACAGCCTGCTGGTGAACGCCGATCTCGCCGACAGTCACCTCAACCTGGCGGCTCTATACCGCCAGCAGGGCCGCTGGCAGCAGGCGCAGGCGGCGCTGCAGACGGCCCTGAAAGTCGATCCGAGATCGGTGGCGGCGATGGTCAACCTGGCGGACTGGTACCGGCAGACCGGCCGCGATGAGCAGGGCGAAGCGTTGCTGCAGAAGGCGCTGCGCAGCTCGCCGCACAACCCCCTGGTGCACCATTCCCTGGGGCTGCTGTATGTGCGCCAGAAGCAGCTCCCCAGGGCGCTGCAGCAGTTGCAGAAGGCGGCTGAACTGGCCCCGCAGATAAGTCGCTATGCCTACGTGTACAGTGTTGCCCTCGATTCCACCGGCGCTACTGCAAAGGCGCTGGAGGTGGCGCAGCAGGCGCTGCAGCGGCAGCCGGCGGACCCGCAGCTGCGGGCCCTGCAGGCGAGTCTGCAACGCAAACTCGGCCGCTAGCCCGCCGCGCTGGGGCAGTGGCGATATTATTGATCTTGCGGTAAAACTCTTGCTATAATTGCGCGCCTCGACAGGGCGGGCTCCCTCGGGATCCGTTGCAGACGACAGTTGTAAGGCAAGCATAAGGCAGGCAATTGTAACCAGACAATTGTCGGCGACGGTACAGACAGCGCCCCTGCAGCAGAGACAGACAGCGTGTATATCGACCGCATGATTGCAGCTCTGAACACTTCCTTTGCATGGTCAGAGCAGGCAAGGCAGCATGTCAAAGGCGATATAAGGCTGTAAGTGGTAGTCAGTCGAATTCTTGTGCCGATTCAGGCACCGCCGAGAAGCCCCTGTACCAGGGGCTTTTTCGTATACGACAGCTTTTTGCACCGCTGCAAGGTGTCGTCACAGTAGCCGCAGGGGCCTGCGGCGGTAGTTGGGAAATGGGCTATGTGCCCATTTTTTGTTTGTCAATCAAGTGCTTGCACGCCGGCGGCGGCAAGCGGTAGCAGTGAGGCCATGGCGTCGAAACCGGAGCAACTGAAAGCGCTGCTGGCGCCGACCGTGGAGGCGCTGGGGTGCGAGCTGTGGGGGCTGGAATATATGTCCCAGGGCAAGCACAGCACCTTGAGAGTCTATATCGATGCCGAGGGTGGCGTCAGTCTGCAGGACTGCGAACGGGTCAGCCGCCAGCTCAGCAGCGTGCTGGATGTGGAGGACCCCATTCACGGTGAGTACTCGCTGGAGGTATCGTCACCGGGTATGGACCGGCCGCTGTATACACTGGAACAGTTTGCCCGCCACACCGGCGAGCAGGTCAGTGTCAGGCTGCGCGTGCCGTTTGACGGCAGGCGCAAATTCAGCGGCCTGCTGCGCGCTGTTGAAGATGATGAGATTGTGGTGGTAGTGGATGAACACGAGTATCTGCTGCCGTTGGAGGCGATTGACCGGGCCAATATCATTCCCCGGTTTTAAACTCGGGTGGGAGTTGAACGAGGCACACGAATGAACAAAGAAATCCTGCTGGTTGCCGATGCGGTATCCAACGAAAAAGGTGTGGATCGCGAGGTTATCTTCGAAGCCATCGAACTGGCCCTGGCGACGGCGACCAAGAAGCGCTACGACGAAGATGCCGATATCTATGTGGTCATCGACCGCAAGTCCGGCGACTACGAATCGTTCCGCCGCTGGGAGGTGGTGGACGACGATACCCTGGCGGCGCTCGGCACCCAGTTCACACTGGAGGAGGCCCACGAAAAAGATGTCAATCTGAGCGCCGGTGAAGTCTACAGCGAGCAGGTGGAGAATATCGAATTCGGCCGCATCGCGGCGCAGACCGCCAAACAGGTGATCGTGCAGAAAGTGCGCGAGGCCGAGCGGGCGCAGGTGGTGGAGGAATACCGCGACCGGGTCGGCGACCTGATCAGCGGCACGGTAAAAAAAGTGACGCGCGATAATATTATTGTGGACCTGGGTAACAATGCCGAGGGGCTGCTGCCACGCGATCAACTGGTGGGGCGCGAGGTATTCCGTATGGGTGACCGCGTCAGGGCACTGCTGCTGGAAGTGCGCCCGGAGGCGCGCGGGCCGCAGCTCTACCTGAGCCGCTCGTGCCCGGAAATGCTGATCGAGCTGTTCAAAATCGAGGTGCCCGAAATTGCCGAAGAGGTGATCGAGCTGAAGGGCGCCGCGCGCGACCCCGGTTCGCGTGCCAAGATTGCCGTCACCACCAACGACGGCCGTATCGACCCGGTGGGCGCCTGTGTGGGCATGCGCGGCTCGCGCGTGCAGGCTGTCTCCAACGAACTCGGCAACGAGCGGATCGATATCGTGCTGTGGGACGACAACCCGGCACAGTTCGTCATCAATGCCATGGCGCCGGCTGAAATCGAGTCGATCGTGGTGGACGAGGATGCCGCTTCCATGGACGTGGCGGTCAGTGAGGATAACCTGGCCATGGCTATCGGTCGCAGCGGCCAGAACGTGCGTCTGGCCAGCGAGTTGACCGGCTGGGATATCAATGTCATGGGCCTGGACGAGTGGCAGTCGAAGCAGGAAGAGGAAGCCGGCAACTATGTCGAGGTGTTCATGGCGGCGCTGGATGTGGATGAGGATGTTGCCGCCGTGCTGGTAGACGAGGGTTTTACCTCGCTCGAGGAAGTGGCCTATGTGCCGCTGGAGGAAATGCTGGGCATCGAGGGTTTCGACGAGGAGATTGCCGGTGAACTTCGCGCCCGCGCCAAAGATGCGCTGCTGACCCAGGCGCTGGCCTCCGAAGAACAACTGGAAAATGCCGAACCGGCAGAGGATCTGCTGACCATGGAGGGCATGGACAAGCACCTGGCCTATTTGCTGGCCAGTCGCGGCGTTATCAGCATGGAAGATCTGGCCGAGCAGTCTGTCGACGAGTTGCTGGACATCGAAGGGCTGGACGAAGAGCGAGCCGCGGCGCTGATCATGAAAGCGCGTGAGCCCTGGTTTGCCGATGCCCAGGGGGAATAGGCGGCAGGCCTGAAGCCCGGTTTTGGATGCTTAAATACTGAGGAAAGAGAATGGCAGAAGTAACAGTAAGCGAACTCGCCAAGTCGGTGGGGGCCTCGGTTGAGCGGCTGCTGAAACAAATGAAAGAGGCCGGGCTGTCGCACCAGTCGGCCGAAGCGCTGGTGTCCGACTCGGAAAAGCAGAAACTGCTGACGTTTTTGAAGACCAGCCACGGTGAAAGCTCGACCGCGCCGAAAAAAATCACTCTCAAGCGCAAGACTACCACTACCCTGAAGACCGGCAGTGGCAGCGGCCGCAAGACGGTCAACGTCGAAGTGCGCAAGAAGCGCACCTATGTCAAGCGCGACCCCGCTGAGGTGAAGTCCGCCGCCCAGGCACTGGTCGAAGAAGTTACCGCGCCGGTAGCGGAGGCCGTCGAAACCGTGTCCGCCACGCCGCTGGTGGATGACGCCGAGGTCAAGCGCCAGGCGGCGCTGGAAGCGCGCCGCAAGGCCGAAGAGGAGGCGCGGCTGGCCGAGGCCGAGGCCGCCAAGGCTCGCGAGGCAGAGAAGAAGGAAGGCGCCAAGCCGGCGCAGGAACCCGCCAAGAGCGAGGAACAGTTGCGCGCCGAAGCCGAGGCCCTGGCCTTGAAGGCGCAGCAGGAAGAGGAAAAAGGCAAGCACGGCAAGAAAAAGGTCAAACACGGCGAAGCGGAAGAAGACGAAATGGATGGCAAGGCGCGGCCGCGCAAAGCCGCCCGCAAAGCCGGCCCGAAAAAGACCAGCAAGGTCACGCTGCTGGATATCGATGACGAATTTGTCGAAGAGGACGCACCCGCCACGCCGCGCAAGAAAGGGCCCAGGCCTTCGCTCAAGCTGGCGGTCAACAAACACGGTTTCAAGAGACCTACCGGAAAAATTGTGCACGAAGTAGAAATACCAGAAAACATTGTGGTGTCTGAACTGGCGCAGCGAATGAGCGTCAAGTCCGGCGAGGTGATCAAGCAGCTGATGAAGCTCGGTACCATGGCCACCATCAACCAGGCCATCGATCAGGAAACGGCGCAGCTGGTGGTGGAAGAAATGGGCCACACCTATCGCCTGCTCAGCGATAACGCCGTCGAGCAGGCGCTGGAGGAAGCGCTGGAGATCGAGGGCGAGCAGGTATCGCGGGCGCCGGTAGTGACCGTGATGGGCCACGTCGACCACGGCAAGACCTCGCTGCTGGATTATATTCGCAAGGCCAAAGTCGCCTCCGGCGAGGCTGGCGGCATCACCCAGCACATCGGCGCCTACCGCGTGCGCACCGGGCAGGGTGAGATCACTTTTCTCGACACGCCCGGCCACGCCGCCTTTACCGCCATGCGCGCCCGCGGCGCCCAGTTGACCGATGTGGTGATTCTGGTAGTGGCCGCCGATGACGGGGTGATGCCGCAGACCGAAGAAGCGGTACAACACGCCCGTGCCGCCGGCGTGCCGCTGGTGGTGGCGATCAACAAGTGCGATAAGGAAGCCGCCGATCCCGACCGGGTCAAAAACGAACTGGCGGCCAAGGACGTGATTCCCGAGGATTGGGGCGGTGATACCCAGTTTATCAATGTCTCGGCCCATACCGGTGACGGTATCGACGAGTTGCTGGAGGCGGTATCGCTGCAGGCGGAACTGCTCGAACTGTCAGCGGTAAAAGACGCGCCGGCCAAGGGCGTGGTGGTGGAGTCGCGGGTCGACAAGGGCCGCGGCGTGGTGGCTACCATCCTGGTGCAGTCCGGTACTCTCAACCGCGGCGATATTCTGCTCGCCGGTGAGAGCTTCGGGCGCCTGCGTGCCATGACCAACGAACTCGGCCAGCAGGTCGGCGAGGCCGGGTCCTCCACCCCGGTGGAAATACTCGGGCTCGACTCGGCGCCGGACGCCGGCGATGAGTTTGTGGTGGTGCCCGACGAGCGCAAGGCCCGTGAAGTGGCGCAATTCCGCGCGGAAAAATCCCGCCAGGAGAAACTGCAGCGGCAGCAGGCGGCCAAGCTGGAAAACATGTTTGCCGGCATCGGTGAGGACGAGCAGAAAATTCTGCCGGTGGTATTGAAAGCCGATGTGCGCGGCTCGCTGGAAGCCATCCAGTCGGCGCTGGCGGACATGGGCAATGCGGAGGTGCAGGTCAACGTGGTGTCCTCGGGCATCGGCGGCATCACCGAAAACGACATCAACCTGGCGCTCACCTCCGGCGCCATTGTGCTCGGCTTCAACGTGCGTGCCGATGCCTCGGCGCGCAAGCTGGCGGAAAACGAGACCGTCGAAGTGCGTTACTACAGCATCATTTACCAGCTGCTCGACGAGGTCAAACAGGCCCTGGGCGGCATGCTGGAACCGGAGCGGGTCGAGGAAATCGTCGGTATTGCCGATGTGCGCGATGTCTTCCGCTCGCCCAAGTTCGGCCAGGTGGCCGGCTGTATGGTGATCGAAGGCACGGTCTACCGCAGCAAGCCGATTCGCGTGCTGCGCGACAATGTGGTGATTTTCGAGGGTGAACTGGAATCCCTGCGCCGCTTCAAGGACGACGTCAACGAGGTTCGCAATGGCACGGAATGCGGTATCGGTGTTAAAAACTACGATGTCAAGATCGGCGATCAGATTGAAGTCTTCGATGTCAAGGAAGTGGCGCGCGAGCTTTAAACAGCTGGTGTGGTAGAGGTGGCAGGGCAGCATTGGCAGGGTAGAGGTGGCAAATAGGTGGCCAGAGAATTTAGCCGTACTGATCGCGTGGCCGATGCGGTACAGAGAATTTTGGCGCAGTTGATCCAGTTTGAGGTGCGCGACCCGCGCGTCGGCATGGTCAATATCAACGACGTGGAAGTGAGTCGCGACCTGGCCCAGGCCAAGGTATTCGTGACCTTTGTCGGCCGCGATACCGAGGCGGAGTGCGAACAGGGCGCCGCCGCGCTCAACAAGGCTGCCGGCTTTCTGCGCAGTCAACTGGCCCGCGAGCTGAGCATGCGCACCACGCCGCGGCTGCAGTTCGTCTACGACAAGACCGCCGCGCGCGGCCAGGCCCTGTCGAGCCTGATAGACCGCGCCGTGGCCGAGGACCGCGCCCAGCAGGCCCCCGCCGACGCGACTGAGGACGGCGGCGAGCAGCGTTAGCCGCGCCGACAACTAGCCGCAGCAATAAAATGTCGAGAAGATACGACTAAAAAGGATAGATAGAGGGAGAGCAGTGGCTCGACGTAAACGCGCTTTCGGCCGGCCGCTCGACGGTGTGCTGATATTGAACAAGGCGTCCGGGATGACCTCCAACGCCGCCCTGCAACAGGCCAAGCGGCTGTTTTTTGCGGCCAAAGCCGGGCACACCGGCAGTCTCGACCCGCTGGCCACCGGCGTGCTGCCGCTGTGTTTTGGCGAGGCGACCAAGTTTTCGCAGTTTTTGCTGGAGGCGGATAAGCGCTACCGCAGCACATTTCGCTTCGGCGTGACCACCACCACCGGCGATGCCGATGGCGAGGTGTTGAGTGAGATGCCGGCCGGCATCCTCAAACCGGCCCAGGTGGAGGCGGCGCTGGCGCAGTTCGAGGGCGATATCTGGCAGGTACCGTCGATGTATTCGGCCCTCAAGCACAATGGCGAGCCGCTCTACAAGCTGGCCCGCGAGGGCCGGCAGGTGGAGCGCCAGGCGCGGCAGGTGAGCGTCTACAGTATCGAGCCGCTGGCCTTTCGCGCCGGTGCGCGGGCCGAGCTGGAGGTGGAAATTCACTGCAGCAAGGGCACCTATGTGCGCACCATCGCCGAGGACCTGGGGCGTGAACTCGGCTGCGGCGCTTACGTCACGCAACTGCACCGGGTGGCCGCCGGTCCCTTTGACGAAACCGAAGCGCTGAGCCTGGAGCAACTGACGCGCGAGCGCGGCGACGGCAGGGCCGAGGTACTGGACCACCACCTGCTGCCGGTAGATGCGCCGGTCAGCGACTTGAGCAGTGTCACCCTGCCCGACACCACCGGCTTTTATTTCCGCCAGGGCCAGCCGGTAATGGACTCCCAGGTCTATCGCGCCGGCGCCGAAGGTGATATGGTGCGCGTTTTGCTGCAGAACGGCGAATTTCTCGGCGTAGGGGAAATCACCGACGACGGTAGAGTCGCCCCCAAACGCCTGACAACCCAATCACTAACCACTAGTCACTAGAGACTAGCAACTAGTGACTGGTAACTGACCTAGCACGCCTGTAAATATGCGCGGGCGCCGCTGAATCCATTAACCGCATATTGAATGAGGAAATAACCATGGCACTGAGTGCGCAGGAAAAAGAGACGATTGTCAAAGAGAATCAACGCCAGGAGGGCGATACCGGCTCCCCCGAGGTGCAAGTGGCGCTGTTGACGGCGAATATCAACAAGCTGCAGGGGCACTTTGCCGATCACAAGCAGGATCATCACTCCCGTCGCGGTCTGATCCGCATGGTCAACCAGCGCCGCAAGCTGCTCGACTATCTGAAGAGCAAAGA
This sequence comes from Exilibacterium sp., assembly GCA_028280195.1. Lineage (GTDB taxonomy): Bacteria > Pseudomonadota > Gammaproteobacteria > Pseudomonadales > Cellvibrionaceae > Exilibacterium. The sequence continues at coordinate 44,823 of JANQMH010000010.1, forward strand.
CGTCGGCCGCTACGCCGCACTGATTCAGAAGTTGGGCCTGCGCCGCTGAGTCGATACGCCCTTGCCCGCAACCGCGGGCATTTTTATATATACTGATGTAGAAAACTGAAGATAGAACTGAAGAAAGAAACGTAACGCTAGAAAAGTAAAAGGATAAACTCGTGAATCCCGTCATTAAATCATTTCAATACGGCAATCAAACCGTCACCCTCGAGACCGGTCGCATCGCGCGCCAGGCCACCGGTGCGGTTATGGTCAGCATCGGTGAAACCAGTGTGCTGTGTACGGTAGTCGGTGCCAAAGAGGCCAGAGAGGGCCAGGATTTCTTCCCGCTGTCGGTGCACTACCAGGAAAAAACCTATGCCGCCGGCAAAATCCCCGGCGGATTTTTCAAACGCGAAGGCCGCCCCAGTGAAAAAGAAACCCTGACTTCACGCCTGATCGACCGCCCCATCCGCCCGCTGTTTCCCAACGGTTATATGGCCGAAGTACAGGTGGTGTGTACGGTCATGTCGGCAGAGAAGGACGTAGACCCCGATATTGCCGCCATGATCGGCACCTCGGCCGCGCTGGCGGTCTCCGGCATACCGTTTAACGGCCCCATCGGCGCCGCGCGGGTCGGTTATACCGAGGCGCAGGGCTACCTGCTCAACCCGCGCTACAGTGAACTGGCGGCATCGGAGCTGGACATGGTGGTGGCCGGCACCAGGGACGCGGTGCTGATGGTGGAGTCAGAGGCCAACGAGCTGCCGGAAGATATCATGCTCGGCGCCGTGCTTTACGCCCACCAGGAAATGCAGGTGGTGGTGCAGGCGGTGACCGAACTGGCCCGGGACGCCGGTAAGCCGGCCTGGGAGTGGGCGCCGCTGCCGGAAAACACCGAACTGAAGTCTGCGCTGGAGCAGGGCTATGCCGGCGCCATCGGTGAAGCCTACCGTATTACCGACAAACAGCAGCGCTACGACCGCCTCGGCGAACTGCGCGCGCAAGCCGCCGAACAGCTGGCCAGTGAAGAGGCCGGCATTGCCGCCGACGATGTCAAAAGTGCGTTTGGCAAACTGGAGAAGAATCTGGTGCGCAGCCGCGTGGTCGCCGGTGAGCCGCGCATCGACGGTCGCGACAGCAAGACCGTGCGCCCCATCGAAGTGGAAATCGGCGTGCTGCCCAAGGCCCACGGTTCGGCGCTGTTCACCCGCGGTGAAACTCAGGCGCTGGTAGTGGCGACCCTCGGCTCGGCGCGCGATGCGCAGATTATCGACGCGCTGGAGGGCGAGCGCCGCGACAACTTCATGTTGCACTACAACTTCCCGCCCTACTCGGTGGGCGAGTGCGGTCGCATGGGCGCCACCGGCCGGCGCGAAATCGGCCACGGCCGGCTGGCGCGGCGCGGTATTGCGGCGCTGCTGCCGGATGAGGAGAGCTTTCCCTACACCATGCGCGTGGTGAGTGAAATTACCGAGTCCAACGGTTCCAGTTCCATGGCCTCGGTATGCGGCTCGAGCCTGGCCTTGATGGATGCCGGTGTGCCGCTGCGGGCACCGGTTGCCGGTATTGCCATGGGCCTGGTGAAGGAGGATGACGGCTTTGCCGTGCTGACCGACATTCTCGGTGACGAGGATCACCTCGGTGATATGGACTTTAAAGTGGCGGGCACCGATCAGGGTATTACCGCGCTGCAGATGGATATCAAGATTGACGGTATCACCGAAGAGATTATGGAAATTGCCCTGCAGCAGGCGCTGCATGCGCGCCTGCATATTCTCGGCGAGATGAACCGGGTGATTGCCAAGTCGCGCGAGCAGGTTTCCGACAATGCACCGCGCTTCGAGACGCTGAAAGTGCATCCGGATAAGATTCGCGACATTATCGGCAAGGGCGGCGCCACTATCCGCAGTATTACCGATGAGACCGGCGCTTCCATCGATATCGACGACGACGGCAATATCAAGGTCTACGGCAGTGATGGCGAGTCGCTGCAGGGCGCCATCGACCGTATCGAGGCGATTACCGCGGAGGCGGAAATCGGCGAGATCTATGAGGGCAAGGTGGTGCGGATCGTCGACTTCGGCGCTTTTGTCAACTTCCTGCCGGGTAAAGACGGCCTGGTGCATATTTCACAGATTGCCGATGAGCGTGTGAACAGTGTCAGCGATTATTTGAAGGAAGGCGATGTCGTCAAGGTGAAATGCCTGGATGTGGATCAGCGCGGGCGAATCAAATTGTCGATTAAAGAGGCCAGGCGGGAAGAGGAAGGCGAGGCTGTTGCCGAGGAGGGCGCGCAGGGGGCGCCGGCTGAGTAGCGGTGGTTGGCGGGGCGTGTGTGCCACCCGGCGTGAACCGGCCGGTGTGGCTCATAAGCTATCGTCAAAGCCTATATACCATATATGTTTGATACTGGAACCTCGCTGATTTTTCTGAAACAGCAAGCGCAGCGGGTTAATTTCAATTTCATAGGGACATGAAGCTGGAAAACGCCAGATTTCCATGATTCAGAGTAACAGCAAAACTCGCCCTGTTCTGGGTTAGGTCGGGTACCTTTATAGCCAACCCCTTTTCTGTATTAAGTACTTATAAAAGTGCGTTAGATATCAACTGTGGCAAAGTGAGCGTGCGTCGTATCAAATGTCGCGCTACAGGCCGGACCGCTAACAGTGTGGCTGCACCGCAACGCGGTCCGTCAATTTAACGTCAGCTGCTTAAGGTGCAAGATGAAAAAGCGGAACAAGATAGATGATCCTGTCGCACACTATACCGGGGTCGGTATAGTCTTTGGTGTGGCTTTTGGTGTCGCTTTTGGCGCAGCGCTCGATGATACCGGAACGGGCTTGGCGATAGGTATAGCGCTGGGTGTCGCCATAGGTGTCAGTACAGGGGCGAAGTTGAAGAAGAAGCAGGGTAAAAAGCGTTGAAAAAATGACTCCGACCCCGAGCATGCCACCGTATGCAGGCCTGTTTGATCAGCGCCAGCTTTGTTTTAGGCCTTCAACCCAATAAATAGTTGAACCAATAGCAAACACCATGGGGTTGACTTGTAAAAAGCCAACTACCGGCGAGTATGATTTCCAGCAATGGAGGCAAAGTAACACGAGAACCAAATCTGGAACAAATGGAGCATGGGATTCATTGTTGCGCGATAATTTTGTCTATCACCAGCTGCTCAATGGTCTTCATATTATCCGTTTCCTGGGCCTTGACCGCTGCCTGCAAGTTTGGCCATCGCCGCGTGCAGGGTCTTGGGTTTGGCGTAGGTGACATCGACCATGTCAATATCCTTTGTCAGGTAACGGTTTTGTGAATAGATCTCCACGGCCAGGCCACCCACCACAACCACAGTGATACCGTGATCGGCCAGGTGGCTGGCTATCTCGGCGGCGAGGGCAACAATCTCAACCCCTTTGTAGTTGCTCACGACTTGGTGTCCCGCACCAGCTTCACGGTCTTGCCGGCCTTGCGCGGGCGTCGCCTGTCCATTGCCAGATCGCGGGCAAGGTCGGTTGGGTAAGTTGACAGCGCCTGTTTCAACAGTTCCTTCAAGGGCGCGATGAACGGGTAACGCGGGTTGAGTCGAAACTCGCGCATCCCGCCGAGCACCTGGCTGGCTACGACGCCGTCGTCCTCTAAGCGCTGCAGTTGCTTTTGCACTGGGGTGAGCGCAATGTCGTAAAAATCGGCAATGCCCTTACCGTAACCGCGCTCGCGCACTAGCAAGTAGAGTAAAATCTTCTCCTGGCTTTCGGCCCGAAGAATGCCTTTGAGAACAAACATGGCAACTACCTTATAGTTAGCCTTAACTATATATTGGTTTTTGTTGCCTATAATATAGTTTATATGTTGGCGCGACAAGTACCGAGTTGAGCCGTGCCGGTGCTCTTATATAGATACATTTCCGTATGTGCTGAAATTTACCATATCTGACCACGGCGTTAATTTCTGATCGCCATGTTGAACCACATTTCTCTGCTTCCAACACGGTAAAAGGCCGCTGTCAGGGAGGGGCTTGACGATGACCGTTTTGAGTTATCGTCAGTACGGGCTGGTAAACTCTGCTTCCTTAACACTTCATTGGTTACGCTCAACGTTGCCTAATTCTTGGTACCAGATGCAGCATATAATCATGTTTTCCAATCTGTACACCGTTCATCCTTAAAATGTCATAGGCAGTAACCAAATGGAAATAGAAGTTGGGAATTAGAAAATCCTGCAGATATTCGCTACCGGAAAGCTCTATATACGTATTGTCTCCAAGCTCCAATACTGTAATTTCGTCAAGCCTGGAGTCTTCGGCACTGGCGCTATTCAAATTCGTTTTGACGTCGACAATGATTTCTTGCAGTCGAGAAATTGTCTGTACGTCTGGATCAATATGCTTGACTGTCTTGCCTGCGCACCAGCGTGAGAAGTTGTATGGCTGATTGCATGTGTACACCACCTGCGTTGCGAACGGGTGCATGTCGGATATCAATTTGTATTCGAGAAGCGCTGCGGATTCACGGCCAAAATGTTTTTCCCCGGTTTCTATTATGTGTTCCAGGGTATTTAAACGGGATAAAAACATAGATTTTATCGCGTCTGTCTTTGAAGTCTGCATGCTATCTCCGAACTCTGATCAAGTAAGTATGGCCGGGAGGGGCAGCGTTTTTAATAGTTAGCTTCATCGCCGATCTCAGCCAAAGGTATGCACTTCATCCGGAAATACCCCGTTTTTGACATCGCCGACATACTTGCGCAGGGCCCCCGGAATGTCCTCTGCTTCCACCAGAAAATTCTTCGAAAACTTCGGCGGCTGCGGTGTCAGGCCGAGAATATCGTTGATTACCAGCACCTGGGCGTCGGTCTCCCGCCCGGCGCCGATGCCGATGGTGGGCATATCCACTGCCGCGGTTATCGCCTGTGCCAGCGCACTGGGCACACACTCGAGTACCAGCAAATCGGCACCGGCCTGGTCCAGCAGGCGGGCGTCGTCGAGAATCTTCTGCGCCTGTGCCTGATCGCGCCCCTGCACGCGAAAACCGCCGAATTTATTGACCGATTGCGGTGTCAGGCCGAGATGGGCGCACACCGGAATGCCGCGCTCGCTGAGCATGCGCACCGTATCCGCCAGCCATTCACCGCCCTCGATTTTCACCATATGGGCGCCGGCCTGCATAATGCGGGTGGCGTTGGCCATGGCCTGTTCGGGGGTGGCATAGGTCATGAACGGCATGTCTCCCATAATCAGCGACAGGCTGTTACCGCGCTTGACCGCCTCTACATGGTAAATCATCTGCTCCATGGTCACCGGTATCGTGCTGTCGTAGCCGAGTACGGTCATGCCGAGGCTGTCGCCCACCAGCAGTACCTCGACGCCGCTTTTCAGCGCCATCGCCGCCATGGGGGCATCGTAGAGTGCCACGGTAACGAATTTGTCGCCCTGGGCCTTCATCTTGCGCAGGGTGTTGATGGTAATGGGCCGGTTGAGGCCGGCCTCGCTGGAGACACTGGCGTAGGGCATGGTCAGCCTCGCGACTGGGGGTTGTAATAGTGGCGGCCGCTCTTGATGGTCAGCACATACTCCACCAGCTGGGCATAGTGTTCGGCGTTATTGACCAGGTCTATTTCGGTGGCGTTGACAATCAGTAGCGGCGAGTTGTCGTAGTAGTGAAAGAAGCGGGTATAGGCGTCGTTGAGCGCTGCCAGATAATCGGCATCGATATGCCGCTCGGCGGCCACGCCGCGCTTGCGAATCCGCTCCAGCAGTGTATCGATCGGCGCCTGCAGGAAAATCACCAGATCGGGGCTGGGAGCGTTGAGGGTGAGCTGGTCGTAGACCTGGTGGTAGAGGCGCAGTTCGTCGTCGTCGAGGGTGACCTGGGCGAACAGCGGGTCTTTTTCCAGCAGAAAATCCGCCACCCGCACCGGCTCGAACATGTCCGCCTGGCGCAGCGCCTGCAGCTGCTTGCTGCGCTGGAACAGGAAGAACAGCTGGGTCGGCAGCGCGCTGGCGCGGCGGTCGGCGTAGAAGCGCTCCAGAAACGGGTTTTCCTCCGCCTGTTCCAGCAGCGTGTCGTAATTGAAGGTGTGGGCGAGGTTTTTCGCCAGCGTGGTTTTGCCGACGCCAATGGGGCCTTCGACAGCGATATAGCGCGGCAGCTCGATGCCGGTAAAGTCGAAGTGCAGGTCGAAACCGTAATCCACAGCCATTACATCCCCAGCTCTATTCACTGCTGCCCAGGCGCTCGAGACCGCCGCGCGGACAGCGTGCTAATAATGACGCAACTGCTATGCCGTTGGGAAGTGTTAAGTGTGGCGCCACCTCGGCCAGGGGGTAGAGCACAAAGTTGCGCTCGGCCAGGCGCGGGTGGGGCAGCTGCAGTGTCTCGCTGTCGATCTGCAACTGGCCATAGAGCAGCATGTCCAGGTCCAGGGTGCGCGGCCCCCAGCGTTCGCGCCGCACCCGCCGGTGCCGGTTTTCGATACCCTGCAGGGCCTGCAGCAGCGCTGCCGGCGGCAGCCCTGTGCGCAGGTGGGCAACGCCGTTGATATAGTCCGGCTGCCGGCCCGGGCCCACCGCGGCGCTGCGGTACCAGGCCGAGTGTGCCACCAGGGTGGTGTCATTCAGTGCGGCCAGTTCCTGTAGCGCGCTGCTGACCTGCTGCAGGGGGCCGGCGAGGTTGCTGCCGAGGCCGATATAGGCATCCGCGGCCGGTGCTTGGGTCATCGGGCGTCCGGCGGTGAGTGGGGGCCGGGTTTAGCAGCGGATTTGCGCCGCCGGCGGCGCGGCTTGCCGCCCGGCTGAGCGCCCAGCTGCTCGAGCAGTTTGTGGCGCTCGGCGGGCTTGGTGCTCTGAAAACGGGTCCACCAGTCGCCCAGGCCCTGCAGGTCTTCGCCGGCCTGTTCGCGCAGCAAAACGAAGTCGTAGGCGGCGCGAAAGCGCGGGTGTTCCAGCAGGCGTTCGGCGCGCTTGCCCTGGCGGCGCGGCAGGCGCCACTGCAGGTCCCATATCTCCCGCATCGGGATCAAAAAGCGCTTGGGTATGGAGGTGTGCGCCAGCTGCTGCTGAATGACGGTCTGGGCCGCCTGCTGTTGCGCTTCCGCGCCCGCCTGGCGCCAGTCCTGCCCCAGCGCGCGCTGCAGCGCCGGCCACAGCATGGCGGCGTAAATAAAGGCCGGCGTCACCCGCTTGTCGTCGCGGATGCGGCGGTCGGTGTTGTGCATGGCCTGGCGCACCAGGGCGGCGGCATTGCCCTCGCCCTGTCGCAGGGCGGCTTCGGTGGCCGGGAACAGGTGGCCGAGCAGCTCGTATTCGCGCAACAGGTCGAAGGTGGCCGCTGCGTGTCCGCCCATAAACAGCTTCAGCACCTCCTCGAACATGCGCGCCGGGGGGATATGGCGCAGCAGCTCGCCGAGGGGGCGAATCGGCGCGGCCGAGGCCGTTTCTATGCTGAAGTCCAGTTTGGCGGCAAAGCGCACCGCCCGCAGCATGCGCACCGGGTCCTCCTTATAGCGCGTCTGCGGGTCGCCGATAATACGCACCAGGCGCTGCTGAATATCCGCCATACCGCCGGTGTAATCGTGGATATTGAAGCCTTTGGGGGTGTAGTACAGGGCATTGATGGAGAAGTCGCGCCGCGCCGCATCGGACTGCAGGTCGCCGTAGACATTGTCGCGCGTCAGCATGCCGTGATCGCTCTTGGCCGCCTCGTGCTGGCCGCTGGCGTCCTCGTGGTGGGCGCGAAAGGTGGTGACCTCGATAATCTCACGCCCGAAACGCACGTGCACGATGCGAAAGCGGCGGCCGATGATGCGGCTGCTGCGAAACAGTTCCTTGATCTGCTCCGGGGTGGCGTCCGTGGCGACATCGAAATCCTTCGGGTGGCCGCCCAGCAGCAGATCGCGCACACCGCCGCCCACCAGGAAGGCCTCGAACCGGGCCTCGTGCAGGCGTTTGATGACCTTCAGGGCACCGGCGCTGATATTTTTGCGCGATATCGGGTGTTGTTCGCGCGGGATGATTCGGTGGCTGTCGGGGTTGCGCCCGGTGGCGGAGCGGCTTGGGGATCCGAATATACTTTTTGAGAATGCGACAATGCTTTTTACATGGTTTTTTAACATAGTGCCTGGCATATCATCCATTTTGGGGCGACTGGCGCCTTTTTGGTGCAGGCCCAATCGATAACACCCGCCCGGTCTGTGCCCGGTCTGTGAAAGTCGCGCAGTTTACCATGCTGCAGGGAAGGGGAAAATGTTGTGCCAGCGCTGGCAGGGTAAAAGTGGCCGTATAGCAAAACGGGAAAGCCTGGGCTTTCCCGTTGAAAATTCTTGTTGTTATCCAGATAGTTGTTATTAAGCGTTGCTTCCCTGCGCTTTAAGCAATTTGCTTTACTGGCAAACCCTCTCCTAGTTATATAGTCAGTTTGTACCGCTTATTTTTATTATTTGTTGTTGTTATTTTCTGTTTTTGTCTTCTTGTTATTGTTTGTCGTTTTTATGGGTTTTGGTGTTTTTCTTATTATTTGTTGTTCTTATTGTGGAGATCTATAAAGCATTTTATGTGCCAGTAATGGTTTTATTATAAAAAACAAGACTTTACCTTTATTTACACTTTTATGGTGATCCAAAGGAACTTTGTTTCGTTACCTATTGTCCCGCAGGCTGTTACTCCGAGCACCGGCGGTAACACATTGAATTTATGGGGATACGGATTTGTGGGCTATTTAGCAGCGGCGATGGTGGGTTTTTTGCGCGGGATGCCCAGCCGCTGGCGGCGCTCCCACAGGCATTTGCGGCTGACGCCGAGTTTGCGCGCCAGTTCGGTTTCGCTCATCGAGTCCTGGTGCTCGAGCACGAAACGCTGGAAATAGTCCTCCAGCGACAGGTTCTCGTTGGGCTCGTTGCTGTTGTAGACCGACATGGCGGTGTTGCGGGCGGCGGCGGAATAGGGGTCGCTGTCAGCGATATCCACATCCACCTTGACCAGATCCAGGTCTATCGACAGCAGATCGTGGCTGATTTCATGGTCGTCCTCGCACAGAATCACCGCGCGCTGGATGGCGTTTTCCATCTCCCGGACATTGCCGGGCCAGGTATAGGTGGTGACCGCCTGGATGGCCTCTGGCGACAGCCCCAGCAGCGGCTTGCCCAATTGCTCGCAGTAGCGTTCCAGCAGGCTCTCGGCCAGGGCGATGATGTCCTTGCCGCGCTCACGCAGCGGCGGCAGCATCAGCTGCACCACATTGATGCGGTAGAACAGGTCTTCGCGAAACTCGCCGTCCTGGCACAGCTTGCGCAGGTCGCGGTGGGTGGCGGCGATCAGCCGCACATTGACCTTGCGCGACTCCACCGAGCCGATGGGCCTGACCTCACCCTCCTGCAATACCCGCAGCAGCCGCGCCTGGGCCTCCAGCGGCAGTTCGCCGATCTCGTCGAGAAACAGCGAGCCGCCGTCGGCGGCTGCCACCAGGCCGTCACGGGTGGTGGCGGCGCCGGTGAAGGCGCCCTTTTCGTGACCAAAAAGCTCCGATTCGATCAGGGTTTCCGGTATGGCGGCACAGTTGACACAGATCAGCGCTTCCCCGGCACGCGGGCTCTCCTCATGGATGGCCCGGGCCACCAGTTCTTTGCCGGTGCCGGTTTCGCCGTGCACCAGCACCGTGGCCTGGGTCGGCGCTACCTTGTGGATGCGGTTGTAGAGTTCCTGCATCACCGTGCTGGAGCCTATCATGCCGCTGATGGCGTGGCTGGAGGTCTTCGACTGGCGCTTTTTCCTGGCGGCGTTGGCCTTGCCGATGACCCGCTTCACCGCCGCTACCATCTCATCGTGATCGAAGGGCTTGGCGATATAGTCCACCGCGCCCATACGCATGGAGTCGACCGCCGAGCGCAGGCTGGCATAGCTGGTCATGATCAGCACCGGCACCTCGCCGGCCAGCTTGATCATATCCGTGCCGGGCGCGCCAGGCAGGCGTAAGTCACTGATAATCAAGCTGAAATTGTTGAGGCTGAACTTGGTGGTAGCCTCCTTGACGGAGCCGGCCTCGCTGACCTGGTACTTGTTCCGCTCCAGTAACTTGCGCAGGGCGGTGCGGATGATAACTTCGTCTTCGACTATCAGGATTTGGCTCATAACAACTCGGCTAGTGGTTTAACGCGGTGGCCGGCAAGCTGCCCGTTGCGGCCGAATAATAACCTATTTTCACATCCTTACCGATAGATTCAACCGGTATTCGTCAGGAAAGTGCCGATTGCGGCTGGCGCGGCAATTTGATATTGAACCTGGCGCCGATCTGGCGCTGCCGGTCCGCCGGGCTGTCGATATCGATATGGCCGCCGTGGTCGTCGATAATGCTGTAGACCATGGACAGCCCCAGGCCGGTGCCTTCGCCGGGTTCCTTGGTGGTGAAAAAAGGCTCCAGAATACGTTCCCGGTGCTCGGCCGCGATGCCGGGCCCCTCATCGGTGACACTGACCACAATCACCTCCTTTTGCAAGGCCGCGCTGACCGTCACCCGGCCCCCCTCGGGGCTGGCGTCGCGGGCATTGGAGAGCAGGTTGACAAATACCTGGATCAGGCGCTGGCTGTCGCCACGCACCGTCAACTGGGGCTGCAATTGGTTGACGAAGTCTACCTGGGTCTTGTCGCGGCGCAGCTGCAGCAGGTGGATGGCCTCGTCCACGCAAGCCTTGAGGTCGACCGGCTGGAAATCTTCGGGCGACTGCTGGCCGATATGGGAAAAACTCACCAGCGACTGTACGATGCGGCTGATACGGCTGGTTTGCGAGAGAATCTGGCTGGCGGTTTCCTGCACCTCCTCGCTGTCCGATTCATAGCGCAGGTTCTGCGCCAGGCAGTCGATACCGGTAATCGGGTTGCCGATCTCGTGGGCTACGCCGGCGGCCAGCCGGCCCACCGAGGCCAGTCGCTCGCTGTGCACCAGTTCCTGTTCCAGCAGCTGCGTTTCGGTGACGTCCTCCAACAGTATGACCTGGTCCTCGCCGCTGTGGGCGGCCGGCCCGCGGACACTGGATTTGTGCAGACTGATCCAGTGAATGCGGTCGTTCAGCTGCACCTGCTGTTTATAGCGATGGCTGGAGTGGCTGCGGCAGAAGCCGGCGATCAGCGAACTCCAGGGTTCGGGAATGATACCCAGGTGCGAACCCATCACCTCGTCGGTGGGAATGCCGGTCAGCTCTTCCATGGCGCGGTTCCACATCAGCACCTCCATATCCTTGCCCAGCGAACACACCGCCAGCGGCAGTTCCTGCAGGGTATTGCGGTGATAGAGGCGCAGATTGTTCAGCTCCGCCGCCATGCCGGTGAGGTGGCTGCGATACTGTGACAGGCGGCTTTCGATCAGATTGATATCCGATGTGGCGCGCGTCTGCGGCACTTTGTAGGGAATGTATTCATCGAGAATCTCACCGGCCACGCCGATGCCCATCAGCCGCGACAGGTTGACCTCCAACTGGTCGCGCAGCCGCCGCAGGGCGTAGGGGCGCCGCTCGCTGGCGCTCAGGTTCAACTGCCGCAGGGCGCGGTCGACCTCCTCTTCGGCATTGTCCCGGCCCAGGCGCTGGCTCAGGCGCTGTTTGAACTCCTTGGGGTTGTAGACATCCAGGGCCATTCTCATCGGGTGACTGAGTTCATCCTCGGCGCAGATCTCGGCGCTGTAGCGCTCCTCGTCACTGGGCTCGGTGGCCAGCGACAGCAGCACGAACAGCGCCACATTGACGCTTAGCGACAGCAGGGTAATAGTGTGCCAGTGCTCAAAGCCGAGCGGAATGGCGCTGGCCAGTCCCGGCACCGGCAGGGCCGTGATACCGGTGGCCAGCGGCAGCAGCAGGCCCACAGCCCAGATCAGCGATCCGGCACTCAGGCCCACCAGCACGCCCAGGCGGTTGCCGCGCGGCCAGTAGGCGACGGCAAAAATGCCCGGCAGAAACTGCAGGGTCTCGATAAAAGCCATCAATGCCAGATTGGTAAGGCTGTAATTATTGTCCAGGGACAGGTAAAACAGATAGCCGCAGATAAAAACCGCGGCAATGATGCAGCGGCGCAGCCACAGCAGCTGCTGGTAGATGTTGTATCTGCCGCCAAAGTGAAACAGCGGCAGCAACCAGTGGTTCAACAGCATGGTGGTCAGCGACAGGGTGATGACCACCAGCGCCCCGGTGGCGGCTGACAGGCCGCCGATAAAGGCGAGAATGGCGAGACCGGGGCTGTCGGCCCACATCGGCACGCCGAGCGGAAAGTACTGTATCGCCATCGGCACGCCCAGCTTGAAGCCGGCCCACAGAATCGGGAAGATCGGCAGCGCCATAAACAGCAGGAACAGCGGAAAGGCCCAGGTCACCGTATAAGTGACCTGTTTGATGGGGTTCTCCACCACAGCCATATGAAAGATATGCGGCATTGCCACGGCGGTGGCGATAAACACCAGCAGCAGGGTATGGGAGGAGGCGCTGCGCATGGGGTTGTACAGGGCTTCGAGGTGTTGCGGGTTCTGGCTCAGCCACAGGTCGAGTTGTCCCATACCGCCAAACACGCCGTAGACGGCGAGCAGGCCGATAACGCACAGGGCGCAGACCTTGACCAGGGACTCGAAGGCCATGGCGGTGATCAGGCCGCGGTGATTCTCCTGATTGGAACCGAACAATATGGTAAACAGCGCCAGAATGACGCAGTACAGCAGCGCCATGGCCTCGCGGAAGGTAAAGGCCTTCTGCAGCGGCGCCGGTGTTTCGCCCTCTGTCAACAGGCGCAGGGTATCGGCCACAGCCTGCAGCTGCAGGGCCAGCAGCGGCACCACCGCCAGCAGCATGCACAGCGTTGCCACGGCGCCGATCGCCTGGCTGTGATAGCGAAACACCAGCAGATCCGCCAGCGTGAGAATCTGGAAGCGCCGCGCCAGTTCCGCCAGCGGCCCCAGCACCAGCGGTGCGAACAGAAACATCGCGCCGGTGCCGAGATAGTAGGCCAGGGCGCCGTAACCGTATTGAAAGGCCAGTTCGATTACCCCGTAGAACGACCAGGCACTGGCGAAGATACCCAGCGACAGGATGTAAGTGAGCGGGTGCCGGACTACGGCGTCCGGTATCCAGCCGCGCTCGGTGCTGTAGGCGATGCCGAACAGCAATAACAGGTAGGCAATGCTGAGAAAGGCGACTTGGCTCAGATCAAATATCATGCCGTTTCCTGCGGCTCTGCACGGCATAGGCGATCGCAATCACCAGCATCCAGATGATATAGGGGCGGTACCAGGCGCCGTCGGGATTGACCACCCAGTTGAACAGGGTGGGGGAGAATACGTAGAGTATCAGCAGTAGGAAGAGGACGGGGCGCTGGCTGTTCATTGAGGGGGGAAGATATAGGGAAAAGGGAAAAGTTTAAAGGGAAAAGTAAAACATGGCAGTATATCGCTTTATGGTTGCGTGTAGTCCTTTGCCGATACTTTGGCGGTGCCTGCTTTTTTTCAGAAAATCCGCTGCAGGCGCCTGGTTGTGGCGGCTTTTGCCACTGAAAAGTCGTTTCTAGGTATGTCGTTTATTCACAGTTCGATTGAGCGGAGATAGCGCTATGACCGAGATCAATATTCCAGAATCCCTGCCAGCCTGGATCAGAGAACATGTCGCCTTGTATCTGGCTGATGGCGAGGCCGGCCACTTATGGGATGCTTCCCTGGGCGGCGGCAAAGGTATGCTGACCACCTTGTTGTTGACCACTGTCGGGCGCAAGTCCGGCAAGTCGCTGATTCTGCCGCTGATTTACCGGCCCAGCGGCGATGGCGGTTACTGTGTGATCGCCTCCAAAGGCGGTGCGCCGCAGCACCCGGCCTGGTATCTCAATCTGCGGGCCAACCCCAAGGTCGAGGTGCAGGTGGCCAGGGACAAATTCAAGGCCGTGGCGCGAGTGGCCGAGGGCGACGAGCGCGCGCGGCTGTGGCAGGCAATGGTCGACTATTTCGCACCCTATGCCGATTATCAGGCGGCAACCGAGCGGCGTATCCCGGTCGTGGTGCTGGAGCCGGCATAAACAGGAAAGTCGATTGCGACTGCCGCCGGCGCAAGCCGCTGAATACGGCTGACCGGTCGCCGCTGCCACGGCGGGCAGGAAAAGGGTCTGCGTTGACCTGACTATGGCTTCATAGTTCATGCTTCAGGCCTTACATTCACGCTTGAGGCCTGGAGAGAAAATCATGCCCGCCGATGCCGAAGCCATAGAAGATGCGGAATTTATCGACAAATTCGAAAGCCAGACGCTGGACCCCACCGACTTCAACCATGCCGGGCACCTGCGCCTGGCGTGGCTTTACCTGCGCCGTTATGATTTGGAGACGGCCATAGCGCTGATAAGCCGCGGCATAACGGCTTATGCGGACAGCCTCGGTGCTGCGGATAAATACCATGTAACCATAACGGATGCGATGATGCGCATTGTCTCGGCGCGCATGCAGGGCGCGCAGGATAAAAACTGGCGGTCCTTTCTGCATCGCAATGCCGATCTCGCTGAAGACGCCGTCGCTGTACTCTGCCAGTATTTCAGCCGCGACAGACTGTTCAGTGACGAGGCCAGGCTGTCACTGCTGGCGCCGGATATCAAACCGATATAGTGGAGGCGGCTTTGTATAAAATCGGTCAGTTGGTAAAAGCGTTCGATATCTCCCGCAGCACCTTGTTGTACTACGATAAGATCGGCCTGCTGCAGCCGGCGGCGAGAAGCGATTCGAATTACCGGCTTTACCGCCAGCGGGATGTTGACCGGCTGGCGACGATATCGACTTACAGGGAAGCCGGCTTACCACTGCAGGCCATTGCTGAGATATTGGATTCGTCAGCCAGCAGTGCCACTGAGGTGCTGGAAAAACGGCTGGGCAGCCTAAACTCCGAGATCAGCCGTTTGCGCAAGCAACAGCAATTGATTGTCAATCTGCTTGGGAAAAGCTCGCTGTTGAGGTCTGTCAAGGTTGTCAACAAATCGCAGTGGGTGAACATGCTCCGGGCGGCGGGCCTGGATGAGCGCGCCATGCGCCAGTGGCATATTGCCTTTGAGCGGGATCTGCCGGAGGCTCACAGAGATTTCCTGGAGTCACTGGGGATAAGTGCGGAGGAAATCGACAGGATCATTGCCTGGTCCAGAGCCGGGTGACCTGAAAGTCCGGCAGAGAGGTGTTGTGCCTGGTCGGCGATAAACATATGGCGGGAATTTTTTGGTGTAAGAGCTGAGGCCCGGACAGTGATTGCTTGTTGTTATGGTTTTTGAGGAGCCGGAGTCATTCCATAAAAGCAAAATGATTCCGGCCCCGATCGTTGCAGCGCAGGTTCGTTTCTCACACAGAGTTGTGTACAACCCCTAGGGAGCATGGTTGTCAGCGTTGTGCAAGGTCAAACCGGTCAAGGTTCATGACTTTGTCCCAGGCCGCCACGAAGTCGTGGATAAAGCGCTGCTGCGAATCCGCACACCCGTAGACTTCGGTGATGGCCCGCAGCTGGGAGTTTGAACCGAAGATGAGATCGACGCGGGTGCCCGTCCATTTACGTTCACCGCTTGCGCGGTCGCTTCCCTCAAACACGTCTTCGGTGTCCGAGACAGACTTCCACGTTGTACCCATATCGAGCAGGTTGACGAAGAAATCGTTCGTCAGTGTCTGCGGCCGCTCGGTGAAGACGCCGTGGCGCGAGCCCCCCACATTTGCATTGAGCACGCGCATGCCGCCGATGAGAACTGTCATTTCAGGAGCGGTCAGCGTCAGCAACTGCGCCCGATCGACCAGCAGTTCCTCCGCCGATATGCTGTATTGGGTTTTGAGATAGTTGCGGAATCCGTCCGCAGCCGGTTCGAGCACGGCGAATGACTCGACATCGGTCTGTTCCTGCGAGGCATCGGTGCGCCCCGGTGTAAAGGGAACGGTCACATCGTGTCCGGCCTTCTTCGCTGCGGCCTCAATACCTGCGCAGCCGCCCAGGACAATCAAGTCGGCGAGCGAAACCTTCTTGCCGCCAGACTGCGCACTGTTGAACGCGCTCTGGATTGCTTCCAGGGTCTGCAGCGCAGTCGCCAGCTGTGCCGGCTGGTTGACTTCCCAGCCTTTCTGCGGCGCCAGGCGAATGCGCGCACCATTGGCCCCGCCGCGTTTGTCAGAGCCGCGGAAGGTTGCCGCTGACGCCCAGGCGGTGGCAACCAGTTGAGACACCGACAGATCCGAATCGAGAATCTCAGCCTTAAGGGCGGCGATATCCTGCTCATCAATCAATTTGTGATCCAGCGCCGGCACGGGGTCTTGCCACAGCAACTCCTCCGCGGGAACCAGCGCCCCCAGATAGCGGGACCGCGGACCCATGTCCCGGTGTGTCAACTTGTACCAGGCTCTGGCGAAGACATCCGCGAATTCTTCCGGATTGTGGTGAAAGCGCTGCGCAATCGGCGCGTAGATGGGGTCCAGCTTCAGGGCCAGGTCGGTCGTCGCCATCATAGGTGCGTGGCGCTTCGAGGGATCGTGGGCATCGGGTACAGTGTCCGCTGCGGCTGCGGCCTTCGGCGCCCATTGATGCGCACCGGCCGGGCTCTTCACCAGTTCCCACTCGTAGCCGAACAGGGTGTCGAAGAAGGTGTTGTCCCATGTTATCGGGGTGGGGGTCCAGGCCCCTTCCAGGCCACTGGTGATGGTGTCGCCGCCTGTGCCGCTGGCATAGCTGTTTTTCCAGCCCAAGCCCTGCTCTGCAATGCCCGCGCCTTCGGGTTCGGGACCAAGCAGCGCCGCATCGCCGGCGCCGTGGGCTTTACCGAAGGTGTGCCCGCCGGCAATCAACGCCACCGTCTCCTCGTCGTTCATTGCCATGCGGGCGAAAGTTTCGCGAATGTCCCGGGCTGCAGCGAGCGGGTCCGGGTTGCCGTTCGGCCCTTCCGGATTTACATAGATCAGGCCCATCTGCACGGCGGCGAGTGGATTTTCGAGTTGCCGGTCACCGCTGTAGCGCTTATCGCCAAGCCAGGTATTTTCAGTGCCCCAGTAAATGTCCGCTTCCGGTTCCCAGACATCCTCACGCCCGCCGGCGAAGCCAAAGGTTTTGCATCCCATCGATTCCAGGGCACAGTTCCCCGCCAGGATCATCAGGTCGGCCCAGGAGATCTTGCTGCCGTACTTCTGCTTGATCGGCCAGAGCAAGCGCCGCGCCTTGTCGAGGTTACCGTTGTCGGGCCAGCTGTTGAGGGGGGCGAAGCGCTGTGTGCCGGACGCCGCGCCGCCGCGGCCGTCGCCAGTGCGATAGGTACCGGCGCTGTGCCATGCCATACGAATGAACAGCGGCCCGTAGTGGCCGTAGTCGGCGGGCCACCAGTCCTGCGAATCGTTCATGAGGGCATAGAGGTCGCTCCTCACGGCATCCAGGTCGAGGCTCTTGAACGCCTCAGCGTAGTTGAATTCTCCACCCATGGGGTCGGACAGGGAGGAGCGCTGGTGCAGAATGTTGAGTTGTAACTGGTTCGGCCACCAGTCCCGGTTCGAGGTGCCGCTGCCGGCGATGTTTTTGTGAGCACCGCCCGTTACCGGGCAGCCGCTGTGGGTAGAGTCGGCCATGATCTTGTCTCCTATCGAGATATGTGTTTGATCACCATGCTCCCACAGGCTGTGAGCCTGAGGGAATGGAGTTGAGCGCCGTGTTGGGTTTGGCGACTGCACGATCACAGTTTAAGCATCTCGATATTCATTGATCTAATTAATAATATCGCTTGATCTGATAGAATTTTTTGATTCTGAGTGATATTGGCAATTGCCGGGGGAAGGTAGCCGGTGCTTTTGCAGCGTTTGACCGCTCCCGGCTGGAGCCCGCGAAGCGGGGCCCTAGGACAAGGGATTATCTGTTGCCATTACTGCCGGCAAGCCATCGCGCCGCCATCGCTGTAGCGCCCATTGCAGTAATATCGCCGCGCCGGCGTCGTGCAACTCAGCCGGCGGCGGCAGGTTGAGACACCGCAGTGCCGCACCCATATTCGCACCCGCGCGGCTGTCGTCGAGTGCCGCCGCGCCGGTTTGCTTGCTGAGTTTCTGCCCGCGCTTATTGACGACTACGGCAATATGACCGTACAGCGGCTCAGCCTGCCCGAGCAGGCGAAACAAAAAAATCTGCCGCGCAGTCGAGTCCAGCAGATCGCTGCCGCGGATAATATGGGTAATGCCCTGTTCGATATCGTCCACCACCACTGCCAACTGGTAGGCAAACAGGCCGTCCTTGCGGCGGATAATGAAATCGCCGACCGCTGCGGCCAGCTGCTGGCTGCAACTGCCCTGAATGAGGTCGGTAAACGTTATCACCGGGCCCGGCTCGCCGCCGCCGGTGTCCACCTTCAGGCGAATGGCAGTGGCGCCGTCAAAGGCTTCTGTCCGCCGGCGGCAGCGGCCGTCATACACCCCGCCCATGGCGATGATATCGCGCCGCCGGCACTGGCAGTGATAGGCCAGCCGCCGCGCCAGCAGCCGGTCCAGGCAGCGTGAGTAAGCATCGTGGCGCTGACTCTGGTAGAGCACCTCGCCATCCCAGTGCAGGGCGTGGGCTTCGAGACTGCGCAGGATAGTGTCGGCGGCGCCGGCCTGTTCCCGCGGCGGGTCCAGGTCTTCCATCCGTACCAGCCAGCGGCCGCCGGCCTGGCGCGCATCGAGGTAGCTGGCTACTGCGGTAACCAGCGAGCCGAAGTGAAGGGGTCCGGTGGGAGATGGGGCGAAACGACCGGTATAACCGTTGCCGACCTCTGTCATGATGGTCTCCGGCCGCGGGCCGGTGCCCTGACCAGACGGTAATCAACCGCCGGTGGTCTGCTTTTCCTTGATTTCGTCGAGGGTCTTGCAGTCGACACACAGCGTGGCGGTGGGGCGCGCTTCGAGTCGGCGAATGCCGATCTCTACGCCGCAGGCATCACAGTAACCGTAGTCGTCAGCCTCGATCAGCTCCATGGTGCTGTCGATCTTCTTGATAAGTTTACGCTCGCGGTCGCGTGTGCGCAGCTCCAGGCTAAACTCCTCTTCCTGACTGGCGCGGTCTGCCGGGTCGGGAAAGTTGGCCGCTTCGTCCTTCATATGGCTCATGGTGCGGTCGACTTCTTCCATTAACTCTCTTTTCCAAGCCTGGAGCAGACCTCTAAAATGCTCCTTTTGCTTGTCGTTCATATATTCCTCACCCTTTTTTTCTTTGTAGGGTGCGAATCCGTGCAGCGCAAAGCTGACAGCGGTATTTGAACTTTTCGGCATCGTTTTAGCGCCTCTCAATATACTCCCAGTGATACCCTATATCTGTATAGGGCCCCAGACCCTAAATATCAAGGGGCCCCCAGATTTAGAACCGTGCAACCTACCAGATCTCCCCGCCCCGCGCCAGCAATTATTGGCCGTCGCCCGCCAGCTGTAAAAAAACTGTCAATTATGCTCCCAATCCGCAGCCCTCGCGGTGGCAGCGATCCGGCAGCCCGATGACCCTGTCATGGAAAGTGCCCATATCGGGGGAAAAAAGGCACAATAGCGGCCTTTTATGACATCTTCGATTAATAACCGGCATTGTCGTTCTATGAAATTTAATCCGCACCTGCAACAGGCGGTATTGTTGCGTCGCTATAAACGCTTTCTCGCCGATATAGCACTGCCAGACGGCGAGCAGATAACCATTCACTGCCCCAACACCGGCTCCATGAAAAACTGTCTGAGCGAAGGCAGCCCCTGCTGGTACTCCACATCGTCCAACCCCAGGCGCAAATACCCAAACACCTGGGAGATAGCGACTACACCTGCCGGAGACCTGGCCGGTATCAATACCGGCCGCAGCAATGCCCTGGTACTCGAAGGTATAGAGTCCGGTGTGGTCGGCGAGTTGCAGGGCTACGAACAACTGCGCACGGAAGTGCCCTACGGCGAGGAGCGCAGCCGTATCGACATCCTGCTGCAGGGCGCCGGTGCCGCGCCGCGTCACTGCTACGTCGAGGTCAAAAATGTCACCCTGTGCCAGCAGCGCGGGCAGGGCCTGTTTCCCGACGCGGTCAGTGCGCGCGGCACCAAGCACCTGCGGGAATTGATGGCAGTGGTAGCCCGGGGCCATCGCGCGGTGTTGTTTTTTTGCGTCCAGCACACCGGCATCGAATGGGTGGAGCCGGCCGCCGCCATCGATCCGCTGTACGCCGCAACGCTGCGCCAGGCCGCCGCCGCCGGTGTGGAAGTGCTCGCATACGGCGCCACCCTCAGCGCCGCCGAAATCACCCTGCAGCAACCGTTACCAGTCACTATTCGCTAGCAACTAGTGACTAGTGACCAAGTAAATATGGTCGTTGTACAGCGCAATATCGACCGCCTGCAATGCCTGGCCGTGGCAGGGGCCGGAGATGCATTCTCCGCTCTCTATCAGAAACAGCGCGCCGTGGGTGGCGCAGATAATCAACTCGCTTTGCTGTTCCAGGAAGCGGTCGGGCAGCCATTCCAGTCTCACCCCGAGGTGGGGGCAGCGGTTGCGATAGGCGTAAAATTCCCCGGCCTGATTGACCACGAAGATGGACTGGTCATCGAGGTCGAAGCCCTTGGCCGACGCCGGCGGGATGGCGTCCCGGTGGCACAGGCGGGTACCGCGCCGGCTCAAGGCGGCGCCAGAGTCAGGGCGCGCTGGCGGATTTCGCCGGCGCGCACGAAGGCGACTTCGACCCGGTCGCCGGGCTTGTGGCGCTCGAGTGCGGCCAGCAGATCGTCGTAGTTTTCCACCACCTGGGAGCCGACACCGATAATGATATCGCCCAGCTCCAGTGCACCCCAGGCATTGCGTTTAATCCCTTCGAGGCCGCCGGCGTCTGCCGGCAGGCCGGGCATTACCCGCAGAACCGGCACGCCTTTAATACCGTTGCGCCGCGCCCACTGCTGCGGCGCCACCTCGATGCCGAGCACCGGGCGCAGCAGCCGGCCGTGGGCGATCAGTTGCGGTACGATGCGCTTGACCGTGTCTACCGGGATCGCAAAACCAATACCGACACTGGCGCCGCTGGGGCTGAAAATCGCGGTATTGACGCCGATCAGCTGTGCTTCGGAGTTGAGCAGCGGGCCGCCGGAGTTGCCCGGGTTGATGGCGGCGTCGGTCTGAATGACATTGCGGATCTTGCGATTGTTGGGCGCCTGGATTTCGCGCCCGAGGGCACTGACCACACCCACGGTAAGGGTGGTGTCGAGACCGAAGGGGTTGCCGATGGCGAGGACTTTGCGGCCTACGGTCAGCGAGGCCGAATCGCCCAGTGCCAGCGGTTGGAGCTTGTCGCCGGGCGCCTTGATATGCAGCACCGCCAGGTCTTTCTCCGGCGCCAGGCCGACGACTTTGGCCTGCCAGCTGGTTTGATCCTGCAGGGTAATGGTAATTTCCCGGGCGCCTTCGATAACGTGAAAATTGGTGACGATATAGCCCCTGTCATTCCACACGAAGCCGGTGCCGGAGCCGCGCGGCACGCTTTGTAGGTTGAATGAGCGCGGGTCCCTGACCACGGTCATGTTGGTCACATACACTACCGAGGGGCTGGCCTGCTTGAACACCTGGATATTGTTGGTCTCATCGTCGGTGGAGAAGCCGGCTGCGGCCGCGGTTACCGCGGTCACAGCCAGCAGCACGGTTGCGGCCAGTCTGTTGAGCAAGCTGGTCATGCCCTGCCTCAAGCGGTCTGCAGTGCCTGTATTCGCTGCTCCAGCGGCGGGTGGCTGGCGAACAGGGCGGCCCAGTTCTTTTTGAAGCCGCTGCTGATACCGAAGGCGTACATGGAGTCGGGCAGTGAACTCGGCACCTTGGCATCGCTCTCGGCCTTCAGCCGCGCCAGGGCCGCAATCATGGCGTTGCGGCCCGCCAGCCTGGCGCCGGCGGCGTCGGCGCGGAATTCGCGATAGCGGGAAAACTTCATCACGATAATGGACGCCAGTACCGCCAGTATCATCTCGGTAATGAAGGTGACGATATAGAAAGCGATACCGTGGCCGCGTTCGTTTTTGAATATCACCCGGTCGACGGTGTGGCCGATGATGCGGGCGAAAAACATCACAAAGGTGTTAATCACGCCCTGCAGCAGCGACAGGGTCACCATATCGCCGTTGGCGACATGGCCGATTTCGTGGGCCAGTACCGCGCGCACTTCATCGCGGCTGAAGCGCTGCATCAGCCCGGCACTGACGGCCACCAGGGCGGTATTGCGGTTCCAGCCGGTGGCAAAGGCGTTGGACTCCTGGGCGGGAAAGATGCCTACCTCGGGCATGCGGATGCCGGCCTGCTGCGACAGCTGCTGTACCGTCTGCAGCAGCCACTGTTCGGCGCTGTCCCGCGGCTGCTTGATGATCTGGGTGCGGGTAGACATTTTGGCAATGGTTTTCGACAGAAACAGGGAAATCAGCGAGCCCCCGAAGCCGAATACGGCACAGAATACCAGCAGATTGCCGAGCCTGAGGTCGACGCCGTTGGCACTGAGATAGTGCTCCACGCCGAGCAGGCTCAGGGTAACGCTCGCCACCGCCAGCACGGCGATATTTGTCAACAGAAACAGACCAATCCGCATCACCTTGTTTAATCTCCTGGACTGTGAATACAGGGCTTAAGATCTGTGCGATCGGCAAAAATTCAATGTGCGCGGGGAAAAAAAGGCCGCTCCGAAAGGAGCGGCCACAACCGTGATTAGCCTGATTAAGGAGAAGATGACCCCGGTGAGGAGGCTCTTCGTGCCGGCCAGACGAGACCGACATGCAAATAATAACTATTATTATTTGCATGTCAATAATAAATGAGAATATTTCTTGGTAAGCGCCTCAGTTTACCGCAAAAAGAGCCTGTTACTGCAGGTTGCTGACCTTGTTATTGAGCTGGTTGATTTTATTGGCCATTTCCTCGATCAGGCCCAGGCCGATACCGGGCTGCTGCTCGATCAGATCGACAAAATCCTCTTTGCGCACCGCCATGACACTGCAGTCGCTGGTAGCGATCACACTGGCCGAGCGCGGCTGGCGGGTAAACACCGCCATGGCGCCGAAGATTTCATCGCTGTGAATCTCACCAACCTTGACGCCGTCGTGGATGGCATCGGCCTCGCCCTCGAGCATGGTGAACACCAGATCGGCCTCATCGCCCTGCCGGATAATGGTGTCGCCGCTGGCGAACTGCTGGAAACCGGTTACCGGCTGGAAATGGCCGCGTGTCTCGTGCGCCATGCCGTGGCGATAGAACTCCGCCAGGCAGAGCAGGTAATAGGTCCAGAGTCGCTGCCGCTGCGGGTCGCTGTTGACATGGTCGATCAGCTGATCGCGCTCAAAGGGCAGTAGGGTGACGGCGTCCTCGACGGCCAGCTGGCAGCCGGCCAGTTGCAGGGAGCGGGACAGACCCAGCAGATCACCGGCCTCGGCAATGTAAACCAGTTTGCCCCGGTGACGGCTTTGCACCTGACCGCTCTGCAGCAGCAACAGTCGCGTGGCCGGTTGTCGGGCGAATATATCGTCGGTTTTCGTCAGCTGTTGCGGCTCTCCACAGGGCGCCAGACCGGCCAGCAGCTGTTCGACCATAGCGCGCAGTTTGTTGGCAATGTCGGTGAGCTGATCCGGTTGCTTGTCGGGTAGGTGCATAAACGGTCCCGTGCCTCCATCGGTGGATTCCGGGTGCAAGCTTAGCGGCGGCAACAGCTTTATTCGGTCTACAGCGTCACAAAAATAGCGGCTTTAGGTGCCAGGAACCGGGCGGTCAGGCTTCCGTCAGATCTCCGCTTTCGGCTTCTGCCACCAGCCTTGCTTTCAACTCGGGATCGAGTTCATTCCAGTGAACGTCCAGCAGGGCCCCCTGCAGGGCGTAAAGCATGACTCGGGACGCATTGATACCGCGTATCCTGATGCGCCGGTAGACCTCGACGGGACCGAGCTTTTCCAGATCCTCGTAAGCGGAAACCCCGACGGCGTTGAGAATGTTTACTGAAGCTGTGCCCAGGTTTTTGAGTTTGAGCAGTTCGCAGTCACCATTAGCCATACCAAAACGTCCCTAGTAGTGAATCGTTTTTATTTATATGCAAACTTCTTTGTCCATCCAAGTTTCAGCGTTGTCATATAATATAGCCTGCCCGATAAGCGCCCACAGCGAGGTTATGTCTTGATTTCTACGCAGCAAGTGGCCGGTCAGATCGATTCGCATGTCACTTTATTGGCGGATGCCGATCAATTTGTACATCGGCAGCTGCTGCAGCCGCTGGCCGCCATGCGCCGCGCCGCCCGCGATGCCGGCTTCGATCTG
This sequence comes from Exilibacterium sp., assembly GCA_028280195.1. Classification (GTDB taxonomy): domain Bacteria; phylum Pseudomonadota; class Gammaproteobacteria; order Pseudomonadales; family Cellvibrionaceae; genus Exilibacterium. The sequence goes on from JANQMH010000010.1 coordinate 69,051, forward strand.
TGCGTGGCCAGCGGCTTTCGCAGTTTCGAGCGGCAGTTGCATATCTGGAACGCCAAGGCGCAGGGGCGGCGGCCGGTGCTGGACGCCGCGGGGCGGCCGCTGGATATCCGCGAGCTGGACGATGCCGGGCGGGTGTTTGCCATCCTGCGCTGGTCGGCGCTGCCGGGGGCCTCGCGCCACCACTGGGGCAGCGATATCGATGTCTATGACGCCGCGGCAATGGCGCCCGGTTATCAGCTGCAGCTGTCGCTGCAGGAGACCCTGCCCGGCGGCCCCTTTGCACCATTGCATGCCTGGCTGGATGCGTTTTTGGCGCGCCGCGCGCAGCCGGGCTTTTTCCGCCCCTACGGCATTGACCGCGGCGGCGTCGCGCGGGAGCCCTGGCATCTCAGCTTTGCGCCGCTGGCCAGGCAGTTTCAGCAGGCGCTCGGACTGCAGCAGTTGAGCGCCGTGCTGGAGGCCGCCGACCTGGCTTTGAAACCGGCGGTGCTGGCCAATATCGAGGAAATTTACCAGCGCTTTGTCCATGTGCCGTGGGAAGCGTACCCAGCTATCGATGACGACTAGACGACGACCAGAGAGGGCAGTTATGGATCGGGCAACGGAGACGGATTTTGTCTGGCAGGCCATCCGCGATGAAGCCGGCCGCGCCAGTTACAATGAGCCGGTACTGGCCAGCTACTACCACGCGGCGATTTTGAATCACGGCAGCTTCGAGGCGGCCATCAGTTTTCATCTCGCGAACAAACTGGACAGCGCCGCTGTGCCGGCAATGCTCATCAGGCAGGTGTTCGAGGAGGCCATGGCGGCGGAGCCCGGCATTGCCGCCGCCATGCGCCGCGATATCCAGGCCTACAAGGAGCGCGACCCGGCCTGCGACAAGTTTTCCATGCCGTTTTTGTATTTCAAGGGTTTCCACGCGCTGCAGGCGCACCGCATTGCCCACTGGCTGTGGCGGCAACAGCGCACATCGCTGGCGCTGTTTTTTCAAAACCAGATATCCCAGGCTTTTGCCGTGGATATGCACCCCGGAGCGCGTATCGGCAGCGGTATCATGATCGACCACGCCACCGGCGTGGTGATGGGGGAGACCTCGGTGGTGGGTGACAATGTCTCCTTTTTACACTCGGTGACACTCGGCGGTACCGGTTGTGCCGAGGGCGACCGCCACCCGAAAATTGGCGATGGTGTATTGATTAGCGCCGGCGCCAAGATTCTCGGCAATATCACCATCGGCACCGGTGCCGTTATCGGTGCCGGCAGTGTGGTGCTGGAGGCGGTGGCGCCCCATACGACGGTGGCCGGTGTGCCGGCAAAAGTGGTTGGGCGGCCGGCAGCTGAGCAGCCGGCGCTGACCATGGATCACCAGTTGGGGGACGCTTAGCAGCTCGCCGCAGGACCCTGTTGCCCGGGTTTTGGCTGTCAACTGTAAGCTGTCACCTCTTACAGAGTCGCTCGCTGTTCCACCCAGCGCAATACCGTGCGGCGCTGGCGCAGCAGGTTGGCGAAGTGATTGAGCCGGTGCAGGTTCGGCCGCTCTTCCAGCTGCAGTGCGGTGATGCGGCGCCCCAGTTCCCTGACTCCCTGCTGCAGATTTTGACACAGCACTTTGGTATCCAGGCTGTCGCCGGCAAGGACGACTTTCTGGTTTTGAGAAATCATATGACATCCTTGTATCGACG
>JANQMH010000011.1 GCA_028280195.1 Exilibacterium sp.
TTAATAGTGCGAGTTCCAGCCGAGCTGCGACTTTCCCGAAAAGCCTCGTCCACATGGCTCTTTAGTGCCTCTCGTGCTGTATCAACACGATCTTTGCGATCGAAATGGATGTAGAGAAACAGTATTTTAATACCGCGCCTCCTCATCCTCATAAGCCAGCCCTTTCACCTTGGCCTGCTCGCGCACCGCCCGGTAAATCTTCTCATCCAGCGAATCCTTTTTCGCGCCGGATTCACTGACCTTCTCGCGTATAAACTGCTGGCGCTGCTCGGCCAGCGCCTCAATCTGCCGGGTCAATTCCTCCCTCTTGCGGCTATTGTCGCGAACAAACTCCACTCTTTCCTGTTCCGACATGGACTGCATGGGTTCGGGCAGATGCTGCTCATCGAGATCGGCAAGCCGGACCCGTTCACCGGCCAGGTCGTCCACCAGTTCCTTGCCGCCGACCAGGTTGGCCTTGCCGCTGGATGAGATATTGAAAACGCCGCGGCGGGCCTGGGCGGCAACAGTCAGTTCTTCGTGCAGCGCCTCGGTAGCGCGCAGTTTTGTGGCCTTTTTTGCCAGCTCTTCAGGGCTGCCGTAGTAGAGTCGGGTGCCGTCGAGTTGGCGCGATAAGGCGGCGATTTTGCTGTCGAACGGCGTCGCCACGGCTATCGCGCTGCCGGCCTGGGCGACCTGAAAGTAGCGGCCGTTGCCGAGTTGGGCGATATGCATCCAGGGCTGTTCGGTCTGCTGCATTTCACCGCACTGAATGGTGTTGATAACAATACCTTTCTGCTGGGCCAGGGCGGCGATCTGCGGGTATTGCATTTCGTCCGGGTAGTCCATATGCGGCGGCGCGTCGCCGACCAGGAAGATGACTTTGTAGCTGTCGTCCGAACTCCAGGAGATATCGTTTACCGCCTGGTAGAGGGCCTGGTTGACGCTCTCCGGGCCATCACCGCCGCCGGCCGCCTGGAAGCTCATCAGGGTGGCGTAGGTGGAGTCCAGATCGTCGGACAGATCGACGACTTTCGTAATGTACTGGTCGCCGCGGTCGCGGTAGGCGATCAGGCCCATGTGGATAACCGGCGCTTGCTGCGCCGAGGCCATGCTGGAGGCGATGGACCAGATTTTGTCTTTGGCCGCCTGGATCAGGCCGCCCATACTGCCGGTGGTATCGAGCACAAATACCACCTCGATTTTGTGCTGCCGCTGCACCGGCGCTTGTTTCGCCGGCAGTGTGACGAGCGGATTTACCGGTTTGACAGTCGATTGCAGTGAGGGGTAGTAGGCCACTGTTACTGCGGTGCAGGCAAACAGGCAGATGGCAAGTAATCGGGTTTTCATGACGGTGTCCTCTTGGTTTGTTTTACGCGCGCCGTTCAAGTTGTGAGGGACGCTTTGCGCAATGCGTCTTCGGCGCTGCGGTAGGCGCGTTGAAAACGCTCATGGTGATCGGGAGTCGTGCTGCCGCTGTCCGCCAACGGTGGCGTGCGGTGCCGGGATCTCAAGGCCGGCAAAATGGCGGCCTGGATCAGGAAGAAGCACCAGAAGGCCAGCAGTGTGCTGCCGGACTGCTGCAGGGCCCAGGCAGCCGCGGCAAAGCCGAGCAGGCACAGTCCCAGATCGGCCAGGGCCGCCAGCACGCCGCTGTGGTAGTAGAAACAGCGCGCCAGCCATATCAGGCCGATGTGCAGCAGGGTGAACAGCGCCAGCGGTGGCGCCAGGTAAAATGCCAGCGCCATCACCGACAGGGCGGCGGCGCAGGTGGTGGCGCGGCCGAAACGGATGCCGCTGGCGCTGAGCAGTAGCAACACATACACCAGGGTCGCCAGCGATATCGCCGCGCGTATGACCGCATAAGCTGAGAACAGCGGTGTCAGCGCAGCGGAAATCGCGGCGGCGGCCAGGCTCAGCAGCAGGGCGATCAATACGCCGGTGCCAAAGGTGGGCTTGCTCATGACTTTTCCCTCCCGGGCCCGGCGCCGGCGGCGTTTTCACGGTAGCGCTGTTTCTCGCGCAGCAGAGCCAGTTCTACGGCGTTGTCGTCAATACCGTGATCTGTGCCGCCGCTGTATGGGTCACTGCCGCCGGCACCGATAACGCTTTCCACCCGCTGTTCCTCCTCCAGCAGTTCCGCCTTCTGGCGCATACTGTCGAGGCGCGCGCTGTTCTCGCGGTACCAAGCCTGTTGAGTTTGCAATTCACGCCGCAGCGTATCGCGGCGCCTGTCGATAGCCTGCATGTTTTGCTCGGTTTGCAGCTTTTTCCTGATGACGCCGCGGGCCAGGTCGTCGCCGCCGCCGGCAAAGCTCAGGGCGATCTCTTCGTCGCAGCGCGCTGCCAGGGCCTTGGCCTGTATTTCGCGCTGCTGCAGCTGCTCGATACCGCGTTGCAGGCTGTCTATATGGCGCTGGCAGGCGAGCAGTTGCTCCTGCATTTCCCGCACCGCGTGGCGCAGTAGCAGATGCGGTTCTTCGAGGTGGTCGAGCACGGCGTGAAAGTCGGCCTGAAACAGCCGGGATATACGCGTAATCAATGCCATGACAGTGTCTCCTTAGCGGTCGCGGACAGGGGCGGGTGACTGTTGCCGAAGAGCGAGGTCAGTCACCCGGGGTCTGGTGATGCAGTCTAGGGGGGCGGGGCCTGTAGCTGTAGGCAGGCTTTGGTAAAATCGCCGGCAAAAGTTTACAAACTGTTTACATGCGCCGTGGCCCCGCTATTGTTAGGCTGTGATGTCAGACCGGGCTGAGCCGGGCCCGCAGACAGGTGATCGGAACGCGGATATGAGCAGGAAAATGCGCATTTTGGTGGTGGAAGACGAAGAGGCCATTCGCACCGGGCTGGTGGATGTGCTGGTATTTCACGGCTATGAGGTGGATTTTGCCGTAAATGGCGGCGAGGGGCTGGGCAAGGCTCTCAGCGGCCGCTTCGATCTGATATTGCTGGATGTGATGTTGCCCGGTATCGACGGCTTCGAAATCTGCAACCGCATCCGCGCGCGCGATAAGGACCAGCCGGTGATGATGTTGACGGCAAAAAGCAGCGATGAGGATATCGTCAAAGGCCTGACCCTGGGCGCCGACGACTACGTCGCCAAGCCGTTCTCGGTGGCGCAGCTGGTATTGCGTATTCAGGCGGTACTGCGGCGCTCGCGCGCCGGCCTCGAGCAGAGCAGCCGCATCGAGCTTGGCGAACTGTATATCGATACGCGCAATCTGAGCGGCCGGCGCGCCGGCCAGGCGCTGGCGTTTACCCGCCGTGAAGTGGAGCTGTTGCAGTACCTTTACGCCAATGGCGAGCGGCCGGTAACCCGCGAAGAGCTGCTGCACAAGGTGTGGGGTTACGGCCGCCATATGCAAATCGAAACCCGCACGGTGGACATCCATATCGCCAAGCTGCGCCGCAAGATCGAGATCGACCACAAGGTGCCGCGCCATTTGATTACCGTGCGCGGCGCCGGTTACCGCCTGGTGAGCGCCTGATGGCGGCGCCGGGCCTGCTGCGCCGCGCTGTGCCGGGCCGCTTCAGCGCGGCGCGCCTGCGGCTGTTGATGGCGCTGTTTTTTCTGGCGCTGGCGATTCCCACCCTGGTGCTGGTGCGCGAGGCTTACAGCCAGCTGCAGTGGGAGGCCCTGCACCGGCAGCGGGTGCTGGCCGAGGCCATGGCCGGCCGTATCGACAGGCGCCTGAGCGATATGATCAATGTCGAGGAGTCGCGCGCGTTTGTGGACTACGGCTTTTTGCAGGTGACGGGAGATGCCGCCGCCAATACGGTACAGCGCTCGCCGCTGTCGAACTATCCCTGGGCGGCGGATATTCCCGGCCTGCTGGGTTACTTTCAAATCGATGCCCGGGATACCTTCAGTACGCCGCTGTTGCCGCGCGACCCGGCAGAGGCGGCCGCACACGGCGTAAGCGCTGCCGAGTACGACAGCAGGCGGGCGCTGCAGGCGCGCATATACGATGTATTGAGCGGCAACCGCCTGGTTGCCGGCAGCGCCGCCGCGACCGCTGCCGCTGCGTCGCCGTCGATGCCGGCCCCGGTCGGAGTAGACGAGAGTGAAACTCTGTATCCGCAGACTGTGGAGGAACCGCTGCCGGAGGCCGCTTTCGAGCTGTTCGATACTTTGACTGTCAAAGGCAGCCGGGCCCCTGCCGGTACCCTCCCCGAGGCGGGGAAACGACAACAGGAGCGGGCACCGCCGCGCGGCCTGCGCAAAGAACAGGCCCTGCAGGCCGAGCTGTATTCGCCGCTGTCGGGCGCCGGGCAGGCGCCGGCAGAAGTCAGGGTTACCCTGTTTGAAAGTGAAGTCGCACCGTTTGAGCTGAGTCTGCTGAGCAGCGGCCACTTTGTGCTCTACCGCAAGGTCTGGCGCCAGGGGCAGCGCTATATTCAGGGCGTGCTGATTGAGCAGGCGCCGTTTATCGAGCAGCTGGTGGGCCGGGCTTTCCGCGATACGCCGCTGGCACAGGCAGCTACGCTGGCCGTTGCCTACCGCGGCAATGTGCTGGCGGGTTTCGGTGGTACCGCGGGCGTCTATACCGTGTCGCGGGCCGAGGATTTGCGCGGCGCGCCGCTGTTGCACACCGATCTGTCGGTGCCGTTTCAGGCGCTGGAACTGGTTTACAGCGTCCAGCGGCTGCCGCTGGGGCCGGGCGGGCGCATTGTCGGCTGGGTAGCGGCGGTGCTGGCACTGGTGCTGTGCGGCGGCATTTATCTGTTGTACCGGCTGGCCTTGCGGCAGATGGCGCTGGCCGGCCAGCAGCAGGACTTTGTTTCCGCAGTCAGCCACGAATTGAAAACACCGCTGACCTCTATCCGCATGTACGGCGAGATGTTGAAGCAGGGCTGGGCCGACGAGGCGAAAAAGCGCGAGTATTACGAGTTTATCTACAGCGAAAGCGAGCGCCTTTCGCGCCTGATCGAAAACGTGCTGCAGCTGGCGCGTATGACTCGCAATGAGTTGCCGCTGTCACTGAGTCCGGTGGCCGCCGGGCAGCTGCTCGATATGCTGCGCTCGAAAATCGCCTCGCAAGTGCAACGCGCCGGCTTTGTGGTCGCTATCAACTGTGACACCACCGCACAGGTCAATGTGGACGCCGATCTTTTTACCCAGATTGTCATCAATCTGGTGGACAATGCCATCAAGTTTTCCGCCCAGGCAGCGCAGCGCCGCATCGAGCTGAGTGCAGAGCTGCTCAGTAGCGCCGAGGTGATGTTCCGGGTGAGAGACTACGGCCCCGGTATCGCCAAAGGCCAGATGAAAAATATCTTTCGGCTGTTCTATCGCTCCGAAAACGAATTGACCCGCGAAACCACCGGCACCGGTATCGGGCTGGCGCTGGTGCAGCAGTTGGCGCGCCTGATGGGTGGCAAGGTGGATGTGGTCAATTGCCGGCCCGGGGCCGAGTTCCGGCTTGTTTTTGCCGCCGTGGACAGTGCCGGTCAGACCAGCAGGTAAATAAAACTGGTGAGCAGCGTCGCCACCGCCATGCAGTTTGACAGGTTGGTGTAGTTACCGCCGTCAACCGCTACCAGCGGTCTCTGGATGGCCCGGGAAACGGCGTAAACCAGGCATATGACAACCAGCGCGAAGCTGGCCAGGCCGGCCGGCACGCCGGCGGTTGCGCTGACACTGGCGATATTGATACCCAGCAGCTCGGCCAGCAGTGTCAACAGCGGAATGGCCACTTTCAGTTTGTTCGAGAAGCGGTAGTCGGTGTGGCAGACTTGGCAGCGCACACAACTGGCGGCAAACAGCCGGCCCGGCGCGGTCGGGGGCCGCAGGTAGTCTGATTGACACTTGGGGCATAGCATATGGCCGTCGCTTCCTTATGCGGATATGGGGTGAACCGCGGTGTTTATTCGGGGTCTTTGATCTTCCAGCCAAACGGCGCAATCGAACTGTAAGTGTGCACAAATAGCGTGCCGCATTCGCGGCATTCCCAGTCTTCGTCGGGCTTGGTCCCGTAGGTTTTGGCTCCGGGTTTGGTTTCCGGGCCCAGCTTTTTCAGGTACAGATGTGGGCGGGTTTTCCTGTCTTGTCGGTTCAACAGCTGACATTCTCGGCAGGGGCGCATAATGTTTCCTTTCACGCTGACGCAGTTTCCCGTTTATATAACAAAAAATCCTCCCTGGCCAGTGATCCGCCGATATGCCGCAGTTGCCGGGCCGGGCGGTCGGTGCTGCCGCGTTCAGCTGTGGTTCACTTTCGCGGCCATAGACTGCAGGGCGTTCAAACCCATGTTATCGATATTTGAATACAAAGGATCTATGGCTATGAAATCAAAGACTATGGCTTTGGCTGTTTTAGGTGTTTCCCTGTTGCCTTCACTCGCGTCGGCGCAACCGCTGTCAACGGTTTACCTGGGCGGCGGCATCGGCAAGTCGGAACTGCGCGACGTCAGTGACGTGGAGGCCGATGTGGCAAAACTCTACGGCGGTGTGCAGTTGTCCGATAACCTTGCCTTTGAAACAGAGTGGATCGGTATGGATGATTTTGATATCGACGGTTTTGCCCTCGACGATGTGGAAACCGATACGGTCAATCTGTCGGTAGTCTTTTCCCACTCACTGAGTGAAAGATTCTCGCTGCTGGCCAAGGGCGGGGTTCATTATACGGAACTCGATTTCAGTGGCGGCGATAGCGAAAACAGCGGTGCCAGCCTGGGGCTGGGGGCCAGCTACGATATCAATCCCGCCTTCGGCATTCGCGCCGAATATCAGCGGCTGTATAACGCCACGGACTTCAATGAGGACTTTGAACTCTACAGTGTCGGTGTCAGGTTTCGTTTCTAGCTGGTGCTTGCCCGCAACTCTTTAGCCGCCTGCCCGGACTGGGCGGCAATGGCGGCAGGTCTATTAACTTATTTGTGCGGCTGCTGCCGTTTTGTTCAATACGCAGCACGACCGACTGATCACACGCTTTGCCGGTGCCGGCGATCTCGGTGCCGGTGGCACCGGGTCACTGCCGCAGCGATAGCGATGCGCCTGCTCGAAAATTAGGAGATAATGGCGGCCGGGCCCGCGGGTGAGGCCCGCGTGATGAGGAGGGTGGTAATTGGAAACCGGTCGTCTGCGCAATATTGTAGTTTGTGGTGCCGTGGGGCTGTGCCTGGCGGCGGTTGAGGTGGAGGCGAGCGCCCTGTGTGACGGCACTGCCGGCAGAGCCGCGGTACAGTTTCACTACGGCATCTATGACAATGCCGATATCGACAGCGGCGGCTTGTCGAACGAGGACAGCCTGTTCAGCCATTTCGATGTCGGTACCGAGCAGTGGGGGCTGCGCCATCAGTACCGGGCGTTTGAATTTGAGGAATTCGCCAGCAGCGGCCTGCAGGAGGATGTACTGCAGACCAATGGCGATGTGCACCAGCTGTCGGGCCGCTGGCAGTGGCGGCAGGAGACGGCGCGCAGCGGCTGGTCGGTGGCGCTGGCACCGCTGTTGTCGGTATCCTCCAACCTGCTCAAGGAGCCGGGCGAAATCGGCAGCGATGCCTGGCAGGTGCACGCCTATGGCGAATACCAGCAGGCGCTCAATCAGCAGTGGCGGTTTTTGCTGGGCGGCTGTGTCGACGACCGCTTCGGCCGCTATCGCTTTTATCCCAGCGGTGGCGTTGTCTGGCAGCCGCGCCCGGAACTGCGCCTGCGGCTGGCTTTTCCCGACAGCCGCGTGGACCTGGATCTGACTCCCCGCTGGCGCCTGTATTTGTCTGCCTCTCCCAACGGCGGCATCTGGCAGGTCTATAACGAAGAGCTGGACAATCTTTCGCGATTTCGCTACCGCAGCCTGCGCCTGACGGCCGGGGCGTTGTGGGAGCTGCATCCGCAGTGGCAGATCGGGCTGGAGTGGGGCGCCGATCTGCAGCGCAAGTTCTATTTTCGCCGCACCGACGGCAGCGCCGGGCGCGCGGCGGCGGACAGCGCCCAGTTTGCCGCGCTCAGGCTGGTGTGGCGCTGGTAGCCGCGCCCGGCAGTTGGGCGCGCCAGGCAGCCAGTTCGGCGACCACCGGCTTGTCGTGCTCGGCGAGAAAATCCAGCAGGCGGTGGGCATCGGCGGAAACGACCCGGTGCTCGGGAAAACCGATTGCCTCGGCCTTGGCGATACACTGGCTGACTTCGCCGACCTGATAGGCGACGTGGGCGTCGCTGGCAAACACCACTTTCCAGTCCAGCCGGTCGACGGTTTCCAGCAGGCGAATGCAGCGCGACTCGCTGCCGTTGCGCGAGTGGGTAAAGGAACTGTTGTTGATTTCCAGCAGCACGTTGTGGTCCCGGGCGGCGCGCACGACTTCCTCGAAGTCGATGGGGTAGTTGGGGTTGCCGGGGTGGCCGACGACCTGGCACAGTCCGCTGCCGATGGCATTGATCAGCGCCCGGGTATGGGTTTTCTCATCGGCGAAGGGGAATACCGGCTCGTGGAAGCTGGCGATGGCGATATCCAGAAATGCATTCAGTTTGGGGGGAATGTCCAGTTCGCCGTCCGGCGCCAGAATGTTCGCCTCGATGCCGCGCAGCATGGCCACATTGCCGACGACCCGCGGTATCACCTGCATATTGCCGAAGTGCCAGTAATGGGGGCCGTCGGGCATGGTGGGGGCATGATCGGTGATGCTGAACAACTGCAGGCCCTTTTGCCGGGACAGCTCGAAGTAGTCGTGCACGGTACTGTAGGCGTGGGTGCTGGCGACGGTATGGCAGTGGGTGTCGGTAAGCATCTTCATAAAGCGGGTACCCTCTGAGTTTTCAATGACAGGGTTAAAACTATGGATTTGCGCTCGGGCAGTTGCGGACTGCGGCAAATCTAGCAGCGTTTGATGACAGCTTGTCTATCGCTGATTGTTCAAAGCAGGCATTATACCGGTATTCCCGCGCCGGGTGCGGTGGCGAAAACATTGCGCAAGCGGCGAACTTATTGCCGGCCGCGGGCTCCAATTGGGCGTCGGCCTGTGCTGCGCACAGTGGTATCGCCAGCACTGGCAGCAGCAATGGGATGTCGGATATTTGCTCAGAAAAACAGCCGGGCAAAAAACTGCGCCACAATTGTCGCGGCGCTAATACTGTGGAGGTGTGGCGTGAATAAGCGGCCTTCTCTGTCCCGCCGCCGGATGCTGGCAGCCCTGGCGGCGCTGCCTGCCGCAGCCTGGTGGCCGCGCCCGGCGGCGGCGCAGCCCTCAGCGGTCATTACCCGGCCGATTCCCGCCAGCGGTGAAGCGCTGCCGGTGATTGGCATGGGCAGCTGGATCACCTTCAATGTCGGCAACGACCCGCAGGCGCGGGCGCAGCGGCTGGAGGTGCTGCGCACTTTTTTCGAGGCCGGCGGCACCCTGGTGGATTCCTCTCCCATGTACGGTTACGCCGAGGAAGTGATCGGCTATTGTCTGCAACAGCTGGGCCCGCAGGTGCGCCCGTTCGCCGCTACCAAGGTCTGGAGTTCGCTCGAGGCGCGCGGCCTCGATCAGATCGCCGATTCGCAGCGGCTGTGGGGCATGGAGCGCTTCGACCTGTTCCAGGTTCACAACCTGCTGGCCTGGCGCCAGCATCTGCAGACGCTGCAGTCGATGAAAGCGCGGGGGGAGTTGCGCTATGTCGGCGTGACCACCTCGCACGGGCGGCGCCACGGCGATCTGGAAACAATTCTCGCTTCACAGCCGCTCGATTTTGTGCAGTTGACCTACAATGTGCTCGATCGGGAGGTCGAGCAGCGGCTGTTGCCGCTGGCGCAGGAGCGCGGCATTGCGGTCATCGTCAACCGGCCGTTTCAGGGCGGCGCGCTGTTTCAGCGCTTCGAGCGCCAGCCGCTGCCGCCCTGGGCCGCGGAACTGGAGTGCCGTAACTGGGCGCAGTTTTTTCTCAAATTCATCGTCTCCCACCCGGCTGTGACCTGCGCCATTCCCGCCACCCGCCAGGTCGCCCATATGGTGGAGAATATGGGCGCGCTGCGCGGCCCGCTGCCGGACACCGCCACCCGGCAGCGTATGCTCGACTATATTGCGGCGCTTTAATCAGGCGCTGCCCTCGAGGTAACTTTTTTTGTATCAACCGGGAAAACGATTATGAGTAAGTCTGTATTGATCACCGGCGCCAACCGCGGCATAGGTCTGGCGCTGGCACAGTGTTATCAGAACCAGGGCTGGTCGGTCATCGCCGCCTGCCGCACTACCAGCGATGAGCTGGAAGCGCTCGGTGTGCGGGTGATCACCGCCATCGATGTCGCCGAGGCGGACTCTGTGGCGCAGCTGCAGCGGGCGCTGCAGGGCGAGAAACTGAATTTGCTGATTAACAACGCCGGTATTTTGGGCCGCGAGGCGCTCGGGGAGATCGACTATGCCGGGGTCGAGCGGCAGCTGCAGGTCAATGCCGTGGCGCCGCTGCGCGTCACCGAAGCGCTGCTGCCAAACCTGGCCGACGGCGCCAAAGTGGCGCTGATTACCAGCCGCATGGGTTCGATTGCCGATAACGGCTCGGGGGGCTACTACGGTTACCGCATGTCCAAGGCCGCGCTCAATGCCGCCGGTATGTCGCTGGCGCGGGACCTGCAGGCTCGCGGCATCGCTGTTGCCATACTGCATCCGGGCATGGTCAAGACCGCCATGATCGACTTCCACGGCGATGTCAGTGCCGGCGAATCGGCGCAGAGACTGGTGCAGCGGATCGAAGCGCTGAACCTGGAGAATAGCGGCACCTTCTGGCATGCCAGTGGCGAAGTACTGCCCTGGTAGGCTTTGCCGGCAGCCATATGGATACGGTTGAAGCGCACACGCGGCGCTGGCTGCAGGAGGTAGTGATCGGCCTCAATCTGTGCCCTTTTGCCGCGGCGCCGGCCCGGGCCCGGCGCATTCGCTTTACTGTCAGCCGCGCGGCGGGCGAGGGGGAATTACTGGCCGAACTCGAGCGCGAAATCCTACACCTGCACAGCTGCCCCGCAACCACTCTGGAGACCACCCTGGTGATCGTGCCGTCGTTGCTGCAGGACTTTCTCGACTTCAATGATTTTCTCGACCCGGTTGATGCCTTGCTGCAACGGCGATCCTGGCGCGGTATTTATCAGATAGCCAGTTTTCATCCCGACTATTGTTTTGCCGGCAGTGCCCCTGCGGACGCCGGCAATCTCACCAACCGCTCCCCCTACCCGGTGCTGCATATCCTGCGCGAGGCCAGTGTCGAGAGGGCGCTGCAGGTTTTTGCCGATGCCGGGCAGATCCCGGCCAGAAATATCGCCCGGGTCGAATCCCTGGGCCCGGAACAAAGGCAGAAGTTGTTTCCTTATTTATTAGACAGAGGTTGACGGGTCCCGCCCCGGGTGCCGCTATCTGCCTGCAGCCCACGCCCTGCGGGCCTGTCAACTTTGAGGTGGCTATTGGTTTAATCAGAAAAAATCGTTTAATCTAGTCGCATAGCCTGAAAAATACGAATTGTCTGCGCGTGGAGAATCGCTATGTCCGGCCCCATTAACTACAAGCACCTGCACTATTTCTGGACAGTTGCACACGAGGGCAGCATCGCCCGTGCCAGCGAGAGGTTGCATATCACGCCGCAAACCATCAGTGGTCAGCTGTCGCTGCTGGAGGCCAGCCTGGGCAACGACCTGTTCCGGCGCAGCGGCAGGCAGCTGGAGCTGACTGAGACCGGGCGCCTGGTGCTGCGTTACGCCGATGACATTTTCGCTCTCGGCACCGAGTTGCGCGATGTGCTGCGCGGGGCGCCGGCGGAGGGGCCGATCGATTTTATTGTCAGCGCCACCAGCATGCTGCCGAAAACCATTGTCTATAAAATCATCGAGCCGGCGTTGCAGCTTTCCGAAGATATCGCCCTTACCTGCCGCGAGGGTGCCTTTGAAGCGATTCTGGCGGAGCTGGCGATTCACAAAGTCGATATCGTGCTGAGCGATGTACCCCTGACTACCGCCTTTCGCGTCAAGGCTTACAATCATTTACTCGGCGATTGCGGGCTGTCATTTTTTGCCTCGCCGCGTCTGGCCAGGCGCCTCAAGGGCGCTTTTCCCCAGTGCCTCAATGGCGTACCCATGCTGCTGCCGACCGAACAGAACGGTATTCGCCGACTGTTTGATCAGTGGATAACCAATCAGGAGGTTTATCCCAGCCTCAAGGCACAGTTCGATGACAGCGCCCTGGTAAAGTCTTTTGGCAGCGCCGGCGAGGGTGTGTTTTTTATGCCGCAGATTATCGAGACTGAAGTGTGTGAGAATTTTGGGGTGAAAGTGATCGGCAGCACTGAGGACATCAAGCAGGCTTTTTACGCAATTTCCGCCGAGCGCCGGGTCAGGCACCCGGCTGTGGCGGCCATTTGTGATTACGCCCGCGACGAGATATTTGCCTGAGCCCGGCTGCAGCCTGTGCCGGCGTTTGCCCGGTGCCGATTTATGCCAGTATTTGGCCGCGGGATGGCAACCGTCAGTCATTGCGCTCTTCCTGCTTTTCCCGCTTCCACTCGTCCCCGATCAGTTCATCCGCTTCCGCTTCGCTTTCAAGCTCCCAGGAATAGGCCTTGCGCTGTGGCAGGGGGTCCCAGTGGCGAAACAACACCGCGCTCAGCACACCGCCGACGGCGCCGGCGAAGTGATATTCGTAGGAAACTCCCGGTTGCTGCGGGAAGATGGTCAGCAGCATGGTGCCGTACATAAAAAAAGCCACCATCAACAGGGCGATGGAGCGCCTGTCGCGGCGCAGAATGCCGATCACAAACAGGAAGAAAAACATACCGTGGGTAAGGCCGCTGGCGCCGAAGTGATAGCTCTCGCGCCCCAGCAGCCATACCCCCAGCCCCGCTGCGGTCCAGATGATGCCGAGCGCCCACCAGCGCGATTTGGGATAGCCGTGGTGCAGGATGCTGCCCAGCAGCAACAGCGGCAGGGTATTGGAAGCGATATGTTCCCAGGAGCCGTGAATCAACGGGCCGGTGACAATACCGATCAACCCGCTGAGGCTGCGGGGAAAAACGCCGAACTGGTGCAGCGGCCAGCCGAGCAGGTGTTGTAGCAGCGCCAGACCCCACAGAAAGGCGACAAAAACGCAGCTGGCGATAATGCTGCTGCGCAATGTGGGCACTGTCATCTCTGCGGGTCTGGCGATGCGTTATTTCGGCTGCGGCACATTTATTTCGGCTGCGGCACATTTATTTCGGCTGTGGCACTTTATTTCGGCTGTGGCACAATGCGCAGATAGGGCTTGACAGTCTTCCAGCCGCCGGGAAATTTCTCTTTCGCCGCTTCATCCGACACTGCCGGTACGATGATGCAGTCGTCGCCGTTTTGCCAGTTGACCGGTGTCGCCACCTGGTGTTCGGCGGTCAGCTGGATGGAATCCAGCACCCGCAAGACCTCGTCGAAATTGCGCCCGGTACTCATCGGGTAGGTCAACATCAGTTTGATTTTCTTGTCCGGGCCGATGATGAATACCGTGCGCACGGTGGCATTGGTGGCCGCGGTGCGTCCCTCCGAAGTGCCGGACTCGTCCGCCGGCAACATATTGTAGAGCTTGGATACATGGAGATCAGTATCGGCGATCATCGGGTAATTGACGGCGTGGCCCTGGGTTTCCTCGATGTCCTTGGCCCACTCGCTGTGATTGTCCACCGGGTCGATACTGAGGCCGATGATTTTGGTATTGCGCCTGGCAAACTCACCGGCCAGGCCCGCCATATAACCCAGTTCGGTAGTGCAGACGGGGGTGAAGTCCTTGGGGTGCGAGAACAGGATGGCGTAGCTGTCGCCTATCCATTCGTGAAAGCTGATGTTGCCCTGGGTGGTCTTGGCGGTGAAGTCCGGTGCGATATCGTTGATACGCAGGTTTGCGGTAGTCATGATCATACTCCTGTGGGTGGGTCCGTAAAAATGCGGCAGCGGTATCGCCGGCTGTCAGGTTTCGACCGCCGCGGCCGGCAGCCGTTCAGTAAGGGTTCAGTTTGACAAGTGCAGAATGACCTGGTCAAGCCACTTCGAGCAGAGCGGGGCCGGTCCCGTTCTGCCGCAGGAGAAACACCTATGAAAAACCATACTTTTATTGCCCTGTTGTTTGCCGCCCTCAGTATGCCGGCGCTTGCCGGTGCTGCCGGCCAACTCGATCCGAAATACCAGTTTGCCGGCCTGGAAGAGGTTAAGCGCTTTCAGAACTGGTCGCTGCAGGGCTGGTATCCCATCGACCGCCAGTCGCTGATCGTGCGGACCTCACCGGCGACTGCCTATCTGTTGATTCTGGATCGGCAGCTTCACGGTCTGCGCTTTTCCGAGGGCATTGCCATTTCCTCCACCGGCAGTACAGTTTACGGCAAATTCGATACGGTGCGCACCCATGGCCGCCAGCGGATTTCCATTCCCGCGCAGATTACAAAGATTTACAAGCTGCAGGGCCGCGAACAGCGCGAACTGGTCAAGGCACAGATCCGCGGTGCCTGACTGCCGCCGGCAGTCAGGCCGGCACCCTGCTGACAGCTACTGACAGTAGGGTTTTATATACTGTTGCCACCATCAACAGCAATAACAGCAACAGGAGTTCGCGATGCCGGAAGAAATGTCCGATGATATCCCTACCATTATGTCCCACGTTTCCGTGGGTACCAACCAGTTTGAAAAGGCCCTTGAATTTTACGACAAGGTGCTGGCTACGCTCGGCGCCCGGCGTATCCACGAGGAACTGCAGGTCAAAGCCGTGGCCTACGGCAAGCAGTTTCCCGAATTTTGGCTGCAGGCGCCCTTCGACGGGCGGCCCGCCACAGTTGGCAATGGCAGTCATTTTGCTTTTTTGGCGTCGTCCAGGCAGGTTGTGGACGAATTCTATGCAGCGGCACTGGCGGCGGGCGGCAGCGGCGATGGTGAGCCGGGTCCCAGGGAGCACTACGGCCCGGCCTACTACGGCGGCTTTGCACGCGATCTGGACGGCAATAAAATCGAGGCGATGTATTGGGATCAGGCGCTGGCCTAGAACGGCCTGAAACGAATCGCTTGAAACGGCGCCCTGCCGCGGCCAATCCGCGGCAGGGCGCGGGCTTCATGCTTCCGGTGCTGAATCGGAACTCTTAAATCCCCCTTTGCCATGCCCGCGGTGGCGGCGGAACTGGCGCATATACTCTTTGAGTTCGCGCAACTGCTGCTCGGAAAGGACGGTCTGCAAGCGTTCCCGGTGCGTCTCGCGCAGTGCTCGCATGGCTTCGCGGCGCTCGCTGCGCGAGGCGAAATCCTGTTCGCGCAGTTCCTGGCGGGCTGCCCGCAGCTGTTCGAAGGAGGCTTCGACCTCCGCTATCTGGGATGCGCCCAAACCCCACTGCTCATAGAGCGGGCCGAGGTCAGCCTTGGGCGGCGGCACATTGCCGGCGTGGGCTGCAAGTGCGCTGAGTGCTAACAGAGGAATAACAATAAGCTGTTTAATAGATAATTTGAGTGTCATTACAGAAATCTCCCTATGGATTTAGTGACACCCTGAATTCTGCAATACTAATTTGTAGCAAAAGTGCAAGAAATAAGGAGAATTTCAGTCACTAATAACTAGTCACTAGTGGCTAGTTATTAGTGACTGGAATCCGGTTCGTATTTGTAACCGACTCCGTAGACGGAGTGAATGATTTCACGGTCCGGCAGGCGCTCGGCGATTTTTTTGCGCAGCTTTTTGATATGGCTGTCCACTGTGCGCTCCGAGACGATGCGGTGGTCGGTGTACATGGCATCCATCAACTGATCCCGCGAGAAGATACGGCCGGGCTGATCGACGAGGATCTGCAGCAATTTGAATTCCACTGCGGTCAGACTCAGGGCACTGCCCTTGATACTGGCCCGGTAAGCGGTCCCGTCCAGTGACAGCACCGCCGGCGCCGAGTCGGCGCCGGCCCGGATACGCCGCAGGATGGTTTTCACCCGCGCCACCACCTCGCGCGGCGAGAAGGGCTTGCAGATATAATCATCGGCGCCCAGCTCCAGTCCCAGCAGGCGATCGATCTCTTCCACCCGCGCCGTGACCATGATGATGGGGGTGTCGCGCCGGCGGCGAATGCTTTTGCACAGCTCCAGGCCGTCTTTGCCGGGCAGCATTACATCCAGCAGGATCAAATCGGTATGCTGCTGCTGCAACCAGCGCTCGACGCTGTCACCGCGGTCGAGGTGGGTGGTGCTGAAGCCGGCGCTGTGCAGGTAGTCGGCCAGCAGTGAGGCTATTTTCGGTTCGTCTTCGACAATCAGGATATGGCGGTCCATCGTTTCACTGCCTGTCTGGGTTTCACAGCGCCTCTGGTTCCCGCGGCTCCTCTGTTTGCCGCTGCTCCCCTGGTGTTCGAGACGCCCCGGGTTTTCACGACGCCTCCAGCGGCAGGGTGATTTTCCAGCCCAGGCCGCCCAGTTCGGCGTGGAAGGCGCTGATACTGCCGCCGTGGGCTGCCACTACCGCGGCGGCAATTGCCAGCCCCAGCCCGGAGCCGCCCTCGGCGCGGCTGCGGGCGCTGTCGACACGGTACAGGCGTTCGGTCAGGTGGGGTAAATCGCTGTCGGCCACACCCGGCGCCGAGTCCTGCCAGTTGACTTCCACTGCCCCGGCGCCGCTGCCGACGCGGATCTGCAGGCGCCCCGGCGCATCGGTATAGCGCAGACTGTTCTGCAGTAAATTGTGCCACAGTTGCGCCAGTCGCTGCGGGTCGGCGCTGACCCTGGCGCCGGCTTCGCAGCTGAAGTCGAGATCGATGGCGGCCGCCTCCAGGGTTTGGGTATTGGCCTCGAGCACCGCCGCCAGGTTCTCACCCGGGTCCAGCGGCTGTTTGCGGTATTCGAGTGCGCCGAGGTCCGACAGCGACAGCTCGTACAGGTCGTTTACCAGGCGCGCAAGCTGTTCGATTTCACTGGCCAGTGATCTGATGTTGCCGGCCGAGAGCGGGCGCACGCCGTCGAGCAGGGCTTCAATTTCACCGCGCAACACCGTCAGCGGTGTGCGCAGTTCGTGGGCGATATCGGCTATCCACTGGCGCCGGGCGCGCTGGCTGGCCGCCAGATGGACTGCCAGGCTGTTAAAGTCCCGGGCCAGCTGCGCCAGCTCGTGGCGGCCGCTGACGCTGATGCTCTGGTCGAAATGGCCGCGGGTCAGCTGGCGCGTGCCGGCCGCCAGTGCTTTGATGGGGCGCGTCAGCCAGGCGGCGATGCCGATTGCCAGCAGCCCGGACATCAGCACCATACCGGCGGCGATAATGGCAAAGTTGCGGTCCTGCTGGCGCGCGAAGACCTGTTCCACCGATTCTAACAGCTGGCGCCTGGGGGTAATGGCCAGGTAGCCCACTACTCGATTGTCGCGGGCAATGGGCTTGAGGATCGGCTCACCCTGGCCGCGCCGGCCGATAACCCTGTTGCGCTGCGCGTCCAGCAGCGTCAGCCGCACGTCAAAGCCAAGCGGCGGCGGGCGGCGCCTTGCGTCTCCGCTGCCTGATTGCGGCGGGCGGCCTTGCTGCGCGCCGTCGCCGGCCGGGAGCTTGGGGCGCTCAAACACAAAGCGGCGCAGCAGTCTGCGCCACTGGCGGTGGTCGCCGGCCAGCCACTGCCAGCCGCCGTGCTCGGCGTGACCATCGGCCAGGGTCTGTATCAATGGCGCCAGGCGTTCGCGCTCGGCGCGGTTGATATAGTCGAGAAAGCCGCGCTCGAAACTCCAGCTGACGATGGCGTAGCTGAGCAGTGCCAGCACCGCATTGGCCGACAGCAGGATCAGAAACAGGCGGGTTTTGATGCTGTGCAATCGGCGGCTCGTCTACTCGGGGCGGATGATGTTGGAAATATAACCCAAGTCCGGCAGTTGTGGGCGGGGCAGCGCGAATTTCCTAAATATTTGCACACTTCGCCCCGCGGTTTGCACAACGCAGAAACAGCCTCCGGCAGGTGCCGGGGGGTTGGGGTAACTGCAACAGCGGTTTGGCTGGGGGTTTAGAACGAGTAGTTTAGTCCTACACCAAAGGTGCGGGGTTGGTTGACGCGACGGCCGATACGCGCCAGCAGGCCGCGCTCGCGATCCAGTGACAGGTCGGCTTTCTCATCGTTGATATTGTTGATGTAAAAAGCCGCTTCCCAATTATCGGCGCGCGCCGAAAGGCGGAAATTGCCGATCGTGTAGGAGCCCAGGATCGGGTCAAAGGTCAAGGTGCCATCTTCCGCGGGTATATCGCCGATATTGGTAAACAGTGCGACTGTGCCAGTGGCCGGGTCCAGGTCCGAGGTCTGGGTATGGCGCTCGCCGACATACTGATAGCTCAGAGTCGCCGCACCCTCGAGACTGTTGCTCCAGTTGAAATAATAGGTGCCGGCTACGGCGCCCTGTACTTCAGGCACCGTCGGTAACGCATTGCCGTCGCGCAGACCGGCGACAACGGTGACATTGCCGTCTGCGTCCACCGAGTTAACGGTCGACCCCAATTCCGCATTGATGACACTGCCGGTCAGCGCCAGTTCAAAGTTGTCTGTCAGGCGCGATTGAAATTCGAACTCAATCCCGGTCGATGTCGCCTCCGGTACATTGAAAACTATCCGCGATGAACAACTGCCGGCGTCCACGGTAGCCTGCAGGTCGTCGATGTCACTGTGGAACAGCGAGATATTCAAGGTGCCGCGCCCATCCATGATGGTCATTTTGGTACCGACTTCATAGTTGGTCAGCTCTTCGTCCTCAAAAGCGTCGCGGCCGCCGAAAGTCGCCCTGTCTTCGTCGGAGTCGCAGACACCGGCGTTGAGTGGGTCGTTGATACCGCCGAGGCGGAAGCCTCTGGACACCTGGGCATTGATCGACATATCGTCAGAGGCTTCGTAGTTGATCATTATCCTCGGTGATACCCCGTCGGTGGATGTCTCGCCCGGCAGGTTGATAATGGGGTCTTGCAGATCCGGGGTGACGAAGATGCCGTCGAAACTCAGGGTTCGTGTTTCCTCGAAATCGTACCAGCGCAGGCCGGCGGTAACGGTGAATTTGTCGGTCACTGCAAAATCCACCTCACCGAACACGGCGATCTGCTCGAAGTCGTAGGGGATGCGGGAGAAGAACAGCGTGTCGCGAGGGGCCAGTGTGCCCGCCGTGGGAAAGCCGCCGGTGGCGTCCTGGAAACCGGTTACCGGCAGGTCCTGGGAATATTCGCGCTCGATATCGCTGTAGAATATACCCACTACCCATTGCAGCGGGCCGTCGTCGTTGGAGGCCAGGCGCAATTCCTGGGTCAGCATTTCCACATCGGTGCGGTCAAACAGCGGAGCATCGAGCCTGTAAACGCTATCGTCCCAGGTAAATCCGGAGAAAAGTGTGTCCGGGTTCATGGCCGCCATGGCATAACTGCCCCCGGTAATACTGGCGGTCAGCGCGGTTGCATCGCGCAATACCAGCACTTCGCGTTCGGTCCAGGATGTCACCGAAGTCAGGGTGAAGGCGTCGAAATCGTAGTTGACCACCACATCCAGCAGCGTGAATTCGTCTTCGAACTTTTCCTCGAGTTGAGTAAACTGTTCGTAGTCACCCAGGCGCACCTGGGGTTGGGTGGTCGTCAACTCGTTGCCCAGTATGTTGAAATCGTCCTCGCGGTTAAAACCGTCCATTTCGATTTCCTGGTAAATCACGCGCGGCGTAATCGTCAGCTGGTCGCTGGGCTGGTAAGTCAGCGCGGCGCGGAAGCCATAGCGGTTGCCTTCATTGACTTCATCCCGGGTGCTGCCGTCGGGTTGTACGGCGTCGATATAGCCGGCGTACTCCGTGGTGTAGCCCACCACACGCAGGGCGAGATCGTCGGTTAGCGGCAGGTTGACCATGCCCTTGATTTCGCCGCCTGTGCCGCCATCGCTTATCGAGTTAAGGCCGGCGGAGATATTGGCTTCGAATTCGCCGAGTAGTGGCTGGTTGCTGATATGGCGCACAGTGCCGGAAAGAGAACCGGAGCCGAACAGGGTTCCCTGGGGGCCGCGCAGTACCTCGACCCGATTCATATCGTACATATCCAGGTCCGGCGTAAACAGCGACAGAGAGATCACCGATTCATCCAGGTAGATGCCCACCTGCTCTTTCACGCCCGGCTGGTCGCGCACAATCTGGCCGGCGGAAATGCCGCGTATCGCCACCTGGCTCTGTCCCGGTCCGAGGTTTTGCACGGTAAAGCCGGCGACATTGTTGGAGAGACTTTCGAGGTCGGTCACGCCGCGGGCGCGCATCTGGTTTTGCGACAGGGCCTGTACCGCAAAAGGTACATCCTGAAGCGTTTCCGAACGTTTGCGCGCGGTGACGGTAATCTCCTCCATCTCATAGGTTCTGTCCTGGGCCGCGGCCCCGGTCGGTAGTGCGGCGCTGAGAGCGGTCGCCAGCGGAGTGAGTATGAACAGCGTCTTTTTCATGCTTTTCCCTATATCTCTTATCTTTTATTAGTGAAGTGGCCGCGCTCACAACTTGTGCCCCGTCGATTTGCACAGAGTCGGGCCAGTCAACAGTAATAACGTACTGAGCGGGGAAAACCTCTATAAAAAAACGCGCGGCAGGCGCTTTTGGCGGCGCAAACCACTATGGGTGTAGCACGCAAATCGCCTTGCGCGGCAGTCGGGGCGATGCGCCGGTCAGGGCGCCAGTGATTTGCAGATACGGTAGCGGTGGCAGCGGGTGATATGATCGTTGACCATGCCGGTAGCCTGCATAAAGGCGTAGCAGATGGTGCTGCCGACAAAGTTGAAACCGCGCTTTTTCAACTGCTTGCTCATGGTGTCGGATACGTCTGTAGACGCGGGCACTTGCGCGAGCGATTGCCAGCGGTTCTGCACCGGCCTGCCGTCGACGAACTGCCAGATGAAATCACTGAAGCTGTCGTGAGTTTCAACAATGTCGAGGAACGCGCGGGCATTCCTTACCGCGCTGGCCAGCTTCAGGCGGTTGCGTACGATTTCCGGGTTTTGCAGCAGGCGTGCGAGCTTTTTGTCGGTGTAACGCGCGATACGCTCAGCGTTGAAATTATCGAAGGCGCGGCGGTAGCCCTCGCGCTTGCGCAGTATCGTGATCCAGGACAGGCCCGCCTGGGCGCCCTCGAGCAGCAAAAATTCAAACAGGGTCTGATCATCCCAAGTGGGCACGCCCCACTCGGTGTCGTGGTAGTGCTGATAGAGCGGGTCGCCGGTACACCATTCGCAGCGTTTCAGGGTTTTGTTTCTAGCTGTAGTCATCGCAGTCCTTCATGATATCCAGGTAGTGGTTGAGGCTCTTGTCTTTGGCGAGGGTGAAGGTGTCGCCGGTATCGCTCAGCGCCAGAATGCGGTCGAGGCGAAACTCGCGATAGCCTTGTCGCAGCCGGCACCAGGCCAGCACCGTCCAGGCCTGGCCCCAGAAAAACAGGCCCAGCGGTTCGATACAGCGCCGGGAGCGCTCGCCGCCGGCGCCGCGATAATCGATTTTCAGCACCTGGCGGCGACGGATGGCCGCGCGGATTTCCTCGCTGTGAGCGATATATTCGCGGGCGATATGGTAGTCGGGCACCAGCAGGGGAATATCTTCGTCGTTCTGGCGCAGGTGCTCCGGCACTACCGCCATTATTTTGCCCATGGCGGTGGTGGCGGCAGCGGCCAGGGCCTTATCGCTCCAGGCCTGCACCATGCGCGCGCCGAGCAGCAGCGCGGTAACTTCCTGGTTCTCGATCATCAGCGGCGGCAGTTCGAAGTGCCGCTGCAGCCGGTAGCCCACCCCCGCCTCGCCCTCCACCGGTATACCCGACAGACTCAGGGCCTGAATATCGCGGTAGATGGTGCGCTGCGAGACCTCCAGGCAGTCGGCCAGTCGCCGCGCGGTGATGGCTGTGCGGCGATTGCGCAACAGGTTGATCAATTGAAAAAGGCGGTCGGCTTTGCGCATGGTGTTATATTAACTCACATCTGCCCGCCACATCGGACCGGGCGGGTATTATTTCCCCGGGCCGGCCCGCCGGGGCTGGTTTTTTGCGGGCACTGTTGAGATCATAAGTATCGAGAGCATACGGCAGGGCTACTGACACCGACTGTCAGTAGGTTGAATGAAGCGGCGTTGAAGCCGCTGGGGTTAAGGCAAAAAGAGCTTTGGAGAAAGACGGGATGTTGATTCTGTATCCGGATATCAAACCCTACAAGACGCAGCGTTTGCAGGTGGGCGGCGTACACGAGATATATGTAGAGGAGTCGGGGAATCCGCAGGGTATTCCGGTGTTGTTCGTGCACGGCGGGCCGGGCTCCGGCTGCAGTCGCCAGGACCGGCGCTTTTTTGACCCGGAACGCTACCATATCATTCTGTTCGACCAGCGCGGAGCCGGCAAATCCCTGCCCCACGCCGAGCTGCAGGGCAATACCACCCCCGATCTGGTGGACGATATGGAGAAGATTCGCCAGCATCTGCAGATCGAGCGGTGGCTGCTGTTCGGCGGCTCCTGGGGCTCCACGCTCAGCCTGATTTATGCCGAGACCCACCCTGAACGGGTGCTGGGGCTGATTCTGCGCGGTGTCTTTCTCTGCCGCGAGCAGGATACGGCCTGGTTTTACCAGGACGGCGCCAAGCGTATCTTTCCGGATTACTGGGAGGATTTCGTCCACCCGATTCCGCAGTCCGAGCGGCACGATATGCTGGCGGCTTATTACCAGCGGCTCACCGGCAGCAACGAACTGGCGAAAATGGCCGCGGCCAAGGCCTGGTCGCTGTGGGAGGGGCACTGCGCCACGCTGCGCCCCAGTCACGATGTGGTGGAGGCCTTTGCCGACCCGCACAGGGCCATGTCGCTGGCGCGCATCGAAAGCCATTATTTCATCAACGACGCTTTTATCGAAGCCAACCAGATTATGGAGAATGTCTCCCGCCTGGAGGGTATCCCCGGCATTATCGTCCACGGCCGTTACGATATGATCTGCCCGCTGGACAATGCCTTCGAGCTGCACCGCCACTGGCACGATTCGGAGTTGCATATCATCCGCGATGCCGGCCACGCTTCGCGCGAACCGGGCATTGTCGACGCTCTGATCC
>JANQMH010000046.1 GCA_028280195.1 Exilibacterium sp.
CACCGCGGTTCCAATAATATCTGTTAAGAACACTGAGGGTAGGTCTGCATCTGGATATGGCTTTCAGAAACTCTCGCCAGCAGGGATGCTGGCGTGAAGTCCCCAGGGGTGGAGCGGGAAAACAAAAAAGGGGTCCAAAAAAAGGGGTCGGTGACAACTGCTAATACAAATGATTTTCACTTGTCACCGACCCCATTGTGCCCAATCAAAACAACTCCCAGTGAATAGGCGTACCTTTCGTTACACTCTTCCTCAACCGCTTACCCAGCAACCGGGGAAAATACTTCGGTTTCAGCCCGAGGCCCGGTCGAATCACCCGAATATTGTCGGGCGTCAATTTTTCGCCGGCGGCAATATCGGCGCTGGCGTAGACCGAGCGCCGGTATTTGACCGCTTTGGCCTGTGCACCGGCGCAGCCGTAACTGATCTCGCCCAGACTCAGCCAGGCCCTGTTCACCTCTTCAACCAGGGCCGCCAATTCCGCCGGTTCCAGTGAAAACGCCGCATCTACGCCACCGTCACTGCGCTGCAGTGTAAAGTGTTTTTCAATCACGCCGGCACCGAGGGCCACCGCCGCCACCGCCGCGCCGATACCCAGGGTGTGGTCCGACAGACCGACCTGGCAATCGAACAGATCGCGCAGGTTGGGAATGGTTTTCAGGTTCGAGTGTTCCGGTGAGGCCGGGTAGGTACTGGTGCATTTCAGCAGCACCATCTGCTCGCAGCCCGCTTCCCGCAGGGCTGTAACGCTCTCTTCGATTTCCGCCAGGGTGGCCATGCCGGTGGACATGATCACCGGTTTGCCGGTGGCGCCGATCTTCCTGAGTAAAGGGATGTCGGTCAATTCGAACGAGGCCACCTTGTAGGCGGGCACATCCAGCTGTTGCAGAAAATCCACGGCGGTCTCATCAAAGGGTGAGCTGAATGCGAGCATACCCAGGCTGTTGGCATAGTCGAATATCTCCCTGTGCCACTCCCAGGGCGTATGGGCTTTTTCATACAATTCGTAGAGCGACTGCCCGCACCAGGGGTTATCGCTGTCGCCGACATAGAATTCATCGCTGGACAGATTCAAAGTCATGGTGTCAGCGGTATAGGTCTGCAGTTTCAGCGCATCCACGCCGGCCTCGGCGGCGGCTTTCACCAGCGCCAGCGAGCGCTGTTTCGACTGGTTGTGGTTGCCGGACATCTCCGCGATCACAAAGGGGCGATGGCCCGGCCCGATGCTTCGCTCAGCTATTTTGATCGTTTTCATATGCCTCCTACTCTGCCTCAGGCAACTGTGCGAACAGCAGAATCTGCCGGCCGAGGCCGAGCTGTGCCAGCGACTGGTAAAAATCGTGCAAAACCTCAGCGCGGCCGGTGTCTCTCAGATTAGACTCGAAGGCCATGCGCATCTCGTGGCAGCGCCGGCCGAGCGCAGCGTCTTCGACATAGTTGTGCCCGAACAGCAGAAACATTTCCAGCGGAAACGACGAGGTCAGCCGGCGACACAGAAAACCCTTGCCCTCGACCAGCTTCTGCAGACTGCGGTGGGTAAAATAGTTGAGATGGTTGGGCGGGCATACCCACCACTGATCCAGCGCGTGGGTTTCCCTGCCGGACAACTGGAAAGAGTTGAATTCGTTGGGTACGTCGATAATCAGCACACCGCCCGGCAGCAGCAGCTGATCGCGGATCACATCCATCACCTGATCGGGGTGCGCCAGATGTTCCAGTACATTCTGCATCAGCACCACATCGAAACGCCTGCCGAAAACATTGAGGTCATCCATGCCCGCGCACTTGACGCTCAGGCCTTTGCCGCGCCCGTACTCGATCGCTTCCGGCGCCGGGTCAAAGCCGTAGCAGTCCATACCTCTGTCCTTGAAGTAGGACAGTGTTTCGCCCCAGCCACAGCCGATATCGAGCACACTCAGATCGCTCAGCGGCCGCCGCCGCAGTGCCTCGATGCGGTCGCAGAGATCGCGGCGAAAGGCATCGTAGAAGTCTTTATCGCGCTCCTGCACCTCGAGGCTGGAGTCATTCAGGCGCGGATACTCGCTGGAGTAGAATTCATCGGCATAAAAGCGCGCGATTTCCTCATTCGACGGTGTCGGCGTCACCTCTCGATAACCGTATTCGGGATGAGTCCGCAGTTGATAGTCTTTACGCATATTGGATCTCCGCTAAAGCGATTTGATGTAAGCGGCGGTATTTTCCCAGCCCATATTGGCGATCACATCGACGATCGATAAATGAGATACGAAACCCGGCTCCGCGCCTTCCTGCCCTTCCTGCCCTTTCCGCCCTTTCTGAAAATAGGGCCGAGGCCGATACTGCTGGAATGCCAGCTCGATCGGGCTGGCGGCAAAGTCCCCGTCCTCCAGCAGGTAATCTCGGGCGCCCGCCGGGCTCAAATATTCCCCACAGTCCAGCGCCTCACAGATTTTTATCAGCCTCTGCGTTCTCGGCGCCTCAATCGCCAGCGTCGAGGCGCGCAGGAATTTGTCCGCCAGCCCCAGGTGCCGGGAAATCTTCGCAATGATGTTTATATTGATGTCCGCAAGTGTCGTCAGGGCGGTATCGTCGATAGCGTCAAACAGCGTCTCTATATCGGCAAAATACCCGTGCCTGCCGTAGCCGGCCCGCAGCATGTTGATATGCTTGCGGCGCCAGTTTTGCGCGTCGCGCACGGCAATCGCATCCAGCCCCGGCAGCCCCGAGTGCGCTACCGGTACCGTTATCCACTTGGTTTCACCCTGGATCAACAGGCGATTGCGGTTGTGCCAGCTGCTCTTGGAAAACTGTGCGTCATCGAGAAAGACAAAGTGGTCGACCTCGGCAATCAGATTGAAAAAACCCGCCCAGGGTAGATAGGTCGGTTGCATAATCGCGCACTTCATCGCCCTGAACCCCCGCTGGCAAGCCGCCACTCGCTGCACAGAATTGACCACTGCAGCTGGTCCTGAAAACGGCCGTTGCGCAAAATCGCCTGTCGCTGCCTGCCCTCCAGCACGAAGCCGGCGCGCCGGTAGAGGTTTTCCGCCGCTACATTTTCCGGCAGCGTCAACAGCCAGACCCGGTGCAGGTCGAGTTCGCCGAAGGCGTAAGCCAGCACCCAATCGAGGGCCTGGCGCCCGTAGCCGCGGCCGCGGCAGTCGCTCTCGCCCAGGTAGATTTCAAAATAACCCTGGCGGTGGCGCGGGTCGATACGCAGGGTGGTATTGCCGATATGCCGCCCGGCGGCATCACAGATAGCCCAGATCAGCAGGTTCTGCTGGCCGTCGATCCACTGCCGGTGAGCGGCCGCGGTGAGGCTGCGGGTGAGGCCGAAAGTCTCGCGTATATCCGCCCTGTTCAGCCATGCCACGGTCAGTGCGTCGTGTCGCTGCTGATAGACCTGCAGGCTGATACCCGCACCTTTGCGTTCAATATTCATGCACTGCCGGCCGCCCTGCCGGTTGCCAGTCGCGCTGCGATAAGTTGCGCCACCCGTTTTGCCCCGTATCCGTCTATGCGCCACGATTCATTATCTGGCGCTGTCGCGCCGCCACTGTGTTCGAGCAGCTGCTGCAATGTGGCGACAAACTGCGGATTGAGCGCATCCCGCGCGCCGCCCATATAGCGGATGCCGGCATGCCCGCACAGTTGCTCGAGTATGGGTATCTGATTGTCCGCCGTCGCCACCAGCAGGCTCGGAATCCCCAGGCACACCCGCTCCCAGGTGGCACTGCCGGGGGCGCCGATGGCCGCGGCGCAGTCGGCCATATGCAGCGCCATATTGTCTGTTCCCTGAGTCACCTGCAGGCGTTGCGGATGCATCGCCGCCAGCTTTTGCAGTCGCTGCCCGTGGCGATAGTCAGGCCCAACGGCAGCCTTGATACGCCAGTTCGGCGCCGCCTCGAGCAGGTAGGTGGCAAAGCGCTGGCTGTGATTGTCGTTATCCACGGCGCCGAAAAACAAGTGCAGCAGATCGCGCTGTACTGTTATCGCACCGCGCTGTCGCTGCCTGCGGACGTCGGCGAAAACTTCCGGCAGCAGCGCAAAGCGGCCGCCCAGTGCCAGCGCCGGTTCAGCCTGCGGCTCACTCTGCATCTCACCCTGCAACGCCTTCTGCAACTCCTTCTGCAACCAAGGGCGGTAATCGGCCGCGCGCCGCAGGGGCGAGGGGTCGATCAGCAGCGCGCAGTGGTGCGGCCGGTCGGCCAGATCGTCGATGACCACCACCGCGATACCGCTGTCGGCCACGGGCTTTTCCCAGTCGCTTGCCAGGGTGTAATGATCGACCACCAGCGCCGCCGCGCCGGCGCCGCTGCCGGCGGCGAGCTGCGCGGCGACGTAGGCGCCTTCATCGGCATCGCTGTGACAGCGCGGCAGGCGGCTGCAGGGCAGCTGCCGGTGCTCGAGCAGGGCCCGGCAGCCGTCGGTCAGGGTGCGGCAAAAGAAGTGAGACCGCAGCCCGTGATAGCGGCGCAATGCCTGGGCCAGCACCACACAGCGGCGGATATGCCCCTCTCCGCTGCGCGCACTGGCGTCTGCCCTGAATCCGACAATAGCCATGGGATCACTAACGAACCTTAAACAGTGGCGCCAGAGGCCGGCAGCGCAGGCTCGCGGCCAGATCGCCGCTGTCGAGGCCCCGGCGCAAGCCGGCAAAAACTTCCTCGTAACAATGCAAGAGGGTTGCCAGGTCATCGCCACTGAAAGCATAGCTGAGGTTGTGCGAACCCAGGGTGAGAACGTTTCTGGCCAGCGTTTCCTGCATCAGATAAGTCTTTATCAGCCAGGTTTCAGCCTCGTCGGCGCCGCTGACCAGCAAAAACGACCAGGCCGGATGGCCGCTCATCCGCAGCAGGCCGCGCAGCTCAAATCTGTCAATCAGGGTTTCCACCCCCGCCTGCAGGCGCCCGCCGACGGCGGCAATAGTGGCCGGCACGGCGCAGCGCCGCAACTTGTCGAGCGCGGCTTTCGACGCCGCCAGCGACAGGGTTTCACCGCCGAAGGTAAAGGAGAAAAAGATGTTTTCCATTTCCCGCATCAGTTCCGCCTTGCCGGCGACGGCAGACAGCGGAAAGCCATTGGCCAGGCCTTTGCCAAAGGTGGCCAGGTCGGGGGTGACACCGAACAACTGCTGGGCGCCGCCCTCCGCGAGGCGAAAGCCCGTCACGGTTTCGTCGAATACCAGCACCGAGCCGTGCCTGGCTGTCAAATTTCTGACTTGCTGCAGAAAGTCCTGTTGCGGATAACAGGTATTCATCGGCTCCATAATCACCGCCGCGATCGCGCCGGGGTACTGGTCGTAGAGCCGCTGCAGCGAGGCAATGTCGTTGTAGCCAAAAGGCAGCGTCAGGGCCTTTACCGACGGCGGCACCCCTTTGTCTTTGCTGGTGCAGCCGATATACCAGTCGTGCCAGCCGTGGTAGCCGCACACGGCTACATAATCCCTGCCGGTTACCGCCCGGGCCAGGCGCAGCGCGCCGCTGGTGGCATCGGAGCCGTTTTTACCGAAGCGGACCATCTCGGCGCAGGGCACCATGGCGGCAATGCGCTCGGCCACTTCGGCCTCGAGCACACTGGACAGCGAGAAAACCGTACCTTTTTGCAGCTGTGCCGCCACCGCGCGGTTGACGTCCCGATCGGCGTGGCCGAGGGTTATCGCCGCCAGGGCATTGTTGAGGTCGAGGTAGCGGTTGCCGTCCACGTCCCAGCTGTAGGCCCCCTCGGCGCGGTCCATAAAATACGGCGATACGCCGGCGGGAAACTGGGTGGCGCTTTTACTGAAGGTCTGCGCCCCCAGCGGTATCACCGCCTGCGCCCGCGCCAGCAGCTGTTGCGATTGACGGTAGCGCTCATTCATGCGCGGCGGCCTCTGTATTCGGCGTCTTTCAACAGCGAAGCCTGCAGCCCCTCATTGCGCCCGTGGCAGCTGTTGTGGCGCGCCAGAGCCGGGTTGCGCCGCATCAGCTCGACCATGTCATCGAGGCCAAAGCGGGGGTTGCGGGTATAGAGCGCGCGGAATATCTCCCTTACCACGTCGAGATCGCGGACCTCGTCAACGGTCCAGCGATAGTGGGACAAGTCGACCGCGCCGGCGACATTGCCAATGGCAAATTCCCCGGGCCGCTGGTTGATATAGAGCGTGACATGCTCGCGCTCCGAGGGCAGCCGCGCCTGTTGCCAGGCCAGGCGCAGGCAGCGGTAGCTGAATACTTCCACGTCCAGCCCGTCGGGATAGGTGGGCGGCAGTACATTGCTGGTGTAGTCCCAGCCGGCACGCAGATGCTCGGCCACGACCCGGTCCACGATCTGCGGGTCGAGCAGCGGGCAGTCCGCGGTCACCCGCACCAGGTGTTCGGGTTGCAGGCGCCGGGCGGCGCGATAATAGCGGTCCAGCACATCGTGCAGATCGCCGCGAAAGCAGTCGACGCCGCTGTCGCGACACCAGCGGGCGATGGCGTTGTCGCTGTCACAAGTACTGGTGGCGACGGTAATGTTGTCCACCCGGCTGCGGCGCAGGCGTTCGATCAGGTGGGCCAGCAGCGGGCGGCCGCCGATGTCGGCCAGCACCTTGCCCGGCAGGCGCCGCGAACTCATTCGCGCCTGGACCACCGCCATTGTCTGCGTCATTTACAGTTCCCACCGCGCCGGGTTGACAATCATCTCATCGTCGACGGCGAAGCGATCGAAATTGAGACAGCCGGCGCGGTCGATATCCGCCTGCAGCAACTGCGCCAGTTGGGCGCTATCGTTTACCCCGCACACAACTTTGTCGACACCGCCGACGGCGTGGCAAAAGCCGAGGCAGAGCGACAGCATATCGAGGCCGGCGCCGGCGGCAAATTCCCGCAACGCCGCCTGCCGCGACTTCAGCCGTGCCAGCGCCGGCGGAATCTGCGCCACCGGCAGCAGCAGCAGCCCCTGCAGAAAACAGCTGCGCACATGCACTTCGATACCGCGCGCCTGCAGGCGGGCGATAGCGTCGCCCGCCAGAAAACGCTGGTCGAAGATATTCAGCGGCAGCTGCACGATATCGATCGCCATCTGTGCCAGCGCCCGTTCCAGTTGCCGCGGCGAGTAGACCGAGACCCCGGTTTTCTGCACCAGCCCGCGCGCCTTGACGCTATCGAACCAGGCGCCGATACGGTCGCTGCCGGCCTTGTGGAGATCCGCGGCGCTGTGCAGCAGCAAAGCGTAAAGCCGCTCGCACTTCAGGCGCTGCAGCGAACGCTGCAGCGCCTGCTGGAAGCCCTCGATATCGCCGGCGTCAACGGCACTGCCGGCCGCCGCCGGGGTCTTAGTGACGACTTTGGCAGCGCCGCGGCAGGCCAGTGCCGCGCCGAGTTTCTGTTCGCTGTCGCCGTAGCCGCTGGCGGTATCGTAACAGTCCACACCGTGGCGGCGGGCCAGCCCGACGATACGCCTGACCTCCCGCAGACCGGTGGCGCCACGGTGGTTCGAAACCCCGTAGTCCAAGCCGAATTGCGCCGTGCCGATCGCCAGTTTCATGCTTTGTTTGCCGTCTGTGTTTGCTGTCCAGGTTGTCCGTCCGGGCTTCCCGTCCATCGTCCTCAGTCTGTCCGAGTTCCCGCTCTATAGCGGCAGCCGATAGGCCTGCGGCCGCTCGCAAGCGCTGCTGCGGCGGGTGATACGGGTAAATTCATCTTTGGGCGGACAACAGTCGAAGCCGAGCAGGGCCTTGCGCGCATCGGACAGCTGGTCGTAGATGGCGGCCGGCATATTCGCGCTGAAATCAAATGACGGCTTGATAAACCAGCGCCCGTAGCCGAGTATCACCGCCCAGCGGTCGGCATCGTTGCGCTTGGCCGAGCCGCCGTGCCAGAGCGCGCCGTTAAAGATCAGTACCGAGCCCTGCGGCGCTTCCACAATCACCTCTGCAGCGTAATGGCGGCCGTTTTCCGCATAGCCGGCGGCGCGGTGACTGCCGGGCACGATTCTGGTGGCGCCGCTGTCGCGGGAAAAATCATCCAGCATGAACAGCGCCACCACGATCAGCGGGTAGCTGTCTCTGCCCGGCAGATTGCTGTCCAGGTGCAGTTGCTGGCCGCCGCTGCCGCGCCTGGGGCAGCGGGCCGATATATTGAGCAGGTTGAAGGCCTCGGCGTCGTTGTAGGAACCCTCCTGCAACAGCGCGGCGACAGCGGGCAGCACACGGGGGTGATCGAACAGATCAAAATAGTCGATATCCTTGTTGTGCATATTGTATACGACCTTCTCCTGCGACTTGTCGTTGAGGCTGTGGTCGGTGTGTTGCGAACCGGCATAGTGGGGCGAATACCTGCGGTAGTCCCGCTCAAGCATGGCCTTGTAGCGCGCGCAGGCTTCGCCATCCAGCACGCTCTCGACA
Organism: Exilibacterium sp.; assembly: GCA_028280195.1. Classification (GTDB taxonomy): domain Bacteria; phylum Pseudomonadota; class Gammaproteobacteria; order Pseudomonadales; family Cellvibrionaceae; genus Exilibacterium. The sequence continues at coordinate 8,348 of JANQMH010000046.1, forward strand.
ACGGCATAGCCCTCGCGTTTGACGCCCTCGACAATGTCACTGACCGCCATCGTGCCGCTCACCTCCCCAGTACCAAAGCCAGTTGTTCGATCACGTGCTGCTGGTCTTCCCGGCCCAAATCCGCAAACAGCGGCAGGGTGATGGCGCGGCGGTAGAATTCCTCGGCATTGGGGAAGTCGCCGCGGCTGAAACCCACCGCCCGGTAATAGGGCTGCAGGTGCACCGGAATATAGTGCACATTGACGCCCACGCCGCGGGCCCGCAACTGGTCGAATACCGCCTTGCGGGTTTTGCCGATATCTTCCAGGCGCAGCTGTACCGGATACAGGTGCCAGCTGCTGTCGCGGCCGCTGTGAATGTGCAGCGGCTGCAGCGGCAGCTCGCCGAGCGGATGCGCGTAAGCGGCGGCCAGTTGCCGGCGCCGCTGCACGAAATCGTCCAGCCGCTGCAGCTGACTCGCCCCCAGGGCTGCGGCGATATCACTCATACGGTAATTGAATCCGAGTGCAATCTGCTGGTAATACCAGTCGCCCTCGGACTCCGCCGTCATCAATTGCTGATCGCGGGTAACGCCGTGGCTGCGATGCAGGCGCATGGCGGCGGCATAGTCGGCGTTATTGGTCAGAGCCATGCCGCCTTCGGCGGTGGTAATCATCTTCACCGGGTGAAAACTGACTACGGCAATATCGGCATAGCGGCAGCAGCCCACCGGCTCGCCGCGGTAGCCGCCACCGAGGGCATGGGAGGCGTCTTCGATGATTTTGAAACCGTACTCGGCCGCCAGTTCGGCAATCGCGCGCATATCGCAACTCTGGCCGGCGTAGTGCACCGGCATCACCGCCGTCGGCAGCTGCTTGTCGCGGCGCGCCAGCGCCAGCTTTTGCGCCAGGGCTGTCGCCGACATCAGCCCGGTGTCGGGCTCGATATCGACAAAATCCACGCTCGCGCCGGTGTACAGTGCGGCGTTGGCCGAGGCGACAAAGGTGATTGGCGAAGTCCACAGGCGCCCGCCCCGGCCCAGCCCCAGTGCCAGGCAGGCCAGATGCAGGGCGGCGGTGGCACTGTTGACAGCGACGCCTTCACGGGCCTGGCAGTAATGCGCCAGCTGCGCCTCGAAGCGCGGCACCGCCGGCCCCTGGGTCAGCCAGTCGGAGCGCAGGGTGGCGACAACCGCGGCGATGTCCGCCTCGCTGAGGCAGTGTTTCCCGTAGGGAATCATCGTTCCGCTTCGCGCTGCAGCTGGCGTATTTCCGGCACCGTCAGAAACCACGGGTTTCTGCCCGAGTCGTAGGCAAAGCCCTGCTGCACCGGCCTGCCGCATTCACCCAGGCGGTTTCTGCGGTAGTCGACGTCGGCATCGGAGAACTTGATCCCCGGTGTAATGACATAGTGGTCTTCGAATTCAATGGTGCGGTGGGAATCGTCGCGCGGTACCATTTTTTCGTGCAGTTTTTCGCCCGGCCGGATACCGACATGCCGTTGCGACAGACCCGGGGCGATGGCCCGGGCCAGATCGGTGATTTTCACCGACGGGATCTTGGGCACAAAGATCTCGCCGCCGTACATGCGCGCAAAGCCTTTCAGCACCAGGTCCACCCCCTGCTGCAGGGTGATCCAGAAACGTGTCATATCAAAATCGGTAATCGGTATTTCACAGGCACCGTCGTCCACCAGCTGCTTGAACAGCGGCACGACCGAGCCGCGCGAGCCGATGACATTGCCGTAGCGCACCACGGCGAAGCGCGGAATCTCGTCGCCGACCATATTATTGGCGGCGACAAACAGCTTGTCCGAGGCCAGCTTGGTGGCACCGTATAAATTGACCGGGTTGGCCGCTTTATCCGTGGAAAGGGCGATTACCCGCTTGACGCGCTTGGCGATGGCGGCGTGGATGACATTCTCCGCACCGGTAATATTGGTGCGTATGCATTCGGTCGGATTGTATTCGGCGGCGGGCACCTGCTTCAGCGCGGCGGCATGAATCACGTAATCGACACCGTTGCAGGCCTGGGTCAGACGCTGCTGGTCGCGCACATCACCGATAAAATACCGCATCTTCTCATTGTTGAAACGCTGCTGCATTTCGTATTGCTTCAGCTCATCGCGGGAGAAGATGATAATCTTTTTCGGCTGGTAACGCTCAAGCAGAGTCTGGGTAAACTTGTGCCCAAAAGAACCGGTGCCGCCGGTAATCAATATGGACATATCATCGAACATAGGGCCAAACTCCGATACTTGCCTGCCGGGAATACAACGGAGTCAAGAAATTGACTGGCTAAGGCTGTATTCCGCTTATCTTTCCCTTGTTCAGCAATAAGCGTACCAGTTAGTTTTCGAACAACCCGCCCTAGCGCTGTGAAGAGGTAAACGGCAGGCGGTCGAGGATACCCTCGAGAAAGCCGCCCGACTGCTGCAGGCCGTTAACGATCTGCTCCATGGCGATATACTGGGCGGTGAGCCGCTCCTGGTAGGCCTCGATGCGCCGGTCGAGGGTCTCCTGGTCGTCGTCCAGGCTTTCCAGTTGGATGCTCAGGTTGTCTTCGCGGGTCTGAAAGATACCGCTGGTCTTCAGAAACAAATCGGTCAGCTGGCCGGTCTCCTGGCCGAAGCCGCGGGAGAAATTCACTGTCGCATTGGTGGCGCCGGCCTTGACGATGAAGCTCAAGCCGTAAGGGTCCGAATCGAGCTTCGGCAGCAGCACATTGCCAACGCCGAAGCCCAGCTCGCCGCCCACCGTACCGGCGACATCCTGACCGGCGGTGCCGCTGCCTGCGGCCAGGCCGAGATCGGCGGCACTGGCGCCGATGGCGCTGACCGCAACGGCGGACTTGCTGCCGTAGAGCTGGGAAGTCACCAGGAAAGCACCGCTGCCGCCGTCATAACTGACGGTGACACTGGCGCCGGCACCCTGCAGGGTGGTATCGGCATTGATGCGCGACTGCAGCTCGGCGGCCAGTGCATTGTGATCGGCATACAGACCCGGGGTGACACTGATGGTGCCCGAGGTGGTGCCATTGACGCTGATGGCAAAGTCGTAGGCGTCGGGCTGTGCGGTAGCGGCGCCGGCGCTGCTGCTGCCGGCCGCCAGGCCCAGGTCGCCGGCACTGGCACCGACGGCGGTGAAGGCGCTGACACTGGAGCTGGCGCCGGTGGTATTGGATGTGATCACAAAGGCTGTGCCGTCGTGGGTCACTGTCACGTCCGCGGCGCCGAGTGTGGCGTCGGCATTGATACGGCTCTGCAGCTCGGCGGCGAGGCCGGCATTGGTGTAAGTGCCGGGGGTGATGCTGATAGTCCCGGAAGTCACCCCGTCCACTTGCAGGGTAAAGTCGTAGTCGTTGGCGCCGGCGCCGGCCAGGTCGGTCAGCAAGCCGGCCGCCGGCGCCGCGCCGCTCAGGGAGCCGGCCGAGGGCGAATTCAAATCGCTGAGCAGGCTGCCGGCTACCGCCGCCCCGGTCAAAAATCCCTGTTTCGGCTCCTGGGTGACGATCACCTCGTAAGCGCCGGGCACGGTTTGATCGCCAAAGCCGTTGACCAGGATTTTGTCTGAGCTGGAGCGGGTTTCCGGCGCGAACAGCGTTTTTACCAGCGCGAAATTGTTGTCGAAAGCCGCTGCAAAATCCTCTTCGTCAATGCTCAGAGAACCGTCCAGCTCCGTGCGAATACCGACGTTGGACAGCACCGTAAAGCCGCTGTCGACGCCGGGCACAGCGCTGGCGACAGCGTTTCTCAACTGGGTAATCAGCGAACGTGCGGTGGGATCGCGATACAGACTGCCAAACTCTTCGGCCTCTTCATCGAAGCCCAGGGCCGGCTCGACGGTGGTTAAAAACGTGTTGAAGGCATCGACGAAACCCCTGACGGCGTCCTGCCCCACCGCCTTGTCTTCAAACACACTGATATTGAAAATTTCGCCGGGGGCGGCCTTGGCCAGCGTGAAGCTGAAGCCTTCGACCACATCGTCGATGTCGTTACTGCTGCGGGTGACGCTGAAACCGTTGATCTTGAGCGAGGCATCCCTGCCCGCCTGATTCTGTATCAGCTGCTGGTTGGCGGCGCCGGCGCCGAAGGCAAAGCGCGACAGGTCACTGGCATCGGTATTGGTGGGACTGCCGCCGTCCTCGGCCACTGTGATCTCGAGCTGATTGGCGGCACCGGAGGGCGCCGACAGCAGCAGCCGGTAACCGGAGCCGTCGTTGATAATACTGGCCAGCACGCCGGTATCGGCTGCATTGATGGCATCGCGCAGGCCGTTGAGGGAATTGTTGGAATCGTCAATGGTAATGGTCTTGGCATCGACGCCGGCATTGACGGTGAAGTTATCCTGGCTGCCGTCCCACTGGCCGAAGCGAATCGTCAGCGTGCCTTTGCCCACCGCATCCGACGGGTCGCCAAACAGGGCACTGGTCGACAGAGACTGGGCCTGGGCGATATCCAGCACTTCGAAAGCGTAGTCTCCGACCGGCGCGTCTTCGCCCAACTCCGTGGGGATAATGGTATCGCTGTCTGAAAAAGAGGCGCTCTTGGCACCGAAGGTGTTTTCATCGCCGAGCACATCCACCGCATCCTGCAGCGTGGCCAGCGCACTTTTCACCAGACCGAAATCGGAAATCTGGGTCTCCAGTGTTTCGCGCTTATTGTCTATGCGGTTCTGCTGCGGCGCTTTTTCGATATCGACCAGCTGCTTGACCAGCGCGGCGGTATCGATACCCGAACCGGCCCCCAGCGCACCGACAATATTGTTTCCAATCATAACGCATCCACCTGTGACAGTTGCCCTTGAGCGCGCCTGGCCACCCTGTACGAATTATCGGCTGTGGCTGTGATTTCTATAGCGGCAATGTTCGTAGCTGCAAACGTTGTGGAAACTACAACAATTACGGGAGCTACAATGAGACTTGCCGGATAGTGACGGCAAAATTGCCCAAAGCGGCCAAGCCTTGCCGCCGTAAACCGTTTACGCCGCGCTGCCCATAAAACAGCAAAAGGCATGCCACAGGACATGCCTTTTGCCGCCTACCGAAAAGCACCGGCCACCCCGACACCGGTGCATATGGCTGTCTACAACGCTCATGGCTTTTTATCAGCGCTTCAGCTGTCCATCCCTGTCCATCGGGCTCAGGGCTGTCTATCGGGCTCATGGCTGTCCATCGGGCTCACGGCTGTCCATCGGGCTCACGGCTGTCTATGGACAGGCGCTACCCATGGACATTGATGAGCTGCACCGATTGATCTTCCTTAAACGCCTTGGCCAGATCCAGAAAAACAGCTTCGGGAATCTGGCGGATCAAGTCGCCGCTATTGCGCTCCAGCACGCGGATAACGGTAGTACCGGTACCGTCGTCCACACTGAAGTGCAAATCGCGCTGTTCCTTCTGGACAAATTCATTGATCTGAGCGACCACTTCCCTGATATCCTGTTGTTTTTGTTTTTCTGCAGCCTGTGCCGCCTGGGCCTCTAAGCGGGCCTCGGTAGCGGCGCCGGCATCGACTGCGGCAGTGTCGAGTCCGGCAGCGGCGCGAAACTCGCCGCTAACTTGGGTTTGATGCGTCGGCGTCGCCTTTGCTGCTGTAGTCTGCGCAGGCGCGCCGCCCAACTGCGATGCTCTTACTTCATTCATGGGGTAACCTCACCACTTATCGGAGGGGGCTGCAGCCCCCTCGTCAAGCTACTTGCCAAACCTGCGCTAGTTGAGCAGTGACAGTACCTGCTGCGGTTGCGCATTGGCTTGAGCCAGCATGGCGGAGGCCGCCTGTTGCAGTACCTGCGCCCGCGACAGGCTGGCTGTTTCCATGGCGAAGTCCGCATCCTCGATCCGCGACCGGGCGCCTACCGTTTTCTCGGAGATATTCATCAGGTTGCTGATGGTAAAATCCAGACGGTTGTTGACCGCACCCAGTTCCGAACGCGTGCCGTTGATGGTTTCCAGCGCGTTGTCGATGGAGGTGATGGCGTCCTGAGCACCGGCCTGGGTGGCGATACTGATGGTGGACAGCGCGCTGCCGCCGATACCGCCAGACAGATCGGTATTCTGATCCAGCAGGCCGGTTGCGGTGGCACCATCGGCCGTCACATCGATACTGATGGCCTGGTCGTTGGCGGAGTCGAGCACGATATGCGGGTTGACCGCGAAGCTCTCGTTCGACAGATTGGTGTCGGCGCCGGAGCTGGTATCCATAAAGGCGCCAACCGCAAGCCCGGCCTCGGTGGAGATACCCAGCACATCGATACTGGCGAGGCTGTTGGTATCACCGGCTTTGATGGTAAACGCCGAGTTGGATGTCAGCTCGAGTTCGCCGTTTTCATCGACCCGGGCGCTGACGCCGGTGGAACCCTGAGCGGCATTCAGATCCGTAACGATGGTGGCCAGCACGGATATATCGGTCAGAGAGACCTCGGTGCCGTTGATTTCGACGCTGCCGGCGGTACTGCTTGGCGCCGCGGCAAACACCGTAGCGCCGGTGGTGGTCAAACCGGCAGCGCCAGCGCCGTCGTCGAGGTGGAAGTCGAGCAGTTGCGACAGCTCGCCGGCCGAACCGGTAGAGGTGATGGTTACCGGCCCCAGGCTGTACAGGTGCAGTATGTCGTTATCGTCGAGATAAGCGGTAACGCCGTGGGCAGTGGTCGTGGTATTGATATTGGCGGCGATATCGCTGGCGCCGGCACCGGCGCTCATGGCTACGGTAAAGCCGTTGATCTGCACATTCACATCCGCGGCGGCGGAGTTGGCCAGCCCGGCAGTGCTGCCGGTAGTGCCCAGTTGCACAAACTGCTGGGTGACATCGGCGGCAAACGCGGCGCTGGCTTCGGCCGAAGCGGTAACACCGGTATCGTCGGAGGAGGCGTTAATGGCATCGATCTTGGCCCCGAGACCGGCGTCGGCGGAGACCGCGGCAATTTTCACACCGTTGATTTCCAGGTCGCCGGCGCCGAGAGCGGCCAGCTGCGCACCGCCGGCACTGGAGGTCAGGGCGGCGCCTTCGACCTGACCGGCACCGGTGACATCGCGATAGCCCAGCGAGGCAATATCCGCTTCGGTACCCGCCGCACCTCTGGTGATGGTCACCGCACCCCCGGTGTCGGAGGACAGCGCCAAAAAGCTGCCGTAAGTATCATCGGCGATACCGCCAACCGTACCCAGCTCCGCTGTGGTGATGGCGGCGCCATTGGCACTGGCCAGCACCAGCTTGCCGTCGTCATTGACACTGGCGCTGATGGCGTTGCCGGTGGTGTCGCTGATCAGGGTAGCCAGTTCCTCCAGGGTATCGGTGGTTTCATTGGCAATGGTAAAGACCTGGTCGCCGCCGCCGTCGATGGCATGTACGGTCAGGGTAATGGCCGCCGCCGTGGCAACCAGCGTGCCGGTACCTGTGGTGGTGGCCTCCACGGAGTTGATCAGCTCAGCGCTGACACCGGAGATACCGTCGTTGATATTGTCGAGCAGATCCTGGATATTCTCGTGATTGGCGGTGCTGGTGTAACCCAACAGGTCCTGGCCGTTAATCTGAATATCGCCGTCGTTGAAAGTAATCGCACCGGCGCCGTCAGCCAGTCTGGCACCGGTCAGGTCGACACTGCTCTGCGAGTTCAGGCCCAGTGAATCGGCGCTGGTGCCGGCGATGGAGAAGGTAATGGTCTCATTCGCCTCGGCACCCACCTGCAGGCTGACATCGCCGAGAGAGCCGTCGAGCAGTGTCTGGCCGTTGAAGGTGGTAGTCTCGGAAATACGGTCCAGTTCGGCAACCAGCTGCTTGATTTCCGCATCCAGGGTGGTGCGGTCGGCGTCGGTAAAAATGCCGTTGGAGGACTGAATCGACAGTTCGCGCATGCGCTGCAGGATATTGGTGGTCTCGTCGAGCGCGCCCTCGGCGGTCTGAATCAAGGAGATCCCGTCATTGGCGTTGGACACGGCGCGGTCGAGACCGCGCACCTGAGAGGTCAGGCGGTTGCTGATCGCCAGTCCCGCGGCGTCGTCGGCGGCGGAGTTGATCCGCTTACCGGACGACAGGCGTTCCATAGCCTGATCCATATCCGCCCCGGACTTCACCAACTGACGTTGTGAGTTGATTGAAGCCACGTTCGTATTGATAAACAAAGGCATTTTTAGGCCTCCTAATCATTTCTTCACGATTACGCCAGTCACTTGACCAGCCCGCTGGCCGCGTGCCGCAAACAGGCGGCAGCCGCTCTAGTGACCTTTATCGGCACACACGACGGGAGCTTTAACGGGAACTCGTGAGCAGAACAGTGGCGCTCGGGACGCCTGCCCTTTTAGAAATTGCCTTTCATTTCAATCAGTTAACTACTCCAAAGATAAAAGAATATAAAAACCATGCAAGTAAAACCTAAAAGTATAAGCCGGAGTGAACTCACTCCGGCCCCGGCAAAGCCGGCAATACGGCGGTCAATCTATCCGTTCAGAAGCTGCAGGACCTGCTGGCTGGCGGCGTTGGCCTGGGCCAGCATCGCCTGCGAAGCCTGCTGCAGCACCTGCGCGCGCGACAGCTCGGCGGTCTCGGCGGCAAAGTCGGCATCCATAATGCGCGAGCGCGCCGCGGTGGTGTTTTCCGCCACGTTCATCAGGTTGCTGATGGTAAAGTCGAGGCGGTTGTTGATCGCACCGAGGTCGCTGCGAATCGCGTTAATGGTTTCCAGCGCCGTGTCGACCACACCGATGGTTTCCTGCGCGCCGACGGCTGTGGCCACCGACACGCTCGACAGTGCCGAGCCGGTTATGGTCTCGCTGAGATCCGTATTCATACTCAGCAGGCCGGTGGCGGTGGTGCCATTGCTGGTAACCTCCAGTTGAATCGGTATATCGTTGGCGGAGTCCAGCGCGATACGCGGGTTGATGATGATCGATTCGTCGATCAGGCTGCCGTCGTCGTTGGAGTCCCTGACCGGGTTGCCGCTGATATCGCGAATCCCGAGGATGTCCAGGGTCGCCAGACTGTTGGTGTTGCCCGCGGTCAGGTTGAACGCGGAGGTGCCGGTCAACTGCAGCTGGCCGTTTTCATCGACGCTGGCGCGAACACCGGTATTGGCCTGTTCGACATTGATATCGGTCACAATCTGTTGTAAATCACTCAGATCGGTCAGTGCAATCTCGGTACTGTTGATCTGAATACTGCCGGCGGCGCTGGCGCTGGCCGCGCCTATCGACACCGACACGGTGCCGTTGAGGTCACCGAGATCGACACCGTCCTGGTTGGCCAGCAACTGCAGGGCATTGTCGAGCGTGTCGCCCGCCGCCGTGGTGGTCAGGGTAATGGTACCGGTGGAGTAAAAGTGCAGGGCATCGTTCTCGTCGATAAATGCCGTAACACCGTGTGAGCTGGTCAGGGCATTAATTTTGGCGGACACTTCCGCCATACTGTCCTGGTCGGCGGTGGCCACGGCCACACCGTTGATAGTCACGGTCGAGCCGGTGGAGACCAGCGCCGCCACGCCGGCGGACGTCACCAGTTCCACAAAGCGGTGGTCGGTATCGGCCGGATAGGATTCGCTGGCCGTAATGGTGGCCGTCACCCCGGTTTCGTCGGAAACGGCATTGATGTTTTCCACCTTGGTGGCCAGGTTGTCCGCATTGGTGGCATCGATGGCGACGCCGTTGATGACCAGGTCGTTTACCGCCAGCGGCGTCAACTGCCCGCCTCCGGCACTGCTGCTCAGGGTAGTGCCGAGCACCTGTCCAATACCTTCAATTTCCCTGAAGCCGAGGCTCTGCAGATCCGCATCGGTGCCGTCCGGGCCCCGGGAAACGACAATCTCCGCACCGTTTTCGGATTTCAGCGCGAGACTGCCATTGAAAGTATGCTGGCGGTTTGCCGGCGCGGTGCCGTCGTCGATACCGGTAATCGAAGCCAGCAGGCCGGCGGTATCCGCAGCGGTGACATTGCCGTCGCCGGTGTCATCGACGCCGAGCACCAGCTGGCCGCCGGTGGTGTTGGACAGCACCAGCGTACCGGACTCACCGAGGCTGGCATTGACCGCGCCGCCGGTGACATTGTTAATCGCAGTGACCAGTTCGTCCATGGTGGTGGTGCCGGTCACCTTATAAGTGGTGGCGGGCTGGCCGTCGATACTGGCCTGGGTGATGTGCAGCACGTTGCTGCCCAGCGCGCCGGTGCCGACGGTGGCCGCCTCGATGATATTGAAGCCCTCGGCGGTCACACCATCGATATTGTCGTTAATATCGTCAAACAGATCCTGCAGGTTCTGTGTGCTGGAGTCGAAGGCCGACAGGCCATTGCCGTTGATCAGCACATCGCCGTCGTTAAAGGCGATCGGCAGGTTAAAGCGGTCGCCGGACAGGTCGGGGGTCAGGCCGCCCAGGCCCAGTGTCTGCGAGTCCATCGGCGTAATGGAAATCTCGATGGTTTCTCCCGCCTGGGAGCCGACCTGCAGGGCCACGTCGCCGAGGCTGCCGTCGAGCACTTTCTGGCCGTTAAAGCTGGTAGTGGCGGCGATGCGGTCGAGTTCGGCGATCAGCTGCTGCACTTCCGCATCCAGCGTGGCGCGGTTGGAATCGTCATAGATGCCGTTGGCAGACTGGATCGCCAGTTCGCGGATACGCTGCAGGATATTGGTGGTTTCATCGAGCGCGCCCTCGGCGGTCTGGATCAGGGAAATGCCGTCGCTGGCATTTCTCACTGCCTGATTCAGGCCCCGCACCTGGGATGTCATGCGGTTGGAGATGGCCAGACCGGCAGCGTCGTCAGCGGCCGTATTGATGCGTCTACCCGAGGCCAAACGCTCCATCGCCTGGCTCAGGTCCTCGCCGGACTTCACCAGTTGACGCTGTGCATTTAAGGACGCCACGTTGGTATTGATGACTAATGGCATAACTTATCTCCCGTTACTTAAAACCTTGCTGCTCTGTAAAACCTGCCTCGGCGTCGACTTTCCACCGCGGGCGGCAACAACCTTAGTTCGAGTACGCCTGCATGGCGCTTCTCGGCCTACCCAAACATCTCGTGCTGAAACATTTGCAACTACCGAATCGATTGCAACTGCTGTGCCAGCTTTTAATCGCAACCATATGGCCTTGTTTTTCATGGTTTTTCTCATAAATTTCGGCTTTATTAAAAAGCCTCGCCGGGCCGGCAGTGGCGCGGCGCCGGATACGGGGCTGAAAGCGGCAAGTGCGGCAGCAAAAAATTGCCGCTGCGGTGGCAAGTTTTCCCCCTTCCAACGGGCGCAGCGGCTGATGCGCCGCGCCGGAAAATCGGCTATGCTGGCGCAACACGTGTTCAGGAGCCGCCACTTTGTCCAGCAGCCGTTCAGCAATCATCAATAAAGCCGTCGACCTCAGCCGCGAGATGCTGGCCCGGGCGCGGGAGAAAAACTGGGAGGCGCTGCAACAGCGGCAGGCGGAGCGCGACGCGCTGTTGCAGCGCGGCCTGGCCGAACCGATTCCCGCTGAACTGCAGGCGCTGGCCAGCGCATCGATAGCGGCTGTCAAGGCAATTGATATGGACATTTTAAAAATCATCGAAACCAATAAAAAAGATGTTCAAAATTCATTGTCGAAATTGCAAAGCGGTAAAAAGGCGGCGGATTTTTACCGGCAGAGTTGAACGGTTCATTACACTGGGCAAAAAACTCTGCCAGCGAATTCGGTTTACCACGCGGGAGGGCCTGCAGAAACACGCTGTAAATACGTCCCTGTAAGCTCCACGCCAGCATCCCTGCTGGCGAGGGTTTCTGCAGGCCCTCCCGCGTGGTAAACCTGCCATCACCGCTCTGAATAACTCTCGATAGAATCACGGTGTCAGGCCCTTGCCCGGTTTAGGGGTTCGAGACTCTCGCCAGCAGGGATGCTGGCGTGGAGCTTACAGGGACGTATTTACAGCGTGTCTCGAACCCCTAAACCGGGCAAGGGCCGGGTCGGCCAGCACCAACCCATCTAAAGCCTACTGAACAACGTCAACTGACTAATACGCACAAAACTCGCCTGTGCAGCTTCGAGTATCAATGTCTGCGCCGACAGCCGACTGGTCGCCTCGGCATAATCCAGATTTTCCAGGTCCGATAAAATCTCACGGCTCACCAGCTGACTGTCGAGATGCAATTCGCGGGTACTGTCGATGGTATTCGCCCGGGCACCCAGCTCGGAGGTAACCTCGAGAATATTGGTCTGCGCATTGGTGAGATTGCTGAGCGTCGAGGCGACTACCGCCGAGATATGGTCCTTGCCTTCCTGGCTGCCATCGAAACTTTTCATGGCTTCACTGAAACGCGCCAGTGTGGTCAGCAGGCCCTGGGTATTGGCCGATTCGACGAACATCTGATCGCCCGGACTGCCGAGCTGACCATCCGCAGAGGCGGTGCCGAGCGCGGTATTCAACCCCATGACAGCATCGGTATTGGCATCGCCGCCGCTAATGCTGAAGTTGATGCCCGCCGGCATACGAAAACCGCTGCTGTCGGCGCTGATGCCGAGATTGGCCAGCTTGTCGGCGTTGCCGTTGGCGCTATTATTCAGCGCGCCGGCGAGATCGGCGGTGCCGGTGATATTGCTGTCCAGCACCAGCGTTTCGGTAAGGCCGGCCACGGTGATGTCGATGGTGCTGTTGGCGACGCTGAAGTCGACGGGGAAAGCCACTACCGCATCGGTGCCGAACAGGCGCGTGGCCGGGGTGGCGGCGTGGCCGGAAACCGGGTTGCCGACGATACTGAAGCTGACGCCCTCATAGCTCAATTCCTCACCCGAAACGTAGCGGCGATTGGCTTCCAGTACCTTGCCGGTGGAGCGTTCCGTTACGGTAAAATTCTTGTCCGGCGGTGCAATATCGGTATCGGCATTGAAGGAGATGACGATATCCTCCGGGTAGAAGGCGTCGTAAGCCGACTGATCGACGACCTGGCCGATGGTGATCTGCGCCGGCGGGTCGGAGCGGTTGGTGGGGCTGGCGAGGGTTTTCACGGTATTGCTGGCCGAGGGAATGTCGAGGAAGATCCGCTTGCCGGAATCACTGGCGGCGAGGTCGGTGTTGCTGGATATCTGAATGAACATCTGGCCCTCGTCACCCTGATAGGAAAAGCCGGTTTCGGCATCGCCGCTAAAGGCCGGGCTGCCGCTTTTATAGCCGGCAAAAATATAATCGCCGTTGGCATTGCGGGTATTGACCAGGTTAAACAGCTCGTCGAGGCGGGCGTCCACCTCGCTGGACAGCGCCCGGTATTCATTCGCGGTCAGGCTCGCGGTGTTACCCGCCTGCACCGCAATTTCCTGAATCCGCTGAATCAGGTTATTGACACTGTTCAAAGTGGATTCCTGTAATTGCAGATTGTTTTCCGCAATATTGATATTTTTTCCGTACTGCTCGGTGCGGGCGATGTCCTGGTTCAACTGCAGGATTTTCGTCGCCGCCACCGGGTCGTCGGAAGGCGTCAGCACGCGTTTGCCGGTTGACATCTGCAGCTGGGTTTTGGCGATTGCCGCATTGGCGTCGCTGATGCTGTTATTGGCAATATCGAATATCTGTAAGGTTGATATACGCATAGTGGTTACCCGAACCGGTAAAATCCTCAGAAACTGTTGAGCAGTTGGTTGAACAGTTCGCGGGCGATATTGATCGCCTGGGCATTGGCGGCGTAAATCTGTTCAAAGCGAATCAGATTGGCCGCTTCCTCATCCAGGTTTACGCCCGACACCGAGCTGCGCAGATCCGTGGTCTGCTGCAGTACCTGCTCGGCGGCTTCGGTATTGATCCGCACCTCGTTGGTCTTAATGCCCACCTCCTCGACCAGTTTGCCGTAGCCGTCGGCAAAGCTGGAGACACCGCCGATGGTTTTGCTCTGCTCGAGACTGACCATGTTGATGGCATTGCGATTGTCGAGCGCGGCGTCGCGGTTGAAATCCAGGCTGAAGGTGTCGCCGGCCTCGGGAGTGCCGCTGATACTCGCCTGAATGCCCAGGTAGGCGCTGGCGGCAAAATCCGCGGCGCTGCTGTCGCCGAAGATCAGGCTGTTGGGCGGCAGCGTACTGAAGGAAAAACCGTCATTGAGGCCGACATCCAACCGGCCGCCGACAACCAGGGTGGACTTGACGCTGTTGCCGGCGCCGACCAGTGCAACATTGGGGTTGCCGGTGGTGTCGCTGATATCGATGGTTTCGCCGGCGGCGGCCTCCAGCTGCAGCTGCAGATCGTCACCGCCAGTGGCAAACACCTGAATCTGCGGGCGGCCGGTGACACTGTCGACAGCGCTGACAGCGTAGATGCCTGCGGTCTGAAACTGCGCGTTGGCGTTGATGCGCTCGGCCACATAGTCGTTAAACGCCACCGGGTCGGCGGCCGGGTCGGGCACATCGCCGCTCAGCACCGGCTGCAGTGTACTCGGGTCAAAGGCGTACTCGAGCAGATCCTCGCCGTTGAGGCTGATCTGCAGCGGTTCACTGCGGCTGACCTGCAGGTTGGAAATTTCAACGGCATTGCGGGCGCTGGCATTGACGCCACTGAGGTTGTTGACGGCGTTGGCAATCTGCTTGGCGCTGGCATTGCGCGGAATCACCGCATTCTGGGTGGTGGTGGCTCCGCTCAGCGGGTCGGTGTGCGTTACCGTTACCACCTCGGTGGGGTAGCCGTTCATCACCACGCCGGTGCCGCTGACACCGTCTGCGCCGGCCGCGGTGGTAAAGCTGCCGCCCTCGATATCGAAGCCGAGCAGCGCATTGGCCTGCCCGGCCGGCGCCGCATCGGCACCGCCGTCCGGATCGCCGTCATAGTTCTGCACAGTGATATCGCCGGTGCCCGGCGTCAGCAGTCGAAAAGCCAGGGTGCCGTCATCGGCGATATAGGCCCTGACATCGCTGCCACTGAGGTCGTTGTTGATCGCCGTCAGCAGAGCGGTATTATCAGCGATGGCCGGCTCGTTGATGGTCACCGTAAAGGTGCCGTCATTGCCGCCACCCAGGGTATCGCTGACCACCACATCGAAGGCAAACTGATTGCTCGAGGCACTGAAGTCGGCCACCGCGAAGGCCGGTTGCAGCGCCGGCGGCGCGGCGATATTGAGCGAGGCCTGCTGCACCGGCGCCCGGCCCGCCGGCAGCCCGAGATTGGCGCCGTCGGCGGCAATCAGCGTGCGCCCCTTGTCTTCACTGAACAGCGGATTGGCAATCCCCGGGGTGTAGCGCTGGTTGCGAATCGGCGGGTCCAGCTGCACCGGGTTGGCGGGATCGCTGTTGTCGAGAATGTCATAGGTCGTGGCGGTGGTAAACCTGACGATCAGCGGCGGGCTCATCTGCCCCGGCGCAGCAAACAGCGGCAGGGGGTTGCCGCTGGCATCCTCCAGGCTCAACAGTTCGCCGGCGCTGATCACACCGCTGCCGGTGTTGCCGATATTGGCATCGGTCAGCAGCGGGCTGCTGAAGGCGATGTCTTCCGGGTTGGCCACGGCGCTGTCGATATCGCGGGCGCCAAAGCGGGTGGGTTGTATCAGAAAGCTGTCGCCGCCCTGAAAGGTGCCCGACAGCAAATTCAAACTCAGCCCCTCGAACTCGATGGTGGTGGGCAGGCTGGCCGGTACGATACCGCTGGCAACTTCGCGGTTGTCACTCAAGCGATGAATGCGGTAGAGATTGGTGCCCGCCTCCACCGTCATTTCGTAATCGCTGGCCGACAGCACGGCCGCATCACTGATCTCCAGCGTCAACACCTGGTCGGCCGGCGGTGCGTTACCGCTGTTGCCCTGCACCCGGTCGAGGGTGGCGTTCTGGGCATTGATATCGCTGAAGAACAGACCGCCGAAATTGCCGTTGAGATCGACACCCTGCTGGTGCAGGCGGTTGAATTCATCGGCCAGGACGATGGCCACACGGCCCAGTTCGTTAAACGCCGGGTCCAGTGTCTGTTCGCGAAAATCGATCAGGCCGCCAATTTCGCCGCCGTCGAGCAGACTGGTGATCACCTGCCTGCCCTGGTCATCCTGATAGGCGATGTCGCGGTTGACGGTGTTGGCCTGCCCCTCGACCAGGGAAATACGCCGGGAATCGGTACCGATGACCAGCGGCTGTCCGGAGCCGATCAGTACATTCAACTGCCCGTCGCCCTGGTCGAAAGTCTGGATATTGACCAGCTCCGAGAGCTGCCGCAGCGCCTCGTCGCGCTGGTCGAGCAAGTCGTTGGGCGCGCTGTTGGCGCCGGCACCGGAGGATTCGGAAATCCGCCGGTTCAAATCGGCAATACCGCTGGCGATGGCATTGACATTGGTAACGGCCACCGACAGCTGCTGATTGACGCCGTCGTTGAGCGTGGCGATGCGGTCGTAGAGGGTTTTGAAACGGTTGGCCAGGTTTTCCGTCTCGCTGACAATCAGCTGCCGCCCGGGAATCGAGGTGGGATCATCGGCGCCGTTTTGCAGGGCGGCAAAAAACGACTGCAGGCCCTCGGACAGACCGGTAGCGGAATCGGACAGCAGGGTATCGAGCTGCTTGATATTGTCATTGTAGGCATTGAGCTGATTGAACAGCGTGGTATCGAGGCGCAGCTGGTCGGTAATGAACTGGTCGGTAATGCGCTCGATGCCGACCGTGGCGGCGCCATTGCCAATGAAGCCCGAGCCGGTCAAGGTGCCCTCGACACTGTTGACCAGTGTGCGCTGGCGGCTGAACCCCGGCGTATCGGCATTGGCGATATTGTGCCCGGCCGTGCGCAGCGCCTGCTGGCTGATACGCAGGCCGGTGATGCTGACACCTAGAAGATCGCTGGTCATAGGTCAGTCTCTAGTAACTGGTCGCTAGTGACTAGCGTGTCTGTTATGTGCGGGCCGCCGAGAATGCGCTGCACTTTTTCGGCATAGCGCGGGTCGGTGGCATAACCGGCATCCTGCAGGGCCTGAATAAACGCACTGCTGTCGGCACTGACCTCCAGCGCGCGGCGGTAGCGGGCGTTGCCGGAGAGAAACGACACATAGTCCTCAAAGCTCTCGCCCAGGCTTTGGTACTGGCGAAACGCCGCGCTCTGCCTGGCGGCAATGCCGCCGCTGTACTCGACAGTGGGCACGCGCACCGCGCTGCCCTGCCAGCGGCTGTCGGCTTTGATATTGAACAGATTGTGGCTGCTGCGGCCGCTGCTGTCGTGAATGACATGGCGGCCCCAGCCGGTCTCCAGCGCCGCCTGGGCAATCAGTACGCCGGCATCGAGGCGCAGTTTGCGGGCGGCGTTTTTGGCGTAGGGGAGCAGTTGGGCAACAAAACTGCCCGGGTCTGCGGCAATGGCCTGCTTGTCGCCGCGGCTGATCCGCGGGCTTTGATCCGCAGCGGGCACTGCCACAGGTGTGGCTTCGCTCAGCGGGCGCGACGGCGGCGCAGGCGGCATCGGCGCCTGCCGGAGGTTCAAGGGCAGGGGCTCGCCGCCGCCGTCCTCAGCGCCCACCCGGTAGGC
The DNA here is from genome assembly GCA_028280195.1 of Exilibacterium sp. Classification (GTDB taxonomy): domain Bacteria; phylum Pseudomonadota; class Gammaproteobacteria; order Pseudomonadales; family Cellvibrionaceae; genus Exilibacterium. The sequence goes on from JANQMH010000046.1 coordinate 25,739, forward strand.
GCGCGCCAGCTGCCGGTACAGCGCATCGGCAAGACCAAAGCCCGGGCCCCGGGATGCGGCAGGGTGCGGGGCCGAACCCTGCACGGCCGCTCCCTGGGACAGGGTCAGCGCCAGCTGCGAGTCGAGCATGTCCCGGTGCAGTTTCATTTCCGGGCTGTTGATGCCACTGCCGTCTTCGAAGGCGGCATTGGCACCGCGCATCGCCTTCATCATCATATGCAGAAACATGGATTCAAACTGCTTGGCCAGCTCGCGCAGGGCCAGATCGCGGTCGCCCTCACCCAACTGCCGGATATGCTGCAGGCTGTTGAGGTCGGTATAGGACTGCTGCGCCCGCAGCGCGGCAAAATCGCTGTGGGGCGCATTCAGGTTGGGCTTGGCAATCATCGACACACTCCCGCCTCCACTAGATAACCAGCAGTTCCGCTCTCAGCGCACCGGACTGTTTCAGCGCTTCGAGAATCGCCATCAGATCACCGGGGGCCGCACCCACCTGATTGACGGCGCGCACGATCTCGTCGAGTGTCGGCCCGGGGGCAAATTTGAACATCGGGTTGATCGCCTCCTCGGTATCGATATTGGTGCGCGGCACCACCACCGTTTCACCGCCGGCCAGCGCCCCCGGCTGATTGACCTCGAGATTTTCCGACACGGTAACCGTCAGGCTGCCGTGGGTGACGGCGACCGGCGCCACCCGCACATGCTGGCCGACGACGATGGTGCCGGTGCGCGAGTTGATCACCACCCGCGCCGGCGCCTCGCCCGGCTCCACTTCGAGATTTTCCAGCAGCGACAGATAATTGACCCGGTGAGCCGGATTGACCGGCGCATCGACCACCACCGACATGGCATCCATCGGCCGCGCCACATCGGGACCCAGGGTTTCATTGATGGTGTCGGCAACGCGCCGCGCCGTGGTAAAGTCGGCGCGATTCAAATTCAGTACGATCGGTTTGCCGTCGGCAAAGCCGGTTTTTACCGCCCGTTCGACGATGGCGCCACCGGGTATTCTGCCGACACTGGGGACATTGACAGTGACCTTGGAGCCGTCCGCACCCGATACGCCAAAACCGCCCACCACCAGATTGCCCTGGGCCATGGCGTAAGTATTGCCGTCCACACCTTGCAGTGGCGTCATCAGCAGGCTGCCGCCGCGCAGGCTTTGGGCATTGCCCAATGACGAAACGGTAATATCCAGAGTCTGCCCCGGTTTGGCGAAGGCCGGCAGATCGGCGTGTACCGCCACGGCAGCGACATTCTTCAACTGGATGCGGGTGCCTTCCGGTATGGCGATACCGAACTGATTTAACATACTGACGAAAGACTGCAGCGTAAACGGCGTCTGCGTGGTCTGATCGCCGGTGCCGTCCAGCCCCACCACCAGCCCGTAGCCGATCAACTGGTTGGAGCGCACACCGGCAACACTGGCGATATCTTTAATGCGCTCGGCGGCGGCGGGCGCCGCCATCAGCACCAGACTCAAAGCGATCGAAATGAAACGCCACATAAATAGCACCTGTTGGGTTAAAACGGCCAGTAAGGGCTGTTGAAGAAACGGCTAATCCAGCCCATGCGCTGGGAATCGGCCAGCGCGCCGGTGCCGCTGTAGGTAATGCGGGCATTGGCCAGCTTGGTGGAGGACACGGTATTCTGGGTGCTGACATCCTGCGGCCGCACGATACCGCTGATGCGGATATATTCATCGCCGCGGTTCAGCGTCATCCACTTTTCACCGCGCACCACCAGGTTGCCGTTGGGCAATACATTGGCCACCGTCACGGTAATACTGCCCTGCAGGCTGTTGCTCTGATCCGCCCCGGCCTCGCCGCTGAACTCGCGCTCCTGGTTGATATCGGTCAGCAGGGTCATGTTTTTGAAACTGGGGCTGGTCCCCAGCAGGGTGCCGGCACCGGCATCATTCTGGTCGATGGTGATCTCGTTTTCCTTCTCCACGGAAACCGCCGAGCTTTTGGTGGAGGTCGTTCTCTCATTGAGCGTAATGGTGAGGATATCGCCGATACGGCTGGCCTTGCGGTCGTTGAACAGCGCCAGACCGAAGTGCTCGCGGTAGAGCGAGCCCTCGGTGGTCGGCGGCGGTATACGGCTGGGGCCCAGCACCGGCGCATAGCGCGGATCGCCCGGCGCGGCCTGCTGTTGAATCACACAGCCGCTCAAGGGCAGTAACAGCAGACAGATCAGCACCTCGATGGGAAAAAACTTTTTCACAGACAGGGTTTGCATAGCGGTCGACCGTCGGCGGTTAATTACAGGTTCTGGGTGACAAACTGCAGCATTTGATCAGCTGTCGACACCACTTTGGAATTCAACTCATAGGTGCGCTGGGTGGTGATCATATTGACCATCTCCTCGACGATATCGACATTGGAATTCTCCAGTGCGCCCTGCTGGATCTGCCCGAGCCCCTCTTCACCCGGTGTGCCCAACTGCGGATCGCCACTGGAGGCAGTCTCCAGAAACAGATTGCCGCCGATGGCCTGCAGCCCCGCCGGGTTGACGAAGTCCACCAGTTGAATGTCGCCGATCTGCTGGGCATCGGGCGTGCCCTGCACAAAGGCGTTGACCACGCCGTCAGTGCCGATGGTGATGCGGTTGGTATTGGGCGGTACGGTAATCGCCGGCTGCAGCAGCAGCCCGGTGGCATTGGCCAGCTGACCGTCGGCATTCAGGTGCAGCTGGCCGTCGCGGGTATAGGCAAAGGTGCCGTCCGGCTGCAGTATCTGCAGAAAGCCGCGGCCGTCGATGGCGATGTCCAGGGCCTGGTCAGTGACCTGCAGGCTGCCCTCGGTAAATTGCTTCTGGGTGCCGACCACGCGCACGCCGGTGCCCAACTGCAGGCCAGAGGGCAGCTGTGTCTCGCGGGTGCTCTGGGCGCCGGGCTGGCGTTGAATCTGGTACAGCAGGTCTTCAAAAACCGCGCGGTCGCGCTTGAAACCCACCGTCGCCGCATTGGCCAGGTTATTGGAAATGGTCGTCAGCTGAGTATCCTGTGCCGCCAGGCCGGTTTTGCTGACATAGAGCGCTGCATGCATACTGCCACCTCAAATACGGTATGGTTGAAAAGACCTACAGTCTTTTTAATGACCTGACTTTGTGTTTCTATTCACAGCTTTCTGTTCACAACTTTCTATCTAAGAGACTTGCAATAGCCGTGCCGACGCCTCTGAATTTTCCTTGACCGTCTGCATCAACTTGACCTGGGTTTCGTACTGGCGCGACAGGCCGAGCATACTGGTGAACTCATGGATGGGGTTGACATTGCTGCTTTCCAGAAAGCCCGACAGCACGCTAACCTCGGCATCCGGCGCTGCCTCGCCGCCCTCGCGCAGGCGCAGCAGGCCGTCCTCGGACTTTTCCAGATCGGCGAGATCGGGATTCACCAGGCGCAGGCGATCCACTTCCGCCAGCACTTCCGGGCCCTGCCCTTTCACCAATACGCTGAGAGTGCCGTCGATGGCAATTTCAATTTTCTGCTGCGCCGGCACCGCAATCGGTCCGCCGTTGCCCAGCACCGGCAAACCATTGCCGGTTCTGAGAATGCCGACGCTGTCGATATTGAGATTGCCGGCGCGGGTATAGGCTTCGCTGCCGTCGGCGGCCTGTACCGCAATGAAACCCTGACCTTCGACAGCCACATCCAGTTCGTTGCCGGTCTGTATCATCGCACCGGCAGAAAAATCGGTTGCCGGTCGCTCCGTCAGCGCATAGGCCCGCGTCGGATGGCCGTCTCCGTAGTACACCGGCATACTGCGCGCCTGGGCAAAGTCGGCGCGAAAACCGTGGGTATTGGCATTGGCGAGATTATTGGCGTGACTGGTCTGCGCCTGCATATTGTGCTTGGCGCCGGTCATGGCGATGTAGAGGGCCTTGTCCATAGGGGCTCCGGCTGGGGTTGGGTTTTTGACTTTGGGGGGATGGAGCAAGAATGGTGCCAGGGGAGGGAAAAGGGAAAAGGGAAAAGGGAAAAGGGAAAAGTATGATTTGCTGGGATAGTGGAGGTGTCAAGTACGGGGTGTATTCGGAGCCATCTTCGAGCGGCTCCGACCCCAACCGTGCCGTTTTTGGTTTTACTTTTCCCTTTTCCCTTTTCCCTTTTCCCTAAAATCCTACCCTACCTCAAATTAATAATCGTCTGCGTAGTCTGATCCGCCGTCTCTATCGTCTTGGCACTGGCCTGAAAGTTGCGCTGGGCGATAATCAGGTTGACCAGCTGCTGCGACAGATCGACATTGGATTCCTCCAGCGCGCCGGACTGAATCACCCCCAGTGCCGCAGTGCCGGGGGCACTGATATTGGGGACGCCGGACTCAAAGTTTTCCGCCCACATGGTGTCGCCCACCTGCTGCAGACCCTGGGCATTGGGAAAATCAGCCAGCGCTACCTGCGCCAGTATCTGCGCCTCACCATTGCTGAAACGGGCAAATACGATGCCGGTTTCATCGATACTGATACCCGACAACTGACCGGTGGAAAAACCGTCCTGATCGACTCTGTCAACGGAAAAATCATCGCCATACTGGGTCGAGCCGTCCAGGCTGATTTCAAAGTTGGAGCTGCTGGGCGGGTCCGGGATCGGCAGCGTTCCCCCGGACAACACATTCTGCGGGCCGAGCGCGCCGGTCACATCGCCGTCGGCATCCAGCGGTGTCCAGTTGGAAATCAGGATGGGCTCGGTCAGCACCTCGTTGAGCGTGCCGTTCTGGTTGAAATGTACATTGAAAGAGGCGCGTGTCGGGTCAGTTTGACCGGGTAACGGATCGCCCACATCGCGGCCATCAATCTGAACATGCATCAGCCAGTGGTTGGGCGAAGTAGTGGGATCACTGGGGTCGAACGGCTGCTTGACAAAATACTGGGTCATTATGTGGGGGTTGCCAAGGCTGTCAAATATCGTCAGCGAGGTGGCATGATTGTATGTCGACTGGTCGGCGGGGTCGAACTGATTGACAACGATGGGCTGGATAGAGGAGGCGAAACCGGCATTGAACATAACCCCGAGCGGGGTGACATTGGCCACCGAATAATTTTCGTCGAGCACGATATCGATGGAGCCCCCGACCACAACGGCATTACCCGCCGCCGCACTGAGGTTTTGCGCCCCGGCAATCGGCACCGTCGCCAGGCCATCGGCGGCCGAGTCCACCTCCAGAATCTCGGAAGTCGCAACACCGCTGCCGTCCACCTCGATTCTGTCGCCGTCATCGGTGCTGGAAACGACAAATTCCAGATCACTGCCAATTGTCGAGCGTACCGTCAAATCACCGCTGGCGGCATCAAACGAGGCCGATACGCCCGGCAGCGTCGAGGAAGTCAAGGCATTGATTTCCGCCTCCAGTTCGAGCAGGGAGTTACTGGTGAGATCGACACCGTTGAGGTTAATGGTCAAATTGCCGTTCTGGTTGAGATAAAGCGCGCCGCGCAGTGTCGCCTCGGTGCTCGCGGTTGCGGAAACACCGCCCAGTGCATTCAATTCAGCAGCGGTCTGCGCGGCGCTGGCGAAGCGCTGGCTGGTATAGGTGACCGTGGTACCGTCCGGGTCGGTGATATCCAGTGACGTCGCCTGGTAGCCATTGTTGGCCGCCGCGGTGCCGGAGTTATCCAAGGGGTCGCCATCGAGCCCGATGACCGCGGCATTGGTGCCGCTGGTTACCGAAATGGTGGAGGCCTCACCACTTTCCAGCGCCCGCAGTTCGACATTGAACTGCCCGCCCGCTTCATTCACCACCGCCACCACATCGATCGGCGACTGCGCGGGGTTGATGGGCGAGAACAGTTGCGCATTGATGGCCGCCACCATGGCATTGGCGTCGGCCAGGGTATTGAGTGCGGCCGGCGCGCCGTTGGTAAAATCAAGTGTCACTGACACCGTGCCGTTGTTTCCCGAAGCGCCTGCCAGCGTCACGTCAAAATCAATCGAGTCGGTGGTAAAATCAAAGCCCGCAGCCACCGGTACGTTATTGCCCACCACCGCCGTCGTCTGTGCGGTCTGCAGGCCGGTGCGGGCATCGCCAATGGCGGCACCGTCGGTGGAAAAGGTCGAACCGATGCCCTGCAGCACCGGCTCGCGGGAATCGAGCAGCAGGGTCGATTCGACCCCGGTGGTCTGCCGCGGCGCCTGGTTGCCGGAGTCGATGCGCAAATCGCCAAGCACGCCGTTGATATTGCCCGACTCATCGGCACCGAAGCCCTGCAGTCGCGCACCGACACCGTTGACGACAAAGCCGTCGGCATCGAGCCCGAAGGTTCCGGCGCGGGTATAGGCGCGGTCGCCGTCGTTGCTGACGATGAAAAAACCGGTGCCGCTGATGGCGAGGTCAAGCTCACTTTCGGTGAAAGAGACATTGCCCTGGGTGAACTGCTGGGCGACACTCTGCGTGCGCACACCGCTGCCGATGGGATTGCCGCCACCGCCCAGAACGGTAGTGGCATAGACATCGCCAAATTCCACCCGCGAGCTTTTAAAGCCGTGGGTGGAGGCATTGGCAATATTGTTACCCGTTACCCTGAGATCGGAGGAGGCGGCGCGGATGCCACTGAGAGCGGTATTGAAAGGCATAGCTGACTCCTAATGCGTCGCGTCAATTAAACTGTTTTACTTCATCCAGGCTGACGATTCCCAACCCGGCGAGATTCAGGTTCAAGCCCTCGGGGCCCAGGGTCACACTGTTGACATTAGCGCTCAGTGCGGTGTCGAGTTGGGTGTTTTCACCCTCGATCATGGCGCTGACCTCGAAGCGGTATTTGCCCGGCGCCAGCGCCTCGGGCAACTGGTTCTGCGGTATGCCCTTGGTCCAGTCGACTATCTCGCCGTTGACCTCCAGGTTGATACCGTCCCAGCGGAACACTTTATCACCCGCGGCCTGTGCCCCGAGCGGCATGTCCTGCAGCAGCGCACCGGATTCGGAATAGACCTTGATACTCATCCCGGGGGTGCTGGCAGGCAGCGTCACCAGGCCGGAGACATAGCTTTGCGGGTCGAGAATCGCCGTCTCAGATGCGACGGTTACCGAACGGCCCACCAGGGACGATGCCTGCAGGGCCTGATTGGAGAGAAAACTCGCATTGAAGTCGTCAAAGCTGTTATTGAGCCGGTCGATTCCCTCGACCGAGCTGAACTGCGCCAGCTGCGCGATAAATTCACCGTTTTCCTGCGGGCTCAAGGGGTCCTGGTTTTCCAGTTGGGCGATCATCAACTGCAGAAATTCGTTCTGGCCCAACTCGTTGCTTTTCGTGTCTTCACGGGTTTTATCGCCGATGGATAAGCCGTTTAACACACTGCCGGCGGCATTGACTTCTGGCATAGTGCTACCCTCTCCCCCCGCTTACTGGCCCAGGCTCAATGCCCGCTGCAGCATCTGCTTGGCAGAGTTCATGACTTCGACGTTCATCTGGAAGGAGCGCGACGCCGAAATCATATTGGTCATCTCTTCCACCACATTGACGTTGGGATAGAATACATAACCCTCCTCGTCAGCCTGCGGGTGGTGGGGTTCATAGCGCCGCTGCAGCGGGGCATCGCTTTCGACGATGCCCAGCACGCGCACACCGGCACTGCTGCTGTTGTTCAAATCCGTATCCGTATCGAAGCCGCTGTCGAGCACCGACTTTTGCACGCTGGCAAATACCGGATGGCGGCCGCGGTAGACGGCATCGCCGCTGGAGCTGGCCGCCTGGGCATTGGCCAGATTGCTGGCGGTGGTATTGAGGCGAATGCTCTGCGCATTCATACCCGATCCGGCGATATCGAAAATGCTGCCTAATGACATAGCTACTGGCTCCGCGCTAAGGTCCGGTCAGCGGCGACCGGCGACTGTATTACAGTTCACCGCGAATGGCGGTTTTCAGTCCCTTGAAGGTGCTGTTCAAAAATTCGAAGCTGGCCTGGTAAGCCAGGGTGTTCTGCATAAATTCCGCATGTTCGACCTGCTCTTCGACAGTATTGCCATCGACCGACGCTTGCTGAGGCGTACGGTAGAGCAATTGGCTGTCATCCGCCTGCAGGGCGCCGGGCTGGTGCCGGGCGTGGGTTGCCGCCATGGCGATGGTATCGGACTGCAGGCGCATGCGGTCTTTGAGCAGTTGCTGAAAGTCGATATCCCGCGCCTTGAAATTGGGGGTATCGGCATTGGCGAGATTATTGGCCAGCACCGAAGCGCGCTGGCTGCGCAGTATCAATGCGCTATCGTGAATACCCAGCGCTTTTTCAAAACTGATCGACATTGGTCTGTTCCACTTGGCTCGGGAGTCTTGTCTACACGGAAAACAGCAAAGCCTGTGCCAATGCTGTGAATTAATTTATGTATTTGTTTTTTATGAGATTTTTTGCTTAATTGAATTGCTGCAGGGAGGGTTTGGGGTGAAAGCGGCAAGGTCTTTCCGCCGCGGCGGCAAGGGGAAAGGGGAAAGGGGAAAGGGAAAAGGGAAAAGGGAAAAGGGAAAAGGGAAAAGGGAAAAGGGAAAAGGGAAAAGGGAAAAGGGAAAAGTACGATTTGCTGGGATAGTGGGGATGTCAAGTACGGGGCGTATTCGGAGCCATCTTCGAGCGGCAAGGAGCGGGGTCGGACCCCAACCGTGCCGCCCCAACTCCGATCATGAAACTTTTTTGGTTTTACTTTTCCCTTTCAACTTTTCCCTTTTCCCTATAAACAATCCCCGGATTACAATGCACCATCTCAAACAACCCCGTCTCCCCGGCCAGGCCCTCGGAGGAGCCGAGAAACAGCAGGCCGCCGGGCTTTAGCGCGCCGTGCAGGCGGCGCAATATGTCGCGCTTGAGTTCGCCGGAGAAATAGATCAGTACATTGCGGCAGTAGATGATGTCGAACTTGCCCAGGCCGACGAAGGGATCCATCAGGTTGAGCGCCCTGAAATCGATCCGCTCGCGCACCGCCGGCTTGAGACGCCAGCGGTCTTCACCACACTGATCGAAAAACGCCTGCAGCCGCTCCGCCGACAGCCCGCGCGACAGAGAAAGGTTGTCGTATTCCCCCCGCAGGGCCTGCGCCAGCATGGTATTGGAAAGATCGGTGGCAACGATTTGTACGGCTCTCGGGCTGCCGGGGCCAAACCGGCGCCGGTGCTCTTCCACCGCCATGCTGATGGAATAGGGCTCCTGCCCCGAGGAACAGGCGGCGGACCAGATGCGAATACTGCCGGCACCCGGCTGCGCCTGCAACTGCTCGAGCAGCGTGTTTTTCAGGTATTCAAACGGGTAGTTGTCGCGAAACCAGAAGGTTTCATTGGTGGTCATCGCATCGATGACCTTCTCGCGCAGGCGCGAATGGCGCGAGCGCTTCATCTCGTCCACCACCGCGGTCAGCGAATCGAGGTTGTTTTCCAGCAGAATACCGCGAATGCGCGTCGCTACCAGGTACTGTTTATTCTCGCCCAGAAAGATACCGCACGCTTGCTGCAAAAACTGGCGGAAATACTCGAATTCCCCCTGCTCCAGCTTGTGGCGCTCCTGTATCGCCTCATTGGTCATAGCTTTTCAGTTCCGAGTTAGGCAGACACACACCCGCCTCTACAGAGACAACAGCCTTTCGAGACTGCCACTGATCACTCATCATTCAGGATGTCTTCACCGGAGACGGACTTGATTTGTTCATTGACCCGAGCCGCCAATTCGTCTGGATGAAATTTCGCCACAAAGGCATTGGCCCCGACTTTTTTTACCATGGCCTCATTAAACACCCCACTGAGGGAGGTATGCAAGATAATATGCAGATCTTTGAGCTGCGGATGTGCCCGCACCTCGGCGGTGAATGTATAGCCGTCCATCTCCGGCATTTCGATATCCGAAATCACCAGCACCAGTTCGCTGTAGGGGTCCTTGCCCTCCTCCAGCAGGCTGAGCAGGTAGTTATAGGCCTCCCGGCCGTCTTTTTTGGTGGTGGCCTTGACACCGATGGACTCCACTACACGCTGAATCTGCTTGCGCGCAATGGCGGAGTCGTCGACTATCAACAAGTGCTTCTGTACCACCCGTTCGGCAATACCGTCCTCGATAATGCCGTCGCTGACACTGTAGTCCTGGGGTGAAACCTCGGCCAGGACCTTCTCCACATCGATAATCTCCACCAGCCTGCCCTCCACCTCGGTCACTGCCGTCAGGTAGTTCTCTTTGCCTGCTCCCGTGGGCGGCGGGTGAATGTCTTCCCAGTTCATGTTGACGATGCGTTCCACCGATCTGACCAGAAAGCCCTGAGTGGAACGGTTGTACTCAGTGATAATTACAAAGCAATTGTCGATGTCCTGCAGCGGCGCATGCCCGGTGGCCTGGCTCAGATCCATGATCGACAGGGTGCCGCCGCGAACATGGGCCACACCGCGCACAACCGGGTTGCGTTTGGGTATTTCGGTGAGGGAGGGACACTGCAGCACCTCCTTGACTTTGAATACATTGATACCGTAGAGCTGATCGGTGCCGAGACGGAACAACAGCAGTTCCAGGCGGTTTTCGCCCACCAGCTGCGTTCGCTGGTTAACGCTGTCCAGTACACTGGCCATGATCTCTCCTCTTTTTATCGACTACGCGGCAGTGGCGCAAACAATCCAGTCGTTGTTTCATAACTCTCGACCCGGTGCGACAGCGCCGGCCAGCGCTGTTTATCACTCGCCCCGCTGCGGCCGAAAGTTATAAACAGCTTCTAGGCACACTGCTTGCATGAAAATTAGCAGCACATTTTATAGCGGCTGGTTTTCGTCGCGCTTTAGTGGCCTGTGGCTGACAAGGGGCGATGTTGGACCTTTAATTCGGCGCCGCCTGGGTCGGCGTAACCTACATAGAGCATAGGACAAGATATGTTATTGCGTTGTTTTTATGTCTCTCTGGCGCTGCTTTGCGGCGCCGGCCCGGCCCTGGCGGCGGCGGAGACAGAGAACCTCGAGCATATCCGCCAGCAGGTGCGCCAGTATCTCCAGCAGCAGTACAGTAGCGATATGAGTCCGGAAATCGAAGCCGTCAAAATAACGGTCAACAACCTCGACCCGCGCCTGCGGCTGGCAAAATGCGACAAACCTTTGACGCTGGCGCTAACGGACAACGGCAGTATAGGCGGCAATGTGACGGTGAGAACCCGCTGCAACAGCCACTCTGCCTGGACCATATTCGTACCGGCACGGGTCGATACCGTGGCCCTGGTGGCGGTCAGCAGCCGCAGTATGTCGCGCGGCGAACACCTGCAGCAGGGCGACATAGAGATGCTGCCGCGCACGACCTCGGGCCTGGGCTCGGGCTTTGTCGCCGACCCGGCGCGCATACTGGGCCAGGAGCTGAAGCGCAATATCAACCGCGGCGAGGTACTGCGGCTGTCCAGCCTCAAACCCGCGCGGGTGGTCAAAAAAGGCGATGCCCTGCGGGTTGAGGCCTATACAGGCACGCTGCTGGTGGTGGCAGCGGGCATTGCTCTGGCAGATGGCCAGATCGGACAGCAGATAAAGGTCAAAAACACCGCCTCAGAGCGTATTATCAAGGCGCGGGTAGTGGCACCCGGGCGCGTGCAGGTGATGCTGTGATAGTGACTAAAGATCGGGCTGCGGCTGCCGATAATACCAACAAGTGTACCCGGGTCCCGGCGTGGGGCCCGCTCGAATCAGCGCACTAACGGGAATTGCAGCTCATGGTTATCGATTCAAACAATGGTATCAATCCGGCCAACACCGGTAATACCCGCGCCCGCGCCGCCGCCGGCGGTACCGGCGGCAGAGAAGGTGGCGCCGGCGAGGCGGACAACCGCAGCCGGGAAGACGTGGTGTTGAGCCCGGCGGCCCAGTCGCTGGCGCGCCTGGGGGCACAGATTCAAACAGCCACCGATGTCGACGGCGACAAGGTGGCCGCCATCAAACAGGCCATTGAAAACGGCCGTTTTGAGATAAACGCCGAGCGTATTGCCGATCGCTTGCTGCAACAGGACGATTTGCTGGGCTGAAGTCTTACCGCCATCTGACTTTGCCACACAATCCCCTGCTGCGCGGTCACGGGCCCGGCGTTTGCCCAGCTGACTGACGAAGGAGGGATTATGCCCCCGCTTGAACCCCGGCCGCTCGAACCCCAGCCGCTCGAACCAAAGCCGCTGCAACCCAAACAAGTACAACAACTGATCGCAGCCGATACCCGCGCCTGTGAAACCCTGCTGTCGCTGCTGGAGCGCGAGCAGGCAGCACTCAAGAACCACGACCGCAGCGACCTCAGCGCGCTGCTGGCCGACAAACAGCAGTGCACCGCGGCGCTGGAGCAGGGTGCGCAACTGCGCCGCCAACTGCTGCAGGCGGCGGGGCTGGCGGGCGGCGAGGACGCCTGGCAGCGGGCCCTGCAGGCACTGGAGCAGCGCCATGGGTGCAGCGGACTGTGCGACAGCTGGTCGGCGCTGACCGAACTGTTGCGGCAGTGCCGGGAGCGCAACGAGATCAACGGTAAAATGATCACCCGCGGCCAGCAAACCATGAATCGCCTGCTGAATCTGCTGCGCGGTCAGACCGCGGCCCCGGGCTTGTACGACCGGGCCGGCGGTAACACTGGCGGCAAAGGGGTGAATGCACACACAGTGGTGAAGGCTTGAAGAACGATGAATATTGAAGACGGCGGTGAGCAGATTACCAATACACAGGATATTTACCGTACCCTCAAATCCCTGCAGCTCAGTCGCAGCCAATTGACGGTAAAAATCGGCGGCGACCGCAGCAGTTACGCCAGTATGACCATGCATGTGGATTTGCAGCGACAGCAGTTTGTCATCGACGAATTGAACCCCGAGGCCGGCAATGCCGCCGTGGCCAGGGGCGAGACCTTTACCATCGTCGCCTATTACGAGGGGGTGCGCGTTATCCTCAAAGGCAGGCCCACACAGGCCAAAACGGCGCACGCCATCGCCAATGCCATTACCCTGGACTTTCCCGACTATATCTATCACAAGCAGCGCCGCAACGCCTTCCGTGCGCCGCTGCAGACAGATACTCCCTCCAGCGTGCTGCTGACTTCCAGCCAGCGGCAGGCGGTGCTGCAGGGCCGGGTAACCGACCTCTCCACCAGCGGCGTCGGTTGCGAGTTCAACGGTGTGGTGCGCCCGGAAATCGATCGCCACGAGCACTTTGAAAACTGCACCTTGAAAATCAACGGCGAATTCGAGTTGCGCTGCAGCCTGGTGGCCCGCCCCGCCAACTACCACCGCCGCTCCGACCGCTATACCTGCGGTTTCCGCTTTGCCGCCCTCGACCGCCAGCAGCAGAAGCATATCGACCGCTATGTGCTGGCCATCCAGAGGCAGGCGCGCAAGGCGCAGCTCGAGCAGCGCCAGGCGCGTGCAGCGCTGGCCTGAGCACAGCCGCCCGGCCCCCATATGCCGGCGCCCTGCGGTTCTAGACCTGCCCGCCGTCAAACAGCAAGTCGAGCAGGCGCTCAATAAACGCATTGTGCCCGGCAGTGCTGAAATTCAGGGTTCCCGAAAACGACAGGCGCTGTTCCGGGCAGTAGTACATAAACGAACCCCAGTGCCCGAGATGCCCCCAGAGTGTTTTGCCCCGCAGCCGCTTGCGGCCGATGCCCATACCGTAGTGGTAATTCTCGCGCACGAAAATTCCGTCCAGGAAGCTGTCCAGCGTAGCTGTGCGCTCGAACAGGCGGCAGTGGAACAAGCCGCGCAGGAAGCGGTCCAGGTCGGCCAGCGTGGAAACGTGGCCGCCGGCCGCCCAGTCGACACTGCCGTGAATTAACAGAGCGTCGATATACCGGCCTTCGTCAACATGGTAGGGGTGGGACAACTCGCACCGCGCCTGCTCGTGACCCTCCAGCCAAGTATCGTGCATGGCCAGCGGATCGAAGATCCACTGCCGGCACATTTGCCAGTAGGGCATACCTGAAACAGCTTCGAGCAACAGCCCCAGTAAAACATAGCCGGTATCCGAATAGGTGTATGTCTCACCCGGTGCTCCCACCAGCCGGCAGTGGGCCAGCGCCCAGTCGATTATCTCTTCCGGGCTGCGCGCGCGACCGGGATCGCGGCTGATGACCTGCAGCCATTCATCGGAGAGGGCAAAGTCACTAAACCCCGCCGTGTGATTGAGCAGATGAAGGGGGGTAATCTCATCGCGGTGATGGCCGGGCCGAACCGGCACTTTCGCGGCCAGGGCCGCGGGCAGGTATGTGGCGACGGGTGCACCGAGATCGAGTTTGCCCGCCTCCATCAGGCGGGCCGCCAGCACACCGGTAAAGGTCTTGCTCATACTGGCAATACGGAAGCCGTGCTGGGGCGCCAGCGCGCGCGCGCCACCCCTGGCAAAGCTGCCGGCAGCACCGCGCCAGTCGAGGCCCTGCAGCGGCGCGTGTACACCGAGAAGCACACCCGGTCTGTCACCGGCAGTGGCCTGTGCTATCAGGGCCTGCAGTTTCTCCCTCATCACAATGCCTCTCATTCAGGTTAATGCGCAAACCCGGCGGCACGGCGCCGGATATCAGTTGCCGTCAAATTCGATGTCGTCCAGCGGCCAGATGGGGCGTTTGAGTTTGCGGTAGGGCAGGCTTGCAAAATCGATACTCCTGCCGCCGGGGGCGTTACAGTAAAGGATCAGCGAGGCAATCGCAGAGAAGTGCCGGTGAAAATGCTGGGCGGATTTCACCACAATCAAGCGTTTGTCGGCCGGCGTGATTCCCAGGGTCTCCAGACCGTCGGGGCCAAAAGTCTGGGCGCGCTCGGTGTGCAGCAGGACGTCAACACCATCGATACGTACCGCCGCGACATCGCCCAGGGGCCAGCCTCTCATACTGCCCGGCCCCCGCTGTTGCACATTGTCGGCCAGCGCCAGCACCGTTGCCGTCACATCCAGCGGCTCACCCGAAGCGGGGCCGGCCTTGCCCCCGATCCGCAGGGGCAGGCTGGCGCCGGCGCCGGCATCGCGGGCAATGCGCACCGCCAGCGGATCCCAGATGGCCGCCAGCGCCGCCGCTTTGACCCCGCGCGCCAGCAGCGCCTTCAGTATCACAGTGGAGTCGCCGGCGGTGCCCGCGCCGGGATTATCGGACGCGTCGGCAATCACCACCGGTCCGGCGGCGGTATCGGCACGCAGTGCCAGATCCAGTGCCGCCTCCAGCGACAGGTAGTGATTCAAATCGACAGCGCGCAGCGCAAAGAAATCGGCAGCCAGATCGGCTGCGATCCGTTCGGCCCGGGGCCGGTCGTCATCGGTTACGACAATAACACCGGCGCCGGTATCGGCGGTATCGGCCCAGGGAAACCCGTGTACGATCGAAACCGACAATACGCCCTGCTGCCGCTCGAATTGCCGTGCTCTGGCAATCAGCTCTCCGCCCGGCTCCCCGGTGGTATGCAGCAGCGTTAACATGGGGATCGACACCCAGCAGGTAGCCGGCCTGACCTCCCCCTTCGCCGCAGCTTCGACAGCGAAAAAAACCTGCCGGGCGGTTTGCGGAAAATCCGTGTGCGGATATTCCTTACAGGCGGCAACCACCGTTGCCTTTTCAATGAGCGGCGCCGACAGGTTGGCATGCAAGTCGAGCATCACACCAATGGCCACACCCGGCCCGACCAACTCGCGCACCCGCGTTAATACATCCCCCTCACAGTCGTCGCAAGCCGTGGCGATCTGGGCACCGTGCAGCATCAGGCAAACCATGTCCACCGGCATGGCATCCTGCAGCTGCGCCAACAGCTCATCGCGCAGGGACTCATAGAAACGCTGCACCATCGCCCCGCCCGGGCTGGCATTGGACGCGGTACCGCGGACGACGGTATGGCCGCAGGCCTCGGCCACCCGGATGAATGACAGGTAGCCGACATGGTGCTCGCACGCCTCCAGGCCATCACCGGGTTGGGGCCGGTAGATTGGCCTGCTGCTGTAGGCCGTGGGCCCGGTGGGGAACGGTGAAAAGCTGTTGGTTTCCAGGCACATGGCGGCAACAAAAACTTTCATAGACAATCAATCCAGCACCAGCAGAAGCGCAACGGTCTGACAACCGGCCGCAGGGAAAAGCGGGAGCCGTGCCGGCGGCCCTCCCCTTCGTTTTTATCAAAATCAGCGCCGCGGCGCTAGAAATTGTAGCTCACATCGACACCGTAAGTGGGCGGGTTGAGAGGCTGGTAGTGCCGCTCGCCGTCGAGTTGGGAGCTGGCACCGGAAGCGCTGAGAAAGCGTTCCTGATCCAGCAGGTTTTTGCCCCAGATGCTGGAACTCCACACGCCGTCGGCTGAGCGCAGCCCGATGCGCAGATTCACCAGTGCAAATTCCTGGGTGCGAAAATCCGCGGTGCCGACAGCATCGGCATAATAGTCGGACTGATAGAAAACATCGGCTCGCAGGGTTCCTTGCAGCGCATCACTGACCGGGAAAACATAGTCGAGCGCGCTGCTCACATTCCACAGCGGCGCCCGCGGCAGGCGGTTGCCGGAGTTGTCGGTGCTGGCATCGACCTCAAATTCATCGTACTGGGCATCGGTATAACCGAGGTTGAAAGACAGAACCAACCCTTCGCTGGCCGCCCAACGGGTCTCGAGTTCCAGCCCCTGGGTTTTGGCAACACCGGCATTGTCACCGCTGAAGCCCTGATTCTGGACAAAGATAGTCTCCTGCTTATCGCGGAAATCCGCGTAAAACACCGCACCATTGACACGCAGGGTGTCATTCATCAGGCTGGCTTTCCAGCCCAGTTCGTAGGAAGTTATTTTTTCGGGCTGGAATTCCATCTGCGGGTCCCAATCGTTGAGAAACGCCAATTCAATCGGTTCGGCAAACGTCAACCCGACATTGAAACCACCGGATTTGAAACCGTGCGCCACCTTGGCATACAGGGTGACGGACTCGGACAGCCCATAGCTGTAGCTGAGGTCGGCGGAAAAGGCGTCGTCCTCCAGCTCTTCGCTGTCATCAATCAGCGGAATGCCGCTGAAATTAGCCAGAAATATGGCGGCGGTGGTGCGCGTCGGATCACTGGCGAAGATGTCCTGTACCAGCCGGACATCGCGCTTCTCCTTGGTGTAACGCAGTCCGGCGGTCACCGAGGCACGATCATCCAGACTGTAGGTAAGGGAGCCGAAAACAGCATTGGATTCGGTGCTGCCATCGGAGCCGTTGGCAATGATGGTGTCATCGGCCAGTTCGAAAGGCAGGCCCAAAACAGGCTCCATTACCGTGGGCAGTGTGCCGGCGAGGTCGTCGAACAGGCCCAGCGCCGCCCAGATACCGTCGGCGCCGGTAACAGCGTCCAGCGTGCCGGACAGATTTTCGCGGTAATGATAAAAACCCAGGGCCCACTGCATGGGGCCGTCGCTGGTGGAGGCCAGCCGAATCTCCTGGCTGAACTGCTCGTGGTCTTCGCGGCGCAGGTTGGAAATCAGTGTAAACGCTGTGCCGTCCTGGTCGGAAAGCGCCTCGAACTCCAGTTCCCGATAGGCGCTGATGGCTGTTAACGCCATGCCGTCCAGCTCAAACTCGGCGCGCAGGGATGTACCCCACAGATCGCGGTCCTCGAAACCGACATCCGGGATGGCGACCCTGTCAGTGAGATTATCGCGGTCGATAACACCGTCGAGAATGCCTACCTGATAATTGCCGGTGGCGCGGTCGCGGGTTGCATCCAAAGACCAGACAAATTCCATCGTTTCACTCGGCGTGTACAGCAGCTGCATGCGCCCGCTGAGCGAATCCACATCGTTGACGTCGGGGCCGAGACTGTTGTCGAGGTAGCCATCGCGCCGCTGCGAACTCAGCGACAGCTTGCCCGCCAGGGTTTCGGCCAGCAGCGAGCCGGTGACATAGCCATTGACATTCTGCAGGTCGTAGTTGCCGATACTGGTATTGATTTCACCGCCGAACTCGTGCGTTGGTTGCCGGGTGATGATATTAAACGCCCCCATGGTGGTGTTGCGGCCAAACACGGTACCCTGGGGGCCGCGCAGCACCTCCACCCGCTCGACATCAGCCAGAGCGGTGAGACCTGCGGAGCCGCGGCCCATGTAGACTTCATCGATATAAATACCGACGCCGGGAGACAGGCCCAGAGTACCGCTGGCGGTGCTGAGACCGCGAATAATGAATTCGCCGAAGGCCAGGGTCTGCTCCTGGCGCAAGGTCACATTGGGCACGAAAGCCGTGACGTCGTCGAGCCGGACCGATCCGGTTCTGGCCAGCTCGGCGGCGCCCATTACCGACATGGAGATGGCCACGTCCTGCAGATTCTGCTCGCGTTTTGTGGCGGTGACGATGATTTCCTCGAGCAGAAAATCATCTTGCTGGGCAACAGCCGGTTTACCGGCAAGCAGTTGCAGATTGGCGAGAGCCGCCATACCGAGTGTTTTTGCAGTGATATTGCTGATTGCAGAAGACAGCCTGCCGTTTTTCAAACCGCTCATACTACTCTCCTGGTTATAAATTGTTTTGATTATGTAGTCGTTATTATGATCTCGATGGTGCTGGTTAGTGCATATACTCAGCCTTAAGTATACAGTGTGTATATTGGTGAAACAACAGACCTGCGGCGATAACAGCAAGAACTTTTTATGCTGTTAAGACACCACTACCCGGTCATTTCGTTTTTAAACCGCAGCTGCCGGCACAAGCGCAATCTGCGGCAGGGGCGGCGTTGTTAAAAGACGAAGGAGAGAAGACGAAGGGAAGAAGACGAAGGGAAGAAGACAGAAGGAGTTGATCGGATCGAGCGCAACACTGTAACAACAATGGCGAAAAAGCCGGTCGATCACCGACCGTGCGTTACCGCAGTCCCTAGTTCTCCAACAGCGGCCCGAGGCCGGCGATATAGGCCTTGACGGCGGAATCGACAAAGGCGCCGACCTCCCTGCGCGATCCGGTTTTAAACGGAATCTGCTGATCCAGTATCACCTGGGTAATACCGTGCAGCAGCGTCCAGCCGGTAAAGGCATAAGGGAGGCGCATATAGGACTTGAGCAAATCGCTGGGATCATACAGGTCCTCACCGTAGATTACGGCAATGGACGTGGCATAGGCCCTGTCACTTTCCCGCTTCAGTTCCGGGTACTGGGAAAAGTTATGCAGGGTACCAAACATCAGCCGATAGATATTCGGGTGTTCTGTGGCAAAAAAGACATACTCCCGGCACAGTGCCATATAGCGCTTTTTGCGGTCTTCGCTTTTTGCCATTACCGCGGTATTGCGATCGGCCAGTTGTTGGAAGCCCTCCCGGGCCAGCTCGGCCAGCAGAAAGTCCATGGTCTGAAAGTGATTGTAGAAGTTGGCCGGCGTTACACCGATTTCCCGCGTCAGCCGCCGCAGAGTCAACGCCGCAATACCTTCCTGTTCAAGAATCTGTTTAGCCACATCGATCAGATCCTCGCGCACGTTACCGCGGTGATAGGTACTGCGCGATTGGCGCTTGCCAACGGAACGGGTAGCCATATAGCGTTCGTACTCCCTGTCAAATCCGATATTGATACCGGCACAGTTTACCAATATCCGCTGCGGCAATCTATTCGCCATATTGCGGTCGCCACTGCTCAAAATTCCAGCGCCGGGCAGCGACCCATGTGCGCCCGCAGCAACCGCTACACGTCGACCAGGCGCCGGTGGCGCCGCAGAATTGCCTGCACCTTTGCGACCGGCAGCGCCGGTACCACCCTGCCGTCGCGACCCGACATGCTCTCGTTGGCAAAGGCGCTGTTCATGATCGCCTCGTGAGTGGCCTCCATTGCCGCCTCGTAAAACAGACTCAAAGCGCCCTCACCGATCAAGTCCACCGATGTCACGCCCTGGTGCACATCTATCCTGTGGCGATTAGCCGTGGAGAAAGCCAGGAACAGATCGCCGGACTCGTTGGCGGCAATGCCGCCGGCGCGGGCAATACCGTAAGCGCAGCGCCTGGCAAGCCGGTTCAGCTGGTGGGGCAACAGCGGCGCATCGGTGGCACAGATACCGATAATCGAGCCCAGTTCATCGCCGCTGGCACAGCCGTAATCCATCAGCTCCCGCCCCACCGGGATGCCCGCCACCTGCATAAATTCGCGGCTGCCAAAATTCGCCTGTACAAAGGCGCCCACGGTATAGGTGCAACCCTGATAGGGCACGAGTCGCGACGATGTCCCCGAGCCGCCCTTGAACTCGAATACCCGCATGCCGGTGCCGCCGCCGACGCTGCCTTCCTCGACAGCGCCGCCACGGGCATCGTCGAAGGCCCGGATAATATGTTCGCGCTCAATATGGTGACCATCCATATCGTTCAAGTGGGCATCGCAGGTCTCCGCGGCAACCGGCAGCCAGAACGGCTGATCGATTTTCTCTGCAACCGCCATCTGCTGTGACAGCCACTGGGCAGTGGTGTCACGCGCCACCCCACAGGAATGGGTATTGGTAATGGTCACCGGCCCCTCGAAACGGCCGCGCTCTTCAATAAAAGCCATGCCGCTCATTTCACCGTTGCCGCTCATGGAGAAACAGCCGGCATAGACGGCGGCGGCCGGGTCTTTGCGGCCGTGGGGGAAGATCGCCGTCACGCCGGTGCGCACCGGCCCTTTGCCCACCACCAGGGGGCCGCTCTGCCCCTTAATCAGTGTGCAGTAACCCACTTCCACATTGCCCACATCGGTAATGGCGTTGTGTTCGCCGGGAGTGCCGTTAAACGGGATGCCGGCGCCGCGGGCGCGGGTCTTACCTGACGGGGTCTGGCGATGGCTTTTTTTCATGGTTCAACCCAGGCTGCGCATGCCCTGCAGCGCCTGTTCCAGCATGAAGTCAATATCGCTTTCCGTCATCGCCGTAGACAGCAGCATAAAACCCATGGGCGACATCAGCACACCGTTGTTGAGCATATGCAGGAAGAAACGATAAGCGCGCTGCAGCATCTCCGGGTGCCCAGCCACAACGGCGGCCATATCCCGATAGTTATGCATCTCAGTGCCTGCCTCCAGGTGAAACAGTCCGACCATGGAGGTGGCGCCGCGCACCATGGCGGGAACCGCGGCGATTTTTGCAGCTTCCCGCAGCCCCGCACGGGCGCGCTCGCCCAGCGCGGCAACCCGATCGAACTCGCTTTGCGTCAGCAACGCCATAGCCGCGGCGCCGGCGGCCATGGTCAGGGGGTTGGCATTGAAGGTGCCGCCGTGTCCCACCCGCGCACCGCCGTCGCGGGGGTCGAAAACCGCCTCCATGATATCGGCGCGGCCGCCTACGGCGCCCACCGGCAGGCCGCCGCCGATAATCTTGCCCATGGCGGTAATATCGGGAGTCACGCCGGTAGCCCCCTGAGCCCCGCGGTAGCCCAGGCGAAAGCTGTAAACCTCGTCAAAGATCAACAGTATGCCGTGCTTTTGCGTCACCTCGCGGATAGCGCGCAGAAACGCCGGCGTGGCCTGTTCATAGCCCAGCTGTTTGACGATGGGATCGAGCAGCACCGCCGCCAGTTGGTCACGGTGCTTTTCAATAATGGCGCAGGCCGCCCCGGCATCGTTCATCGGAATGATCACCATATCATCCGCCGCCCCCCGGCTGGCGCCGCACAGGGGCACACTGCTGGGGGCGCCGGCATCGCCCCAGCGCGCGGGGTCGGGCTGCTGGCTGGTGCTGGCGCCGTCATCGCTGCCGTGGTAAGCGCCCTCTACCTTGGCGACGGCAGGCTTGCCGCTAAACCCGCGCGCCGCTTTGAGAGCAAACATCACAGCTTCGGTACCGCTGTTACAAAAGCGAATGCGGTCAATACCCGGCATGCGCGCGCAGATCCGCTCTGCCAGATCGATCTCCGCGGCGGTGGGCATCCCCACTGAGATCACCTTTGCCGCCTGGGCCTGAATCGCAGCGACGATTTCCGGGTGCGAGTGGCCGTGCATATCGGCCGAGTAATTACAGACAAAGTCCAGGCGCTCTACCCCGTCCACATCGGTAATGCGACAGCCGCGACCGCTGGCGGCGTAGACCGGATAGGGCGCGTAGAACACGGTGTGGCGGCTGTTGCCGCCGGGCAACACCTGCAGGGCGCGCCGGTACAGTTGTTGCGATTTGGATTCATCGTCGGGGTACATCTGTTTCTCCTGCTTCAATGCTTACCTGCCTCCAGCCGCAATTGCTCGCGCAGCATTTTCTTATCCAGTTTGCCAAGCGTGACGCGCGGCAGACTCTGCACCACCCGCACTTCGCGCGGCACTTTGAAATCAGCCAGCTTCTCGGCGCAAACCCGCATTATCTCAGCTTCGACTGCGGGCCCCTGCACGGCCATTTCCACAAAGGCCACCGGCACCTCATCGAGCATGGCATCGGGCTTGGCGACTACCGCCACATCGGCCACACCGGGCACCGTTTTTATCACCCGCTCGACCTCGGACTCGGCGACATTTTCGCCGCCGATACGCAGCATGTCTTTGCTGCGGCCATCATAAAGAATGGAACCGTCGGCAAAGGGTGTCACCAGATCGCCGGTATTGAACCAGCCCTGGTCGTCAAACGACTCAGCCGTCGCCTGGGGTTTGTTGAGATAGCCGAGAAACAGGGAAAGGCCGGGTACTCCTTTGATCCACAGGGTTCCGCTTTCGCCAAAACCGACTTCGGAGCCGTCTTCCCTGCGAACCTGAATACCGTACTCCGGTGCCGGCCGGCCCATGGTCATTTCCCGGCAGGGCAAATCCAGCTGCGATATCAGTGGCTGGGTTATGGTCTCGGTCATACCGAACCAGCCGAGGCAGGGTATGCCGACGGTATCCAGAATGAGCCGGGGACTGACTGCACCCAACCCCCAGTGAGTAACATAGTGTTTTTCCGGCAGCGGCTGGCCAAACAGCGCATGGAGCATGAAGGGGATCTGTACACCGTAGGTGCACTTATGTTCCACCAGCACCGGCCAGTAGCGGCTGGCTGAGAATTTCGGTTGCAGCACCATGGTACAGCCGGCCCAGATCGTCGCCAGATGCGAATAGCAAATGGCATTGGTGTGAAACAGCGGCAGGCACACATGGCCGATGGTATCTCGATCGAAGCCGCAGTTGCGGGCGCTTATCTGCGCTCCCCACAGGGCGTTGGCATGGGTCCACATAACGCCCTTCGGGCGCGATGTGGAGCCGGAAGTGTACAGCACATTGTGCAGGTCCATGCAGTCGTGGGTCAGCTGGGGAATCTCGCCTTCACTCTCCAGCAGCAGTTCAAAAGCCAGCGCTTGCGCGGTGCGCGCCACCTCCGGCGTGCTGCCGGCATCGGTCTCGGTCACCGCCAGCCACTCGAACCGCGAGCTGCTGTCGCCTACCAGTTGTTCGAACCTGGGCTGGGTAACGGCGAACCTGGCCCCACAGTCCTCGGCAAAGTAGCGCAACTCGTCCGCACTGGAACGGGTATTGGTGGTGACCACCACGGCGCCCAGTCGCGAGCAGGCGTGCCACACCAGTAAAAACTCCGGGCAGTTTTCCATATGCAGCAGCACAAAGTCTCCCTTGCGCACACCGCGGTGATACATGCCCACAGCCACCCGTTCGACCTCGGCACTGAACTGCGCGTAAGTCCAGCGCCGGCCCTGCGCTGCAAAAGGTGCCCAGATCAAAAAGGTGTGGTCGGCACGGCTTTCTGCGCGGCTGCGCAACAGCCAGGGCAGGTCCCGGCCGGTAAACGGGTGCAGCCTGTTCAACTGGTGTGAACCTGCTGTCGTGACGCTGTCAATCGCTTCAGTATTCATCGCTTGAAAGTGTGTGTACGACAAAAATATACACTGTTTATATTAAAGCGTTTCTCCCTGCCGGTCAACGCC
Source organism: Exilibacterium sp. (assembly GCA_028280195.1). Classification (GTDB taxonomy): domain Bacteria; phylum Pseudomonadota; class Gammaproteobacteria; order Pseudomonadales; family Cellvibrionaceae; genus Exilibacterium. Next base: position 49,455 of record JANQMH010000046.1, read on the forward strand.
AATGGAGATCATAAACAGCTCAGTTCAAGGCGCGGGTGACGTTCTCGTAGAGGGTCTCGCTGATGCCTGCGGTAGCGGCGATGCGCTCGAGGGCAGTGCGCATTTTCTGCTGGCGACTGTCGTCATAGCGCCGCCACTGAATAATCTGCAGCATCAGCCAGCTGCTGGCGGCGGGTTTGGTGCTGTCCAGCATCAGCAGGGTATCCGCCAGCCACTGGTAAGCGCTGCCGTCGGGGCGGTGAAAAGCCACGCGGTTCTGGCGGAAAAAAGTCCCGAGCAGCGCCATACCGTGAGCGGTATTGCCGATATCAAAAGCCGGGTGCGCCGTCAGCGCCTGCAGCCGTTCGATGGTATCGGCGGTTCTGGACATCGCCTGGGCTTTGAACCACTTGCCCATTACCAGGCGATCGTCCCGCCACTGCGCGTATGTCCAGTCGATCGCCCGATCGCGTTGCTCACAGGGGATGTCGATAAGGGTAACCAGAGCCGCAAAGCGATCAGTCATATTGTCGCTGGTGGTGAGCTGGTGCCAGCACAGATCGATCACTTCCTGTTGCTGGGTGCTGGCCAGCAGTCTCAGGCAGGCGTTTTTCATCATCCGCCGGCCAATGGCGTCCTCGTCGTACCGCCATGGCCGATCGCTGTCACAGGCGTGATAATGGCGCAGCAGCGGCTCCCGCAACTGCTGGGACAACTGCCGCATGAGGAAATCGCGCCCCGCCATCAACCCGTCGAGATCTATGCGCGACAGCCCCTCGCTCAAACTGGGTTCATCGACGATATCCAGCAGCTGCGCCACCAATCCACGCCCGCCGGCATTGGCGGCCAGCAGCTGCTCAAAGGCGCGCAATAAGCCGGACTCGAGCGCCAGCGGTTTGCCCTCGGCGTGCAGACTGGCGAGCCGGCGGATCTCCGCGGTGGTCAGGCGCTGCGCCGCGTCCCAGCGCACATAGGGATCGCTGTCGCTACTCATCAGCAGCGCCAGATCGCTTTGGCTGTAGTCGACCTGCAGACTGACCGGCGCAGACAGGCCGCGCAACAGTGATACCACCGGCTCCTCGGCCAGCCCGGTAAAGACGAACTGCTGGTGTGCCCGGCTAACCTCGAGGATTATCGACTCGGTTTGCTTCGCCCCGGTCGCGGCGCCAAGTCGAAACGGCAGCGCCCGGCCGCTGCGGGAAACAAAGCCCAGCGCCAGCGGCAGGTGCATCGGCTCTATCGCCTGCCCGGCCGTCGACATCCCCTGACTGACGTTCAGCGTATAGGTCTGTTGCTCGGCATCATAGCGGCCTGCAGCCCGCAGTAACGGCCGTCCCACCAGCGAATACCAGTGCGCAAACTGCGCCAGGTCCCTGCCGCTGGCATCGGCCATTGCGGCCAGGAACTGCTCCACCGTCACCGCCTGCAGATCGTGCCGGGCGACAAACAGCCGCATGCCCTGGTGAAAGCCCTGCTCACCGAGTAAAAGATACAGCATGCGCACCAGCTCCGCGCCCTTGTCGTAGACGGTACTGTTGTAGAAGTTTTCCGGCTTGTAATAGGACTCGGGCCGCACGGCATGGGCCGCCGGGCTGTCATCGGTGGGAAACTGGTTGCGCCGCAGCTCCTTGACAAGGCTGATGCGTTTGACCCCGGCCATAAACAGCGACTGGTCATAGCAGCGGTCGCGAAAACGCGTCAGCCCCTCCTTCAGGCACAGCTGGAACCAGTCGCGGCAGGTGATGCGGTTGCCGGTCCAGTTGTGAAACACTTCGTGAGCGATAATACGCTCTATGACCATATGCTCCTCGTCTGTCGCCGTGTCCGGACAGGCCACAATCTGTTCGGCCGGAAAAAGGTTCAGGCCCTTGTTCTCCATGCAGTTACCGTGTCCGCTCAGCGCTACGATACTGTAGGTATCCAGGTCGTACTCGAGACCGTAAACCCGCTCCTCCCAGGCCAAGGCGCGCTTCAGCGCCGCCATGGCGTGCGCACAGCGGCCGGCCAGATCGCTGTCGATGTAAATATTCAGCTCGATATGTCTGCCACTGCCGGTGGTATGGCAATCCTGTACCCGGGCAAAGCGCCCGGCAAAAATCGCAAAGATATAGCTGGGCTTGGGCACCGGGTCTTCCCAGGTAACCCAGTGGCGGCCATCGCCATAGTCGCCGCGGTCGCTGCAGTTGCCGTTGCTCAGCATCACCGGGTACAGTGACTTGTCGCCCACCAGAGTCACCCGGTAGGCGGCCATCACGTCGGGGCGATCGGGAAAGAAACACAGGCGACTGAAGCCATCGGGCTCACACTCGGTGGCGAGATGGCCGCCTTTTTCAAACAGCCCAATCTCTTCGGCATTTTGCGCCGGACTGACTCGGCCGCACACTTCCAGCTCGAACTGCAGCGGTACCTGGTGGACCACCAGGCCCTCCCCGGAAAGCTGGTAGTCATCGTCATTCAGCGTTTCACCGTTGAGTTTTAGCCACTGCAGTGAGATGCCTTTGCCCAGCAGCGCAAAATCGCCGGTTTTCGCCATTGAGACGCTCATGCGCGAGGTGATCGTCGTCAGTTCACGATCGAGATCTACATGCAGCTCCACCCTGGCGACAGTAAAATCCGCAGCGCGGTAGTCACTGCGGCGCTTTGCTGAGTAAACCTGCTGCATCGTTGGTTTCTGCATTGACCTCTACACCTTTATTTACACCTTCACTTACACCTTCGCAATTAGCCTGGCTGCGGGCGGTTTGCCGCTTGCCTCTGGATTCGATGCGGCGCATGATAATGGCGTGTCTGCCGGCGTCGATGGGAAAGCGCCACATAATGCTGCCGGCGATAAGATAGGCCGCGGACGGCAGCGCAATATAGCTGATATTGAGGCCCAGAATAGCGGTCTGGTCGGGGACACCGCCCACCTGGTAACCAAACCATCCCAGCAACGGCAGGGCGATGGCCACGCCGAGCCCAGCCGATATTTTGATCGTCAGATTGTTGAGCGCAAAAAAGCTCCCGGCTTTGTTCTTGCCCGTCTTGAGGATGTCGTAGTCGACGATATCGCCGAGTATCGCCGCCGGCGATATATAGCTGCCCGCACTGAAACTCGCGATAATCAATACCAGGGAGAATGCCAGCACCAGATTCAACTCCCCGGGCACCAGTAACAGTGCCAGTGGCCGCAACATGGCATCCGCCGTCCAGCTCACAGCCAGGCAGCGGTGCTTGCCGAAGTGCTTTATCGCTCTCATCCACAGCGGCATGACGATCATCTGTACCACAAAAAACATGATCATCATTAGCGGGAAGTGAACCCCCATTTGCAGATAGTCGGTGAAGTAAATCATGATCACCGACAGGAAGGCGCCGTTGCCAATACCCCAGGCGGTAATGGCACTGATATAAATCCAAAACGGTTTATTGGTCTTTACCGCCCGCGCAACCTCCAGCAGGCCGGACTTTTCACTGGAGATACGGTTGCCCCGCGGTACGACGATCACCGCCCCGATCGCAGCCAACGGCAACAGCACAACAAACAGCCAGGCAATGCCCGTTAACACCTCGCCGCTGATTTCGGTAGTACCGGTGAAGGGCCGCAGTACGAAAGGAGCTACCCAAAAAACCAGGCTGCCAACCACCGCCAGTATGCCCAGATAGGTCGATATGCGCGCACGCTCGTTGTATTCGTGGGAAAGCTCGGCGCTCCAGGCGCGATTCGGTATTTCGTAGAAGGTATAACCGAGATATACCCCGAAAGACCAAAAAGCGTAATAGGCAATGCCGGCCTGCGGCGGTGGTTGAAAGAGGTGAAATACGGAGATGGCAGCAATCGCCGTCCCCATCAGCAACCAGGGCTTGCGCGCGCCCAGGCGGGAGTTGGTGCGGTCGGACAGATAGCCGATCAGCGGATCGGTAAAAGCGTCAAAAAAACGCGCCGCACCGGCGATCAGGCCGATAGCTGCCAGTGATACCGCGGTATTGGACGCGTAGTAGACCGGAATGACAATATTCAGCGGCAGCATAATAAACGCCAGCGGCATCGCCGGTAGCGCGTAAACCAACAGTTGCACAGCCGTCGGTTGAGGATGGGGAGTCGGCACCTTGCCTGTCGATGGAGCACTCATGGATAAGAAAACTCTGCCAGCCTTGTTGTTGGATTTGGCCCTGCACCAATCTGTTACGCCTATCGCTGTTTTCCGCGCGCTTCTCGCTCCGGCGACAAGGTCGTCACGCCACTATATATACATTGTTAACATATACCCGGCGGTGTTTCTCTGTCAACCGGAAGTTGCCGTTTGAACGGGCTGGTGTTTCACGATCCGGAATCTACTGCGGCGGCCGCAGGCAGGCAATACCGGCAGAGATCGCCTGCTCTCCGTGTTCGTTCAGTACTGCAAAGCCGATCACTTCCGCATCGGCAACCGATGGGCAGTGAAGTATCCGCAATGTGGTGCCCGGCGTTACCGGGGCGGCAAAGCGTCCGCCGAGACGGCCGAGACGCCGCGGGTCACCCTGCGCACGGGCATTGACAATCTCGCGCCCGGCCAGGGCCCACAGCGCAGTGCCGTGAACGATAATATCGGGCAGCCCGGCGGCCAGCGCGATGCGCCGCTCGGAATGTATGGGATTCCAGATCCCGGAGCATTCCGTATAGATATGCGGAAAGGACCGCGGGATGGCGATATCGGCCCTCTCGCTGCCGCGACCGTCCGCGGCGGGCGCCGGGACTGTGTCGGTCGCCTGTTCCAAAGCAGCGTCGCCGCCGCTTACCGCCACGCCGCGATAGATCGACGTGAGCCGCGAAGTTGCCACCGTCTCGCCGGTGCCGGTGCAGCTTATCTCGGTTTTGCTGCCGACAATGGCGCCGGCCCTGGAGCTGCGCACGCCGGTTATGGTGCCTTTGATTTGCAGGCGGTCGCCGCTGCGAATGGCACGCCGGAACTGCGTATCCTGCCCGGCGTGTACCTCTCTCAGCGCTTCATCGGCACTCAGCCCCAGCGGCCCGCTCTTGTCGATGGCGCTGGCAAGGTGCCACTCCAGCGCCGCCACATAGCACGGCGAGGCCATAAAGCGACGGTCATCGGCATCGTCCAGGGTTGTGTCACCGGTATCGCCAATGGCAGCGGCAAAAGCCAGCATTGAGCGCGTGGTTACGGTAACGGAGACCGGGCCCAACTCCAGGCCCACGGCGCTTGACAGTAACGGCATAGTCTGGGGTTCTCTTTCTGCTTCTGTGCTTCGCTTATCTGCGATTCCCTGTCCGCAGTTCTCTGCATATTAGTTCTCTGCGTATTAGTTCCCTGCATATTAATGGGTGGTAAACCACTGCGCCGCTACAGTACATCGGCGGGCGCGCACCGGTCGTATAAATCCAGCCATATATACAATGTATACTTACAATTGTTAGCAGTCCTGTCAAGCAGGGTCGTCTCGCCGCAAAAAATTCGAACCGCCCACATTTATCTATCAGCTTCAATACGCCGGCACTTTGTTTTCTTCTTCAGTCCGATGAATTGCCGCAACACTCTCGGCGCCCCTTGACTTGCATTGTGCCGAGCCACTAATATTAACATTGTTTATATAGTTCGGCCTTGCCGCATATATAAGTGACGCATGGCATTTCGATACGGGGCTTTTTCCATGACTGATGCTGTTATCGTTTCCACCGCCCGCACGCCGATCGGCAAGGCCTACCGCGGCGCCTTTAACAATCTGCCAGCGCCGACGCTGGCGGCCCACGCCATCCGCGCGGCCGTTGAGCGCGCCGGCATTGAAGCCGGTGAGGTCGAAGATGTGATCATGGGCTGCGCTCTGCAACAGGGCACCGGCGGGTTCAATGTCGGCCGCATGGCCTCACTGGCGGCGGGCCTGCCGGTCACCACCGCGGCAATGACGCTGGACCGGCAGTGCTCCTCCGGTATGATCGCCATCGCCGCAGCCGCTCAGCAGATTGTCCAGGAAGGCGTGTCGGTGATGGTGGCCGGCGGGCTGGAGAGTATCAGCCTGGTACAAAATGAGCATTTCAATATCCACCGCATTCACGACACCAATGTCAGCGCGGCCAACGCTGCGGCTTACATGCCGATGATCGAAACCGCCGAGATAGTCGCCAGGCGCTACAATATCAGTCGCCAGGCCATGGACGCCTTTGCACTGCAAAGCCAGCAGCGTTGCGCCGAGGCTCAGGCGGCCGGATTGTTTGACGCTGAAATCGTAGCCGTTACCGCATCCAAGACGGTGGTGGACAAACAAAGCGGTGAGGAGTCTGTGCAGCAAGTCACCCTGCATCGCGACGAGGGCAACCGCCCCGCCACCACTGCCGAGGCCCTGGCCGGCCTGGCCCCGGTAACCGAGGGCGGGGTGGTCACCGCGGGCAATGCCAGCCAGCTTTCCGACGGCGCTTCGGCCTGTGTGTTGATGAGCGACAGGCTGGCCGAACAAAAAGGGCTGCAGCCGCTCGGCATTTACCGCGGTATCGCCATTGCCGGCTGTGAACCGGATGAGATGGGCATCGGCCCGACGCTGGCGGTGCCCAAACTGCTGCAACAGCACGATTTGAGCATGGATGATATCGACCTTTGGGAACTGCACGAGGCGTTCGGTGTACAGGCGGTTTACTGCAGCGAAAAACTCGGGCTGCCCGGGGAGCGCACCAACGTCAACGGCGGCGCCATCGCCATCGGACATCCCTACGGCATGAGTGGCTCGCGCATCGTCGGGCACGCGCTGCTGGAGGGCCGCCGCCGCGGGGCCCGATATGTGGTATGCACGATGTGCATGGGTGGCGGCATGGGTGCCGCCGGCCTCTTTGAGGTTGCCTGACAAACCACTGAACCCAAAACAATGGACCGGAGCCGCGGCCGACAATGAGAATGCCCTTCGAAAATCACCTCGACAACACCGTTCCCCGGCTGCTTGATGAACTGAATATTCCCGGCGCAGCCATCGCCCTGGTGGACACCGGAGAGCTGGCGGCGGTGAAAACCTATGGATATGCCTGTACCGATCGGCAAATACCCGTATCCGGGCATACCCTGTTTCAGATTGCGTCCATCTCCAAGGCCGTCACCGCCTGGGGGGTGATGAAGCTTACCGAAGCGGGCAAGGTGGATCTGGATGCGCCGGTAGGGCGCTACTTAAGCCGCTGGCAGCTGCCCAAATCGGCATTCGATCACAATGCGGTAACCGTCAGGCGCCTGCTGGCACATACGGCGGGCGTTTCCCTGGAGGGCTTCAAGGGAATACACCCCCGCCACCAGATCCCCACACTGGAAGATACGCTCTCGGGCCGGGTGCCGCCGCTCGACGAGTTACAAACTGCCTACTCATTCAGATGGAACGAGAAACCGGATATCGAGCGCGAGCGGCGGCCGGTGTATCTGCAGCATCCGCCCGGCCAGGCGTTCCACTATTCCGGCGGCGGCTTTACGCTGCTGGAGCTAATGATCGAAGAAGTCAGCGGGCAACGCTTTTCCGCGTATATGCAAGAACATATTCTCGGGCCCCTGGGTATGACCGCTTCCAGTTTCGAACGCAGGGAGGAAAACCGGCAGCTGTTCGCCACACCCTACACGGCAAAGGGCGAGGCGCTGCCCCACTACGGATTCAACGCCAGGGCCGCAGGCGGCATGTACAGCACTATTGTCGAGCTGGCGCGGTTTGCCTGTGCGGAGTTGCCGGGGGCCGGCGGCGAAAAGCCCGGTCGCGGCGTCATTTCCCCACAGTCGGTCGAGGCCATGGGCAGCAAACAGGTGTTTGCCGAATCCCTGCAGGGAATGGATTTCTACAGCGCACTGGGCCATTTTGTCATCGATATGAACGGCCTTAGCTGTATCCATCACAGTGGTGGCAATGTCGGCTGGCGCTCGGTCTACGCGGTTATTCCGGAAACCGGCGCGGGCTTGTGTGTGCTGATCAACAGCGAGGCTGGCAATGATCTGTGGATGAAGATTATGCAGGATTGGGGGCAACTACAGCAGAGAAGCAATGGCAATGGAAATCAGTAACTACCTGCATGCCGCGGAGCAGCAGGCGGCGCTCATCGCCGGTATTCCCGCGGATATCACCCTGCGAAACATCGAGCGCGTGGCGGTGATCGGCGCCGGCACCATGGGCACGGGCATCGCGATAAACTTTCTCAATGCCGGTTTGGCGGTGACGCTGCTGGAACAAAAGCGCGCGGCGCTCGAGGGCGGTCTCGAGGCGATACGCAGCCACTATCAACGCCGGGTGGGTAAAGGCCGGCTGACTGCCGCTGATGCCGACCGGCGCATGCAACTGTTGAGCGGTACTCTGGATGATCAGCAGCTTGCCGGGGCTGACCTGGTGATCGAAGCCGTATTCGAAGATATGGCGGTTAAAAAGGCGGTGTTCGCGCAACTGGACAAGATCTGTAAACCGGGCGCGATTCTGGCTACCAACACCTCCACCTTGAATGTGGACGATATAGCCTCTGCAACCCGCCGGCCACAGGACGTTGTCGGGCTGCACTTCTTCAGCCCCGCCCACGTCATGCGGCTGGTGGAAATTGTGCGCGCCGCGAAAACGGCCGACGATGTCACAGCCACTTGTATGGCCCTGGCCAAGACCATCAACAAGATCGGCGTCGCCGTCGGTGTGTGCTTCGGTTTTGTCGCTAACCGCATGCTCGAGCCCTATGCGCGAGAGGCGGGCCGCCTGGTACTGGAAGGCGCCTCGCCCGCCCAGGTGGACCGGGTGATCACCGCCTTTGGCTTTCCCATGGGACCTTTTGCCATGGGCGATCTGGCCGGTCTGGATATCGCCCACCAGGTGCGCAGCAGCCATCCGCATATCGCCAAGGGCGACCCCAGTTACGGCGTGCTCGGCGATCGCCTGGTGGCAGCGGGGCAGCTGGGACAAAAAACCGGTCGCGGCGCTTATATCTATCGGCCCGGCAGCCGCAGCCCGGAGGAAAACCCGGAAGTCCCGGCAATTGCCGCAGCAGGAGCCAGGCGCCTGGGGATTGCCCGGCGCGAAATCAGTGATCGGGAAATACTGCAGCGCTGCCTCTTTTGTCTGATTAACGAAGGCGCCGCTGTGCTCAGCGAAGGTATCGCTCAGCGGGCCGGCGATATTGATGTCATTTACGTATACGGCTACGGCTTTCCTGCGCACGAAGGCGGCCCGATGCGCTACGCCGAGCGCATCGGCCTGTCACATATCTGCCAGGCCATGGTTCAATACCGTGAACAACTGGGCGACTACGGGCGGCTTTGGTTCAATCCATCACCGCTACTGCAAAAGCTGGCGCATGCGGGGCGCAATTTCGACAGTGAGTCGAGCTGATCGCCAGGCAAACCACCGTTACCGAACTTAGACGCTCAAAACCCATTGATGGATAACAAACCACTCACCAAAGCAGCCAGTTCTGCGACCAGAGTCTGGCATCTGCAGGATATAAAACGTGCCCTGCGGGATGTCGATGTGCTGGCAGCCATGGCGGATGCCTTTATCAGCTACAGCGCCGGCAAGGCCGTTGTGCCGCCTGTCGGTGAGCTGCTATTCGAGGAGCCGCCGGGCGACGCACATATCAAATACGGCTATGTGCGGGGTGATCGCTGGTTTGTGATCAAGGTCGCCACCGGATTTTACCGCAATCCGCAACGCGGCCTGCCATCCAATTCCGGGTTAATGCTGGTGTTTGACGCCGCCACCGGCACACCACATGCCGTGCTGCTCGACCAGGGCTATCTGACGAATATTCGCACCGCCGCCGCCGGCGCCTTTGCGGCGAAACTACTGGCACCCGACAAGGTGTCATGCATCGGCATCATAGGCTCGGGGGTGCAGGCGCGCCTGCAGCTGCAAATGCTGACTCATATCACCTGCTGCCGCAAGGTCCGCATTTACGCCCGCGATAGCGAAAAAGCCCGGCGCTATGCCCGCGAAATGTCAGCGCAAGGCTATGCGGTGCGGGTGGAAAAGTCGCCGGCCGCTGTTGCGGCGGCGGCAAACCTGATTGTCACCACTACAGCAGCCTGCGAACCACTGCTGTTTGCAGATGACATTAAGCCCGGTACCCATATCACGGCCGTGGGCTCCGATACGCCGCCAAAGAACGAAATAGACCCAGGCGTGCTGAATAAAGCCGCCATTGTCGCGGTCGATTCGCTGCCCCAAAGCGCTGCACGCGGGGAGGTGTTTCACGCCGTCGACGCCGGCGCGATCGCGGCAGGCAGCATTGTGGAACTCGGCACCTTGGCGCTGCAGGCGCAAAAAGCCCGCTTGTCAGACCGGCAAATCACCATCGCGGATCTGACCGGCGTTGCGACTCAGGACATTGAGATCTGCAAAGCGGTCCTTGCCCGCCTTGCACCAGACACCGCCCGGGAACCCAGCAATGGATATTGAGACCTTCTTACTTGAACGCAACCAGACACGCTATGAAAATGATGTCGAACTGAATCTTACCGAAAGCGGCATCCATGCGTGCACGATTAACGATATCATCGCCCCGGCCGAGGCCGCCGCCCTGCTCAACCTGCCTTTGGGCTATGGTTACACCGACGGCACACCCGAACTAAAGGCACGAATCGCCGCCTGGTATCCCACCGCGACGCAGGCCAATATCGCCGTGACCCACGGCGCCTCCGAGGCCAATCTGATCAGTATCCTGTCGACGCTGACGACGCAGGATGAGGTTCTGTTTGTGTTGCCAAACTTTCTGCAAGTTTCAGGGCTGGCGAAATCCTTCGGTATCGAGGTAAACACCTTCGCGCTCAGTCCCGACCGCCGCTGGCAACCGGACCTGGATGCGCTGGCAGAGGCAGTGACGCCCAGAACCCGGATGATCGCCCTGGTGAACCCCAACAATCCCACCGGCATTGTACATACGCCACAGACCATGTCCGGCATTGTCGAAATAGCTGCACGCACCGGCGCCTATCTTCTGGCGGATGAAATCTATCGCGGCGCCGAGATTGACCGGCCCGAAACCCCCACTTACTTCGGCCACTACGAGCGCGTCATTGTCACGTCGTCACTGTCAAAAGCATTCGCCAATCCCGGCCTGCGGCTCGGTTGGATGGTCGCCCCACCCGGGGTTATCGCCGAAGCCATGCGCCGCCAGGACTATACATCCATCGGCACCAGCTGCATCAGCCAGGCACTGGCCGAGAAGATTATGGAACCGGCAAAAAGAGAACAGCTATTGCAACGCACGCGAACCATCCTCAGCCGCAATATCAAGCTGCTCGATGCGTGGATGGAGGCACAGCGCAAGCGTTTCAGCTGGGTCAGGCCCGAGGCCGGCGGCATGGCGTTTTTGCGCTACCACCTGCCGATGTCTTCGCAGGCACTTTCGACCAGGCTGCGCGAGGAGGAAAGTCTGTTCGTGGTGGCCGGGTCGTGGTTTGGGCTGGAGAACCATATCCGCCTGGGCCTGGGGGTCGAGACCGAACAGCTGGCCGAAGCCCTCGAGCGCCTGGCGCGTTTCGCCGCCAGACACTGCGCCTAGACTGCGCGCTCAGCCCGGCTCCAGGCCGGTGCCGCGCAGTAATGCCAGATCCTCCGGCCGGTCGATATCCGCCAGCGTCGCCAGTTCGCAAAAGCGCCAGCCCAGTTGTCGCAGGCGCCGGCGGGTAAGCGGCCAGACACGGTCGGTACTCCAGGGGATGTCGTCAAACAACCGCCGGTGCACCTGGCGCAGCCCCAGCAACACATAGCCGCCGTCACTGGCGGGGCCCACCACTGCGTCGGCACCCTCGCCGAGAGCAGACAGTGCCTGTTGCAGATAGTCGGCATCGATGAACGGGCAGTCGCTGCCGATCAGTATGACTGCCTGTGAGCGTGCCAGTACCGCCTCCGCGGCAGCCCGCATTTTTTCTCCGAGATTACCTTCGCCCTGCTGGTAGACGGGTACGGACAAACTCGCCGACAGCCGGCTAAAAAACGGGTGTTGCGGCTGCGAGCTGACCCACAACTCCCACGGGCACAAGCCGGCGCGACTGAGGCAATTGGCCATATGCGCCGTCAACCGCAGGTGCAGCTGCAGGCATTGATGCCGGTCCAGGGCGGCGGCCATGCGCGTTTTGACACGGCCCGGCTGCGGCGCCTTGGCAAACTGCAATACGGTTGCATGCGGGTATTTATAGGTCATCGGCAGGTGCGGGCGGATAGTAGATTTTTGCCAGCCGCCGGGGGCTGACGCCAATGAAATAGCCCAGCCGCAAGAGCCACATCAGCAATACGGTTTTAACGATGCCACGGCGCTCCCAGCGCCGGCTGGAGGTCACTACCGGGTCGGCTTCGATATAGGGTCTGGCGATACGGCGCAGGGTTTTGCTGATGGCCACGTCTTCCATCAGGCCGATGGCGGGAAAGCCGCTGATCTGGCGGAACAGGCCGGCGCGCACAAACAGCGACTGATCGCCGGTGGCAACCGCGGTGACGCGCGAGCGCCAGCACATCGCGGTTTCAATGATGCGCAATAGCGGCGACCTGCCGCTCAGACAAACCGGGAAAAAGCCCCACTCCACCGCATTGCCCAGCCAGTGTTCAATATCGCCGCTGAAGCTCTCCGGCAGCAGGGTATCGGCGTGCAGAAACAGCAGATACCGCCCCCGGGCAATCGATGCGCCGGCATTCATCTGCACCGCCCGGCCCGGTGCCGATGACACCACCCTGTCGACGCTGTCCCGCGCTCTCTCCAGGGTACCGTCGCAACTGCCGCCGTCGGCCAGAATCAGCTCCGCTCCGGCGCCGCGCAGGCGCTGCAGCGGTGCCAGTGCCGCAGCGATGACCGCGGCCTCATTCAGCACCGGCACGACGATACTCAGTGGCACAGCAGACAATGGCGCGCCTACGCCAGGGCGCCGCTGCAGCTGCTGCCCTGCCCGGCAGTGCAGCCGTAGCAGTGCTCGCCCACCACGATCTGCCGCTGGCTCAGATCCCGCTCCAGCAGATCGCGCAGATGCACCCGGTGCTGGTCGCTGGCGATCAGCTGCCCGTCAACGCGCAGCGGCCAGTCGAGCATCTGGTTGAAATCGCAGTCGTAGACATAGCCGCGCCAGTCGACACTGATCAGCGAGCGGCACATGACCGCAGGCAGGTTGGCCGCATCGTAACTGTCCTTCAACAACTGCATGTAGTTTTCATACCGCCCCTTCGCCAGCAGCACACTGCCAAAGCGGCTGATGGGCATATTGGTGATGGTCAGCAGTTCGTTGAAGACAATGCCGTGCCGGTCCATCAGCTCGCGTTTGTAATCGGCCTGCAACTGTTGCTGCGGCGGCGGCAGAAAATCGCCGTTGGGGTTGTAGACCAGATTCAGCGGCAGCTCCGGATCGCTGCCGTAACCGAGCTGATTGAGCCGCTGTAAGGCCGTAACGGAATTCTCGTAAACGCCTTTGCCGCGCTGCTCGGCGACATTGTTTTCGGCGTAGCAGGGTAGAGAGGCGGTAATACAGACCCGCTGCCCGGCCAGGAAGGCGGCCATATGCTCGAATCCCGGTTCCAGCAGCACCGTCAGATTACAGCGATCGATAACGGTTACGCCCATCGCCCGCGCGGCGCTGACCAGGTCGCAGAAATGTGGATTCATTTCCGGCGCGCCGCCGGTAACATCCAGGCATGAGAGCTGATGGCGATGCAAAAACGCCAGCAGCGTATCGATGGTCTCGCGGTCCATCAGCTCGGTGCGGCGCGGTCCGGCATTGACGTGGCAGTGGGTACAGCTGAGGTTGCAGAGATAACCCAGATTTGCCTGCAGGGTCTGCAGCTGGCCGCGCCGGATAAGGGGGAAGTCTGTGTCTTTGAGCAATGGGCGTGTGTCGAGCATAAGGGCTTTCGAACTCCGTCAGCGGGCTTGCCAAAGCCCCGCACAGCGCGACCGGGCCCAGCGTTAACAGCCATGGTCATCTATGACCATGGCTGCCGGTTAAAGTTTATTGTAGCCCTATATCGAGCTGAAAAGTAATGAATAATCAGCGGTTTGCGGCTCCGCTGGATCTCTTGTATGATCGGCCATCCGGCCATTAACAGTGGCTTCTCGCCCTCGTAGCATAATGGATAATGCAGACCCCTCCTAAGGGTAAGATTGCAGGTTCGACTCCTGCCGAGGGCGCCATTTGCTACAGGCAAACGGCACCCGGCGGAGCGCCGGCCCGCAAGCGCAGCTTGCGCGCGTTGCGACCACGCAAAGCGATGCTTTGCCAAAAACGTGGCCTCCACTCTGCCGAGGGCGCCATTTGCTACAGGCAAACGGCACCCCGGCGGAGCGCCGGCCCGCAAGCACAGCTTGCGCGCGTTGCGGCCACGCAAAGCGATGCTTTGCCAAAAACGTGGCCTCCACCCTGCCGAGGGCATCATGTAATTGATAAAGATTTCAATCGGTTAGCTGGATTCCGGTTGGCCGCCTTTTCTTTTTAATAGCGTTGTCTTGCTGTCCACCGCAGTTAGGGCAAAAGCTATGCAGCATTGTGTTTGATTGTGCGAAGGCCAACCCGCTCAAGCATTTCAACAAGGTAGTCAATCGTAAACCCTTTTTCAATCCGCTGCTGCTGGATGTCAATGATTCGCTTGCGCTGAACACCAAATACTTCCGCCGCTTTGCTATTGCTCAAATTATTCTCAGCAATATAGCGTTTAATATCTTCACATAATCTAATTTTCAGTTCAGCTACTGTATTTGCCGGATTTTCATGGTTCATAACTGCAATAATCCACTATTTTGGTCATCGATAAAGGCTGTTATCCTGGCTCGATGAGTTTTTAAAAAGCCTTCCAATACCGTCAGCCGACAGTTGCCCACGGTCAGGAGAATGACCTTCGGTGGCGATCCGCAACGCCGGGAAAATCCCCATCCAGCCGGGCGGCTAACTTGGGCGACAAATTCTCATCCAGGAGTCGCATTAGGCGGCAGCTCCCTTGCCGATATGGCAGGACGCATAGGCGAGAGCGGCCTTAATCTGTAGTGCATTCAGGTTTGGGTGCTCTGAGATAATCTCTTCCCGGGTCATACCGTCCGCCAGCATTTCGAGTACATCGGCAACGGTAATTCTGGTGCCTTTGATACTTCTGGTGCCTTTGATACAAGGTTTGCCAAATCTCTTATTAGGATTAACCTCGATATAGGGTAGGTAATCACTCCTATCCATTGTGGGACCTCTTTAACTGTGTCAAATTTTATACAGCGTGTAAAATTTAATACACCCGGTTGGAGAAAGCAAGGCTGATAGGGCTGCTATCATCATTACGGCTGCCCTGCGGGGCGCCATCGGCTAGAATATACCCTCCGCGCCAGTCCAAACCGGTCTACCTCACTATGAACCTTGTGCTGCTGCTCGAAGACGACTTCATCGACCAAAACAGCGTCAGACTGTACGGGCGCCGCCGGGACCATATCCTCGCTGTCCAGCGGCCGGAGATCGGCACCGCGCTGACCGTTGGCCTGCTCAACGGCGGCATCGGCCGCGGCGTGGTTACCGCCGCCGACAGCGGCGCCGTTACCATGCAGGTGAGCCTTACCGGACCCGCGCCGGCAGCCCTGCCGGCGACCCTGATACTGGCCCTGCCGCGGCCGAAAATGATCCAGCGGATTTTACAAACCGCAACCACCATGGGTGTCAAGCGCCTGTACCTGATCAACAGCCGGCGCGTGGAAAAAAGCTACTGGCAGAGCCCGCTGCTGGCGGCGGCGGCAATACGCGAACAGCTGCTCCTGGGGCTCGAACAGGCCAAAGACACACAGCTTCCCAGCGTCGAGCTGCGCCAGCGCTTCAAGCCCTTTGTCGAGGACGAGCTGCCGGCGCTGGCCGCCGGCTCGCGGGCACTGCTGGCTCACCCCGGGGCGGCACAGCCCTGCCCTCTGGCTGTGACACAGGCGGTGACACTGGCGGTGGGCCCGGAGGGAGGCTTCATACCTTACGAAGTGGAGAAACTAACCGACTGCGGCTTTCAGGCCATTCATCTGGGCAGCAGAATACTGCGGGTCGAGACCGCCATTCCGGTATTGCTGGGCAAACTCTTTTAGGCCGTGGTCTGCGCCATCTCGAAATTGCTGAGCATGGCGGCAAACGCCGCCGCATCAACTGCGGGGCTGGCGTAGTAACCCTGATAGCAGTGACAGCCGAATTCGCGGATCAGGCCCAGTTGAATGTCGTTTTCCACCCCCTCGGCCACTACCTCGAGATCCAGCAGCCGGCCCATGGCGACGATGGTCTCCACCAGCACGCGATCGTTGCGGTCGTGGGGTATATCGCGGATGAAGCTCTGATCGATTTTCAGGCCCGCCACCGGCAGGCGCTTCAGGTAACTGATCGACGAGTAACCGGTGCCGAAGTCATCCAGCGAAAAACTGATGCCGTGCGCCACCAGCGTGCTCATGGTGTGGATGGTCTCCTCCACATTTTGAATCACCACACCCTCGGTAATTTCCATATTGAGTGTGCCCGGCAGAACCCCCGCCTGCTCCAGCGTGCGGGTGACATCGTCGACAAAACCGCGGCGCCGGAACTGGCGCGGGCTGATATTGACGCTGAGTCGCATATCGCTGCGCCACAGCCCCCGGTCCTGCCACACCTTCAGTTGCCGGCAGGCTTCCTCCAGTACCCACTGGCCGACTTCCAGTATCAGCCCGGAGGTTTCCAGCACCGGAATGAACGCACCGGGCACCACGGTGCCCTGGTGCGGATGGCGCCAGCGCAACAGCGCCTCGGCGCCGACGATCTCAGCGGTTTCGCTATTGATCTTGGGCTGGTAAAACAGCTCGAAGTGGTGGTTGTCGAAGGCCCGGTGCAGTTCTCCCTCCATCAGCAGTTGGTGGCTGACCCTGTCGGCCATGTCTTCGTTGAAAAACTCGATGGCGTCGCGGCCCTTCTCCTTGACCTGATACATGGCGGTGTCGGCAAACCGCAACAGCTCGTGCACCGAGGTTTCCTTATCGGGATAGATCACCACACCGACGCTGCCGGTAACACGCAGTTCCATCTCGTCACACAAATAGGGGTCGGATATGCGCTGGCGAATTTTTTCGGCGATTTCGCCCGCCTTGAGTGCCGCCGTGGCCATGTCCTTGTCCAATACCGTCAACACCACCACGAACTCGTCGCCGCTGAGACGCGCAACCAGGTCCTCCTCGCGCACCGAGGCCGACAGGCGGCTGGCGACCTGCTTCAGAATCACATCGCCCACCGGGTGGCCGAGGGAATCGTTGATGGTTTTGAACTGATCCAGATCGATAAACAGCAGTGCCCCGTGGTAGCGGTGGCGCTGGGCACGCCGCACCTCGTGCTCGAGCCGCTCGACCAGGTGAATGCGGTTGGGCAGGTTGGTGAGCGAGTCGTGATAGGCCATATGTTCCATTTTGGCCTGCGCCTGCTTGCGTTCGGTAATATCGGTGGAGACCACCAGGGCCACCGTTTCGTCGTAAAACTGCAGCGGCATGATGTGGGTCTGCAGATAACGCCGGCCGCCGTCGGCACAGACATAGCTCTCCTCCATCATCTGCATTTTCACGCCCTTGTCGATAACGTTGCGATCCATGCGCATCAGCTCTTCGACATCGGACAGGTAGCGCGGCACCAGTTCGCTGATATGGCAGTCGCGCATCTCATCGGTGGTTTTGCCGAGAAAATCCGCCAGCGCCTGATTGGCGAAGATGAAGCGACCCTCGTTGTTGCGCGCGCCGACCAGCACCGGCAGACTGTCGATAATCTGTCGCACATGCTCCTCGCCGTTGCGCAGCGCCAGCTCCACCGCGCGGCGCTTGGCCATGGCCAGCTCGACGGTGTCCAGCAGCTGGTTGCCGCTCGACACCAGCTGTTCCAATTCGTCGGCGTGGTGCCCCGGCGGCGGCGTCAGTCGCCGGCGGCCCGGCCCGTCGGCATTGATGGTCTGTATCTCCCGCGACAGGCGGATCAGCGGCTTGGTGATCAGGTAGTAAAAGGCGAAGACCAGCAGCAACACCAGCAGCATATTGCGCATGACGCCGGCGGCGATCACCAGGCCAGAGCGGGCGAAAAAGCCCGCCAGTGCCCGGTCCACATCGACGGCAAAGCGGATGCTGCCGGCGACGCTTTCACCGTAGCCCGGTATACTGAGACGCGCCACATAGGATTTGATATCTTCGGTAATGCGGCGGGTAAGCCAGCGGGTGGCGGTGGGCGAATGCTGCTTTTGCCCCTGGGCCAGGACATTGCCCAGTTCATCGGTAATGGTGACTTCAAAGATAAAATCGTAGGCCAGCAGGCCGTTGACCACCTCTGCCGACAGGTCGTCGTCGAGGGTGTGCACGGCACGCGCCGCCGGTGGCGTGGCGACTTCGACAATGCGGTTGACCAGGCTTTCCAGCTCGCGCTCCTGCCCGCGAAAATCGAGATACAGTTGCACCGAACTCATCAGCAGGCCGAGGACAAAGGCCAGGATCACCCCCACCTTTGCCAGTCGAAAGGAAATACCGCGAAAAAAAGCCTGCACGTGACCGTTGTCTCTCTCAGAATCAACTTTGGCTGCCCCGGCTACTCCCTGCCCCCCGTGTCCTCAACCGCTAACTCCGCACCGTCGGCATTATACCCACTTACCGTCGGGCAGTTCATTGGCAATATGACCATTGCCAAGGGCAGGCGCGACAGGCAAATGGCTAAAACCAGTCTGAGGAACGGCGCCCGAGATTGACGCGCCGATCGGCTACCATGGTGTCCAGCCGCCATGTCTGGCGCCGTTCGGCACACCGGCGCCGCTGCATCCGGCGCCGTTCGTGGGGCTCGCCTGCCGGCGGTGTCTGCTGTATCCAGCAGACACCGCCCAGGGCCTGTATTTTGCGCTGCAGGCGCTCAGCGGTGTCGATGAGGATATTTTTCTTCAGGATCACCGGGTTGCCGGAGCCCAGCATCTCCAGGTGGCGCTGGTCGAGGCCGAAGTGGCGGCGAAACCACTGTGCCATATCGTCGCTTTCAGAGCGGCAAACGAATTTATCGACATAGACCACTTCATAAAATTTATTGTCCATAAAACACCCGGCATTGGTGAACCACGCGTCCGAAGCACTGGGGTAAAGCACATTGTGCGCCAACGTAGCCGCTGCGCAAAAGCCTATAGACAAACGTAGTCGATGATGGGCAAAAAGCCGCCTAGATTGCGCTAAAAAACCGCATTTTTACTTAATCGGCGCCGATACCAGCACAGCAACAGTGGCGCCAGGACAAGCGGCGGGATCACCGCTAGAGGTTGACGCTGTTAATAAAGTCGACACCTGCGAAGGGATCTTGCGCGTCGGACCGGGCAGCGGGCAGCGCTTTATCCGCCGCCGGCGCGGCTGCGCTGCGATCAAGCTGCAGGCTGTGGAAATCGAACAAGTCGGTATCTGCCAACTGCGAGGGTGAGACCTGTTGCAGCGCCGAGAAAATCGTTTGCGTCCGGCCCGGGAACTGCTCGTCCCAGGCCTGCAGCATGGCCTTCACGGCCTGGCGCTGGAGGTTTGGCTGAGAGCCGCACAAATTGCACGGAATGATGGGAAACTGTCGCTGCCGGGCGTATTCGGCCAGGTCTGTTTCACGGCAGTAGGCCAGCGGCCGTATCACCACATTGCGGCGGTCGTCGGACAACAGTTTCGGCGGCATCGCCTTCAATCGCCCGGCGTAGAAAAGATTCAGAAACAAGGTCTCGACAATGTCATCTTTGTGGTGGCCGAGAGCGATTTTATTGGCGCCGATCTGCTCGGCAAAACCGTAGAGGGTGCCGCGCCGCAGGCGCGAGCACAGCCCGCAGGTGGTTTTGCCCTCGGGAATTACGTCCTTGACGACACTGTAGGTATCGCGCTCGACGATATGGAAGGGCACGCCCAGGGACCGCAGGTACTGCGGCAGCACATGCTCGGGGAATCCCGGCTGCTTCTGGTCCATATTGACCGCCACCAGTTCGAAGCGAACCGGCGCAGTTTTTTGCAGGTGCAGCAGCAGCTCGAGCATGCAATAGGAGTCCTTGCCCCCCGACAGGCATACCATGATGCGATCGCCGTGCTCGATCATGCGGTAATCCGCAATTGCGCGGCCGATCTGGCGGCGCAGGCGCTTCTGCAGTTTATTCAATGCCACACGCTGCCGGCGACTGCCGTTCTCTCTCATTGCTCGATAACCCCAACCACTGACGTACTCCACTCCGTGCGCCCGTGCGCGCTGTAGCGGCACAGTACCTGTCGCCGGCACCGGCGGCGGCGCTATTGTACGGATTTTAGCCGCGCGGGGAAATCACCCCTCGCTGCCGTGGAGTTGATCGAGTTTCTGTAAAAAGCGCTGCACGCGACCGATATGGGCCTGTACTTCGACATTGTCAGGCGCCAGATCCGCCGCGCGGCGCCAGATATGCAGGGCCTGTTGCAGAAAGCCCTGGCTGTAGAGCGCCTGGCCCTGCTTGATCCCCAATTGCACCTGGGAGTCGATGATTTCCTGCAGCTCCAGCGACCAGCTCTCCACTTCTTTGTCGGAGGCCGGTGCCCGCGCCTTCAGCTCCAGCATTTTATCCCGCGCCGCCAGCCACCAGCCGGCGGCCACCAGGTCGCGGTACTCGCGCTTCAATTGCTGTAGCTGCCGCTGTGCACCTGCGTCCACCTGTGCGGTTTGCCGCGGCGGCCGGCTGTCGCCGCCGGCCGGCTCGCGGCGGCGCTGCAGGCGCGCCAGGCGCTGTGCCTGCGCGGCCGACTGATCGAGCGAACGGGCCACGTTCAGACAATCGGCGGCCAACTGCGCGTCGGCCTGGGGCTGTTCCGCACAGTCGAGCAGGTGGTCGACGAGGCCGGCACTTTTCTGTTGCTGCCGCAGCAGTTGCCAGCGATACACGAGGTTGTCGGGTTTGGCGCTGGCCCGCTGCGCCAGCAGCCCGGCCTGCTGGGACAACAGCCTGCCCTGCAATACCTGCAGTTGTGCTTCGATGGCATCCAGGTAGGCGGTGCGGGCCTGCAGCAACTGCTCCCGGGCGCGGCTCAGCGGCTCGCTGCCGGTGAGCTTCTGCATACCGCGCTCGAGCACGGCCAGTGCCTCCACCCACTGCTGCTGCGCCTGCAACAGCTCCGACTCGCGAATGGTGTTGGCCTCGAACTGCTCAATCAGCGGGTGCAGGGCCCGGCGCCGGTTGGCCAGCTCGGCAAATTGGGGATCACTGGTGTCGAGATCCGCCAGCAGGTCCTGCGCCCGGCTGAACTCCTGCTGCTGCACCAGTTGGTCTACCAGAGCGACCCGGTCGATAACCCGGGGGAAATGGCTGCAGGCGAGCACCAGCGGCGCCAGCAGCAGCAATACAGAAATACCGCGCATGTTATTGTCTCAGCCTTGCTCAGTTTTTATCGGCGATAAAATCTCGTCGATCATCTTATCCATGGATGCCGCATCGCGCTCGGCCACCGCTGTTATGCAATAGGTCGCCACCTCGGCGGACTTGCCTTTGACTTTAACCTGGCGAAAGGGTTCGGCGCTGACGCGCTCGGCGCCCGGCAGCTGCTCGATAACACCGGCTCCCACGACGATATCGCCGGGCTGGCCCAGGTTGCACAGGCGCGAAGCCAGATTGACCGCATCGCCAATTACCGTGAACTCCATGCGCTGATCGGCGCCCACCATGCCGGCCATCATCTCCCCGCTGTTAATGCCGATGCGCACCCGCACCGGCGGCTGCCGGCGCTGCCGGCGCCGCTCGTTGGCCCGCTGCAGCAGCCGCTGGATCAGCACAGCGCAGGCGATGGCGTCGAAGCGGTGGTTCGGGTTCGCGCGCGGTGTACCAAAAATGATCATAGCGCAGTCGCCGATGAATTTGTCCACCACCCCCAGATACATCTGGCTGCACTGGGTAAAGTAGGCAAAATACTCATTCAGCAGATCCACCACCGCCTCGGGCTCCGATTGCTCCGACAGCGAGGTAAACCCGACGATATCGACAAACAGCACCGACGCTTCGACGCGCTTGCTGCCAATGCCGACGTCGTTCAGATCACTGAGCACTTGCTGCGCCACGTCGCCGGGCACCAGCCGCGTCAATACGCCTTCGACCTGGTGCTTCTCGCGCATATTGCGTGCCATACGGTTTACCGCGGTATTGAGGCGGCCGAACTCATCGCCGCGGTCATCGGGCAGCTGAATGTGCAGATTGCCGCGCCCCAGTTCGTCGGTGGCGGCAACCAGGGTCTCGATCGGGCGCCCCATGCGCCTGCCCATCCAGTAGGCGATGACCACACTGAACAGCATCATCAACGCGGTCGCCGCCAGCAGGGTGTGAATCGTCTGGCGGTAGCTCTGTTGAACATCCGCCAGCGACAGGGTGATGACCGCCTGCGCCGCGGTCACCTGGCGGAATTGCACCGGTGCAAAAAAAGACACCAGCTCGATGGGCTCGCCCGACATCGAGCGGCCCTGCCAGGCAGCGGATCGTATCGCCGGGTCCGCCGCACCCGGCAGTCGGCGCAGACCCGGCTCGGGTACCAGGCCGGCGGCGGTCAGTTCCACAGCGTCCGGGTCGAGCAGCGCAGCGCCCTCGATGCGGTGATCCTTGACCAGGTTGGCGGTCAACACCTGCATATCGAACTGATTGTCGGTAAACACCGGATCGATGGCGGTGGCCGCATACTGGCTGACAATGGTAGCGCCGTATTCCTCAATCTGGCGCCGCATCAGGTCTTCCTGATAGTGAATAACCGCCGCGCCGAGCGCCCCCATACCCAACACGATAAGCAGTGAAAAGCTCACCGCCATCTTATAGGCTACCGGCAGCCGCCGCGGCAGGCGCGGCAGGGCCGCAACAAAAGCGCGGATTCCCGTCGATGCAGGCTCGATTTGCTTGGTTTCTCCCATAGAATAGCAGCCGTTTGAACTTACCGAATTATCATAGCAGCTGTTGTCATGTACACGGCGGTATGGCGGGGCAGCTATTGTAGCCCGACATCCGCCGTGGCACCTAGCAAAGAAGAGGAACCGGATGCCGCTAATTGCCGCCCGGCGGCAGCCGCTTGCCGCCCCAGTGCCGGCCCATCTGCCTGTCGCCCGCCTGGCAGGCGCCGCCTGTCAACGAGGTCGGTAACAAATCTTCCCTGGCACAGCGCTTGCTATTTACAAAACATCACCTCAGGCAAAGCGAATAATAGGCGCATAGTACATCGTGGCACGTTAACCAGCGCACAGATGCGGCCGTCTTTTATTCATATTTACCTATCAGTCACCCCAGAGGAGGATTCGGGGAAATGTCACTGTTGCAGACTGTTTTGCGAAAATTCTATCCGGCGGAATCACAGCCACAGCCGCAAACCGCCAAACCCGCGCCCGCCGCGGCTTCATGCCTCAATCACTACGCGCCGCTGTTCGAACTGCTGAGCAAGCGGCAGTTGCTGGAAATCGTCAGCGACCAAACCGCCGAGCGCTACCAGAGTATGATTCTGGATATCAACGTTGCCGCCGGTCTGCTGATGCTCGACGACCTCTTCCCGGCCGACCCGATGCAGCCGGTACAGGTGGGCGATACCCTGACCCTGCGCCATCACTACAACGGCAAGATACTGAGTTTCAGCTCCCCGGTTATCGATATCGAGCATAGCGAGGGTGGGCCGCTGCACATCCTGAAACTGCCCAAGGACGTTGGCTACCGCCAGCGCCGCCGCTGGCCGCGCCTCAGCTTCAGCCGCCAGCGGCCGCTGCGGGTGCAGGTGAAATCGCCGCTGCGCACACCGTGGTTCGCCAGCGCGCAGAATCTCAGCGCCGGCGGCATGCGCCTCAACATTGCCGGCAACCTGCTCGACCAGCTGCACTACAACCAGCTGTTGCCGCTGGTGGAGTTTCAGTTCAACCGCGACTTTCGCGTCACCTGCCAGGCCCGCGTCAAGGGCTTTCGTTTCTCGCGCCGCCCCCACAGGCACACTCAGATCAGTATCGAGTTTGTCGATATGGCGCCGCATCAGCGCCAGCAGTTGCAGGCCTTTATCAGTGCGATGATCGACAGCAATGTAAAGGCGGCCTGACCTGTCGGCATTGTATTCGGCTGGCGGCACCGGGCCCCAAACACCGGCCATTATTTAGTAGAATGACCACCCCCAACCACAACCGGCGCCCCCATGTCCTCACCATCCCCACTCTCAACCGAACAACTCATGCAGATAGACCGCGACCATATCTGGCACCCCTACGCGGCCATACCGGCGGCCACGCCCAGCTACCCGGTGGTCGGCGCCCGCGGTGTGCGCCTGCAGCTGGCCGACGGCCGCGAGCTGATTGACGGCATGTCCTCCTGGTGGTGTGCCCTGCACGGTTACAACCACCCCGAAATCAACGCCGCCATCAGCGACCAGCTGCAGCAGATGTCCCATGTGATGTTCGGCGGCATCACCCACCCGCGCGCCGCCGAGCTGGTGCAGCTGCTGGTGGAGCTGACCCCCGCCGGTCTCAACCGTGTGTTTCTGGCCGACTCCGGTTCGGTCGCTGTGGAAGTGGCGATAAAAATGGCACTGCAGTACTGGCAGTCACAGGGGCGCGAGGAAAAATGCCGCCTGATGACCGTGCGCAGCGGCTATCACGGCGATACCTTTGGTGCGATGTCGGTCTGCGACCCGGTTACCGGCATGCATCACCTGTTCAACCGCGTACTGCAGCAACAGCTGTTTGCCGGGGCGCCGGCCTGCGCATTTGCGCAACAGTGGGATGAGAAGTATATCGCCGATGTCTCGGCGCTGCTGGAGCGCCACCACGGCGAGGTCGCCGCCTTCATTATCGAACCCGTGGTGCAGGGTGCCGGCGGCATGCGCTTTTATTCGCCGGCCTATCTAAGCCGCCTGCGGCAGTTGTGCGATCACTACGAGGTGCTGTTGATTGCCGACGAAATAGCCACCGGCTTTGGCCGCACCGGCAAATTGTTCGGCTGTGAGCACGCCGCGATCAGCCCGGATATCATGTGCCTGGGCAAGGCGCTGACCGGCGGCTATATGACCCTGGCGGCCACGCTGTGCAGCGACAAAGTCAGCGATACCATTTGCAGCGGCGAAGCCGGTGTGTTCATGCACGGCCCGACTTTCATGGGCAATCCGCTGGCCTGCGCCGCGGCGCTGGCCAGTACGCGGCTGTTGCTGCGTTCGCCCTGGCAGGCGAATGTCGCGCGCATCGAGGCGCACCTGCAGGCGGCGCTGGCACCCTGCCGCAAACTGCCGCAGGTGGTCGACGTGCGGGTTCTCGGAGCCATCGGCGTGGTGGAGTTGAGCGAACCGGTGTCAATGGCGGCGTTTCAGCGCCGGCTGGTGGACAAAGGTGTGTGGTTGCGGCCGTTCGGCAGACTGGTGTACGTGATGCCGCCATTTATTATCGAACAGCACGACCTGGCTGCGCTGACCGCGGCACTGCTGGCGGTACTCAACGGCGACTGAGAGGCGCTCCATTCCCGGGCATATCGTTGCGGAGCCCATCATTCCAGAATATAGGTAACCGTCAGCGTGCGCCCGCCATTGCTGTATTCGGTATGCTCGCTCAGCGATTGAATCAGGGTCAAACCGCGGCCGAAGGACAGGTCGCCGGGATCCTGGTGGCGCTCCAGCACTGCCGCAATATCAAAGCCGGGACCGGTGTCGGTCAGGCTGAAGCTGAGCCGGTTGACAGGCCCCGGAAGCACCGCCGCCTTGAACACCAACTTGCCGGCCTGCAGGCGCTCGAGCCTTGCCTGGCGTTCTTTGTAGTAGCTCTCGAAGCCCTCAGCGGTATTTTTTTGCGAGGAGTCGAGGCCCAGTAAACCGTGTTCCAGCGAGTTGGAATACATCTCGCTAATGAGCGTAAAGAGTATGTCCTTGTGCGCGCTGACACCCTCGACATTGGCTACCAGCTGCACCAGTTGACCGACCATATCGGCGCGGCGCAGTTTATCCGCGGCCAATTCAACCTCGACCTGCCAGGGCAGAGCGGCCTGCGCCGGCTGCCTGGAGAGATCCACGTCGCAGTAACGGGTGTTGTCATCGCCGTCGAGGTGGGAGATAGGGCGGCAAATCACCTCCACCAGCGATATATCGTCATCCTGCTCCTCGACTTCGCGAAATGCCGTGGCCGCCTCGAATAGCGTTTCCGGACCATCTTCCAACTGCGCCTCAATCAGCTGCTCCAGACGCTGCTGGCCAAACATTTCACCCTGCGGGTTGCGCGCCTCGATGATACCGTCGGTATAGATATACAGCCGCGTATTCAGCGGCGGCTTCAGCAGTACGACATCGCGTTCAAACTCCGCCGGGCCGAGTACTCCCAGCGGCATATGCTGGGCGGCAACCCGCTGCAGAATTCGCCCCGCCTCGTCCACCAGCAGCATATCGTTCATGCCGCCCGACCACACCGTCAAGCGGTCGCCGGTGTGATTGAGTTCGACGATGGTGGCACAGAAAAACATATTCGCCGGCAACAGGCTCTGCAGCCGGGTGTTTATCTCGATGGCAATATCGCCGATACCGGCCTGCTTGGCGGTCATGGCGTAGAAGATATCGGATACCGGCAGGCAGCCGATTGCCGCCGACAGTCCGTGGCCGGTAAAGTCGCCCAGCAGCACGTAGACACCACCCGAGGCGCTGGGTGCAAGCAGCAGCAAATCGCCGTTAAACATCGACATCGGCGAGATATGGAAGCGCACGTTTTCGCAGTCGACGGCAATGCGCTTGACACTGCTTTGAAACACATGGTCGACAATACTGTGCTCGCGATCCATCAGGCGCTGGTGGTACTCCAGGGTTTTGTTGGTCTGCTGCAGACTGCGATGCAGTGCCAGTGTGCGCTCGTGGGCGCGCAGCTTGGCGATCAGCACCGTCTCGTTGACCGGTTTGGAGACAAAATCGTCGCCACCTACGGCTAAACATTTCTTCAGGGTTTCGGTGTTATCCAGAGCGGTGACAAAAATAATGGGCACAAAGTGGTGCTTTTTTGCCGCCTTTATCGCCTTGGTCGCCTGGTAGCCATCCATGATCGGCATATTGATATCCATGAGGACGGCGCCGATGTCCTCGCGGGCGGCAAATACATCACAGGCTTCCCTGCCGTCCCTGGCAAGTTCATACTCGTAGTTGTGATCGGCGAGTATCAAACTGAGCAGATCGCGGTTATAGCCGTGATCGTCAACCACTAGAACCTTCACGACGGTGCCTCGACAGCCTATTCAATCACAAATTTCTTATCAAACCGGGAAATGGTAAAAATCTTCTTTACCTGCGGGTTGGGGTTGACCAGGCGAATGGTCGTCCCCCGGTCCTGCCAGAATTTGTCCATATTGATCAGCATGCCGAGCGCCGAGCTGTCCATGTAGTTAGTATTGCGAAAATCGACAATGAAATCTCTCGCGGTACCGTTGTCCGCGCTCTCATAGGCGCGCCGAAACTCCTCGACACAGTTGAAGTCGAACGTATCCCCCAGCACAATGGTGATTTCCTGGGGTCCGGTTTCTTTGGTATGGATAGCCATGTCTCTCCCTCAGCATTAAAACCCAAACGGCTGTACCGGCATATACCGCAGCCCGCCTGATCGCAATCGCGACCGCTATCGGCCCCGATCAGTAAAGCTCGACTTCACCGCCCTGCTCACTGTCATCGGTCTCTTCTTCAACGGCGGCCTGGCCAAACTCGTCGAGCTTGCGGTGAGTTTCCGCCAACAGCTGATCGATTGTCTCGGCACTGTCCGAAACGCCGTGCACCAGGGTCAGTACGGTTTCGATTTCATGGGTTTTCTCGCGAATTTTATTCGCCGCCTGGCCGACGATATCGGCGAACTGCAAGGCGGTAATCGCAGTATTGACTTCACCGGAGATCTGACCGCTGATCTCCGACAAATTCTGCACGCCCTGGGCGACGTGGTCGTTGACATCTTCGAGTTCACGGATCATACCGTCGAGCTGGCCTTTGGCATCGATGGCGATATTCATGTCCAGCGAGGCAATTTCACCCACCACGGCCTGCACCCCGGTAATGGTGGACTTGGCCACTTCGGCGCGGTGACGGATCTCGTCGTTGAGGTTGTTGGAATCCTGGGACAGCTTGCGCACCTCATCCGCCACCACGGCAAAGCCGCGGCCGGCTTCGCCGGCGCGGGCCGCCTCAATGGCGGCATTCAGGGCCAGCAGATTGGTCTGATCGGCAATGCCTCTGATGTCGTTGATCAGCCGGAACATGCCATCGAGCTGGCTGACCATATCCTGAATATTGTGTACCGCCTGCACGCTCTTTTCACTCACGTCCACAAACAGTTGTACATAGTCGTCGAGAATTCGCCCGACCTCCTCGGCAAAATCGTTGAGGGTCACTTTATCGACCTTTTCGGCAGTCCCCTGATTGACGCCGGAAACCCGGTTGGCAATACCCATCATCAGGTCGCGCTGCGCCGAGGACTGCTCGTTCAGGCCCTGGAAGCTCTGGTACAGTTTCTGGATGCTCTCATCGACCACCTGCTGTACCTGGGTGGAAAGCGTACCCAACTCGGCGCACATCATGCCGGTGCGCTGGTTGACTTTGCGATCCAGGTCCTGCCATGACAGCAGCGCTTCGCGCTCCTGTCCGCTGTCCTGATCGTCACTGTCCGCCGCGGGGGCGCGGCTGACCAGCCACAGTCCCGCCGCCATCAGCAGCGTCCAGCCGGCGATCAGGTGGCGGCTGTCGACGGTGTAAACCAGCACCAACAATACCGCGACCGCGCCGATCGAGGCCGCCAGTTGCAATCTGTTTTGCCGCATAAACTCATCACTCCCCAATAGCAGTGAACCGGTCTAAAACGCGGGGCTTTAGCCTGAACACGAGCTTATTCATAAGAATTATAGTCACTAAACCGACTTCGTCAGGGAGATTGTCGATAATCGTCGGGAAAAGAGGAAAAAAGCGCCAGTAGTTTTACTGAGTGCGCAGTTGGGGAGCGGAGCCAATTTTTGTTTTTAAAAAAATGACTCCGCTAGCTGCCAGAGAGTGCCACAAACCGGAACCGTGCCGCATCTGGGTATGGCGCCAATAGGGAACAGTGGTCCCTTGCATTCAGGGTTCTGAGCCAAAGACACTGGCTTAAGCGGAAGCGGTGCTAATCGATCCGGTCTTAAGCCGGCTGTTAGGGTTGCGATTCGAGACTCTCGACAGCAGGGATGCTGGCGAGAAGCCCCCAGGGGTGGAGCGGGAAAAAGCGAAGCACCGCTTCGCCCCGCGG
Organism: Exilibacterium sp.; assembly: GCA_028280195.1. Taxonomy (GTDB): domain Bacteria; phylum Pseudomonadota; class Gammaproteobacteria; order Pseudomonadales; family Cellvibrionaceae; genus Exilibacterium. The sequence goes on from JANQMH010000046.1 coordinate 78,542, forward strand.
AACGCCCGAAATCTGTGATTTCGGGCTGGGCCCGCTTGCGGGGGTTTACGGCGTGTCTCGAATCGCAACCCTAACAGCCGGCTTAAGACCTACCACCGCAGTGCTATTATCACGTCAACGCACGGACACCTACCGCCTCGCGCAGTTGCTGCAAAAACGGCTGGCTGTAGCGCCGCGCCTTTTGCGCTCCCTGCTGCAAAATCTCCTCGATATGAGCGGGATTGGCCAACAGCTGGTTGTATTTCTCGCGCGCTTCGCACAGTTCGGCATCCACCAGTGCAAACAGCTGCTTTTTCGCCTCGCCCCAGGCGATGCCGTCGGCAAAGGCCTGGCGCATCTCCGCGGTCTGCTGCGGGGTGGCGAAGGCCTGCCAGATCTGAAATACCGTAGAGGTCTCGGGGTCCTTTGCTTCGCCCGGTTCCAGCAGGTTGGTTTTAATCTTATTGATATGCTTGCGCAGTTGTTTCTCACTCAGAAACAGCGGAATGGTATTGCCGTAGCTCTTGCTCATTTTGCGGCCGTCCAGACCCTGCAAAACCGCAACCTGATCGTCCACCACCGCCTCCGGCAAGGTAAAAAGCGGCTTGTCGGCACGGCTGTAATGGTGATTGAAACGGCCGGCAATATCGCGTGCCATCTCCACATGCTGGATCTGGTCCCTGCCGACCGGCACCTGCCGGGCATTGAACATCAGGATATCCGCCGCCATCAGTACCGGGTAACTGTAGAGCCCCATGCTAATGCCGAAGTCGGGGTCTTCGCCGGCCTCCTGGTTGGCGGCCACCGCCGCTTTGTAGGCGTGGGCGCGATTCATCAGCCCCTTGGCCGCCATACAGGTCAGCAGCCAGCACAGCTCGGTAATTTCGGGAATGTCCGACTGGCGGTAAAACACCGCATTGTCAGTATCCAGGCCCAGTGCTATCCAGGTCGCGGCAATCTCCTTGGTGGACTGCGCCACCTGAGCCGGGTCCTGACATTTGATCAGGGCGTGAAAGTCCGCCAGAAAGTAAAAAGACTCGGTGTCGTCGCGGCGGCTGGCCGCTATCGCCGGCCTGATCGCCCCCACATAGTTGCCCAGGTGCGGCGTGCCGGTGGTGGTAATGCCTGTTAGTACCCTTTGTGTCTTCATGAAGGTATAGCCATAAAAATGCGTTTGCCGAAACGGCTGTCCGGTTGAAGGAGGTGGTGGTGACGGCGCTAATCATACAGCAATTAAGCGGCCAGCGTCTGCAGCACCTGCCGGTAGCGCTGCCGCCACCGGCGCCAGCCCAGCGGCGCCATATCCACCGGCGGCTGCAGGTCGCCGCGCTGTTTGCGCAGCGCCAGATCCCTGATTGCCAGCGCCAGTGCCTCGGCCTCGCCTTCACTGTCATCTGGTAAAGATGCATAACAGCGCTCGCCGCCAAACCACTCTGGGTAGGCCTGGCGCTGCGGCACCAGCGGATGACAGCCGGCGGCCACGGCCTCCATCACCGCCAGCCCCTGAAAGTCGTGCACGGCAGTGGACACCACCGCATCGGCGCTTGCCAGCAGCTGGCGATAGTCGGCTTCGCGCTGTTGAAAACCCCAGGCCCCAAGCGCGTCGTGAGCCTGCAGCAGGGCCCGGATCTGTTCGAATTCCGCCGGCACGCGGCGAAACTGCCGGCCCACCACATGCAGTTGAAAGGGAATGCGGTAGCGCACAAAGTGCTGCAGCGCGCGCAACAGCCGCTCGGGGCCCTTGTCGTACTCCCAGCGGTGATTCCACAACAGCGTCAGGCGCCCGCCGGCTGCGGCGGCGCCGCGTGTGACAAAGCAGTGGTCCTCCAGCGGTACCGGCAAGATAGCGCTCTTGTCACGCAGCTGCGCCACTAACCCGGGCGGTACATGATCGGGCAGCCGTTGCAACAGATCGCCGGCGCCGGCGAGAAAAGTGCGGCGGTTGAATTCAGAGTTAAAGGCCAGCCGGTCGGCACAAAGGGCCGTATACAGATTGACAATGCGCGGCTCGACACTGTCGGACTGCCGCTGCGAGGTGGGATAGGCGAACTGGTTTTCGTGAAAATAGACCAGCGTCGGCAGCCGTGCCAGGTGCGGTAAGAAGCCGCGCAGCGACGCCAGATCGACCATTGACGTCGCCACCAGCAGATTGTAGTCGCGCCGCAGCTCCGCGCGGCCGGAAAAACCCCAACTGAGGCCGCTGCCGCGTATTCGCCAGCGGAAATGCCGCGGCGGTAATGTCAACACGCTCCAGTCGATAGCCTCGAGCTGCGCCACTAAACCCTGGCGCCAGCGCCGGTGGCTGTCGGCGTCATAGGCCGACAGCAGCAGCGCTTTCACAGTCCGGCCCGCACTGCGCAGCGCTCAGAGCGCACTGCCGCCCGTGTCCAGTCCCGCCAATGGCGCTTCGACACTAGACGGCGGAAACACGATCGTAGTACAGATTCGCATCGGTGAGAATGCAGGCCTGGAAACCGGCCTGGCACAGCAGATGTGCAGCCACCTCACTGCGCCGGCCGGCATCGTCGGCGACCACATAGGTCAGCGCCGGATCGAGCTCGCCGCAGCGGCTGCGCAGCGACGACAGCGGCAGGTTGCGGGCCCCGGTCATATGCCGGTGGCGGTACTCAATCGGCAGGCGCACATCAAGCAGTTGGGCGGCGGCAAGTTCATCGAACTCGGCACAGCTGATGTAGCGCAACACCGGCTCCTGCAACAGCGCTTTGAACTCCTCCTTGCCAAGGCGCATCAGTACACCGTCTTCGGACATGGTTACCGTGGCGTTGCGGGTGGTATCGCCGATCAGCGCCTCTTCACCAAAATAATCGCCGGCCCCCAGCGTCGCCTGCAGCCGGCCGGACCTGGCCTGCACCCGGGCCCGGCCCCGCTCCACCACGTAGAAGTAATCCCCGGGCTCACCCTCGCGCACCACCGCGGCGCCGGCAGCCGCCTCGAACGATTCGAAGTGTGCAAACAATTGCTGTATGTGGGCCGGCGGTATGCGGGTGAACAGCGGCGAGCGCAGCAGGCAGGACATCCAATCGGACTCTTCAGTGTCACCGCCGCCGACCTCCACCTGCTGATCCTTCAGTGCCGTCACCGAGAAGTCGCTGCTCTGGCTCCAGGCCATCACCAGATCGAGAAAATCGCGCTCCAGCGACAGCAGTTCGACGGCGGACCTGGCGATGGCGGAAACCTTGCTCGGCGAAGCATCATTGAGTGGAAAACGGCTGCGGCGGCTGCCCGGCGCCAGCGAGGTCACGGCAAACTCGGCATCGATCAGATCGACATCTCCGGCCACCAGGTAAAAGCTCTCCGACAGCGCCTGGCCGCGCTTGAAGATCAGCGTGCCGCAGGCGAACCGTTTCAGCCTGGCCCGGCCCTGAACACGGCTTAAATACTCCTCGCTGAGGCTGTCAAATGGCGCCAGTGTGCGCAGCGTATCGCAGCTGATGGCCATGGTCATTGCCCCCGCGCGACGGCACCGCTGGCGGGCAGCTCCGGCAAGGCATAAAAACGCTGCAGTACCTGGTGCAGAGCATAGGCGTCGCGACTGCCCGCCAGTTCGCGCACCGAATGCATGGCGAAAGTCGGCACACCGATATCCAGGGTTTTAACCCCAATCTCGGCGGCGGTTATGGGCCCGATAGTGCTGCCACAGGCCATATCCGAGCGGGTTACAAAAGCCTGCAGCGGCACCTCCTGCAGTTCGCACAGGCGGCGAAAAACGCCGCTGGTCTCGCTGGTGCTGGCGTAGCGCTGGTTGGCGTTGACCTTGAGAACCGGCCCGCCGTTGAGCAGCGGGCCGTGATTATTGTCGTGCCGATCACTGAAGTTGGGATGAATGCCATGGGCATTGTCCACCGATATCATCATCGATCTGTCCAGCATGCGGCCGCGTGCTTCGGGGTCCGGCAGCAGCCTCTCGATGAAAGCCTTCAGCATCGGGCCCTGGGCGCCGCAGGCCGATACACTGCCCACTTCCTCATGGTCGTTGCACACCAGCAGGCTGGACACATCGTCACCGGCTGCCAGCAGCGACTGCAGGCCCAGATAACAGCTCAACAGGTTATCGAGCCTGGCGCCGGCGATAAACTCCCGCTGCAGACCCACCAGTGCCGGCGCCTGGGTGTCGTAAAAACACAGTTCATAATCCAGTACGGCCTCGGCGTCACTGCCTGTGCGCCGTAGCTCCTGCAATAGCAACTCGCCGAAGTCCTCGGTGGTACCGGCCTCCACCCGCATCAGCACCGGCGGCAGGTGGTGCTGTGCATTGATTTTGCGCCCGCTGTTGGCGTCCCGATCAAGGTGGATGGCGAGGCTTGGAATCACCGCAATGGGACGGCTGAAATCCAACAGCTCACTGCGAATACCGTGCTCCCGGTCCATCGTGGTAACTCTGCCGGCAAGCGACAAGTCGCGGTCGAACCAGGGATTCAAAAGCGCACCACCATATACCTCCACCCCCAGTTGGAAGTAGCCCTGGGCGTGGATCTCCGGCCGGGGTTTGACTTTCAGGCAGGGGCTGTCGGTATGTGCGCCGGCCATGCGCAACCCCGAGCGGCTCAGATCGTCGCGGCCGTAGATGAAAGCGATGATGGAGGAATCATTGCGGGTCAGGTAGTAGCGCCCGCCGGGGCTGAGGCTCCAGGTGTCGGCCTCGCGCAAGGCCGTAAAGCCGGCGGACTGCAGGCGCTGTGCCATATTGCTGGCGGCGTGGAAGGGCGTGGGCGAGGCCTGTAAAAAAGCCAGCAGCTCCGCGTTAAAGGTATCGATAGTCACTTGCTTACCTTTTTCTGTTACCAATGATAGACCATTTTACACAATTAGGCGCCGCGCCCGTGCAATGCCCGGACGAAACGCCTACAGCGCAATAAACCCCACCAACACGGCCCCCAGCACCAGGCGATAAATGACGAACGGCATCATCCCGATACGATTGATAAAACTGAGAAAGTAATAAATGCAGAGATAGGCGCTGACCGCCGCCACCGCGGTGCCCAGGGCGATACTGGGCCAGTCCGTGTCTCTGTTCTCGAACAGGCCCAGGGCCAGATAGCCGCCGCTGAGGGTAATAATGGGGATGGACAGTAAAAAAGAAAAGCGCGCCGCAGCATCCCGTTGCAGCCCCAGCAACAGGGCTGCGGTAATGGTGATACCGGAGCGGGACGTCCCCGGTACCATCGCCAGCGCCTGGCAACAGCCGATGACGATCACCAGCGGCAGCGTCAGATCGGCGAGCTGCAGCTGCCGCTTGCCCACTTTATCGGCCCAGCCCAGTAACAGGCCAAAGGCAATGGTGGTCAAGGCGATGACCTCTATGGACCGCAGATGCATCTCGATAACATCGTGCAGCAGCAGGCCGGCAAGCCCGGCCGGTACGGTACCCCAGATAATGTACCAGCCCAGGCGGCTCTGCGCGGTTTGGCCCTGGGCACCGAAACTCAGCAGCCACTCGCGCACGATAGTGACGATATCGCGGCGAAAGTAGCCGAGCACGGCGATCAGCGAGCCGAGATGCACGGCGACATCAAAACCCAGCCCCTGGTCCGGCCAGCCCAAAACTTCCTTCGGCAGGATCAAGTGTGCGGAGCTGGAGATAGGCAGAAACTCGGTAACCCCCTGCACCAGGGCCAATACGATTACCTGCAACCAATCCATGCCGCCCGCTTCCCTATGTTTTGTCCAGCTCAGAGAATAAATCCGTTCCTTCAGCGCGCTGGCGCTGGCGCTTTTTCCAGCTGACTTCGTCACGCAGATACACCGGCGCAGCCTCAAGCACGGAAACTGCCTCGCCCCGCTGCAAAGCGGCAGCGGCAATAGCGGCGATATCGGCGGCATGACAGTCGAAATCCTTGACAGTTCGCTCGGGCGACAGACGCTGCAGCGCCTGGTAGTGCCAGCCCGATCCAACGCCGATCAGCGGCCGCGGCGGGTTCTCGAGATCGGCGTGAGTGGGCAAATCCGCGGGCGAGTTTACGAATTCGGCGGATCTCGCCACGACTTCGTCGCTTTTGACCTCGAACAGGCCCCAGTAAATCTGTTCCATGCGCGCATCCAGAGCCGCCAGCACGCAGCTGCCGTCGGCAATCTGCTGCTGCCGCCATGCACCCCGGGCCATGGCCAGTAAAGTGGAGACTGGAATCACCGGCAGGTCGGCGGCGAAGGCCAGCCCCTGGACAGTGCTCATGCATATTCTGAGCCCGGTAAAGGAACCGGGGCCGCGGCCGAAAGCCAGCGCATCGAGGTCCGCAAGGGACAGTTTTTGCCGGGTTAACAGCTCATCCACCGCCGGCAGCAGCCGTTGTGTGTGCTCACGCGGTGCATGCAGAAAGTTTTCAATCACCTCTCCGTCACTGTAGAGTGCTACGGAGCAGGCCTCGGTCGAGGTATCGAGCGCCAGAATTCTAGTCATTGAAAAATAGCCGCCACATCTTGTTGGAGCGCGCCATTTTCGCAGATTTCAACGTTGGCTTAAATAAAAAAACCCCCGGCGAAGCAATTCGCGGGGGTTTTACCCGGTATCGGACACCGATTTGAATATCGCCGCCGATATCCCTCGGCAATGGACCCGTGGCCGGGCCTCAGCGGTGTTACTTTTTGCGCTTGGCAGCGGCTTTACGCTTTGCCGGTGCCTTACGTGCGGCGGCCTTGGGCTTTGCTTTCGGCTTGGCCTTGGGTTTTGGCCTGGCTTTAGCCTTAGCTTTGGTAGCGGCTTTTTTTGCCGCGGCCTTGGCTCTGGCAGCAGCCTTTTTCTCAGCTGCTTTGGCCCTGGCGGCGGCTTTTCTTTCCGCTATTTTGGCTCTGGCAGCCGCTTTCCTAGCGGCTATTTTTGCCTTGGCGGCGGCTTTTTTCGCCGCGGCGGCCATCTTGGCCTTCACTTTCTTCTCAGTTGCCTTGGCCTTGGTGGTAGCCTTCTTCTCAGCCGCTTTCACCTTTTTGGCATCTGCGGCAGCGCGTTTTTTCGCCCATTTCGCCTCAAACGCCTTCACTGCCTTGGCGAGATCCGCCTCCGCCTTGCCGGCCAGGCTTGCTTTAAGAGCGGCGGTGCGCTCTTTTGCCGCGGCCTCCGCAGCTTTGACCGCAGCTACGGACTTGGCGTTTTGCAGGCTGGTTTTGGCGGATGATGCCTTGGAGCGCAGGCCTTTGAGTTTAGCACTCAGCTTGGTGGCGGCGCTGGAAGCCGACTTCGCTACGCGCTTGTCAGCGGCTTTTTTCGACTTGGCCGCCTTGTTTTTGGCTACAGTGGCTTTTTTGCGCGCGGCGGTTAATGCTTTGCCTTGCGCCTGAATTTCCTTCATCAGTTTGTCTAAAGCTGCCTGAGCCTTATCGACCGCCGGTGCTGCAACAGCGGCCACCTTTTTCGCCGGCTTTGCCGGCGCAGCGCGCTTAGCGGCCGGGCGTTTTGCAACGCGGCGCTTAGCTGCTGCTTTTTTTGCTACTCTTGCCATTTCTCATTCTCCTCAACGAATGTCAGTCCACTAACATTTAGAACCATAGCACAAATAATGTACGCCATAGGCGTCGAGGGAATATTATTTTAAAAATCCAGTTTTTGCACGCTTTGCAACACATTTTTTTGAAAAAAATGGGGCATTTTGGGTATTTTTTTTAATTTTTTTGAGTTTTTTTGGTTTTTTGGCAGGTTTCGACGAAAACAGAGCAGAAAATAAAATTGTTGCCGCCACTTTTAACAGCGGCACATCGGTGCGAACACAAAGTGGATTTCGGTGTATCGCGGAAAAACAAAAACGCTGAACGATGACTTAAATATTGTGAGCGGCAATGATCCAAACAACAAAAAAGATGTGATTTCAGACCCGCACCAACGAAAATCGCCGGTGTGCGGCCCCGACTGCGAACCCGAGGCGTTATTTCACTGCGCAACGGCCCCACAAACCCATACACGCAAGCCGGATCGCCGCGCGATACCAGCGCCTGCATTGCCATTGTTTGCAGCGTCTTCATATAGGGATATGGATACCGGGCAGCGCGATTTATCGCCGCACCCGCCGATCACTCCCCGTATCGATCGGACAGCGAAAATATAGACCGGCACTATGCTTTACCTGGCTGATATAACCCGCTGCGCTGCAGGCCGCGCATCTGATGACGCCACCTTATGGCCTTTTATGTCTCTGCTTACCTTGCCACACAAGCTCACAGCCTTTTACCCGCACAGACTTTCCCCCCGGTGTTGCCCAGGCAGGCCCCATGCGGCGCAGAATTGATATCGGCTGCGGTTTTGCTGTCTCGAATGATCGCAGCGGGAAATCAGAAAGCTGCTGCCGGGGCGGGGCGGGGCGGCAGCGCGGCAACAGCGGGACTGGAAATGAAAAAGGCCCGTGAGGGCCTTTTCCGCAACAGGATGATACTGCGTGTTTTTAATTGCCCAGGGCGGCAAACATTTTTGCTTTGATATCCTCCATGCCACCGGCACCGGGAATTTGCGTGTAGGCCGGGCCACCGGCGCCGGCGGCAGTGCTTTGGGCGCGGTAAAAATCCACCAGCGGTGCAGTCTGTTGATGATAGACAGCGAGGCGCTTTCTCACTGTTTCCTCCCGATCATCGTCACGCTGCACCAGAGCCTCACCGGTTTCATCGTCAAGCCCCTCCTGCCTGGGGGGATTGTGTACCAGGTGGTATACCCGCCCCGATGCCTCGTGCATCCGCCGGCCGCTCAGGCGGGAAACGATTTCTTCGTCGGCGACATGGATTTCAATGACGTGATCGATAGTGATGCCGGCTTCCAGCAGTGCTTCAGCCTGGGGAATGGTGCGCGGAAAGCCGTCGAACAGGAAACCCTTTTCACAGTCGTCTTGCGCGATGCGCTCTTTCACCAGGGCAATGATCAGGTCGTCCGAAACCAGGCCGCCGGAGGCCATCACATCCTTCGCCTGTAAGCCGAGCGGGGTTCCGGCTTTGACAGCAGCACGGAGCATATCACCGGTCGATATTTGCGGAATACCATAGGCTTCCATAATGAACTGGGCCTGTGTACCTTTGCCGGCTCCGGGTGCTCCCAATAAGATAACTCGCATTATGGAATGCTCCTTCTTTCGTCTGTCTATATATATGGGTTTGTCTGTGGGGCGTCTGTGCGTGAGGCGCGTGGCCGTGGCAAAACGTGGATTACCATACACGCACGGCCTGGCAATCACAAGGCTGGACCCCAGAAGCTGTTTCATAACTCTCGACCTACTGCGGCGGCGCTAAATAACGCTGTTGGCGGCGTTTCTTTCGTTAAATAGCACCACTATTGGCCGCAAAAAACGCCGCAAACAGCGCTATTTATCACTCGCCTCGCTGCCGCCGAGAGTTATGAAACAGCTTCTAGTGTACTGTTTTTAAAGGATTTATGGATTTCCACACAACAGCCCGCCAACACCTTGCGCACGCAGCCCGGCCCCCCAAAACCACCCATGGTGACAGTAGTAACCACAATAAAGGAAGCAATATATCCGCAAATAGAGTGACAGGAACCAGTTCACGGCTACCGGGCTGCATTTAGTCTATAAATTATCTATAGCAACGGCTTGTCTCCTCGGTTAGTCTGGTATCGCGTCAAGGCGGAACCGCTGCCGGGGCCGTAAATCCAAACCACTTAACAGTCACGCGAGGTATAGCAAATTATGAGGGTCAGTGAACTTGCACGCATTTGGGAGCAAACCGCTGCCGGCGAACTTACCGAGGCGACATACAATATACGCCTGCCGGTGGAGGACGCCGCCAAGCTGGAAGCACTCTCCGAAATGTACCCAAAGCGCTCCCATGAAAACCTGCTGAGTGATCTGATTTCGGCGGCCCTCGATGATCTGGAAAAAAGCCTTCCTTATATTAAAGGGCCGAGAGTCATCGCCGAGGACGAACTGGGCGACCCGATGTTTGAGGACATCGGCCCGACACCACGCTTTCTGGCCCTGACTAAAAAACACCTGCTGCGCCTGCAAAACCAGCGCAGCGCTGACATTGACGGGGAACCAACGGCCTAGTCGGTGCCCACTGCCGGGCGCTAACATATAACTGCCATTTTTCCGCCGATATCTGTAGCTTCAAATCTGTGACAGAGTCCATAATAATAAGCGGACGATAAGGTTAGGCTGTGCCCTGTTCACCGTTTGTGCCCTATTGCCTATAAAAAGGCGCGCGGTCAATATCGCGCGGTCAATATAAAGGCGCACCGGACACCGGTCGCCATCCGCGCAGCCAACTGATGGCTTTTAACGGCCCGCCTGCAGAACCGCCACACCAGAGGACTACCGATATGGGACTGTTTTCCCGCGATAAAGCACCCGATAGAGAAGCCGACAATCTGTTCGACGACAGCGATCTGCCCGGTAGTGAGGACCTGGACGAGAGCTTTCTGGCCGACCAGGCGACAACTGAGCTGGTACCGGAACCACCGCCCAAGCCCGCCGCCAGGGCTTACGGCATCGAGGATGCCATAGCGCTGATGCGCAAACTGCCGCGGGAAGATCCCGAGGTGGTGGTTACGGTGGTCAACAAGACGCTCGAGTCCATCCAGATAAAAGTGGCGGACATCATTGCGGATGCCGCCAGCAAGGAAGCCCGACTGCGCGAGCAGCACAAAAAGCTCGAGGCGGAAATCAAGGATTTTCAAATGGAGATAGAACTCCGCAATCGCCGTATTACCGAATTGCTGGCCGACTTGAAAGAGACCTCCGAGGTCAGCCAGCGCCTGCAACTGGCGGTGGATCTGGAGAAGAAAAACAGCCCGCCTCCAACCCCGGCGGCGGCAGAGGGAAAACCGCCGGCCGCCGCAGCGCGACCATCCCATCCCCAGGCGCCGGCAAAAGAGCCGGTGAAGAAAACCGTGGTGGCCGGCGCCCCCGCTCAGCCGCGCCCTGCCCCCACCTCCGGCGAATCCGCCAATACCAAGTTCTAGCGCCGGCACGGGCAGGCGCCGCTCGCCGGCCGGGCGACCACAGCTCGACACCGGGGCAGCGGCGCTGCCGTTAGCTTTATGCTGCCGGCTGTCAACCTGACCACCCGGAAACTGGATTTCCGGGTAGGCACTATTTGGGGGTACGGCCTGTTGTCGCCTGCTTTTTTTTGCTATAAAGCGCCTTATTCGAGCAACATTGCGGGCCAACCCCCTATATCCCGCCCGGTGCGGCGGGGCCGACGAAGATTCCTGCTAATCACAAGTCCACTAAATCCGATGAACGCTATTGCTTAAGAGCCGCACAACAATCGCCAATATGGGTCACCCGCAAAAGACATTGCTGGAGAAGCTGTTTCAAAATCACGCCACTGATCTGGTGCGCTTTCTGACACGTAAACTCAGGAGTACGCAGGACGCAGAGGATATTGCCCAGAATGCCTTTATCCGCATTCAACACCTGGCCGAAATGGGCAAGCTCGAAAACCCCAAAGCCTATCTTTACCAGACGGCTTCCAACCTCGCCATAGACCAGATAAGGCGGGAGAAACTCCACAGTAACTATGTGCAGGGTGAAATCAACCGCGGCCTGGCCGATACCAATGTCGGCCAGGGCAATACCCATTCTCCGGAGCGCCTGCTGGCGGCACGCGAAGACCTGGACCATATGCAGCAGGCGATCGCCGGCCTGCCGCTTAAATGCCGCCAGGTATTTCTGCTGCACCGGGTTAAGGGCATGACCTATACGGAGATCGCCAGGGATATGTCCATTTCCGTTTCCAGCGTGGAAAAATACATCCTCCAGGCACTAAAAGCGTGCAGGCTGGCGCTGGCGAAATCGAAGGATGCTGAACTTTAGTGCAAAAAGAGTGACGAAGTGACAATATTATTTGAGTGATTTAGTGCAATATTCGTCTAGGATATCGATACGGATACTGAAAATGCGCCATCGGCCGCTCAGTATGTTAGTATGGGCGCCAATTTTCAGCCAAACGCCATACTTGAATCCAGTAGGATTCAGCCGATAAGGAAGATGGCGCTGAACGTGAAGTATATGCAAACGACACAGTAAACAGCAATAGAGCAGGATAAAACGGCCCAGTGGCCGCAAATAGGGCAACCAGACGTGATTCGCGAGCAAAGCAAGGAATATGACAGTCTGTTGGACGAAGCCTCCGCCTGGATAGCTCGCCTGCGCTGCGATAGCGTGTCGGCGGCTGACAAGCGGCGCTTTTCGCAGTGGTTGAACCGAAGCCAACAGCACGAGAAGGCGTTCGATGAGGTGCTGGATACCTGGGAAGACCTCGGTGCAGCCGCCTTTCTGCCCCTCGAAGTCGGCGAGATCGAATCTGACCGACAGCGCCATTCAGTTCTGTTCAACTGGTTTTCAAACCTCGGGGCACTGGGCCGCGGCGCCGCTTTTGCCTCTCTCTGCGGTGTCGCGTTGCTGGCCTACAACCTGATCACCGGCGCACCGCAAATCACTTACAACGACACCTTCGCCACCCAAACCGGCCAGCAGCAGCGCGTCGAGCTGCCGGATGGTTCGGTGCTGGAACTCAACACACAGTCGACTGTGGAGGTGGTCTACACGGAGGGTGAGCGCAAGCTGAGCCTGCTCGCCGGCGAAGCCTATTTTGACGTGGCGCCGAACCGCCAGCGCCCGTTTGTCGTCAGTGTGCAGCAGGGTACCGTCGAAGCCGTCGGCACCGCCTTCAATATCTATATCAGGGATCGGGAAACACTGGTCAGCGTAACCGAGGGCGTGGTCAATGTGCGCGAAAAGCGCGATGCCAGCAACCCCAGCCCGCAACACCGGCGCGTGCAGTCGGCGCAGCAGGTCCGCCTCGACCGGCGCGGCCTGGGCCAGGTATCGCGTTTCGATCTCGAGACCGCAGTGGCCTGGCGTGAAAAGACCCTGATCCTGGATGACATGCCGCTGCCGGCGGCAATCGGCGAGTTGAACCGCTATCTGCAACGGCCGGTCGATGCCGGGCACGAGTCCCTGGCGGGGCTGCGCGTGTCCGGTACTTTCAGCCTCGAGGCCCCGGAAGCCACCCTGCAGGCGCTGATTACCAGCTTTAATCTATCGACCACTCAGTCAGCCCCCGAAGACCCCTTGTACCTGAGATTCGAATAAGCTATAACGAAATCCATAAGCGCAGACTACAGGTCGGTGCCGGTGTGCCCCGGGCCATACGCCCTGCCTCAGTGACAGTCAGCCGTCGTTTGAACTACTGCAAACTTTATTAAACAAGCGGTTATTTATTAAGACGGGTTATTAAAACAACACAGCTTTAGCCAGCGACTGCTTCACTGCGATGACCAATAACATCGACAGGGATTGGGTTGGATACACCACAAATCAGCGATCTGTCAAACTAGCGACACAGGTTTGAATGCGAGTAGCTACGGGTGTCCGTACAACCACGGCGTTATTTGAACGCGCCAGAACTACCCTGGCGGCGCTGCTTTTGTGCGCGCACTCGAGCTGTGTCTACGCCGCTCTCAGTGACAGCCGCTACATCGAACAGCGGGAATTACCTCTTATTGACGCCCTGATCGCGGTTGGCAAGAGCAGCGACATCAGCATCATTTTTCCCACACAACTGTTAAAGGGGTATTACGCCCCGGCAGTCAGCGGCCAATACACTACCGGTGAACTGTTGAAACTGCTGTTGCGCGACACCAGCCTGGAGCTGCGCCTGATCAATCCCCAGGTGGTGGCGATTGTGCCGGCAGATTTTCAGAATGTGCGCAAACCGGATCTGACGCTGATCGAAGAGGTTTCGGTGATCGGGCGGCCGATTACCGGCTCGCGTATCCAGCGCTCGGACATCGAGGGCTCCTCCCCGGTCGACATTATTTCGGCGCCGGAGCTGCGCCTGTCCGGATCGCAGACGCTGGGTGACTTCCTCAAATTCGTGCCGGCGGTGTCCGGCAATTCCACCAGCACCGCTATCAGCAACGGCGGCGACGGCACGGCAACGGTCACCCTGCGCGGCCTGCCGGCCAACAACACGCTGGTGCTGCTGAACGGCAAACGGGTGGCCTTCAGCGGACTCGACAGCGGCGCTGTGGATCTCAACAGTATCTCTCCGGTGGCGGTCGAGCGTATTGAAATCCTCAAAGACGGGGCCTCGGCCATTTACGGCTCCGATGCCATCGCCGGGGTGGTCAATATCATCTTGAAAAAAGAGTTCGACGGTCTGTTTGTCGAGCAGTACTACGGCGAGTCCAGCCGCGGCGACCTGGAAACCCTCACCACTAACCTTACCTGGGGACAGGTGACAGCAAAGGGATCGCTGCTGGTCACCGCAACGCTCTACGATCAAAATGGTATTTTCAGCCGCGACCGCCAGGTATCGCGCAGTGCCGACGGCCGCAGCCGCGGCGGCTTCGACCGCCGCTCCAGCGCCGTGCCGCTGGGGCGTTTTACCCTGCCGGACGACTCGGTGGTAACACTCGATAGCGCTAGCGGCGACTACCGGGCGGCAACGGACGAGGACCTGTTTAACTTCGGCAGCCAGACATCGACCATTTCCCCCTCCAACCGCAAAAGTTTTTACAGCATCGGCCATTATCAGCTGGCCGAGGAAACCACACTGGAGGGCGAGGTCAGCTATACCGAAACCGAGTCCACCATCACCCTGGCGGCGACGCCGCTGTTTACCGCCTTCGAAGATGTGCCCATATCGGTTGCCGCCGACAATATTTACAACCCCTTCGGTGTGGAAATCATCGATGCGCGCAAGCGCTTTCTGGAGCTGGGGCCGCGCGAGCAGGACAACAAGACCGAAACCCTGCGCACCAGCTTTACCCTGGACGGTTACTGGGGCGATCTTCACTGGAGCGCCAACGCCCACTGGAGTAAAACCAAAGCGCGGGAAACCGTCTTCAACCTGCTCGATGGCGCCAACGTCGCCAGGGCACTGGGGCCGAGTGCAAACTGCCTCGGCAGCGCCATAGACGGCTGTGAACCGCTGAACGTGTTTGGCCCGCCCGGCGCCGTCGACGCTGCGCAGCTGGCCTATGTCGCGGTCGACAGCCGCTCCAGCGGCGACAGCAAACTCTACGGCCTGGGTTTTAACTTCGACACCACGCTGGCCGATACCCAGAGCGGCCCGATGGAGTTCGCCATGGGGCTGGATGTACGGCGGGAAAGCATTAATTTCTCCCTTGCCGGCGTCTCCTCGGAAGACACCTTTATCGGCGGCAATACCTTCGACCCCACTATCGGCTCCAGGGATATTTACGAAACCTATGCCGAACTGCAGGTGCCGCTCGCCAAGCAGCGCCGGGGCATCCACAGCCTGCATATGGAGCTGGCGGCGCGGCACTCCGTCTACAGCGACTTCGACAGGAGCACCACACCCAAAGTCGGCCTGCGCTATCGGCCCAGCGCCGATCTGCTGCTCAGAGCCACGTATTCCGAAGGCTTTCGCGCGCCGAGTCTGACCGAGCTGCACAAGGGCGGCAGCCAGACCCAGGCCTTTCTCAACGACCCCTGCGCCAACCCGGAAAATGTCGGCGTGCTGCCCGGCTGCAGTCAGCTGAGCGATGAGACCCGCAACCAGTTTCTCACCGTGTTCGGCGGCGATACCAATCTCAAGCCGGAAGAATCGACCAACAACACGCTGGGGCTGGTCTGGACCCCTTCCAGCTACCCGGGGCTGGTAATGAGCCTGGATTATTTTCAGATCAGACAGCGCAATGTCGTCGATGCCAGCGGCCAGTTCATCCTCAACCAGAATGCTTTCAACGGCCTGTTCGACGACCGCGTGATTCGCGATGAGAACGGGGAGATCTCACGCATACTGGCCACCTTCATCAATATCGGCAAGCGCGAAATCTCCGGCGTGGATATGTCCTGGAAATACCAGTGGTTCTCGCTGGACAGCAATTTTGTCGCCTCACTGAATGCCTCTCATTTGCGTAAATTCCGCGACCAGATCGACCCCAGCGCCGCCTCCACCAACCTCGCCGGCACCTTCTCCGATGAAGCCTCGGAGGGCAACGGCGCGCTGCCCGAGTGGAAGCTCAATACCGGTATCCACTGGTCCTATCAGAACCTGGAAGCCAGCTATACCGTCAACTTCATCAGCCGGCTCGAGGAGACGGTGCCGCAGACCGACGTGCAGCGCCATATCGATCACTGGATCACCCACGATGTGCAGTTTTCCTACAGCCTGCCCTACCAGAAAGGTTTTCGTGTTACCCTCGGCGCCGACAATCTCACCGACAGGCAGCCACCCTTCGCCGCCTCGGCGTTCAACGACAATTTCGACGCCCGCACCCACGACCTGAAAGGTCGCTTCTGGTACGCGCGATTCAGCCAGTCATTTTAGCCACCATAAACCCGCGATAAGGTTCCAAGCCCTATGTATAGACTGACTCTGGCCTTTGCCCTGAGCTGCCTCACGGCCGCCGGCGCGGCTGCGGAAAAAGACAAGTTTCCGGGCATAAAAAACATTATGTCGGAAACCGAATTTCAGCAATCGGGCCTCGGCAAGCTGTCCGCCAGCGAGTTGCAAGCGCTGAACCGCTGGCTGCTGCGCTACACCGCCAACGATGCCCAGATCATGCGGCAGCAGGTGCAGGAGGTCAGAGCCGAATCGCAGAAGGGCTTTCGCACCCAAATCGATGGTGAGTTCAACGGCTGGCGGGGGGAAACCGTGTTTCGCCTGAAAAACGGCCAGGTGTGGAAACAGCGCCTGCGCGGCCGCTGGAAAACCAAACTGACGGACCCGGAAGTGGTGATTTCCCGCAATTTACTCGGGTTTTACGAAATGACAGTGGTGGAGGGCGACAAAAAAATAGGGGTCAAACGGGTGCGATAAACGCGGCTTAACTCGTCTCTGACCTTCAATTCATACAAAAGTTCTCATTTTTATTCAGGGGTGTCGCCTGCTGTTCGTCCTGGTAGTGCTCGGTCTGCTTGCAGACCCGCTAAAAACTAAAAAGCGCTACTTACTAGGAGGAAGACACTATGCGGATGAAACATCCCCTCTCACTGGCGGTCAGCCTGGCCGTCCTCGGAGCACTCCCCACAGGCACCCTGGCTCAGGAGGGCGACGCGGTTGACGAAATGCTCGAAGAAGTCACCGTCACCGGCTCACGGATTCAAAAAAGCAACCTGGTCAGCTCCAGCCCGGTGACTCAGGTGGATGCTGAAGACTTCCGCATCCAGGGCATTACCCGGGTCGAGGATCTGATCAGCGATCTGCCGCAGGCCGCGGTAACCCAGTCTTCGGGCATTGCCAACGGTTCCACCGGTACCGCCATCGTCGATCTGCGCAACCTCGGGCCCGAGCGCACCCTGGTGCTGATAGACGGCCGCCGCCTGCCGCCCGGCTCTCCCATCGAGGACGGTATCGGCGCCGACCTCAACCAGATTCCCACCGCACTGATCCGGCGCGCCGAAGTACTGACCGGCGGCGCCTCAGCCGCCTACGGCTCCGACGCGGTCGCCGGGGTGGTCAACTTCATCATGGTGGACGATTTCGAGGGGGTGCAGATCGATGTACAGCAGAGTGTCTACCAGCACGAAAACGATAACAACCGCCTGCGCCGCCTGGTCAGGGATTCGGGCTTCGAAACCGCCGACGGCGATGTCACCGATGGCGATACCATCGATATCTCCTTTATGATCGGCGGCAATATCGCCGACGGGCGCGGCAATATCACCGCCTATGCCGGCTATCGCGAAATCGATCCGATTCTGCAGGCCGATCGCGACTACAGCGCCTGCTCGCTGGACGGCAGCCCGGACGCCTTTGAATGCGGCGGTTCGCAAACTGTGCCCCAGGGCAACTTCACTGACTTCGGCACATTTTCCAACGGCGTGATCAATGGCATCGAGTTTGGCGACGGCCCCGACCTTATAGTTCAGGGTGACCAGTTTGTCGATCGCGGCGATACCCTGTACAACTTCGGCCCGCTGAACTTTTTCCAGCGCCCGGACGAGCGCTACACCGCCGGTGCCATGGGGCATTTTGAATTCAATGAGCACGCTGAAGTCTATACGCAGATGATGTTTATGGACACCCGCACCAATGCACAGATCGCCCCTTCCGGTGCATTTTTCGTTACCGATGACCTGAATTGCGGCAATCCCCTCATGTCCGAGCAACAATTCCAGACGCTCTGCGGCCAGTACGGGCTCGATAGAACCAACAATGTCAGCGATATCGAAATCACCAGAACCGACGAGGACGGCGTGGAGACTACCACCAACGGTAACTTGTTTATCGGCCGCCGCAATGTCGAGGGGGGGCCTCGCAACGACGATATCCGCCATACCTCCTTCCGCGGCGTATTCGGTATTCGCGGTGATATCGACGATAACTGGTCCTATGATTTTTACGGCCAGTACTCCGAGGTGTCGCTGGAGCAGACTTACAATAATGACCTGTCGATCACTCGCGTGGAACGCGCACTGAATGTGGTCACTGACACCGACCCGGAATCCGATACTTTCGGTCAGCCGGTTTGTCAATCCGTTGTAGATGGCAGCGATCCGGACTGTGTACCGTGGAATGTGTTCCGGGAGGGCGGCGTCACTCAGGAGGCGCTCGACTATCTGGTACTGCCGCTGTTTGCCCGCGGTACTACGGATCAGAAGGTTTTCTCCGGCTATGTAACCGGTAATCTCGGCGACTACGGGATCAAACTGCCCGGCGCGGAAACCGGCGTCGATATCGTGGTCGGGGCCGAATACCGCAGTGAAAACCTGAGCTACAACCCCGACCAGGGCTATATCAGCGGTGACGGCGCCGGCCAGGGCGGCCCCACACTGGGTGTCGACGGCAGTCTCGATGTCAAAGAGTTCTTCCTCGAAGCCAGTATTCCCATTCTCGAGGGCAAACGTTTTGCCGAAGCCCTGACCGTGGACATCGGCTACCGCTACTCGGACTACTCCACCGATGAAACCACCGATACCTACAAAGTGGCCACCGCCTGGACCCCGGTTGCCGACCTGCGGGTTCGCGCCAGCTTCCAGCGCGCGGTGCGCCATGCCAATATCCGCGAGCTGTTCCGCCCGCAGCAACTGGGCCTGTTCGATATGTCAACCGACCCCTGCGCCGGCCCGGTTATCAATGGCCGTATCGCCACGCAGGACGACGATGGCAACAATATCTTTGACCCCGACGGCCGCACCTTTGAACAGTGCGCGCGCAGCGGTGTCACCTCGGCCCAGTTCGGCAATATTAACGACTCCCCCGCCGGCCAGTACAACGAAATCACCGGGGGCAACGAAGAGCTGAAACCTGAGGAATCAGACACCATCTCATTTGGCTTTGTCTATTCGCCGGAATTTGTCGACGGGTTGAATATCAGTGTCGATTACTTCGATATCGAAGTCGAAGACGCTATCGACAATGTCGGTTCAGAATTCACATTGGACCGCTGTCTGGACACCGGCGAAGCCGAGTTTTGCGACAAGATCCAGCGCGGCGCCACCACCGGTACGCTCTGGGTAGGTGACGATGCCATCACCTCGGTGGATGTCAATATCGGCTTTTTCAATGTCGAAGGTATCGATATCAGCGCCGACTACGAGTTCGATATCAGTGACTTCGGCTCCGTCGGTCTGGACTATGTGGCCTCCTACCTGCTCACCTGGGACCGGGAAGATAGACCGGGCGAGCCGGTGGTGGACTGTGTCGGCAACTGGGGCGCCGCCTGCGAAAACCCCAAGCCGGAATTCATCAACAACCTGCGGGCCACCTGGTACACGCCCTGGGATGTGACTATCAGCGGTGCCTGGCGCCATATCGGTGCGGTTGACGACCTGGGCGAGAACCAGGCGGACTTCGACTCTCAGGACTACTTCGACCTGGCGGGGCTGTGGGATATTACCGATAAAATCCAGCTGCGACTGGGCATCAACAATGTCTTCGACAAGGAACCGCCGCTGACCGCCGACGCCGGCCCGAGTATCTACGGTAACGGCAACACTTTCCCCGGTACCTACGATGCGCTGGGTCGCTATATGTTCCTGGGGTTAAGCGCCGGCTTCTGAGTCGACTGCGACATCAACTCCTCTGAGTTACGGCGGACTTCGGTCCGCCGTTTTTTTGTGCGGCATACCGCCGCGGGTGCCACAAGCGCTTTCATGACACCGGTCCGCAATGGCGGCGCAGATATGCCTGAAGGGGTCCGACAAGCCGGTGCACCGGGCGCGCCGGCCAGTTCCGCTACAGCCCGTATTTAGCCAGTTTCACGCCGGTGCTATTGGCGCGGGTGGCCCTGAAACTCTGCTTGAACGGCAGCAGCAGAGCGGTTATGTCTTGCCGCTGCAGATGCCGGTCAAAAATGGGGTGGGTAATCAGATTGCTCCACGGCTGTACACCCTCGCGCTGCAAGGTGCCGCTGAGGCGCTTCAGCGCCGCCATATCATTGTTGATCATATGCAGGGCAATCTGCGATGTGCGCAGTGAAGTCTGGCCCCAGCCTTTTTCGGCCGCCCGGTCAAGCCGCTGTTGCGCCAGTTGCAGCGTCGCGCCTCCGGCGCTGGTATTGCCCACCAGGTTGTGGCTGTCGCCGAGATAAATCAGCAGGGAAATGCGCGTGTCCTCATTGAAATGACAGGACAGAAATCCGCTGCTTTGGGCCTGCTCGAACTGCTGTATCGCCGCGGCAAATTCGCCGTCCATATAATCGGCAATACCGCTCCAGTAGTGCTTGCGCGCGCCGATACAGGCGGCAGACATATACTTGCTGCTCGCCACCGCGTTCTCGTCCTCATCGATAGTGCCGATAACACGGCGCATGGCGCCGCTGTCGCGGTAGCCGAGCGCCAGCTTGGCGCGCAGGCGCGCCACATCCTCCCAGTGCTCCAGCGGTGCATCATCCTGCCCGATCAACACTTCGGCTTCCTGGAAACGCTGCAGATTGATCAGCGCCTCGGTAACGGCATAGCCGGCGGACTTTTTATGGTCTTCGGCAAAGTTGTAGCGCACCGCAAAGCGCAGCAGCTCGTCGTAGCGGCCGGACTGGGACATGGCCCGCAACATGGTCTTCAACAGGCGGCCTTCAGCCGATACCTGGTACATCTGCTCGGCCAGCTTGATCGCTTCCTGATAGCGACCCATCACAATCAGCGCCTCGAGAAAGTTCTGCTGAATTACCGGGTGCAGCGGGTCGATTTCCAATGCCTGCTGATACTGCTGATAGGCAGCGCTCACCTCATCCAGCGCCAGCAACACATTGCCATACCACATGCGCGCCATGGTATTGGACGGGTTCAGGGTTACCGATCGATCAAAGGACTTGCGGGCCTGGTCGAACTGCATCAGGTACTCGTGAATCAAACCCTGCGAGGCATGCGCCTCGGCCAGGTTGGGGTCGATGGCCAGCGCGCGGGAGGCATTTTCCTGAGCCAGGCCGATGGCCCGGTCGCCATCCATATCGGCGTACAGCTTCGAAAACACATAGGCATCGGCCAGCCCCGAATAGGCCAGCGCGCTCTCCGGATCCATCTCGATTGCCTTGCGAAAACGCTCTACCGCCTTGGCCACGCCCTCGGGCGTGCGCTGGTGCCAGAAGTGGCGCCCGAGCAGATACAGGTTGTAGGCGCCCTGATTGCGCACACGCGGCTGCGGCAATTGCGGTGCAAGTTGCGGCGCTACCCGCCCGACCACCGCCTCGGAAATCTCCCGCTGCACCGAAAACACGTTGTCGATGGAGCGGTCATAACTCTGCGACCAGATGGGAAAACCGGTAGTGGTATCGGTCAGCTGAATGGTGATTCTGGCGGTGCCGTTCTGAATTCTGACCGTGCCCTCCACCAGCGCCGCCACCCCCAGGCGGCGGCCGATCTCGCGTACATCCAGCGCCTGATCCTTGAACGCCTGCGAGGAGGTGCGGGCCACCACTCTGATGCCCGGTACCGAAATCAGGGCACTGCGGATATCCTCGGACAGGCCCTCACTGAAAAATACCTGCTCGGCCTCGCCCGACAAATTGATAAACGGCATCACCGCCAGGGTCGGCACGGTATCGGCCGGGTTACTCCTGAACAGGGCGGCGCTGGCCGCCGACCGCTGCTCGGCCGACAACACCTCATCGCCATCGACATCGCCGTTGACCACCACCCTGAGCCCTTCGTCGCTCAGCAGGGCCGACGCAATGATCACTACCAGACCTATGATCAGCAGCGCTGCCAGGCGGCCGATCGCCTGCACCGTGGAGCGAACCTGATCGACCACGAAACCGAGCAAACGCACGGGCGCGGAGCTGTCGGCCCGGACCGGCGGCTGGGGCTTATCCGCATCCGGGCTTTCACCGCCCCCGGCGCCAGCGCACTCGACCGGGGCGATAAGCGCATAGCCGCGCTTCGGCACAGTGCGCACATAGCGCCGCTCGCGATGGGTATCGCCGAGCAGGGTGCGCAACTCGGAAACAGCCCGGGTCAGCACCTCCTCGCTGACCACCAGGCCGGTCCACACCCGGGCCAGCAACTGCTCGCGGGTAACCACCTCCCCCCGCGCAGCTACCAGGCACAGCAATACATCCATCACCTTCGGTTCGACATGCACCCGGTTGCCGCCGCGCTTAAAGCAGCCGGAGAGCGGCTCCACATACCACTCCCCCATTGTAAAGCCCGCTAACAGCTCCTTTTTTTTCCCATCATGCACAGAGTCGAGGCCTTCAGGGTCGGCCATAAGGTATCTCCAAAGCATCAAAAACTACAACTGTCGCGCAAATACCGCGACCAATAAGAAAACTTAACTCTTTGATTTTGTATGAGTTTTCATCATGCAAAGATTTTCCGAAGGTTTTCTTGAGAGTATTTTAGCTTTTCCGAGCCATTATTCCGAGTTCCCTCAGGTTGCTTCGACCCGAAATTCACACACTGGTTCTCAGTTTTAACCACCGAGCCATTGTCTGATGATCACTACCACCATCGCGCCAACCTTCCTGCAGCCCGGCCAGCGGCAATATAGCGGCCCACTGCCCGCTGCTGCGCAGCTGTCCAAAGCCACTGCCACTATCGTGACACTTATAATGACACTGTTATGGGCTGCAGCCGCCGCCGGCGCGCAGGCGGCAACGCACAGCTGCAGCACTGCGGGGCACAGCGCCGGCACTCACGGTTACTTCGCCTCGATCGAGCAGGCAGTGGCGGCGGCCGCCGATCGTTTTAATCCCTATTCCATACGCGATGACCGCGAGTACATGGGGGTGGTACTGCGCCATAAACACGCCGCCGCGACGACGGGCTTTACCTATACCGTGACCGCCGGCGATGCGGGTAAAGACAGCATCACGCTGAAACTGCTGTTGCCGAGAGACTACGAAATTGTGGCATTCTGGCACACCCACGGCGCCGAACACTGGTCGCGCAAGTACTTTTCCGATACTGACACGCGCTTGGCAAAACGCTGGGGGGTCCCCATTTACCTGGCCGACTTCAGCGGCATTCTCAGAGTTTACCAGCCCGGCGCGCGCACCCTTTCCCGCAATCGGGCCAACAACCTCGGGCTCGGCCGGCGCAACGGTTACGCCATCGGCCGTGTTGTCAAACATCCCCACAGCGGTGAAGTCGTGCGCGTCAGCACGCGGGTGGTCAGCGGTGAGGCACTGCTTGCCGGCGGCCTGTTCGGGCCACAGGCGCAGCAGTGCGGCACAGAGCGAGAGCGGGCGGACCTGGTGTAGAACGCTCCTCAATTGGCGGCCACTAACTTGTCGAGTTTACTGCGATAGCGGCGGCTGTCCCCCGCCTCCGGCGCCACCCGTGCAGCGCGCTGCAGATGGTCGCGGACCTGCTGCAGGTTGCCGAGTTTGTGGTGGATGACGGCCGCCAGATGATAAAACCGGTGCTCCCGACCATAACCGCGAATGGCGTACCTGATATGCTCCAGCGCCGCCGGGTAGTCGCCCTGCTGCAGTGCCGTTTTCGCCTTGTTGTAGCGGTAATAGGGGTTGGTCCGGCGAAAACCTGCCGCCAGCCGGTGAAATTCCCGGGCTCTGTCCTCGCGCCCCATCTGCGAATACAGGCGGCCGAGGTTGCTCAGCGCCACCAGGTCGCGGTGCGACAGTTGCAGGGCCTGCAGATAGGCGATTTCCGCCTGCTCCAGCAGGCCGGCCTTGCGGTAGAGTGAACCCAGGCTGCCCCACAGGTAACTGACGCGGGGTTCCAGCGCAATCGCCCTGCGCAAATAGCGAAACGCCTCGCGGTAGCTGTGCTGGTAGAGCAGCTGCACCCCGCGATTATTGTAAAACTGCGCGCTGGCGAGGCGTTCGCTGATGAGCCGCTGGCGATAATTGATATCGTAGTCCTCGAGGTTCAGATCGACGACCTTCTGCCCGCCCTGTTTGAGTTTTACCAGCGTGTTGACATGTTTGTAGAACACGAAGGTATCCTCGTCCTGCATGTCCCAGATAGGCGGCACATCCACCTCGTTGATATGGGCATCCAGGCCCACCTCCCTGGCCATGGACACGAACATCAGAGTGAAAGACAAGCAGTTGCCGCGCTGAAAATAAAATGTGTCGGCGGCGCTGTAGGTTTTGAACGGGTCGTAGCTGAGTCCCATGGTCTGCGGGTGGAATATCGCTTTCAGCAGGCGCCGCAGTTTAATAGCGTCGCTAGCCCTGGCCGGCACATGGGTGCGGAGAAATGCCCGCATGTCGTCATTCAGCGCGAAAATATCCTCCTCCGGCAGCGCCGGCTGCACCGCCCCGCCGGGCAGAGCGCGGCCGCTCAGCACATCGTCCAGCTGCTGGCGGTTCGGCGGGCTGATGTCGAGGGCACGCAGCTCGGCATTGCTGGGCAGGCCCGAACAGGCCGCCAGCACAGTCACACTGAGCAGCAGGTAAGCGACGAGCAGAAACTTCGCCATGGCATCAGCTCCCGGGTGGTAACCTCTATAGCATAGTCGCTGAGGCTGTTAAACCGCCAGCGGCCGATGCGGACAAGTCTGGCAGAATCGTCTCAGTACTCACAATCACAGTACTCACAATCATAATGACTGACAGTTGTTACCAGGGGTAATCACAGCATGACCGCGATCACTACCACTGCGGCCGCAACAGACGCGCCGGCGGAACTCTTCGGCCACCCGGTCGGCCTCTATGTATGCTTTACCACGGAACTGTGGGAGCGCTTCTCCTTCTACGGCATGAAGTATCTGCTGCTGCTTTACCTGACAAAATACCATTTGTTTACCGACCAGGCCGGCTACGACGTGCTCGGCGCCTATGCCGGGCTGGTCTATGCCCTGCCGCTGATCGGCGGCCTGCTGGCAGACCGTTATCTGGGTTTTCGCAAGGCGGTGGTGTTCGGCGCGGTATTGTTGACTGCCGGGCACGCCCTGATGGCCTATGAAGGCGCCGAGGCGGTCGCCTATGCCGCCGGCACTACCCTGGCGGAGGCCCTGACCCTGCCCGACGGCAGCGTGCTGGCGGCCGGTACCGTGCTGCAGGAGAGAATCGTGATCCAGGATGTGGTGGCCCTGCAGTATTTCTTTCTGGCACTGGCACTGATTACTGTCGGGGTGGGTTTTCTCAAGCCCAATATCTCCACCATTGTCGGGCGCCTGTACCAGCAGGGTGACGCGCGCCGCGATTCCGGCTTTACGATTTTTTATATGGGTATCAATATGGGTTCGCTCAGCGCCACTCTGCTGTGCGGCTGGCTGGGTGAAACCTATGGCTGGGGTTACGGTTTCGGCGCCGCGGGCATCGGCATGCTGCTCGGCCTGATCACCTTTCTCTACGGCCAGAAGTTCCTCTACGGCCACGCCGAACCGGCCGAGCCGGAGCGACTCAAAGAGCCTGCCATCGGGCCCATCAACAAGGAGTGGGCGATTTACCTGGGCAGTATCGCCTCACTGGCAGTGGTATGGTTCCTGGTGCAAAACGAACCGGTGGTTCACCTGGCGCAAAACAGTCTGCTGATTGTCGCCATCGTCGGCCTGGTGCTTTACGCCATGCTCTACCAGGAGGACAAGCAGATAGACAGGGCCGCCATCGCGCTGGCGGTACTGACAAGCGCCGTCGGCCTGGTCTGGGCCTTTACCGATATCGACCTGTGGCTGGGCCTGATGCTGCTGTGCCTGGCGGGTTTCATTGTCTACGGTTTCAAAGTCCACCACAGCGACGAGTATTCCCGCACCGTAGTGCTGATGGTGCTGATCGTCTCGACCGTGGTGTTCTGGGCGCTGTTCGAGCAGAGCGCCGGCTCCATGACGCTCTATGCCGACCGCATCGTAGACCGCAGTATCGGCACTGGTGAAATCCGCGCCTCCCAATTCGGCTCGCTAAACCCGGCTTTCATCATCCTGCTGGCCATCCCGTTTGCCGCACTGTGGACCTGGCTGGCGCGACGCGGCTGGGAGCCGTCCACACCGGTGAAGTTCGGCCTCGGCATCATGCAGGCGGGCCTCGGCTTTGGCGCGCTGGTACTGGGTGCGCAATTTCCCGATGAGGCCGGCAAGGTGGCCATGATCTGGCTGGTTCTGGCCTACCTGCTGCACACCTGCGGCGAGCTGTGCCTGTCGCCGGTCGGCCTTTCCGCAGTGACCAAGCTGTCCATCGGCCGCGTCGTGGGCGTCAGTATGGGCACCTGGTTTCTGGCCACGGCCCTGTCGGAAACCGTGGCCACCCGCATTGGCAAAATGGCGGCCATCGACACCGGTGCGACCGGCGATGCGGCCTCGATACTAACCACCTACACCGAACTCTACGAATACCTGATGTGGTGGGGAATAGGCGTCGGCCTACTGATGATCCTGATCTCGCCAATACTGCGCAAAGGCATGCGCGGCATACACTAAACACTAGCGACTAGCCACTAGCAACTAAATCACCACCCACACTGCCGCCCGCGGTTCTGCTCATCGAGCCAGGTCTTCAGCGGCTCGAAGTAGGCGAGGATCGCCGAGGCATCCAGCTCCCTCTGCCCGGTCAATGCCTGCATGGCATCCTGCCAGGGCCTGCTGGCGCCGAGTGCCATCATGTCCTCAAGCCTGGCGCCGGCCTCCTTGCTGTTATAGATCGAGCAGCGGTGCAGCGGCCCCTGGTAACCGGCAGTTTCACACACCGACTGGTGAAACTGAAACTGCTGGATAAAAGCCAGGAAATAGCGCATATAGGGGATATTGCCGGGGATGTGGAATTTAGCTCCGGGATCGAAGTCGGCTTCCGAACGCGCCACCGGCGCGGCAATACCCTGGTATTTTTCGCGCAGGTCCCACCAGCCGCGATTGTAGTTCTGCGGCGCCAGCTCGCCGTTGAACACCTGCCAGCGCCATTTGTCCACCAGCAGTCCAAAGGGCAGGAAAGCGATTTTTTCCAGCGCCATATTCATGAGATAACCGAGATCCTCCGACAGCGGCGGCTCCTCCTCCAGCAGGCCGAGCTGCACCAGGTAGCTCGGCGTTACCGACAGGGAGATGGTATCGCCGAGCGCCTCGTGAAAGCCGTCGTTGGCGCTGGCTTTGTAGAGATAGGGCTGGTTTTTGTAAGCGCGCTGGTAAAAGTTGTGGCCCAGTTCGTGGTGTACGGTCTGAAAATCCTCGGCGGTTTTCTCGATACACATCTTGATTCTGAGATCATCGAGGTTGTCCAGATCCCAGGCACTGGCGTGACAGACGACTTCGCGATCGCGGGGCTTGGTGAACAGCGAGCGCTGCCAGAAAGTCTCCGGCAGCGGCTCAAAACCTACCGAGGTGAAAAACGCTTCGGCGACTTTCACCATGTCGATTTCGCTCATACCGCTCTGCACGATCAGCTCGGTCAAATCGTAGCTCTGCTCGGCGCCCTCGGGCTTCACCAGCGGGTAAACATTGCCCCACTGCTGCGCCCACATATTGCCGAGCAGATGCGCCGGAATTTTGCCGCTGGCCGGCACCACATCCTCGCCGTAGTAATCGCTGAGCCGGTCGCGCACATGGCAGTGCAGGGCCTCATACAGCGGCTTGACCTTGTTCCACTGGGCGTCGACATCGGCGGCAAAGGCATCGGCGTCCATATCGTATTTGGAGCGCCACATCACACTCAGATTGTCATAGCCCAGCTGCCGGGCGCCGGCATTGGCAATCTCCACCTGGCGCGCGTATTTTGCCCGCATAGGGGGTGATACCGTGCGCCAGCCGGCCCACAGCTCCTGCATCAGCGCGGCGTCGCGGCTGGTGGCAAGGGTGCGCACCATATCTTCGAGGCTGTAACAGCGCTCGGTATTGCAGTACTGCCCCGTGCCATAGATAGCCTGCAGCTCGGAGCCGATTTGCGCCAGCTCTGCGGCCAGCCCGACGTCGGCCGGGGCGGGAAAGCTCAGATCCTGCTTCAGCCGCTGCAGCTGGCGGCGGGTATCGTCATCCAGCTGCAGCTGATCGAACCTGGCCGCCTCTGCGGCGTAGTTGACCGACAGCAGGGTATACTCCTTTACCGCACGGGCTTCGACGAACTGACTGTCGACACTGATAAAATTGGCCGCCAGCCAGGCGGCGCGGGCGACATATTCGGAAGCGGCTTCCAGCTCGGCATTCGCCTGCTCGACAAAGGACCGGGCATCGTCGGCATCGAGCGGCGGCGCCGGCGCGGCACTTTTCTCAGTGGGCTGGCAGCCCAGCAGAGCGCAGGCAATCAGAATCAGAACTACAGGCAAGTTTTTATACGTTTTCATTAGTTTCCCCCAGCATGACCAGTTACAGGAGTTAAACGGTTGGGGCGGCAATTACCTGAATTTGGATAGGGTTCCGATTCGCCGCACGCTCTGGCTCGCACGGCACTGACCTCAGCAGAGCGGTGCCAATGATCGGCTCGCCGTAGCCCCGCGAGCGATAGTACCGCGGTGGTAGGCCCTAAGCCGGCTGGTGGGGCTTGCGGTTCGAGACTCTCGACAGCAGGGATGCTGGCGTGAAGCCTACAGGGGTGGAGCGGGAAATAGCGAAGCACCGCTTCGCCCCGCGGAACGACCGAAATCTGTGATTTCGGGCTGGGCCCGCTTGCGGGTATCCACGGCGTGTCTCGAACCGCAAGCCCCACCAGCCGGCTTAGGGCCGGATCGATTGGCACCGCTCTGCTGACGCCAGTACCATCCGCACCGCCCTGCGATCGTACCAATACAGATCCGCTATAAGCACTGAGCCGCCTTCCGTCACCTGGCTTCAACTGTTTCGACCTCGACATCGCCTTGCCAAACCGAGTCGCCGACTACACACTATGCCGTAAACAAACCCTGATAGGTCTCCCTGAGCAGATTCTTCTGCACCTTGCCCATCGCGTTTCTCGGCAGCTGCGTTACGCAGACAATTTTTTTCGGAATTTTGTAATTGGCCAGCTGCCCCTTGAGCCGAGTCAGCAGCCGGCTTGCATCGATATCTGTCCCGGACTGCGGCACAACCACGGCGACAACCGCCTCACCAAAATCGGGATGCGGCACACCGATTACCGCCGACTCGCAAATATCCTCCAGCTCATCGATCACCAGTTCCACTTCCTTGGGGTAAATATTGAGCCCGCCACTGATGACCATGTCTTTCGAACGACCGACAATGGCCAGATAACCGTCGCTGTCTATCAGCCCCTTATCACCGGTATTGAAGAAACCGTCGGCGGTGAAATCCTCGCGGGTCTTCTCCGGCATACGCCAGTAGCCCTTGAAAACATTGGCGCCCCTCACCTGCACATCACCGACCTCCGCAACCGCCAGCGCCTCCCCCTGCGGCCCCACCACACGCACCTCCACCCCCGGCAGCGGCGGGCCTACCGAGCCGGCTTTGCGCCGGCCGTGTAAGGGGTTGGAAGTATTCATATTGGTTTCAGTCATACCGTAACGCTCGAGAATGGTATGCCCGCTGCGCCGCTCGAACTGCGTAAACGTTGCCGCCAGCAGCGGGGCCGAGCCGCAGATAAACAGGCGCATATTGCGGCAGTCCTGCCGCGAAAAACGCGGCTGCGCTAACAGCCGCGTATAATAAGTGGGAACGCCCATCATTACCGTCGCCTCAGGCAGCCGCTCAATGACCTCACCGGCATCGAACTTCGCCAGATACAGCATTTTCGCCCCGCTGATCAGCGCACAGCCCAGTGCCACGAACAAGCCGTGAACATGAAACATCGGCAGCGCATGCAGCAATGTGTCGCCTTCACTGAACCCCCAGGCCGCCGCCAGCGCGGTGGCGTTGGCAGCGAGATTGCCATGGCTGAGCATAATGCCCTTGGGGCGGCCGGTAGTGCCGGAAGAATACAGCAGCGCGGCAATATCGTCGGCACCGCAGTCGAGCGTGGCGAACTCCGCAGCACACTCGCCGACCCGGTCAAACAGCGCCGGCCCCAGCACAAAACAGCGCCCGATATTGCGGGCGGCAGCCAGACTCGCCAGCGTCTCACTGTAGGCCTGAGAGCAGATCGCGGCACCGGGCTCGGCATTATCGAGAAAATAATCCAGTTCACTGCGCCGGTAGGCGGTATTGAGCGGGTGATAGATCAAACCGGCGCGCAGACAGCCCAGATACAGCGCCACACCCTGGGAGCATTTATCGATTTGCACACTGACCCTGTCGCCCGCCTGCAGGCCCTGTGCCGTCAGAAAATTTGCCCAGCGCCCGGACTCCTCGACGAGATCGACATAGCGGTATGAAGGGCCGGCGCCGGCGGCCGCCTGCAGCGCAATGCGATTGCCATCGGCGGGAAAATGGCGGCGGAAAACCTGAAACAGATTTTGGCTGTCCGGCATGCGTGAATACTCCTACAGCTGCCGGACCAGGCCGGTAAGCAGGCGCCAGAAAGGTTCCACCGTGCTGATATCCAGCCTCTCCGCCGGGGAGTGGGCGCCGCGAATGGTGGGGCCGAAGGAGATAATGTCCACCTCGCCCATTTTACTTTTCAAAATACCGCACTCGAGTCCGGCGTGAATGGCCTTGACCTGCGCTTCTTCGTCAAACAGCTGCCGGTAGAGCGCACGGGTTTGCGCCAGCAGCCCGCTGTCGAAGTCCGGCTTCCAGCCGGGATAACTCAACACGCTTTCGGCTGCAAACTGAAACCCTTCGGCAATCGACAGTACCGTAGCCATCAGTGCCTGCGCCTCGTCCTCGTTGAAAAAGCGCAGGCTGGCAGTAACACCCAGCACGGCGCCCTCCGTTTTGACCAGCGCCAGGTTACAGCTCAGGTCGACCAGTTCGGCGGGCTGCGACAGATTGTAACTCTGCGCGCCATGTGGCAGCGCCAGCAGGAACTGGCACAGGCCGGCCTGAGCATCCCGGGTAAACACCTCGGCTATATCGCAGTCTTCCAGCGCCAGTTGCAATTGCCGGTCGGCCGCGGGCAAAAAGCTCAGCCAGCGCGCCTGCATACGCTGATTCAGGCGCTCCAACTCCACCACCTGCTGCCGCGGGCAACTGAAGTCGACAGTCGCCGAGCGCGGGATAACGTTGTGGGCGACGCCGCCGTTGAAAGCACTGAGCCGCACGCCGAGTGCCGCCGCCTCGTACAGCCACTGCGCCAGCAACTTATTGGCATTGCCAAGTTGCTGATGGATCTGCAGGCCCGAATGACCGCCGGCCAGGCCACTGAGCCGCAAGCGCAGGCCCCGTTCGCCGACCGGCGCCGGCTCGCGCTGCAACTGGCGGGTAAACACCCAGCCGCGCCCGCCGGCGCAGCCGATAAACAACTCGCCCCAGTCCTCGGTATCGAGATTGAGCATACGCCGGCCGCTGAGCAGGGAAGTGTCGATGTTGAGCGCACCGCCCATACCCGTCTCTTCATCCAGCGTAAACAGCAGTTCCAGCGGCGGGTGCACCACCTCGGCATCGGTCATCAGCGCCAGTGCGGCGGCACAACCGAGGCCATTATCGGCGCCGAGCGTGGTGCGGTCGGCGCACAGCCAGTTGTCGCGCACCTGCAGGGACAGCGGGTCGACATTGAAATCGTGATCGCTGTCATCGGTTTTTACCGTCACCATATCGAGATGGTTCTGAATAATCAGCGGCGGCCTTTGTTCGAGGCCCCCATTGCCGGGCACCCGGATCAGCAGATTGCCAATGGCGTCGGTCTGCCACTGGCAATCGTGCTGCTCGGCAAGTTCCACCAGGTACTGGCGAATACGCTGCTCGTGTTTCGAGGGCCGGGGTATGCGGCTGATGGCATAGAAATGATCCCACAGATGACGCGGGGTATCGGGGTACGCAGCGGGTTTCATAAATCTCGAATCCAGATATATGGAAATCTACGGTTGGCATGCAACGCCGGCAATTTAAACATATTCGGCATCAACATTTAATACGAAATAACCTGCAAAAAATCTGTAAGAAAGCCAATACCTTCAAAAGATACCCTATACCTTCAAAAGATACTCTAGGCATTCTGTTATGATGACACCGCAGGCTTTCTTTTATGATGTAGACGCTTATACTTGACCCCTCCCCTCCAACATTGACGTTTTCAGTCGAGGATATCGTTATGTGCACCATGTTGAAACAGACCCCGCGTTCACGGCAGGGACTGCTGCTGGCGGCGTTGTCGGCACTGCTGGTAGCCGCCTGTCAGGATGCAGGGGTGGCTGCGCCGCCCATGCCCACTCCCGAGGTTACCGTGGCGACACCGGCAAAGCGGCAGATCACCGACTGGGACGAATATATCGGCCGCTTTCAAGCCATCGAGCGGGTTGAAGTCCGCGCCCGGGTCAGCGGCTACCTGGAATCGATCAACTTTGATGACGGCCAGATTGTCAGTGAAGGCGATGTCCTGTTCGTCGTCGATCCGCGGCCGTTTAAAATAGACCTTGACAGAGCCAGAGCACAGTATGAACTGGCGGTAAAGGAATATGCGCGCGCCGTTGACCTCAGGAAAAAAAGGGCCATTGCCCAGGAAGTGCTGGACCGCCGCGCCCAGGAGCGTTCGGTCACCAAAGCGGCGCTCGACGAAGCCGAGCTGAACCTCGAGTTTACCGAAGTCAAATCCCCCATAAACGGGCGCGTCAGCAGAAGTGCTGTCGATGTCGGCAACCTGATCACCGGCGGCAGCGCTGACGCCAGCCTGCTGACTACCGTGGTTTCCCTCGACCCGATTCATTTTTATTTCCAGGGCAGTGAGAGCGATCTGTTGCGCTACATTCGCCTCGACCGCGCCGGTGAACGCCCCCGTTCCAGCACCAATGCCAACCCGCTGCATGTGCGCCTGCAGGACGAAGACAACTATGATCACAGGGGCCATATGGACTTTGTCGATAATGAACTCGATGCCAGCACCGGCACCATAGAGGGGCGCGCCATCATTCCCAACCCCGACGGCGTACTTTATCCGGGCCTGTTCGGCCGCGCCAGGCTGCTTGGCAGCGGCCAGTATGAGGCCTTGCTGGTACCCGACGAGGTCATCGGCACCGATCAATCGCGCCGTTTTGTCATGGTAGTGGGGGCCGAAAATACCGCCGAAATGCGCTTTATCGAACCGGGCACACTGCAGGACGACGGCCTGCGGGTGGTGCGCCAGGGCCTGAGTGAAAACGACCGGGTGGTGATCAACGGCCTGCAGCGGGCCCGGCCCGGGATGGCGGTGGTACCGGTGGAGGGCGAAATCAGGGGCGCGGCACAGTCTGAGTCTGTCGCCGGTGTCACCACTGAGGCCGCGCCGGCGGCAACGGGTGTTGAAGCCGCTGAAGCTGCGCAGCCATCACAAGCCGCAGTCACGAGCGAAGCAGCAAGCATGCCAGAGGCCGCCGCGCAGCCGCAATAAGAACAACAGGGAACCCGAACCATGAACCTCTCCCATTTCTCCATCGATCGACCGATCTTTGCCTCGGTGCTGTCGATTCTGATCATGATTGTCGGCGGCCTGTCGTATTTTTCACTGCCTATCGAGCAGTATCCCCAGGTAGCCCCGCCGACGATCCAGGTCACCGCCACCTATCCCGGTGCCAACGCCGAAACGGTGGCGGCCACGGTGGCCACACCGATCGAGCAGGAAGTCAACGGTGTCGAAAACATGCTGTATATGCTGTCGCAGTCCACCGGCGACGGGCAGATGACGCTGACCATTACCTTTGAGCTGGGCACCGACCTGGACGAGGCTCAGGTACTGGTACAGAACCGGGTGGCGATCGCCGAGGCGCGCCTGCCGGAGCCGGTCAGAAGACTGGGCATAACGACGCGAAAAAATTCACCGGATCTGATGATGGTGATCAATATGTTTTCGCCCGACGGCACCTACGACCAGACCTATATCGGCAATTACGCGGTGCTGCAATTGCGCGACCGGCTGCGCCGCATCGAGGGGGTGGGCGATATTCAGCTGTTCGGCGCCAGCGAGTACTCGATGCGCATCTGGCTGGACCCGGATCGCATCCAGTCGCTCGGCCTGAGCGCCGGCGATGTGGTGCAGGCGCTGCGGGCGCAGAACATTCAAGTCGCCAGCGGCAACCTGAACCAGTCACCGGTGCCGCAGCAAAACGCTTTTGAAATCAGCGTGCAGACCCAGGGGCGCCTGATCGACCCGCAGCAGTTCGAAAATGTGATCGTCAAAGCCGACGACACCAGCGTGGTACGGGTGCGGGATATCGGCCGGGTGGAGCTCGGCTCCCAGGCCTATGTCAATAAGGGCTACCTGGGCAGTCGGCCCGCCGTGGCCATGCCGGTCTTTCAGCGGCCCGGCACCAATGCCATCGCGACGGCGGAAACCATTATCGCCACCATGGAAGAACTGTCGGCGGACTTTCCCCAGGGCCTGGCCTATGAAATCGCCTACAACCCCACCGAGTTCGTGCAGAAGTCCATCGATGCGGTGGTGGCCACACTGATCGAGGCGGTGATACTGGTGGTGCTGGTCATCATTGTGTTTCTGCAAACCTGGCGCGCCGCCATTATCCCGATCCTGGCCATACCGATATCGCTGATCGGCACCTTTGCAGTAATGCAGGCGCTGGGCTTCTCCCTCAATAACCTCACTATGTTCGGCCTGGTGCTGGCCATCGGTATCGTCGTCGACGACGCCATTGTGGTGGTGGAGAATATGGAGCGCAATATGCGCCAGGGGCTGGACGCCTTGACCGCTGCCAGGCGCACGATGAATGAAGTGGGCGGCGCGCTGATATCCATGGGCCTGGTACTGGTGGCGGTGTTCCTGCCCACCACCTTTCTCGAGGGGATATCCGGCCAGTTCTACCAGCAATTCGGCGTCACCATCGCCGTCGCCACAGTGATATCCGTATTTACCTCGCTGACCCTGAGTCCGGCGCTGTCGGCAATTCTGTTAAAAGATCACAACCCCGATGAGCACAGCGGCAAAGGCCCGGTACAGGCCTTTTTCAACCTCTTCAACGCCATGCTGGATAAACTGGCGAAGAAGTACGGCGACATCATCTGTATCTTCGTGAAAAAGAGCGGCATGGTGGTGCTGGTCTATATCGGCCTGATGGTATTGGCGGCCTGGCAGTTTAACCGCGTGCCCACCGGTTTTATTCCGCCGCAGGATCAGGGCTATTTCATTGTCAGCATTCAGCTGCCGCCGGGCGCCTCGCTGTCGCGCACCGATGCGGTGGTCGAAGAGGCGACCGAGCAATTGATGGATATGGACTCGGTCATCAACACCGTGGCCTTTACCGGTTTTGCCGGCGCCACCTTTACCAATGCCACCAACGCCGCGGCTATCTTTCCGGTGCTGGCAGACTTTGACGAACGGGAAAAACTCGGTCTCGACTACGACGATGTGCTGGCCGAAATGAGCCGGCGCATGGCCGCCATCGAAGAGGCCTTTATCGTGGTGATTCCGCCACCGCCGGTGCGCGGTATGGGCAACGCCGGCGGCTTCCGCATGATGGTGCAGGACCGGCGCGGGCGCGGACTGCAGGCGCTGGAGCAGGCCACCTGGAGCCTCGCCGGGGCGGCCAATCAGCACCCGGCTGTGACTTCAGCCTTTACGTTTTTCGAGACCGGCACACCACAGTTGTACCTGGACATCAACCGCGAGAAAGCCGAACAGCTGGGGGTGCCGGTGGCCAATATTTTCGAAGCGCTGGAGGTCTATCTCGGCTCGTCGTTTATCAACGATTTCAATTTTCTCGGCCGCACCTTTCGCGTTACCGCCCAGGCCGACGCACCCTACCGCCTGACCCCGGACGATGCCACCCGCATCCGCGTGCGCAACGAGCGCGGCGATATGGTACCGATCGGCTCAGTGGCGGTACCGCAAGACATTGCCGGCCCCTCGCGGGTGCCGCGTTACAACCTGTATCCCGCTGCCGGCCTGCTCGGCAATGCCGCGCCCGGCTACAGCACCGGCGAGGCGCTGGCCACCATGGAGCGCCTCGCCGAGCAGGTACTGCCCGACGGCATGGGCTTCGAATGGACCGAGATCGCGCTGCAGGAAAAACAGGCCGGCAGCACCGCGGCAATCGCCTTTATCCTGGCGGTGGTATTTGTCTATCTGCTGCTGGCGGCGCAGTACGAGAGCTGGACACTGCCGCTGGCGGTGATCCTGATCGTGCCAATGTGTCTGCTATCGGCAATTACCGGTGTGGCGCTGGCGGGTATGGACAATAACATTCTCACCCAGATAGGCTTCGTGGTGCTGGTGGCACTGGCCAGCAAGAACGCGATTTTGATCGTCGAGTTTGCCAAGCAGCTGGAGGACGAGGGCAGGGACCGCTGGAATGCGGCCATCGACGCGGCCAAACTGCGCCTGCGCCCGATTCTGATGACATCCTTTGCCTTTATCCTCGGGGTGGTGCCACTGGTACTGGCCTCGGGCGCCGGCGCCGAAATGCGCCAGGCCCTGGGAGTGGCGGTGTTCAGCGGTATGCTCGGCGTCACTTTCTTCGGCCTGCTGTTTACGCCGGTGTTTTATGTGCTGTGCCGCCAGCTGGCGGCGCTGGGCGGCGGCGCGAAAAAAACCACCGCCGCGCCGCAGAGCGCCTGATAAACCCTGAAAGTGGAGCAACCGACCGGGACCCCAGTATGAAGTTTCACGACAATGAACATCATTTCGCCACTCTCGCCTACCACAACTCACAGGCCCTGCAACTGGCGCAGACCTGCCGGCAGGAAATCGTCGACGCGGTGGCGGCCTGGCAGGGCCGCGCCGACTGCCAAAATCCGGGAGTGGAGTTTTTCAACCTGGATAAAAGCCGCAGTTTTGCTATCGATTACCAGGGTCATTCCAGCAGCTACTGGCCCAACGAAGCCGATAACCTGCTGGGCGAAAGCCTGGTCAGGGAGTTCCTCTACGAAGACGGTATCTGCTCGGTAACGGACACCGATATAAGGCTCTACAAAGTCAGCTACAGCGTGATGGCCGGCGAGTACGGCACCGAGTATTTGCTGGTATGCCCTTATCTGACCGAGGCCGGCAATATCGCCGGCATCGTCGTCACCTGTGTCAATATGTATCTGCGCTGAGGTTAAGCGGCGCTCACCCGCCGCGCTGTTGCGACACCAGCGGCCGCGGTGTCAGCAGCAAGGCCATGCAGGCCAGCGCCGATGTGCAGGTAATGATGGCGGTGACGGCAACCGGACCGAACCCGATCAGCACGCCCACCAGCTGCGCCGCCAGCCCGCCGACCATCAGCTGCGCGAAGCTGAACAGGCCCGAAGCCGCCCCGGAGCGTGGCCCGGCAGCGACCAGAATACCCACCTGGGCCCCGGGCATCGACATGCCCTGGCAGACCGCCACCACCGCCATCGGCAGAAACAGGCTCCAGGGTGTATAGCCGGCTGCCAGACTGAGCCACAGCGCCACCAGGCAGGCTGTCAGTGAGCCGCCGGCTCCCAGATACAGCAGCCGTTCGTGGCCGATAAGCTCGCCGTAATGCCCGGCGGTGAAACTGCCGATGGCAAAACCGATGGGAACGGCAATGAAGTAGAAACCGTAGGCGGTGGCCGGCAGGCCGAAGTACTGGGTCACGATATAGGGCGCGCCGGCGAGAAAAGCCATGAAAGTGGACTGCGCCATGGTGCCGAACAGCAGGTAGCGCCGGTATTCGGTCAACTGCAACAGCCGCGCGAAGCCCGGCAGGTCGAACAGCGGTGCGGCCGCAGCAGTGGCCGGCCGGGTTTCCGGCAGCTGCGCCGCCAGCAGCAGCCACAGCAGTACAGCGATGCCGCTGACACTGGCAAAGATACTGCGCCAGCCGGCAGCTTCGATCAGATAGCCGCCGAGAATCGGCCCCACCATCGGCGCCAGGGTCATGGCCGCGGTGATATAACCCAGGACACTGGCGGCGCGGCTGTCACCGTAGACATCCCTGACGATCACCCGGGCCAACACAAAACCCGAGGTGGCTCCGGCCGCCTGCAGCGCTCTGCCGGCAATCACCCACTCGATACTCGGTGCCAGCGCGCACATGGCACTGCCGGCGATGGCGATCCCTACTCCGCCCAGCAACACCGAACGGCGGCCGTAACTGTCGGCCAGCGAGCCGTAGGCGAGCGAGCACAGGGCCATCGACCACATCGATACCGACAGCGTCAGCTGCGCCACCGCCGCGGGCACGGCAAAACTGCTCTGTATCGCCGGGATGGCGGGGATGAACGATGACATTGCCAGCGGACCCAGTGACACTGCCAGCACCAGCACGCCGAGCAGCGACCAGGACTCACGCACCTTGCCGCAGTCGGCATCGGTCTGCGGTTTATCGGCGACGAAGCTGCCCTGCGCGGCCGGGCCGCAGCCGGCCGTCTCGAGTTCGTGACAGGCCTTGTTCAGGCCCTCGGCATCGCCGTTGCCGGGCCGGTCTTTCATCACCATGATATTTCCATTGGTTTTATACGGGAGAGCGCTTCACCGGCGCCGTTGCGGCATTTATCCGGCCAGCTGTTTATTCTCCACGACCACCTCGCCCGCGGCTACTGTTTTATACGTTTACTATTGACGCAACAAATGTTTGTTAGCGCTGCAACGGGGGTTTATCCGCTACCACAGCGGGCGCTTGTCCATTACTGCAGCAGGCGCTGCGTGAATCGGGTAAAATCAGCCGCAGCGGCGCCTTAGCTGACTGATATGCCGCTTACCGGAGTGTTAAAAACCAGCCTATGTTTATTGCCCGCCTGAGATTTTACCTGCCGCTGTGCTGTGCTCTGTGGCTGCCGCTATCGCTGCACGCCGCCGGCCAGCCGCCGTTCCGGCAGTGTGTAACGGCATTGCAGCAGCAGGCGCTGGAGCGCGGTATATCCGCGGCGGTGGTGGAGCAGGTCCTGGGCGAGGTCAACCACGTTGCGAGGGTCATCCAGCTGGATCGGCAACAGCCCGAATTCAACGAGAGTTTTGCCGCCTACCTGAACCGGCGGGTGACCGCCGACCGGGTTGCCCGGGGACGCGAGTTGCTGCGCAGCCACGGGCCGCTACTGCGCCGCGTGGCCGCGCAGAGCGGTGTGCCGGCTCAGTATCTGCTGGCCTTTTGGGGTCTGGAAACCAACTTCGGCAGCTACTTCGGCAATATGCCGGTACTCGATTCACTGGCGACGCTGGCCTGCGATCCGCGCCGCAGCCAGTACTTTACCGGCGAGCTGCTGGCCGCTTTGCAAATTGTCGACAGCAATGAAATTTCCGTGCAGCAGCTGCGCGGTTCCTGGGCCGGTGCCTTCGGCCATATGCAGTTCATGCCGTCGGTATTTCTGCGTCATGCGGTAGACGGCGACGGCGACGGCAGGCGCGATCTATGGGGCAGCCTGGAAGACGCCATGGCTTCCGCCGGCAGCTTTCTCACCGCTCTGGGCTGGCAGCGCGGGCTGCGCTGGGGACGCGAGGTAAGGCTGCCGGAGGGTTTTCCCTACCAGCTCAGCGGCATTGGCAAGCCGCAGCCGCTGGCTGCCTGGCGGCGCCTGGGGATTACCGATGCCGATGGCGGCGCCCTGGAAGCAGCGGACATCGAAGCCGCGCTGCTGGTGCCGGCGGGCCGGCACGGGCCGGCCTTTCTGATCTATGCCAATTTTCATACCGTCATGGGTTGGAACCGCTCGGAGTTTTATGCAATGTCGGTCGGCCACCTGGCGGACCGCATCGCCGGCGGCGGGCGCCTGCGGCGCCCGCCGC
>JANQMH010000086.1 GCA_028280195.1 Exilibacterium sp.
CCGGCGGCATTGAGCTTTGCCACCAGGGTATCGGTGTCCGGCAGCGGATGGCGGCCGCCGTGCTCGGCCGGCGGCGCCGACAGGTCCCGGTCGAGAGAAAAGTAGTAAGCGCCGGTAATGTGGCCGTCGCGGTATTGGCGATAACCGAGTGCCGGATCGGCCAGTGAAAAGCGGCAGTCGATTACTGCGGTATCGCTGCCGAGGCGCTGCTTCAATTCAGCGGCGGTGATTAGCGGTGACATCGACATCGAGCCCTCCCGCCTGTGTTTTTGGCAATGTTTTTAACAGCGTTTTTAACAGTGTTCTTAACAATGTCTTTAACGACGTTTTTAACGACGCCTTTGTCAATGTTTTCAACAACGTTTTCAACAATGTTTGCATAAATTTTTGCATAAACGTTTGCGACAACATTGGTAAAAACGCGCATAACAATGGTCATTTGCATGAATCCCCCATAATGCAGCTGAGTGCCGTTGCTGTTTTCCTCCCCGCCTGCGCCCGTGCAGAGTCAGCGGCGCGCGTGTTCCGGTGTCTTGCCCTGCAGATCATAGGCAAAGGCGATGATATGCGCCACTGCGATATACAGGCTCTGCGGAATTTCCTCCCCCAATTCCAATGTGATCAGTAAGTCCAGCAATGCCGGGTTGTCACACAGTGGAACATCGTATTGTTGCGCAATGGCAATGATTTCTTCGGCCGCGGCGCCGATGCCTTTAGCGCTGACAGTGGGCGCGCGGTCGCCGTCGTAAAACAGCGCCACCGCTTTTTGCAGCTCGCCGCGATCGGCGGGCGGTTCGTTACTGGCCATTGGCGGTTTATGTCCTTATATCTATCAGAGAGTAGTCCAGGCGCACATCTTTTCCAGGCGGCTGGCCCTTGAAACACCGGATATCGCTTACCTCGAGGCCCGAGTCCTGCAGGTTCGCGCGCAACTGCTGCAGTTTCTGCTG
This sequence comes from Exilibacterium sp., assembly GCA_028280195.1. Taxonomy (GTDB): domain Bacteria; phylum Pseudomonadota; class Gammaproteobacteria; order Pseudomonadales; family Cellvibrionaceae; genus Exilibacterium. The sequence continues at coordinate 951 of JANQMH010000086.1, forward strand.
GGCCGCGTGCAGAGTCTCCTGCCGCTGCGCCCAGATACTGGCCGCCAGCGTGGCGTCGATGATCTTCAGGTGCGCGTATATGGCGCCGCGCCCGGGAATATCGAACGCCAGCGCCACAAACCACTGGCGCACTTTGCGCGGGTCGTCGCTGCGCCGGCTGTCGGGTTTTTCCCATTTTTGTTCGATATGCATTTCCATACTGTGCACGGCGCCGGCAAAGCGCAGCGGAATTTCCACCTGCCAGGTCTGGGTGCCCTGCTCCTGCGGGTTGGCAGACGGCGGCAGAGACTGCAGCTGGCGCAATTGCAGCTTTGTCAGCGAGGCCAGCAATTGCTGCTGTAACAGCGACATCAGTTCAACCCGCAGGTTGCCGCGACCGGAGTCGCCCTGAGGCCGGTCGCCCGGCTGCTGCCACAGGCGCAATAACGCCGGCAGGGACTGGTGCAGGGGCTGATGGAGGGACGCTGGCGACTGTCCTGCGGCCGCTGCCTGTGACAGCCTGACAAAGGGTGATGCCGGCCCAGGCGCGGCGGCGGGAGTGCGGGCCGTCGCCAGGGCCGCCTCGAGGCGGCGCACTGCCTGCAACAGCGCGCCTTTCAGGTCGCTGGCCGGCAGCGCACGCGGTATTTCCCCGGCCTGCGACACGGCGCGGTTGAGCCTGTTTTCGTAGAAAAGCCCCATCTGCGACAGAATCCTGCTCAGCTGTCGCGGCTGCGACAGCGCCGCCGGTGTATGCACGTGGCGCTGCAGCAGATCCAGCGCCTGTCTGACCGGGGGCGGCAGGGCCGGGCCGGCAGCGGACTTTGCCAGCACGTCCAGTGTCTGCAACAGCTGCTGCAGCGGTTGTTTTTGCGGGTGTTGTTGTAGGTGTTGTTGCAAGTGTTGTTGCGGCAGCAGCGCCCGCAGGCTCTGGCCGATCAGTTCACGGCGGTTCGCGGCCGCCCCGTCGCCGCTGCCGGACGGCGCCAGCAGCACCAGCCGCGCGGCCCCCGCCAGCTGCAGCTGCAGCGTCTGTCGCGGGCGCAGGGCCTGATCGCTGAATGTCAGCAGCGGCTGCCCCCGGGCCATCAGCTCTACCAGCTGCAGGCGCGGCGACTGCAGCAGGTTTTTCAGCTCGGCGCCGAGTGCCTGTTGTTGTAGCGATTGTTGTAGCGGCTGTTGTAGCGCTTGTTGTAGCGCCTGGCGTTGCTGGTCGGAAAGCGGCAGGACACGCTGTACCTGCGCGCTCAGGGTGTCGCCCACCTGCAGATCGAGGGCTCGAACCACGGCCTGCAGGGCGCTGTTGCGGCCGCTCTGCAGGCCCTGGAGCAGCTGCCGGGTTGCCGTTGCAGGCACTGATGGGGGCAGGTTTATCGACATAGAGCGGCTATCGGTATATGGACCGGGCAGTATAGCAACCTGGCAACAATCGCAATCGGACCGGGGTCTGCGCGCGGGCGTCGCTGGTACAAAAGTCCCGTCGCTCGTTATAATCCCCGCCGGTTATTGAGAGTATAACGCGTTACCCCGATTAATAGGCAGCCGGCCGCTGACCGGGCTGCCGGCGGTTGAAAACAGCAAACGGTTGAAAAGAGCAAAAGTTGACCACACCTGTCATTGAGGCGCGAGGCCTCCACTGCGAGCGGGATGAGCGCGTACTGTTCTGCCGCCTGCAGCTGCAGATTTATCCCGGCGATATCGTCCAGGTCGAGGGGCCCAACGGCAGTGGCAAGACCACGCTGTTGCGTATTCTCACCACCGTCTCGCGGGAATTCCAGGGCGAATTGTGCTGGCGCGGCGAGGACCTGCACCGCCAGCGCCTCGACTATCTCAACCACCTGCTCTACCTCGGCCACCTGCCGAGCGTAAAAAAAGCCCTCAGTCCGCGCGAGAACCTGCAGTGGTTCAGCGGTATGGGCAGCGGCCATAAACAGCTGCCCATTGCCCGGGCGCTGGAGGAGGTCGGGCTGCTCGGCTTCGAGGACGTCCCCTGTTACATCCTCTCGGCCGGCCAGTTGCGGCGCGTGGCACTGGCGCGCCTGTACCTGACCCCGGCGCAGATCTGGGTGCTGGACGAGCCCTTTACCGCCATCGATAAACAGGGTGTGGCCGCACTGGAGAGCCTGCTGCAGGAGCACGCCCGCGGCGGCGGCTCGGTGGTGCTGACCACCCACCAGAATCTGGGACTGGCGGGGGTCAAGCGACTCAACCTGATGGATTTTCAACCGCCGCAGGGCTATTACCCCTATTCGCCGGACAGCGCCGGCGAAGAGCCGGAGACCGGGCCGTGAATGCGCCGCCAGCCGCCATCGGTGCGGCGTTTGCCGCCATCCTGCGGCGCGACCTGACACTGGCCTATCGCCACCGCGGCGAAATCGCCAATCCGCTGGTCTTTTTTCTGATTGTGATCACCATGGTGCCGCTGGGGGTCAGTCCGGACCCGCAGCTGCTGGCGACGCTGGCGCCGGGCATTATCTGGGTGGTGGCGCTGCTGTCGACGCTGCTGGCGCTGGACGGCCTGTTCCGCAGCGACTTTGAAGACGGCTCGCTGGAGCAGTTGCTGATCAGCCCGCAGCCACTGTATCTGATGGTGCTTGCCAAAGTCCTGGCCCACTGGCTGGTTACCGGCCTGCCGCTGACTCTGATGGCGCCGCTGCTGGGGGTGATGCTGTCGCTGCCGGCGGCGGGCTACCTGCCGCTGTGCCTGAGTTTGTTGCTCGGCACCGCCAGTTTGAGCCTGATCGGCGCCATTGGCGCGGCGCTTACCGTGGCCCTGCGCAAAGGCGGCCTGCTGCTGTCGCTGATCATTATGCCGCTGTACGCACCGGTACTGATTTTCGGCGCCGGGGCGGTGCGCAGCGCCGTCGACGGCTTCCCGTTTGCGCCGCAAATCGCCATACTCGGTGCGCTGCTGGCGCTGGCCGCGGTACTGGCGCCACTGGCTTCGGCCGCGGCCCTGCGTATCAGCATCGACGGTTGAGCCCGGCCGCATTGCGATAACAGTCGCAAAAGTCACAAAAATTCACCCCGGAGGCGGATAACGCGAGAAAAATACTTGTCTTAGGCGACAACCGCGGTCCTCATCAGTATAAAATAGGCACTAACGCTTGATCGGTCATCGCTGGCGCCGCCGCAGCGGCAAAGCTGCCCGGCAGGGCTGCAGCCGCAACCGCAGTTAAAGCTGCAGTTGGCAGGCAGTCGAAAGGCAGTAGCAGAGGCAGTAGAAAGGCAGCTGCAAAAAACAGCGAGTGAGGACGCCCGGCAAGTCAAAGAAGCACTTCAGAGGTAGAGACAGATTCCGTGGCATGGCAATGGTTTCACAGGCTCGGCTCGCCGCGCTGGTTTTACGAAAAATCCGCTCCCTGGCTTCCCTGGCTCGGCGCACTGACGGCGGCACTGCTGCTGGTAGGGGCGGTCTGGGGGCTGGCCTTTGCCCCCCCCGACTATAAACAGGGCAACAGCTATCGGATAATTTACGTGCATGTGCCCACTGCCGTGCTGGCGCTGGCCGGCTACTATGTGATGGCGATCAGCGGCGCTGTGGGCCTGATCTGGAAAATGAAGCTGGCCGATATGGTCATGAAGTCGGCGGCCATCATCGGCGCCGTGCTGACTTTTCTGGCGCTGTTTACCGGCGCCGTCTGGGGCAAACCCACCTGGGGCACCTGGTGGGTGTGGGATGCCCGCATAACTTCCATGGTATTGCTGCTGTTTCTGTATCTCGGCGTTATCGCTTTACAGGAAGCCTACCAGAGCCGCGATACCGCCAATAAGGCCAGTGCCATACTGGCGCTGGTGGGTACTGTCAATATTCCCATCATTTATAAGTCCGTCGACTGGTGGTATACCCTGCACCAGCCGGCGACGATTAAGTTTACCTCCCAGTCCACCATCCACCCCTCCATGTTCTATCCGTTATTGACCATGATCATTGGATTTTACTGTTTTTACGCGTTGGCGTTGATAATGCAGACGCGGGTGGAGATACTGCAGCGGGAGAGGCGCACGCAGTGGGTGCGGGATATTGTCGAGGGGGGAGAGAAGGGAAAAGGGAAAAGGGAAAAGGGAAAAGTGGAGGGGAGTACGGCATGAATTTTCAGTTTGCTTCGCTGGGCGATTTTCTCTATATGTCGGGGCACGGGCCCTTTGTCTGGAGTTGTTATATTGTTACGGCAATTGCGCTTGTTTATCTGGTTGTCAGACCACTGCGCGCGCGGCGGCGCTTTATGGCCGAACAGAAACGCCAGCAGGCCATCCAGTCCCGCACCCAGTCACAACTTGAAACCGCAGGTTAATTCCATGACACCAATGACAGTATTCGAAACGACAGTGTTCGAAACGACAATGCTTGCAACAACAAGGCTTGCAACCACGACGATTGCAACCACAACGATTGCAACAACAGCGCAGCGCCCACTTTTCCCTTTTCCCTTTTTCCTTTTCCCCAACTGAGCACCCCAACCCCATGCACCCCATCCGCAAACAACGCCTGATCCTGGTCCTGTTCATCGTCTTCTTCTCCAGCCTCGCCGCCGGCCTGATGGGCTATGCGCTGCGCGAGAATATCAACCTGTTCTATCCGCCCTCGGATATCGTCGCCGGCCAGGCGCCGGTGGACAAACAGATTCGCGCCGGCGGCTGTGTGCTGCCGGGCAGTGTCGATCGCGCCGAGGACAGTCTCATCGTCAGCTTCCTGGTGACCGACGGCGCGGCGGAGCTGGAGGTGCAGTACAACGGCATTCTGCCGGATCTGTTTGCCGAGGGTGAGGCGGTGGTGGTCAACGGCCGCCTCGATGGCGACGGCGTGTTTCAGGCCAGCCAGGTACTGGCCAAGCACGATGAAAACTACACGCCGCCGGAGGTGGCCGATACCATGAAAAACAAAGGTGAATACGATGAAGCGTGCGAGGGTATAGATTATGGTGCCTGAATTAGGTCACTTTGCACTGTTGCTGGCGCTGTGTCTGACCGTGCTGCTGGCACTGTTGCCGCTGGCCGGCACCATTACCGGCAGCCGCGTATTGATGGCCAGCTGCCACTCGCTGTCGGCCGGTGTGCTGGTATTTACCACAATCGCTTTTTTATGCCTGTGCTGGGCGTTTCTGCAGGACGATTTCTCGGTCAAATATGTGGCCAATCACTCCAATACGCTGCTGCCGGTGCAGTATAAGATCAGCGCCGTGTGGGGTGGCCACGAGGGCTCGCTGCTGCTGTGGGTGCTGACGCTGGCGCTGTGGACCTACGCCGTCAGTGTGTTCAGCAAAAACCTGCCGCTGGATATGCTGGCGCGGGTATTGTCGGTGATGGGCATGATCGGCGTCGGCTTTTTGCTGTTTACGCTGCTGACCTCCAACCCCTTCGACCGCTATCTGCCGCACCATCCGGCCGAGGGCAGCGATCTCAACCCGCTGTTGCAGGACTTTGGTCTGATCGTGCACCCGCCCATGCTCTACATGGGCTATGTGGGTTTTTCGGTGGCCTTTGCCTTTGCCATTGCCGCGCTGTTGTCCGGGCGCCTCGATACCGCCTGGGCGCGCTGGTCGCGCCCCTGGACCACTATCGCCTGGGCCTTTCTCACCCTCGGTATTTCGCTCGGCAGCTGGTGGGCCTACTACGAACTGGGCTGGGGCGGCTGGTGGTTCTGGGACCCGGTGGAAAACGCCTCGTTCATGCCCTGGCTGGTGGGCACCGCGCTGATTCACTCACTGGCCGCCACGGAAAAGCGCGGCGTGTTCAAAAGCTGGACCATACTGCTGGCGATATTCGCCTTCTCACTGAGTCTGCTGGGCACCTTCCTGGTGCGCTCCGGTGTCCTGACCTCGGTGCACGCTTTTGCCAACGATCCCGAGCGCGGCGTCTTCATCCTCGGCTTTCTGGCCCTGGTGGTGGGCGCCTCGCTGACGCTCTACGCGCTGCGGGCGCCGGTGGTGAAAAGTGTGGTGGGTTTCAACCTGCTGTCGCGCGAGTCCTTTCTGCTGATCAATAATATCGTGCTGGTGATCGTCACCGCCACGGTCTTGCTGGGCACGCTGTATCCGCTGATTGCCGATGCGCTGGAGTGGGGCAAGGTGTCGGTGGGGCCGCCGTTTTTCAATCTGTTTTTCGTGCCTCTCATGGGTGTGTTGAGCGTGCTGATCGGCATTGGCGTCATGCTCAACTGGAAGCGCAGCCGCTTCGATCAGCTGCTGCGCTGGTTGAGCCCGCCGGCGCTGCTGGCGCTGCTGACCGGTGCCGTGTTTCCCTGGCTCTACGCCGGTGAATTCAGCCTCGGTGCGGCCACCGCGGTGGCGGTGGGCAGCTGGGTGACCTTCAGCATGTTTGCCGACCTGTACCGCAAAGTGCGCCATGCCGACAGCATCGGCGCCGGCCTGCGCAAACTCAGGCTCAGTTACTACGGCATGTTCAGTGCCCATATCGGCGTGGCCATTACCCTGATCGGCGTGATACTGAATACCATCTACAGCGATCAGCGCGATTTGCGTATGGAGGCGAAACAGTCGGTGGAGGTGGGCGACTATCGCTTCGAACTCGATCGCCTGGAAAAAGTGCGCGGGCCCAACTATATCGCCGACCAGGCGACCATCTACGTGTTTGACGGCGAGCGGCAGGTGGCGACACTGCAGCCGCAGAAGCGCCGCTATCTGGCCAGCGGCGATGTGATGACCGAAGCCGGTATCGATGCCGGGCTGATGCGCGATATTTACGTCTCCATGGGTGAACCGCTGAGCGGCAATGCCTGGGCGGTCAGCGTGCACGATAAACCGTTTGTGCGCTGGATCTGGCTGGGAACGATTTTTATGAGTATCGGCGGCGTACTGGCGGTCAGCGACAAGCGCTATCGGATCAGGCGCAGGACGCCCGCGGACGACAGGGCGGCCGCGGGCGATGGTGGCGCAGTGGCGGGCGACGGCAAAACTGCAGCCGAAGGGGCCTAGCGCCTGATGCGCCGGCTGAAGCTGTTTATCCCGCTGTTTATCTTCATGGCGCTGGCGCTGTTGTTCTGGCGCGGTCTGGGTATCGACCCCAGCCATATGCCCTCGGCGCTGGTGGATAAAGCCGTGCCGCCGTTTTCACTGACCACGGTCAAAGACGAAACGCGGCGGGTCGACGAGAGTATTTTCAAGGGCAAGGTCTCGCTGCTGAACGTGTGGGCCACCTGGTGTGTTACCTGCCGCGTCGAGCACCCTTTTCTGGTGCAGTTGGCGGAGCAGGGCGTGCCCATCTACGGCGTCAATTACAAGGACGATGTCGCCGAGGCGCGCAAATGGTTGAAGACCCTGCACGACCCCTATATTCTCAGCGTGGTCGACAGCGACGGCCGCCTGGGTATCGACCTCGGCGTTTTCGGCGCACCGGAAACCTATGTCGTCGATGCCGAAGGTATCATTCGCCACCGGCATGTGGGGGTGGTGGACGAGCGGGTCTGGCGGCAGACGCTGGCGCCGTTGATGACGGAGCTGGGGTATCAGCCGCAGGTTACCAGTCGCTAGCCGCTAGTGATTGGGTGTTGTTGCTGGAAGCAAACGATGAATAGAGTAAGAGTCTGGCTGCTGCTTGCTGTGGCGGCGCTTGTTGCGCTGCCGGCGCTGGCGGCGTCGCCGGTATGGAAGGTCAGCAAGGACGGGGCGCACTTTTTCGTCGGGGGTACCATTCACCTGTTGAGTGAGGCCGATTACCCCCTGCCGCCGGGTTTTGACCAGGCCTACCGCCAGGCCGATACAGTGGTGCTGGAGATGGACGCGGAAGTGCTGCAGAGTGCGGAATTTCAGCGCGCGGTAGTGGCGGGGTCGACCTACAAAGACGGGCGCACGCTCGAACAGCTGTTGAAACCGAAAACCTACCGGGCACTGCAGCAGCACCTGAGCAGCCGCGGTATTCCCGCCGCCGGTATGATGAATCTCAAACCCGGCCTGCTGTCCACGACGCTGACGGTATTGGAGCTGGAGCGCCTGGGCCTGGCCGGTATCGGCGTCGATCAGCACTTCAGCAGGCGCGCCGGCGGCGACCGCAAAAAACGCCTGTATCTGGAAACCGCACAGCAGCAGCTGGCTTATCTCACCGAGATGGGGGTGGGCCGCGAGGACCAACTGATCGCCTATACGCTGCGGGATATGGAGCAGTTGCCGGTGTTGATGCGCGATATGAAAGCGGCCTGGCGCCAGGGCGATAACGACGGCCTGCGCAAGTTGGCGCTGAAGCCCCTGCGGCGGGATTTTCCCCGCGCCTACCGCTCCCTGATCGTCGAGCGCAATCGCGCCTGGATGCCGCGCATCGAGGCGATGCTGGCGACGCCGGAGATAGAACTGATTCTGGTCGGTGCGCTGCACCTGGTGGGCCGCGAAGGCGTGCTGGCCAGGCTGGCCGCCAAAGGCTGCGTGGTGGAGCAGCTATAGCGGCAGCGTGACGGTGACTGTGGTTCCCGCGCCCTTTTCGCTGGCAATCGCCATGGTTCCGCCGTGGGCCTCCGCCACCAGTCTGCACAGATACAGGCCCAGGCCGTAGCCGCCGGTCTGGCGCTGTCGCGAGGGGTCGACACGGTAGAAAGGCTCGGTCAGAAACTCGATATGGCGGCCGTCGACACCGCTGCCGCGGTCGCTGACCTCGACGACGATAGCGTCGTCGCGCCGCCAGAGGCTCAGGCTGACCGCTTTGCCGTTGCGGTGTCGGACGGCATTGGCGAGCAGGTTTTTCAACATCAGCTTGATCGATACGGCGTCGAACTGCGGTGCCGGTGTCAGCGGCGGCAGGTCTTCCATATGCACGTCGATGGCGTCTTCAGCGGCGAAGTGATCGCGCAGCAGAGCGCCGACCAGTTGGTGCAGATCGCAGGGCTGTCTGCGCAGTGCGCCGGTGCCCATTTCCAGGCGCTCGCTTTCCAGTAATTCCGCCAGCACCTGCTCCATCTCGCGGATATCGCCGATCAGCATTTCCCGCACCTTGGCATTTTCGGTGTTGTCGAAAACCTCAGTCAACTCCGCCGCCACCCGCATGCGCGTCAGCGGCGAGCGCAGTTCGTGACTGATGGCCAGCAGCAGCTGCCGCTTGGTGTCGAGCATCTGCTCGATCTTTTGCGCCATCTGGTTGAAGACGGCCGAGAGCTGCCCCAGTTCGTCGTCGCGCCGCACCGCGATGCGGTGCTGCAGCTCGCCGTTGCCAAAGCGCAGCGCCGCCTGGTGCATGGCATTGATGGGGCTGAACAGGCGCTTGACCAACTGGTAGCTGCACCAGATAACGACCAGCATCAGGCCCAGCGGCAGCCAGGTGGCGGCGCCGGCCTCGGACAGCCGCGGCCGGTGGCGGGCGCTGAAATAGACTGTGGCGATTTCCGTATTGACGCGGATATGCAGATCGCCGCGGACGAAACGGTAGCTGACCTGCGGGTAATCGGTTGGCCTGAAGCGAATGTCTTGCAGGGCCTCGCGCCGCGGATCGGTGGACCAGAAGCCGCGTTCATCGTCAATGCTGATGGCGAGGCGGGTGCGCTCGGCAATGCGCCGGGCGCTGCCGTAGTCGGCGGGGCTGCCGATTTGCCCGGCCAGGTACAGGCTGTACTCGGCGATGGACTGCCGGATCAGCCCGGCAACTTCACTTTGCGCGGCGCCGCGAAAGGCGCTGTGCAGCAGCACCAGCAGCAACAGGCCGGTAAACAGAAAGATCAGCAGCAGGCGCAATGACAGCGAGCGCCGGCGCGCTAGGGTTTGGGCGGGGTTTTGCTCAATGCCTGCGATCATGGCTCAGCTCCCGATGCGGCCTCGCCGACGAAGGTATAGCCGCGCCCCCATACCGTTTTGATATACTGGTCGCCGTGCTGCTGTTTCAGTTTTTGCCGCAGGCGGCTGACGCTGATATCGATGGCGCGGGAGAATATTTCCACCTCGTTGCCTTTCAATGCCTGCATGATGTCGTCGCGCGACAATACCTGATTCGGGTGTCTGGCCAGCAGCATCAGCAACTGGTACTCCGATGTAGTCAGCGCCAGCGGCCGCCCGCCCAGGCTCGCCTGCTGCAGATTCGGGTCGATTTCCAGCCCCTTGGAACCCGGCCCCTTAAAATCCAGCCCCTTGAAACACAGCAGCTCGCCCGGCGGGTGCTCCAGCCGCGCGCGCCGCAGCAGGCTTTGCATGCGCGCCACCAGCTCGCGCGGTTCGAAGGGTTTGGCCAGGTAGTCATCGGCGCCCAGCTCCAGCCCCACCACCCGGTCGCTGAGTTCACCGCGCGCCGTCAGCATCAGAATCGGCACATGGCTGTCGCGGCGAATATCGCGGCAGACTTCGAAGCCGTCCTTTTCCGGCAGCATCACATCGAGGATAACCGCTTGCGGGCGCCGCTGCCGCAGCAGCGCCATGCCCTGCGAGGGGCGCGACGCCGCCAGCAGCGACAATTCATAGCGTTGAAAATACGCAGCCAGCAATTCGGCAAGCGCTTCGTCGTCGTCGATCAGCAGGACTTGATCAGGCATGGTTGCGGTGTCTGTGACAGGGAATGCCTATGATAAAGCCAATTGTTTAAGGCTGCACCGCGGCGGCGCCCACTGCCGCCCTGTGCTGAACAAAAAAGTTATGTATTTCAACAAGATGGCCTGTTACATATTGATACATACAGTGGCCGCCGCTATGCTTCAGCAGCGTCTTTGGGATTTGACACTCAGCCGAATCCGGCGCTGCCGCGCAGTGGCGGTCATAGGCAGCGCGCCTGTCCGCGCGCCTGTCGTCGACAGGGTGATAACGATGGAAAAACTGCTGCCGTATCTTTTTCTGCTGGCCTTTATTCCGGCCGGCTTTATCGTCCACAGCCGTATCATGGCGAGGGTCAGGGAGAGGCGCATTGAGCGCTTCGAGTTTCCCGCTGCCATCGTCGCTAAGGTAATGCAGAGATATCCGCATTTGAGCCGCCACCAGGCCAAACAGGCGGTTAAGGGGCTGCGCGAGTATTTTCAGATCTGCAATGTCGCCGGCCGGCGTATGGTGTCCATGCCGTCGCAGGTCGTGGATGTGGCCTGGCATGAATTTATTTTGTTTACCCGGCTTTACCAGCAATTCTGCCGGCAGTCTCTGGGGCACTTCCTGCACCATACGCCGGCCGAGGCGATGCGTTCACCCAGGCTGGCGCAGACCGGTATCAAGCGCGCCTGGCGCATCGCCTGCCTGCGCGAAGGGATAATGCCGAAGTCGCCCGACCGGCTGCCGCCGCTTTTTGCCCTGGATGAAAAACTGCAGATAGCCGACGGCTTCAAATATGCGCTCGACTGCACCGGTATGCCCGACGACCGTTATTGCGCCGCGCATATCGGCTGCAGCGGCAGCGGCGGCGGCTGGGGCGCGGAAGCGGACGCGCCAGGCTGCGGTGGCGATTGATACATATCGATACATTTGGATACCCCGGCGAAAAGATCCCGCAGTCCGCCGGCGCTACACTGGCATGGCAGTCAAATTATCGAGGATTGTTTTATGTCTAGCGCCATCTTGCAAAACCGCGTGGTAAAAATAGCCGTCATCATGTTTTCGCTGCTGGCCGTAGCCGCCGGCCTCAGTGCCTGCCGCCACAATCACCAGGCCAAGGCGGAATACCTGGTGCACCATGTCAGCAAAGAGCTGGCGCTGTCCGCGCAGCAGGTGCAGCTGCTCAACGAAATCAAGGACTACGCCCTGCAGTCGCGCATGGCAATGGCCGCACAGCGCCGCCAGCACCGCGAGCAACTGCGCGTCATGGTGGCGGGCGAGGCGCTCGATGAAACCGCCGTGTTGAACCGGCTGGATGAGCACCAGCGGGAAATGGCGCGGCGGCTGAGCGAGATTCTGCCGACGGTCAGTGAACTGCACGCCTCACTGACACCGCAGCAGAAGGAAAAAATACTCGCTTTCATCGACAGGCACCAGGCCTACGGTGACTGGCACCACTGACGGCGGGCGAGCTGTAGCGGGGTTTTATTCATTGCGGTCGCGCTGCATCTGCCGCCGCAGCTGGCCGCGGCTCTGCGCACTGATGCCGGTGCGGGCAAGAAAATCTTCCGCGCCGTCCGGATCGTACTGCAGCATGCGCGTGTAAAGGCTTGATACCGCGCTCAGGCGCCGCTGTTCGGACTGCATGGCATTGATCAGCGGCAGCGCCGAGTCGGCCGAATCGCGGTGCTGGTGCACCAGGGAAACCAGCGCGTCGTCGCGGGCGCTGTCGCTTTTTAACTGCATCACCCACTGGCCGGCGGCCTGAGGGTCGAAGCGGGCCCAGCGATTGGCGGCGATACGGATCGCCGAACTGCGCTGGGACGGGTCTTCCAGGGTTTCGGCCCAGGCCGCGGCGGCGGCCGGCTCGCGGCTCGACCAGGTGCGGGTAATAGTATCGACCGCGACCTGGCGGTCCTGAGCCGAAGTGATATCGTCGACCATCGCCAGCGCCGCCATGGGATCGGTCTGCGCCGCCACCTGGGCGATGGCGCGCATGGCCTTAGAATAACCGGGCTCGCGCTGGTACTGCTGCAACCAGTCGACGGCTTCGCTCTGATTGCGCTGGGCATAGTTGGCGGCGACATTGCTGATCCACTGCTGCCTGGCGTCGCCGCGTATCTGGTCGGTCAGCTGCGCGGCCCGGTCCGGGTCCGAGGCCGCCAGCTGGTGCGACAGGCTCACCACTGTCTGGGTGTAGGCCTTGCCCTCGAGCTGGTTGACCCAGGCATAGGCGGCATCCAGATCCTGGGCCGCCCAGGACTGGATGATATGCTGCCTGCTGCGCTCCCGCGCCGGCCCCGGCGGCAGGCGCTCCAGGTAGTTGACCGCGGTCTGCGGATCGGTGGCCGCCAGTGAGCGCAGAATATGGTTGACCGTCTGGTTGCGCGCCGGCGTTGCCGTTGCACTCAAGGCCGCCTCCAGCGCCAGCTGCGGCCGGCTGTTGCCGATTTCGCGCAACACCATATTGCCGATCGAGGCCTGCATCGGCCCGTCAAACTGCTCGGCCCACAGCAGTGCCTCTTCGGGAAAGCGATTGGCGTACTCGCGCGCCAGGCTGGAGAAGACCTGCATCTGCAGTTTGTCGTTGTCGAGCGACTCCGCATGGCTGATGGCCGCCGGCAGGTCGACCTGGCCCCAGGTGCTGTAAATGCTGGCGTAGGCCGACTGGCGCGCGCGCATATCCAGCAGGTCCGCCTGGTTGAGAGCTGCCAGCGGATCGTCGCGGGCGATCTCGCGCATGGCCGTGGCGATCAGGCTGCCGGTGTCGGTAAGGCCCTCCGACCTGGCATAGGCCAGGGCCGCCTCGGGATCGATTTTGGCCCACTCGCTCATTGCCCCGCGCATCAGTTCCCGGCGCAGCCGGGCGTCGTCCAGGCCGCGCATAAACCGCAGCGCCTGCTGCGGATTCTGCTTCGCCATATTCAGGGCGATGCCGTAGACGGCGCGCTGCCGGAGCTGCTTGTCCGCCAGCTGCTGTGCCGCCTCGATCGCTGCCTGCGGATCGGTTTCGGCCTGCCGCACAATGCCCTCCAGCGCAAAGCGTTCGCTATTGACCGCCTCGTGCAGTTGCGCCGCCGCCTGCGGCAGCAGCTGCGGTGTATGATCGGCGACAGTGCGCATGATGGCCTCGCTGGCGGTGCGGCGCTGCTGGCGGTCGTTGATGCGGTTGGCAGTGGCGATGGCGGCGTCCGGGTCGACCTTCGACCAGGAGCGAAAAATACTGCTGAGAATGGCGCGTGCGCCGCGCGGTGCCAGTGAGTCCAGGTGGATGAGCGCCGCCTGCGGATCGATTTCCGAATAGCGCAAAAACAGAATCTGCAGGGCCGCCAGGCGCTCGCCGTCGATGCTCAGGCGGTTGGCTTCCTCGATCAGGGATTGCAACTGGTCCGCATCAGAGCGTCCCGCCAGCGCGTACAGGGCTTCGGTCTGATCGAAGTCGTTGGGTATCTGCAGGACATCGCGGATACTGGTAATGTCGGCAAAGTGCTGCTGGCGGCTGTTTTCCACCTCGCGGCGGCTCAACAGTCCGTCTCTGGCGGCGGTGATGGGCGCCAGCTTCGGCGCCGCGGTCGTTACGGGGCCCTGGGCGAAGAAACTCTCGGGGCCGGACTTGCCGGTGGCCAGATATTGCCCGAGCCCAAAGCCGACGCTGACACCGACCGTGACCGCGATACCGGTAACTACCCTCATAGTCACTCCATTCCCATTGCCGGACAGCAGAGTTTACCACCAGCTTACCCCCGGGCGGCACCGCCCGCGCCGGTATGCGGTGACCGCAATATCAGACGCCAGCGCGCAGATTAATGCTAACGTCAGAGGAATTCCAGCAAAATCAGGGCCTTAGGCAGGGTATTTGGCTGATTTGTGATATTGCACTGAGGTAAGCCCCGATCCCTGCGTATTTACTGGTAAAAGGGGAATCGTGATGTCTGAAGTAGAGAAGGGAAACTGCTGCGGCCTGGTGATGCCGATTTCCGCCATCGACGGCTGCAGCGAACAGCACTGGGCGGATGTCAAGGCGGTGCTGAGCGAAGCGGTGGAGGCCGCGGGGTTCATAAAACCAGCTATTCCTTCGACACATCACCGATCGAACACCTGGAATATCCCCGGGATTTGCGTTTTACCAAGATTGTGGAGTTTAAGGAAGCGCTGAAGGATAAGATTATTGCCACCTATAAAAAGGCCACGGAAGGTGCCGGCTATACCACGTTTTTGAAGCACTTCGGTACTTTCACCGTTGCCGAACTGGATACCAAAGAGGTTTCGAAAGAGGATTTTATTATCGAACAGCTGCGGGAATTGAAAAAAGCGATGCAGCGGCAGGAAGCCATCTATTATGAGCGGATATTTTCCGATCCGAACAGTTATCGGGACTATCCGACGGATAAGACCCGGATAGAGATGATGAGGGCGGTGAAGCAGGTTTTGAGTAGGGAGTGCAGGGATATACCCCCGTCGAAGCGGCAATTGCCCGAGGTGCGGGAGAAGGTTTTTTCGATTGTTTCGAGGAATGACAGGTTACACAGGTATTTTGAGAGTCCGCGGGAGGCGGAGGTTATTTTTATGATGTTTTTGATGAGTTGGTGGCGCAGGGGGAGGGCGGGGAATGCTGGTTGGGTAGGTTGTTTAACTTTAGGCCGGGCTTTATGATTTTTGAGTTAATCGATCCATAGCGGGCGTTGTGAGTGAACTGCATCCTGGAATTCTAATAACGAGAAAGTGAATGGTTAAATTAGAGCATAATCCAACGCCAAATGTTTTTCTTTCTTATACGGTGTCAGACAAAACTTTCGTAGAACAATTAGCAGCGTGGCTCCAATCACTCAACTTTGACTGTTGGTGGGATGCCGGTATTCGATCTAACCCGCAAGGATACCAGGATTATATCGAAGAAAGACTGAAAAATTGCGATATCTTTTTGGTTTTATGGACGCCTGACTCAATAAAATCTAGATGGGTTAATGGGGAATCACTTAAAGCACAAGCATTAGAAAAGAAGATTGTGATGGTGGCTCATAACATAAACCCGTCAGAAATACCGGTAGGACTATTTACGCAAAATGCGCATTTTATCTCCGACTTTTCGATATCAAAGGATGACCCAAGTATTGATAAGCTCTACGAGGATTTACTGCATCAAGTTACTAGCGAATACAGCGCATCCAGTAATGTAAAACCATCCAAAGATGCCAAAGAATGGAGTTCTATTTATATATCAACCAACCCTGAAGATTATATCAATTTTATATCTGCCAATCCCAGATCAGAATACTTGAGATTGGCGAAATCACACTTGGCGCAGTTAGAGATCTGGAATCTCTGTCAAGATCTCGAGCCTCAACTTATCCAAAAAATACTGAATTCGAATCCCTACCCCGCATTAAAGAGTGTGATCTTGCAGAGATACCAACACAGCCGAATGTATATCCATGAAAAAGACAGCCGGTATCAAGAATACAAAAAAGTGAAGGAAGGAGTATCCTTAGCTGACAAGTATGTTCCAAACCAAGATTTTATTCTATGGACACTATTAATATGCCTTTTTGTATTTTATGTGTTCTTTCTTAGATGGAAAGAATTTGGTGGAAACTGGATTGGCTTAGCTATTGCATCTGCGATTCTAACTTTTTTAACCACTGCATTTTCTAGTGTACTTATCTCTTTGCTATACAAAGTGGCTGACTTCTTTTTGCCGGCATCCGGGGAAAAATACAACAAGATGGTTGATCAACTGACATACCTGGAAGAAATCTGCCCATGGGTCAAAACCCCACGGGATCCGCGATTGAAAACTATATTAGAAGATAGTAATTTTGACTATCAAAAAACCATAGATATGTTTGTCGATCAGCGTTTTAGCGAGATGGAAAAAAGATAACCTATGAGAAATTTCCAGCTTACCTTACTCATTGTTCTTATTGTTTTTCCAATATTAGCGCATAGCGAAAGCGTTATACTTGAATTCCAAGCAGGAATGAAAATATCGAGGAGTTTTGTTGTATTCGCACCTGGCCACCGTCATGAAAAACGCGTTTATCTCTATAAAGAAGCTAATTCCCCTTTTACGGTAAGCGACGGATATTGCTTTCAATCAGGAATGATAAATGATGATGCGCATTTTCGGGTACGTTACAATATAGGATTTAACAGAGAAAGCGGGCACTGGAATGTCTATTTAAAGGGAGGTAGTGTAATACGAAAAAATAAGAAAAATTATGCCGCAACTCATATAGCAATTAGATGCATTAGAAACTAGCCTAGATGCATTAGAAACTAGCCGCAACTGAACAATTTGGAAAGCATAACACCGCTTATCTTATAAACTGCAGCGTGAGGGCCATCATGCAGAATGAGGTAAAATCATTTATTGGGAAGTATGTCGGAGAGTTATCCGAGAATAACGTAGCAATTTTTGCTGGGGCTGGAATGTCTGTGCCGGCTGGCTATGTAAACTGGAAGGGGCTCCTCAGGCCCCTAGCCGATGACTTAGGTGTTGATATTGATGGCGAGTACGATCTAATAAGTTTAGCCCAATATCATTGCAACGAGAATGGTAGGCACGGTATCAACCAACAGCTTTTAAATGAGATTGCTAGTAATAAAAATATAACTAAAAATCACAAAGTGCTTTCCCGCTTGCCAATAAGAACATACTGGACGACGAATTATGACAAATTGATTGAGCGGGCGCTTGAGGAAAACGGAAAGATTGTCGATGTCAAATATACGATTAATCAACTCTCTTCAACTACACCCAATCGAGACGCTATTGTTTATAAGATGCATGGCGATATAGATCACCCTGACTCAGCAATAGTTACCAAAGATGATTATGAGAGATATGCTTCTAATTATGGCCCTTATATTAACGCGCTTTCCGGAGACTTAGTGTCTAAAACGTTTCTTTTTATTGGGTTTAGTTTTACCGACCCAAATCTCGATTACATTATGAGTCGGATAAGAATTACTTTTAAAGAACACCAAAGACAACATTTTTGCATTTTTAGACGGGTCGCTAAATCCGATTACCAAGATACGGCCGCTTATGAGCAGGCAGAAAAAAAGCAGCAGCTTGTAATTACGGATCTTAAAAGGTTTCAAATAAAAGCGATTTTAGTGGATCAATATAGTCAAATTACAGAGATTCTAGAAAAAATTGAAAAGCTGTATAAACGAAAAACGCTGTTTATATCTGGGAGTGCCGATTATTACTCGCCTTGGAATCGCCTGGAGATTGAGGGCTTTTTATGCAAGTTGAGCAGGGTTCTCATTGAGAAAAATTTCAAAATTGTCTCTGGTGTTGGACTAGGTGTAGGTAATGCCGTTATCACCGGTGCAGTTGATGCTATATATAGCCATCACAATGGGAGAATAAACGACTACTTACATATGAGACCACTTCCTCAGCTCATAACTGATCCGGAAGAGAGAAGAACAGTTTGGAAAAAATATAGGTATGAACTGATTGGCAATGCTGGTATCGCGCTATTTTTCATGGGGAACAGGCTTGCAGATGGCCAAGCCGTGTTGGCTGATGGAGTGAAAGAAGAGTTTCAGATTGCCCATGAATTGGGCCTTGCTGTTATACCGATTGGGGCGACAGGTTATATGGCTAATGAGCTTTGGAAAGAAGTTACCGAAAATATATCTAGGTACTATCCGGGAAATAGACCTGATGTATTGGAAAAAATTAAGCTCTTGGGCGAGCCTGTCCATAGTCCAGATCAGTTAATCCCAAAGATTATAGATGTTATTAATACTGTTTATGAAGAGTGAGCATGGCAAGGCGATCAGTTTTTATAGCTTCACCAGCCTATGGAGGCATAAGCGAAGTTGACGATGCTCAACCACCGGGGTGGGAAAAGCGCATATGTCCGCCCTTTTGGCAGCCTGGTTGGCCCAAAAAAACGTATACTTCAGAGTTAGCGACCTTAGTGGTAAATGCAGTGGCGACCGATCGACAATCGTTAACTGGTCGGCATACTAATTTTGCGGGCATGCTAAAAATCGCTTGGTGTTAACACGCTTATCTATAATCGCTCACATCTGATCAGGTATATTGGGCGGGGGATGTCGGTATATTCTGACTGTTTTTAGAAAACTTGCCATTTCGAGGTTGAGACTGGTTGGTGGTCACCCGCGAATCAAATCCGTCATCCGTCGATGCCAGCCAATATCCCCCCACATCCCCTCAAAATGCGGCTGGCAAAAATTACTGGTGCAGACCCCACGCCAGCCTTTATCACAGGCCATCCGCACGCCTTCGGCACAGATATCCTTGACCCAGTCCCACTCACCGCCGCCGGCAGTGACATCATCGTAGTTAACCGGTCCCCACGCTTCCGAAGTCACCAGCGGCAGCTTGTGTTCCCGAGCCCATGCCGACCAGTAATCCAGCCGCTGCTCCAGCAGCGCGAGCCAGTCATCGCGCTCCCCGGCGTGCAGGCGCCGCGCGCGCCAGGCGTGCAGGCGCACACCCAATGGCAGCAGCGCCAAAGGCAGTGTCTGCCAGGTGTGATGGCGCCACGCTTTGTCGTCGCTGGTCCAGATATGTGGCTCCAGCAAATCGAACGCGTCCGTATTCAACGAGCGCATGGCATCGGCGCCGTACGGGCTGAACGAATAGGTATAGTTAAGCTGCGGCCAGCGCCGCTGCAGCGGTGCTATGCCTGCGGTAAAAAAACGCTGGATATTGCTTTTGACCTGTTCACTGAGCGGCTGCCTGATGCGTTTCAACAGCGCTCCGATCGACTCGGCGCGCTCGCCAAAGATTGCCGGCGCCGCGCCGTAGGCCCAGATATCCAGCGGAAATTCATTGCACAGATCCACCCACGCCACCCGGTCCAGCAGTGCTTCGCGCTCCAGCAGTTCGAGGGTGGCCGACCAGATACGGGCGTAGTCGGCGGGTGTCTGGATTTGCGCGCGGCGGTGAGAGCTGTCGTCGTTGAACCAGGTCGACAGCCCGACATAGATATCGCGCTGCCTGGCGCGGGTGATAAAATCCACCAGGCCGCTGCGCGGCTCCACGCTGACCGGCCGATGGTTGCCCCACATAAAGCGGCGCTTTTGCGGCAGTATCTCAAACCGTTCCACCTGCCTGCCGTCCGCGCCCGGGGCGATGAGGTGGGGGAAACAGTCCATGCGAATACAGTTGTAGCCGCGCTCGGCCAGTTCGTCGAGTACCTTGTCCCAGTCGCTGTACTCGGCTTCGGCGCCACTGCGGCGCACCAGCCAGGAAAACTCCCACATGGTTACCGCCCAGCGGCGGCCGGCGGTTTCCGTTAATGGCAGTAACTTGTTATCGCCCACTGTCATGGCTGTCCTTTTTGTCCGCTTTTTGTCCGTTGTTGTCCGGCTTTTTGCCGGCTCTTTTCGTTTGTCGCTGCCTGTCTTGTTTGCCGCGCTGCCCGTCGAGCGGACGGGTAGCATCAGCGCAGCTGTCTGGCAAACAGCATATTATCCGGTCGGATAATAAAAGTGAATAGTCGACACCGCGCTTCCCCGGTGCCCTTACCGGCCCCGGCCGGCCGCGGTTGTGCCCGCCGCCTGTGGGCCGCTGCCCGCGGTTGCGCTTTTTACTACCAGACTGGATAATGCGCCCTATGTCGCAGTCCCCACCCAGTCGCCGTGCAGAGCAGCGCGAGCAGATCCGTCAACAGCCAGTGGATAGCGCGCTTTGCAGCTCGCTTCAGCGCACGGTGTCGACAGCGTGAGTCTGCCTGTGATTGACACTGCGCCCGGCCTCAGTCGCGGCACGGCGCGCTGTTACCCCGGCAGCAAAATTGAAATCTGGCAGCAGGCGGCGGGTCTGCTGTGTGGCGATACCGATATGCCCGGGAGGCGCGCCGGTTTATGAAGGCAACCATCAAGGATGTGGCGAAACTGGCGGGCGTCTCCTTCAAAACGGTGTCCCGTGTTATCAACAACGAACCCTCGGTGGGACAGGCGCTGCAGGAAAAAGTCTGGGAAGCGGTTAAAACCCTGAACTACCAGCCCAATCTGTCGGCGCGGCACCTGCGCGGCAGACCCTCATCGATCGGTTTTATTTACGACAATCCCAACAGCCACTATGTAATCGATATTCAGCACGGTATTCTGGAGGAGTGCCGCCGCCAGGGCTATGAACTGGTCATTCACCCCTGCGACAGCAAGTCCGACGGCATTGTCGAAGAGCTGGCGGCGATGGTGCGGCGCTCGCAGGTGGCCGGCCTGGTGTTGACGCCGCCGCTGTCGGAAACGCCGTCGATCGTCGCGGCGCTGGTGGAGCAGAAGGTGAAGTTTGTGCGCATTCTGTCCGGCACCGCGGCGCCGGATGCACTTTCCCCCTGCGTCTATATCGACGATCACCGCGCGGCGCTGGAAATCACCCAATACCTGATCGATCTCGGCCACCAGCATATCGGCTTTCTCGGCGGTGAGGAGGCGCACCGTTCCAGCGGTGAGCGCCTGGAGGGCTATAAAGCGGCGCTGCTGCACAACGGCCTCGAAGTGGAGCCGCGGCTGATACTGGAGGGGGAGTATTCGTTTGAATCCGGTGTACAGCGCACCAAGCAGTTATTGCGCGAGACACAGCAGCCCACTGCCATTTTTGCGTGCAATGACGAGATTGCCGCCGGCACCTTGTTTGCGGCGCGGTTGATGGGGATCAAAGTGCCGCAGGAACTCTCCATCGTCGGTTTCGAGGACAGCCCCTTCTCGCGCCAGACCTGGCCCAAGCTGACTACGGCCATGCAGCCCAATACCACCATTGCCGAGACCGCCACCGCGCTGCTGATCGATGAAATTCAATCTCACCGGCAGCACCGCGACAGCGATAAACAGCGCGAAAGCGGTTTCCATCCCACCCTGGTTATCCGCGATTCCACTTGCCCGGTGTCCGGCAGATCCTGACAGTATTGTCGCTAAATCTGCCGCCAGCTGGCGGGCGAGGGGCCCTTTGCTGCGGCGGTTAGTGGCGTTTGCCTGATTGGATTTTGTCGCTATAAGGTGCCGTGTTTTTATTTACAGCAGGTATTTTGGCGCTTTGGGGAGTGCTCGAAAATTCTCACCGCAGTCAATGTATTTTCATAGTTATCAATTGCTTACCTTTATCAGTCAGTGCCTTGCAAGGCCGCTGGCGACGCCACCGTAAAGCGGCTCAGGTGCTGTTGCAGCCGTGTTTTGCGCGCTTCTTAGCAGTGTCGGCCTAAACTGATTGACAACGTTGTCTTCTCTGTATTACTGTTCGACAACGTTGTCTGCTACGACGTTTAGCTGTGAACAGGGACAGCATTCAAATAATAAGCGCATCAGGGGGGATCTATGTCCAGAAAACTCAGAGAGGCCATCCGCACCGTCAATCGGGCACTGGTAGCCGGCGGTTCGCTCGCGGCGCTGGCGATGGGCAGCCACAGCACGCTTGCGCAGCAGGGCGCCGAGCCGGTAAATGAAATTATCGAAGTGGTCGGCATTCGCGCCAGCCTCAGGCAGAGTCTGGATGTCAAGCGCTCCTCCGATTCCATCGTCGATGCCATCTCTTCCGAGGATATCGGCAAGTTCCCCGATAAGAATGTGGCGGAGTCGCTGCAGCGCGTGCCGGGCGTGACGATTCAACGGCAGTTCGGCGAAGGCGCTGCGGTCTCCATTCGCGGTGCCGGCCAGGACCTGACGCTGACGACGCTGAACGGCCAGAATGTCGCCTCCACCGGCTGGTTCGTGCTCGAGCCCGCCCGGCGCAGTTTTAACTACGAGCTGCTGCCCTCGGAACTGGTGGGCAGTGTCGAGGTTTACAAGAGTTCCCGGGCCGACCTGGCCGAGGGCGGTGTCGGCGGCACGGTGGTGGTCAATACCCGCAAGCCGCTGGACCTGGATGCCCTGTCGCTTTTCGGCGCCATCGAGGGCCAGTACCAGTCCGATTCCGAGGAGACCGACCCGCAGTACTCCGGCCTGGTGAGCTGGAAAAATGAAGCGGAGAATTTTGGTGTGCTGGTCTCCGCAGTGGCGCAGGAGCGCAGCCTGCAGCGCCAGGGCAACGAGGCGTTCTGGGCCTGGGGCGCGGGGCCGGTCGCCTTCGAGCAGCAGCGCGAGCGCTCCGCGTTTGCGGCGACATTCCAATACCGGCCCACCGAGGCGCTGGATATTGTCTTTAACGCCATCGATATGGAGATGGAGGCGGACAATACCAACTATGCGCTGTGGCTGACGCGCGGCAGCGGCGGCGATACCGAACGGGTGGACGGCACGCCGGTGAGCGGCCCGTTGAATGTGGCGTTCTACCAGGCGCGGCCGCGCGAGGCGACCATGAATTCGGAAGTCTTCGACCTGACCCTAAACTACGCCGGCGATGGCTACGACCTGAAGCTGCAGATTGGGGAAACCAACTCCACCGGTGGCACCGACTTTGAAATGGTGGTGAATGACGGCCTGGCGCCGGATATCTCCCAGGGGAGTTACGATTTCAGCGGCAGCGGCCAGCGCTGGAATATCCCCGGCTTCGATCTCGGCGCCTACGATCCGGGGGTGCTGGAGATGGGGGTCGGTCCGGCCTTTAACCGCACACCGAAGACTGACGACGAGGAATACATTCAGGCTGATATCGAGTTCGATACCGATATCGGTCTGATCAAGTCGATCAAAACCGGTTTGAAATATGCCGATCACAACAGCACCAGCCGGCGCTTCGAGTATATCCAGGCCGACGACTTCGACCCGTTTATTGCCACCGAGGGGATTACCCGCGGCACCATCGATGCGGGGGCGGGCAATTTCAGAATTCTGCAACTCGATACCGACGCAGTGAAAGCCTGGGCCAAAAGCAGTATTGTCGGCCAGACCGAAGACCTGGGGTCTTACAGTGAGATCGATGAAGAAAACCTTGCCGCTTATGTGATGGCGACTTATGAGGGCGACGGTTTTCGCGGTAACATCGGGATTCGCTATGTGACCACCGACGCCACCTCCACTTATTTTTTCGAAGGGGTCAGAACCGAGACCGGCGCCGACTACTCGGAGGTGCTGCCGAGTTTCAATCTGGTGTTCGATCTGACTGACGATACGATTTTCCGCGCCTCGGCGGCGCGGGTGCTGGCCCGCCCCCAGTATGTCGATATGTATGTCAACCCCAACGTGGTCGGCACCAACGACGAACTGCCGGACAACCAGTTCTGGATTGTCGGCAATATCGGCCTGCAGCCGTTTACTGCCGATCAGTTCGATATGGGGATCGAGTGGTATTTCGATGAGGGTTCGCTGCTGTCGTTCGGCTTTTTCACCAAGAACGTGAAGAATTTTGTCACCATCGACCAGAGCGAGGCCGGCGCCGATGAGATTCCTTTCCCGCTGCCACCGGAGGAGGCCGCTTTCGGCTGGACGGTACAGGAAAAAAACAACGGCCGCTCGGCCACCATCGAGGGCTTTGAACTTCAGTACCAGCAGGACTTCGGCAACGGTTTTGGCGGTATTTTCAATTATACTTACACCGATACCGAAACCGACAGGGACACTTTTACCGACGGCAACCCGTTTCTGAGCGACAGCTCCAAGGATTCCTTCAACGTTACCGGCTATTACGAGAGCAGCCTGTTCCAGGTGCGCCTCGCCTACAGCTGGCGCAGCGAGTATATGCTGCGCGAATCCGGCTCTTACGGCAACCGCCTGCACGATGATTTCGGCACCCTGGACGTGAGCGCCTCCTGGTCGGTCACTGACAATATCGATATCACCTTCGATGCCAACAATCTGCTGGAGGAGGACGTCAAGCAGTTCGGCAACGATGTGGTGGCCAGGGACGACAGCGGTTTTAACCGGGGTTTTCCCCTCTACGAATACGAAATGGCCCGCCGTATTTCGCTGGGAGTGGCATTCAAGTATTGAGTATGGATGAAATCAGGCATGTCGTTATCGTCGGTGGCGGCACGGCCGGCTGGCTGACCGCCTGCCATCTGGCGAAAAAACTCCACGCCGATAGCGCCGGCGCCGGCCAGGTCATTTCGGGCAGAGTCTCTTCGGGTGAAGTCTCTTCGGGTGAAGTCTCTTCGGGTGAAGCCGCTCCGGTCAAAGTCACTCTGGTGGAATCGGCGCAGATTCCCACCATCGGCGTCGGCGAGGGCACTGTGCCCGCCATCCGCCAGAGCCTGCGCAGTCTCGGTATCAGCGAAACGGATTTTATCCGCGAATGCGACGCGACCTTCAAGCAGGGTATCAAGTTTGTCAACTGGCTGCGGCCCGAGGCGGATGACCCGGCGGATTTCTACCACCACGTATTCGATTATCCGCAGATGGCCGATATCGATCTGACGCCTTACTGGCTGATGGGGGATGCAAAAAACACATCCTATGTCGATGCGGTTTCGATTCAGGGGCGCATCTGCGATCTGGGCCTTGGCCCCAAAACCATGACCCAGCCGGAATACCAAGGCGTGAGCAATTACGCCTATCACCTCGACGCCGCCAGCCTGGCCCGCTTTTTAACCCGGCACGCCACCACCCGCCTGGGTGTGCGGCACCTGCTGGCCAATGTGCAGGCGGTAAAGCTGGATGCGCAGGGCGGCATCGATGCCATCGTTACCGACAGCGCCGGCGAGCTGAGCGCCGATCTTTTTGTCGACTGCAGCGGTTTTGCCTCACTGCTACTGGGCAAGGCCCTGGGTGTCGGGTTTATCGACAAAGGCGATATCCTGTTTGCCGATTGCGCCGTCGCCATGCAGGTGCCCTATGCGGCGGCGGATAGTCCCATCCCCAGCTACACCCTGGCGAGCGCGCGCGAGGCGGGCTGGATATGGGATATCGGCCTGTCTGAGCGGCGCGGCACCGGTTATGTCTATTCCAGCCGGTATACCGATGGCGACCGTGCCGAGCAGGTGCTGCGCGACTATATCGGCACGGCGGCGCAAACGCTGAGCTGCCGCCATATTCCGATGCAGGTGGGTTACCGGGAGACGTTCTGGCATAAAAACTGTGTCGCCATCGGCCTGTCACAGGGTTTTGTCGAGCCGCTCGAGGCGACTGGTATTCTGGTCTACGATGCCGCGGCAAGAATGCTGGCCGAACAGTTTCCCACCTGCCGGCAGGCGATGCCGGAGATCGCGCGGCGTTTTAACCGGCGCATCCGCTACGCCTGGGACCGGGTCATCGATTTCGTCAAGCTGCACTATTATTTGTCGCAGCGCGACGACAGTGAGTTCTGGCGCGACAACCGCCGCAGTGAATACGCCCCGGCCAGCCTGCTGGAAAACCTGGCGCTGTGGCGTTACCAGCCGCCGAGCGATTACGATTTCCCCAGCCGCTTCGAAATTTTCAATCTGCCGAACTACCTTTATGTGCTTTACGGCATGGATTTTTTTACCGGCGTGGAGGCGCTGGCTCCGCGATACCCCGAGCACACGCGGGCACAGCAGGCCTTTGCCCGTATGCGCGAGCTCGCCGGGCAGGTCGCCGCCGAACTGCCCTTGCACCGCGATTTGATCGCCCGGGTAAAAAAATACGGCTTGCAAAAAGTCTGAGCCGCGCCTCGCAGACAAACCCCGGTAACGGCGAAGTCTGCCGTGAAGCGTCCCGGCCCCGGTTGCGGCTTGACAAGATTCTGTATCAGGATTAAGGTCTTAACATAAGACAACGTTGTCAGCTGTAAGTGGTTTACTGAGCGATCTGCTGTGGAATCTATGGGCGGTGCAGTTTTATGTTTCTGTTTTATCTTGCCGGGTACACCCTGTTGAATAAGGCCGTGTATCCCCTGTCGATCTGCGGATGGACGCAAAAGTGAAAAGCGCTGAAGTAAACGATGGCGTCCTGTTTCTCGGCATAGACGGCGGTGGCAGCAAGTGCAGGGCGCGGCTGGTGTCCGCCGGCGGCGATTATCTCGGCAGCGGCCTGGCGGGGCCGGCCAATCCGGTAAACGGCATCGAGGCTGCGCAGGAGTCGATAATTCGGGCGGCGCTGCTGGCGTTGCAGGAGGCGGGCTACGATGACGGCGCCATCGATACCGTGGTTGCCGGCGTGGCGCTGGCCGGTGTCAATATACCGCTACTGTGGCGGGCGATAAATGACTGGGCGCATCCTTTCCGGCGCATGTTTCTGACCACCGACCTGCACGCCGCCTGCCTCGGTGCGCACCGCGGTGGCGACGGCGCGGTGATTGTGGTCGGCACCGGTTCCTGCGGTTACGCCAGTGTCGGCAGCCGCAGCGCGACGCTGGGGGCCCACGGCTTTCAACTCGGCGACAAGGGCGGCGGCGCCTGGATCGGGCTGCAGGCGGTGCAGGCGGCGCTGCTCGCAGACGATGCGCTGGGCGGGGAGACGGCCCTGCTCGACGCCATTCAGGCATTTTACCACTGCCGCGTGCCGGAGCTGATCGAGCGCCTCGGCGGCGCCCGATCCTGCGAGTTTGCGCGCCTGGCGCCGCTGGTCTTTGACCTGGCCGCGCGCGGTGACGCGGTGGCGGATACCATTCTGCGTGACGGCGCCGCCTATATCGATGCGCTGGCGCTGAAGCTGCTCGACCTCAAGCCGCCGCGCCTGTCGATGATCGGCGGTGTGGCGGCCAGTCTGCTGCCGCGTTTGCGCGCCGATATCGCCGCGCAGATTTGCACACCGCTGGAGCCGCCCGAGGCCGGTTCGATTCATTTTGCCCGCAGCGAATACGCCAGAGTGACTGCGGCCGGCGACGGCAAGGTATTGCGGGCCTGAGGGCACTGCCGGCAGTAACAACAATGATCACAAGGCGGATAACGCGATGCAATTGTCCTTTCTCGACTGGTCCATTGTCGCGGCGGCGCTGGCAACGACGCTGATCATCGGCTTCTGGGTCAGCAAAAAAGCCTCCGCCGACAGCAGCACGTATTTTCTCGCCGGGCGCAATATGCCCTGGTGGCTGCTGGGGCTGTCGATGGTGGCGACCACTTTCTCCGCCGATACCCCCAACCTGGTAACCGATATCGTGCGTTCCCAGGGTATTGCCGGCAACTGGGTGTGGTGGAGTATGCTGCTGACCGGCATGCTCACCACCTTTGTCTACGCCAAAATCTGGCGCCGCCTCGGCGTCACCACCGATGTGGAGTTTTACGAGCGGCGCTACAGCGGCCGGCCGGCGCGTTTTCTGCGCGGCTTTCGCGCGCTCTACCTGGGTATTTTTTTCAATGTCATGATCATGGCCAGTGTCACCCTGGCGGCGATCAAGATCGGCACGGTACTGTTTTCCGTATCGCCGCAAATGATTGTTATCACCGCCGGCCTGATTACGGTGATATTCAGCGCGGCGGGGGGATTTCTCGGCGTGCTGATTACCGATATGCTGCTGTTCGTGCTGGCCATGACCGGCTCCATTCTGGCCGCCTATTTTGCCGTCAACCACCCGGCGGTGGGCGGCCTGGACAATTTGTTCGCCAGTGCCGCGGTGGCCGATAAACTCGCCTTTGTGCCCGATCTGTCCGACCCCGACCAGTATATTCCGCTATTGCTGGTACCGCTGCTGGTGCAGTGGTGGAGCGTCTGGTACCCGGGTTCGGAGCCGGGCGGCGGCGGCTATGTGGCGCAGCGCATGCTGGCGGCGAAAAATGAAAATCACGCGGTGGCGGCCTCGGCGTTTTTCAATCTCTGTCACTACGCGGTCAGGCCCTGGCCGTGGATTCTGGTGGCGCTGTCGTCGCTGATCGTGTTTCCCGACCTGGCCAGTCTGGCCGCCGCGCTGCCCGGCGTGCCGGCGCATCTGGTGCAGCAGGATCTGGCCTACTCGGCGATGCTGACTTTTCTGCCCCACGGGGTACTCGGCATTGTGGTGGCCTCGCTGGTGTCCGCCTATGTGTCGACGATTTCCACCAGCCTCAACTGGGGCGCCTCCTATTGTGTCAACGACTTTTACGCGCGCTTTATTCAGCCCAATGCCAGCGGCCGGCAGCAGGTGCTGGTGGGGCGCCTGGTTACTGTAGTGCTGATGGTGTTTGCCGGTGTGCTGGCGCTGATGCTGGAAAGTGCCCTGCAGGCATTTCGCCTGCTGTTGACTGTCGGCGCCGGCACCGGCCTGCTGTTTTTGCTGCGCTGGTTCTGGCCGCGTATCAATGCCTGGAGCGAAATTGCCGCGATGGTGTTTTCATTTTTTGTCAGCCTGTTTTTCGAGTTCGGCCCGTTCGAATCGCTGCTGGCCTGGCAGAAGCTGGTGCTGAGTGTGGCGGTAACCACGCTGGGATGGGTGACGGTGACCCTGCTGACCGCGCCGACCGATGCCGCGGTACTGCGCCGCTTCGATGCCGATGTGGCGCTGCAGCCGGCAGAGATTAAGCAGGGCGCCTATGCGGCGCTGCTATCGACGCTGGGTATATACGGCGCGCTGTTTGCCACCGGTGCCGCATTGATGGGCAACTACGCTGCCGCCGCCGGGCTGGTGGTGGCGACGGCGCTGGCGCTTTATCTGACCGTCTACTGGTTCAACCGCGCCGCCGCTGTGCGCACCGGTGCTGCCGTGGCCGCCCGCTAGGCACAGTGTGTGTGCGATCACAGCCTGATCGTCGCGTGACAGCGGTGTGATGGCAGCGGGGCGCTTCGAGGCACTGGATATCTTCCGCGGTTATACTGTCGCCGCCATGATTCTGGTCAACACCCCCGGTTCTTGGGCGCATATCCATGCGCCCTTGCGCCACGCCCACTGGCACGGCTGGACGCCCACGGATTTGGTTTTTCCGTTCTTTTTGTTTATCGTCGGTGCGGCGATGTATTTTTCCCTGCCCAAAACCGCAGCGGCGCCGGGCCCGGCGCAGCTTGGTAAAATCCTGCGCCGCGCTGCGGTGATTTTTCTGCTGGGGCTGTTGCTCAATGCCTTTCCCTTTCAGGAACCGCTGGCGCAGCTGCGCATCATGGGTGTCCTGCAGCGTATCGCCCTGGTGTATTTACTGGCGGCACTGCTGCTTATGTATTTCGATCAAACCGCCAGAGCCATAGTGGTTGTGGTATTGCTGCTGGGGTACTGGTGGCTGCTCAGCGGCGGCGGCTATACGCCGGCCTCCAATGTGGTGCGCAGCGTCGATCTGGCGCTGCTTGGGGAAAGCCATATGTGGCGGCTCGGCGATACGGCCTTTGAGCCGGAGGGCCTGCTGAGCACACTGCCGGCGACCGCCAGTGCCCTGGCCGGCTATGAAATCACCCGCCTGCTGGTTGCGCGGCCCGGCATGTATTCGAGAATGGTACTGTTATTGAGCCTGGGCGCCGCATTGACAGCGGCGGGCCTGATCTGGGATCGCTGGCTGCCGATCAATAAATCCCTGTGGACGCCCTCGTTTGTGCTGCTGAGTACCGGTATGGCCGCCTGGGGGCTGGCGGCCTGTGTCTGCCTGGCCGGCTTCACAGCCACCGCCAGGCCGGCTTTCATCGGCCGCGTCTACGGTTTGAATCCGCTGTTCATTTATGTGCTGTCGTGGCTGTGGGTGGAGAGCTGTATCGCCTTTATCGAAGTCGGCGACGGGGCTGGCGCCACCATTGACGGCTACACCGCCCTGTACCGGTGGTTTCTGTCGGGGCTGAGTCCGGTTAACGCGTCGCTGGCTTTCGCACTGTTGCATGTGGCCCTGTTCTGGTTGCTTGCATGGGTGCTGTACCGGCGCAATGTGCTTATCAAACTGTAGGCGCTCTAAACTGTAGGCGCTCTAGTTGAGCGCCAGCGTGCGGCCGCGGCGTTTGCCGTCGGCCGAGCGCACCCGCAATTCGATGGTCGCCGCAGTGTTGTCGATGGCGACCGGCGCCGACCAGAGTGTCCAGGGGCCGCCGCCGATGCGGTATTCGACTTCCAGCCCCGGGAAGATCACGTTGCTGTGCAGCCGGCCGGCGATAACGGCGCCGCCGGGGGGGGGAATGCGGTAGCGAATGCCCGCCATATCCAGCTTCGGCAATACCTTGGCGCTCAGCACCGAGGCGAAGCGGGCCCAGGCGGCGTCCCGCCGCCGCCGTTTGTCGGCGCTGAAAAAGCCGCTGCCGGCGCTGTAGTCGCGGCCGTTGTAGTCGTAGGGCAGCTCCCAGTCGGCGCTGTGCCAGGCGCGCTCGGCCAGCGCCACCAGGCGCGGGAACAGCATGTATTCCACCTGCGCATCGGCGCGTACGGTTTCGCTCCACAGCTGGCCCTGCAGGCCGGCGAAGCGCTTGCCGGCAGCCATGGGGCGGTGGCTGACGGCGCCGCCGTCGTCGCGCTGAACGGCGTCCCTCAGGGTCAGTGCCTCGCCGATGCGGCCGCGCCACAGCTCGGCGTGGGCCGGCAGATTGTCGGGCATGAAGTTGAAAACCTTGCGGGTATTGGTGCCGCGCGAAGACCAGTAGTAGCCGCGCTCGTAGGGATCGACTTCATAGGGGGCGTCGAAGTAAGTGACGTCGGGTGTGGAGACGATGACCTGCCAGCCGCGGTTGACCTGCTCGTGGGCACTTTTGTGTCCCTGCCAGAACAGCGCGCCCCAGGCGTTCGACTGCACGGTGGCCGGCATCCTGCCGGGGTCGGTATGACCCATGCCGTCGCTCCAGCCGGCCGCCTCGATGCCTTTCGCTGCCAGCATGGCGGCGACCCGTTCGATGAAATAGCCGCTCAGTGCCGCGATGTCGCCGGGCCCGCCGCCTTTGGCGACAAAGGCCTTGCAGGCCGGTGATTCGGCCCAGGCGCCGGCGGTTTCGTCGGCGCCGATATGGTAGCGGCGCAGCGGCTGGCCGGCGCGGCGGTGCAGCCGTGCGACTTCGTCGATGACCTTTTCGACAAAAGCGTAAGCTGAATCCATACACACATTGATAGTGTTATCGCGATAAAACTGAATGGACTGATAGCGGGTGGTGTCTGCGGGATCGGTCAACAGATACTGTTCGGCCGCGGCGCTGTCGCCCTGCGCCAGGTAGTTGCGATAGCGCGCCTCCATGGCTTTGACCGCCGCGCGCGAGTGACCCGGCATATCGAACGAGGGAATCACCTGGATATGGCGGGCCCCGGCATAGCGCAGAATCTCGATGTAATCCTCTGCCGTATAGAAACCGTTAACGGCGCTGCCGGCGTCCGGCCCGCTGCCCAGTTGCGGCAGCAGGCAGCGGTCCTCGCCGGGGTCGTGGCAGCGCCGGCTGCCGATGCGGGTGAGTTCATCGAGCCCGTCGATCTGCAGGCGCCAGCCCTCGTCGTCGCCCAGGTGCAGGTGCAGTCTGTTGAGTTTGAATACCGCCATTTGCTCCAGCAGCCGCAGCAGCAGCTGGCGGCTGTGAAAATTGCGCGCCACATCCACATGCAGGCCGCGAAACGGGTAGCGCGGGCTGTCTTCGATCGCCAGCAATGGCACGCGCCGGCTGCCCGGCATCAGCAGGCTCGCCAGCGAGCGCAGGGCATGGGCGGCACCCTCGGGGTCAGCGGCGCGAATGGCGATATGCCCGCTGTTCAGCTGCAGCCGGTAGGCGCCGGCAGATCGATCGGGCTGCGCGGCAATGGCGATCTGCACGGGAATACCGCCGGCCGTTTCAGCGATACCCAGGTCGGCCAGTGCCGCCAGCGCCGCTTCGATGGCGGGGCGCTGCAGTCCGCTCAGGCGCAGCGCCAGCCCGGCGGACAGATCCAGTTGCCCGCCGCCGGCGGGCCGGCGCACGGAGGCGGGCGTCGGTACGATAGCGCGCTCGAGGCCGTCGGCGACAAAAGCCGTGTCGCGATTGCTGTCAAACAGCGCCGCGGCCGTAGCGGGCCGGGTGGTGTCGCCGCCCGGGCGCAGCAGATGTCGCGCCTTGTGGTTAAAAACTCCGGCGTAAGGCCGCGTCTCCAGGCCGGTATCGGCGTCGATGGCGGTTCTGGTGCTGGCGATAACCCGCGCCTCGCGGCCCGGCGCGGCAACGTAGTAGTTGGGCATCAGGTCCGACGTCGACAGATGCCAGTTGTCCGATATCATGCGGATTTTATAAGGCCTGCCTGCGGCTATTTTTTTCAACGCCGGTGCCGGTTTCAACTTGTGCAGATCGCCGTTGATATGTTCTACACTGAACGCCCCCGCGACTACCCGCTGTAGCGGTGATATCTGGGAAAAGTAAATGGCCCAGCCGCCGGCGTCGAGATCGATGGCGCTGCTGAGACTTATCTCGCTGATAAAGCAGGCTGTTCCCCGCGCGGGGTCGCAGTGATCGCCCGGGCGGTTGTCAATGACCTGGTAGCTCACTTGTAAGTGCGCCGCAATCGCGTCGAGGGTCTGCTGCGCGGCGACCGGCTGCCCGGAATCTGCGGTCGTCTGTTGCGACCGCTGCAGGGTTGTTTCCGGTGGCCGCTGCAGGGCTGTTTCTGACGGCCGCTGCAGGGCTGTTTCCGGTGGCCGCTGCAGGGCTGTTTCCGACGGCCGCTCGATGGTTGTTTCCGCACAAGCGCTGAGCCCTGCGGCGATCAGTATCAGCCGGCAGAGACGCCTGCCTTTGTGTGTTTTTGTCATTGCCGGTCTTCCGCTGGTTAGGTTTTGTCGAGCGATTGCAGCAGCTTTTGATTCTCGCGTTCCACATGTTTGTAGAATGCCCTGCGCTCGAGTCCGGCCGCAGCCGCCTCGTCGATAATCAGCAGCGCGTTGCCGTGCATCTGCAGGGCCGAGGCCGGGCAGGAGGCGCTCAGCGGGCCCTCGGCGGCGGCTTTGATGGCCTTGGCTTTGGCCGCGCCGGTGGCCAGCAATACCACTTTGCGGGCCTCCATAATGGTGCCGATACCCATGGTAATCGACAGGTGAGGCTGGAATTCCCGCGCGGAAAAAAACCGCGCATTGTCTTTGATGGTGGCCTCGGTCAGGGTTTTGATGCGGGTGCGCGAGCGCAGTCCCGAGGAGGGCTCATTGAAACCGATATGGCCGTTGCGGCCGATGCCGAGCAGCTGGATATCGATGCCGCCCCTGGCCTCGATCAGCTTGTCGTAATCGCTGCAGGCCTGAATCGGGTCGGCGGCGTCGCCGGGCGGTATATGGGTGTTTCGCAGGTCGATATCGATATGTTCGAACAGCTGGGTATTCATAAAATGGCGGTAGCTCTGCGGGTGGTCGCCGGCCAGCCCGAGATATTCGTCGAGGTTGAAACTACAGACCCGGGCAAAGGAGATATCGCCGTTTTTACACGCGGCGATCAGCCGCCGGTAGAGTGCCAGCGGCGTGGAGCCGGTGGCCAGGCCCAGGACACTGTCGGGCTTTCTGTCGATCTGGCGAATAAAAACATCGGCACCGTAGCGGGCGACTTCGGCGGCATTGTCGAGGATGACTATTTGCATGGTAACGACAACCCGCCGGCTCAGGCTTGCGGCGGGGGTTGCGGGTGGGCCTGCGGCTCACCGGCAATCCAGGTGTGCCGCACCTGCCAGCTGCCGCTGTCGAAGTGAACCATATCGGCGCGGTAACCGGGCCGCAGGCGGCCGAGCACATTGTCGAGCCGCAGCAGGCCGGCCGGGTAGAGCGAGGCCATGCGCAGGCTCTCGCCGATATCGACGCCCACGCTTTCGCAGCTGAGTCTGACCGCATCGATCATGCCGATGGCACTGCCCGCCAGCCTGCCCTCGGCGTTGAGCAGCCGGCCGCCGCTTTCGCGAATGGTCTCGCCGTATAATTGGAACGCCTTGTCGGCGCTGCCGACAGTGGCCATGGCATCGCTGACCAGTACCATTTTGCCTTTCGGTTTGGCCGCCAGCGCCACCCGCACCGCCACCGGATCGACGTGGTGGCCGTCGACGATAATACCGCACCAGCTGTGTCGATCGTCCAGCGCCGCGCCGACCACGCCGGGCTCGCGGCCCTGCAGCGGGCGCATGGCATTGTATAAGTGGGTAAAGCCGGTCAGGCCCTCAGCCAGTGCCCGGGCGATGTCGTCGCTGTGGGCGTCGGTATGGCCGGCACAGACCAGAATCCCGGCGTCGCTGAGCGCCCTGATTTGTCCGGGGCGGGTCTGCTCCGGCGCCAGGGTCAGCAGGATTTTGATACCGCGCAGGGCGCACAGCCAGTCGATATCTTCCGCCCGCGGCGCGCGCAGATACTGGCGCTGGTGAGTGCCGCGGCGGGCCGGATTGAAAAACGGCCCCTCGATATGAATGCCCAGAATGCCCGGCAGCGTTTGTGCCATGGCCTGTTGCACTGCCCCGACGCCGCTGCGCAAAGTCTCGCGGCTATCGCTGATCAGGGTCGGCAGCATGCCGGTGGTGCCGCAGGCGCGGTGCGCCTGCACCATGGTGGCCAGCGTCGCCGCGCTGGGGGCGTTGTTGAACAGCACGCCGCCGCCGCCGTTGACCTGGGTATCGACGAACCCGGGTGCCAGGATGCCGCCGTCGAGCGCGGTTGCAGGAATATCCGCCGGTAACTGATGGCTGGGCAGGATGGCCTCGATGGTGGCCTCGCGGTAAATCAGGCTGTGGCGATCGATAAATACGTCGCCGTCAAATACCTGGGCGCCGGTTAAAGCCTGTTGCATATGTCTCTGCCGGGGCGTTTGCGCATGGAGCTTAACTGTAGCATTGTTGGGTTTCTGAGACAACGTTGTCTTTTTTCTTTGCATGCTCCCGGAAAAGCCCGCAGTGAAAAGCGATGCGGGCAGGCCGGCGAGGCGCCGGCCTGTATCGGGGCGATCCGGTTCAATCCCGCCAACTCGCTTCAGGGCAGGGCATCCGGTGAGTCGCCGCGAAAGATTAGCGTTCAGCGGGTCGGAAAGTTATCGGGCGGGTTTTGAATTCTATCTTTTACCCACTGCCCGGCGCTTTTCAGACTGCTGCCGCTCCAGGGCCCGTTGCCGGCGCAGGTGCCGGGCCGGAAGGCGGCGCCGGAGCGAAAATCGTCGGAGTAGTTCCAACTGGTCCAGCTGATTTTTTTCTGCGCCATCAGGTCGATATATGCCTGGGCGCTGGCGAAGTCGTTGCCGCCGTCGCCGGTATAAGTCTGCGAGCCCCATTCGCTGACAAAAATCGGCAGCCGCTCGGCGGCCCAGGCCAGTTCGTTGCGATAAACGGTGCCGTGGGAGGCAGCGTAGAAATGGAAGGTGTACATGAGGTTGTCGGCAGCGATCGGATTACTGACGATGTCCCGCGCGCTGCCGCCGTCGGATATGCCCAGCGATGCCCAGCCGTGGGTGCCGACCAGGACCACGGCATCCGGGTCATAGCGGCGGATCACCGGGATAATCTGTTCGGCGTAGCGCTTGATACCGGCCCAGGAAACATTGTTGGGCTCATTGGCAATATCGTAGAGGATATTGTTTTTGCCGTTGTGGGCCCGGGCGATATCGGTAAAGAAGCGCCGCGCATTTTCCAGGTTGGCATTGGGGTCGCCGGGTGTCAGCTGATGCCAGTCCACCAGCGCATACATGCCGCGGGCGCTGGCCGCCTCGATAATGGTATTGACCTGGGCGGTAAAACCCTGCGGGTCGGTTTCATAACCGCCTTCCTGCACGTAGAGGGAAATGCGCAGGATATCGGCGCCCCAGTCATAGGCCAGTGCATCCAGGGAGCTTTCGGTAATACAGTTGCCCCAGCCGTACCATTGCAGGCCGTGGGTGCTCATGCCGCGCAGCTGAATGGGCCGCTTGAACTGGTTGCAGAGATTATTGCCGCAGACGTGCAGTTGACCGTTGATGGCGACCGGTGTGGTGGCGCCGGCGGAAATTGTGGCGACGGTGGAATTGGTGGTGGAGGCGCCGTCGTTGTCGGTTACCGTCAGGGTGACGGTGTAAGTGCCGCTGTTGGCGTAATGGTGATTGGGGTTGGCGTTGCTGCTGCTGGCGCCGTCGCCAAAGCTCCAGCGGTAACCGGTAAGAGTGCCGTCGGGATCGCTGGAACCACCGCTGCTGAAAGCGATGGTCTCACCGACATCACCGGCATAGGGCCCGTTGGCATTGGCGATCGGTTCGCGGTTGCTGCCGCCACCGCCGTCCCAGCGGCCCAGCTCGCCCCAGGCGGCTTCCCAGTGGGCACCGTTGCCCGGTTCGTAGGCCCAGGCGGCGCTGGAGGAGCACCAGCCGGCGATGGTGCAGGCAAAC
>JANQMH010000104.1 GCA_028280195.1 Exilibacterium sp.
CCGAGACCCCCATGACCCTCGACCTCGTCATAGAACCCGAACAGTTGCAGGCCCAGCTCCCGCACCCGAACCTCCTGCTGCTGGACTTGTGCAGCGACAGCAGCTATCGCAGCGGACATATCCCCGCCGCCGCGCATGTCACGCCGCGCGAGTTGATCAGTGGCACCCCGCCGGCGCCGGGCAGATTGCCCCCTGCACCGCAGTTGCAGGCGCTGTTCTCACGCCTGGGCCTGACGCCGGATACCCATGTGGTGGTTTATGACGATGAGGGCGGCGGCTGGGCCGGGCGTATGATCTGGACGCTGGATGTTATCGGCCACAGTCGCTATTCCTATCTCAATGGCGGCATACTGGCCTGGCGTGCCGCCGGCCTGCCGCTGCAAACCGAGCCCGCTGTGCCGGACCCCGGCGAAGTCAGTATCGAGATAGACACAGCGCCAATCGCCACCACTGAAGAAATCATGGCGCGACTCGACGAGCCGGGTTTTGTGGTCTGGGACGCGCGCGGCGCGGACGAGTACCGCGGCGAAAAAGTGCTGGCGCTGAAAGCCGGGCATATACCCGGCGCAGTGCACTGTGACTGGATAGAGTTAATGGACCCGCAGCGCCAGCTGCGCATCCGCACCGACGCCCAAGCCTATCTGGCTGAGCGCGGACTCACCGCCGATAAGCATATCGTCACCCACTGCCAGACCCACCACCGCTCCGGACTGACTTATCTGGTGGGAAAAACACTGGGCTTTGATATTCGCGCCTACGACGGTTCCTGGTCGGAGTGGGGCAATCATCCCGATACCCCGGTGGAGGTGTAGCGCTTTGCCTGCCAATGAAAAACTGTTTGCCGCCCTGCAATATCTGCTGCCGCAACACACGCTGTCGCGCGCTGCCGGCTGGCTGGCGGAAACCGAAACTGCGTGGATCAAAGACCCCTTCATTCGCTGGTTTATCGAGCGCTACGAGGTCGATATGGACGAGGCGGAGCAGGAAGACCCCGCCCGCTATAAAAATTTCAATACATTTTTTACCCGCGCCCTCAAACCCGGCTCACGCGATATCTGCAACGACGACAAGGCCGTGGTCTGCCCCGCAGACGGCGCCATCAGCCAGATCGGCGATATCGAGTACGGGCGCATCTTCCAGGCCAAGGGCCAGGACTTCAGCGCCGCGGAGCTGCTCGGCGGCGACCGCCGGCTGGCAGAGCCGTTTATGGGCGGCAAGTTTGCCACCGTATATCTGTCACCCCGGGACTACCACCGCGTGCATATGCCCGCCGGCGGCGAACTGAAAACCATGGTGCACATTCCGGGAGATCTGTTTTCCGTCAACGAGGCTACCGCCAATCAGGTGCCGCGACTGTTTGCCCGCAATGAACGGGTGGCAGCCGTGTTCGACAGCGAGTACGGCCCGATGGCAGTGGTGCTGGTGGGTGCAATGATCGTGGCGAGTATAGAAACCACCTGGGCGGGACTGGTAGCACCGGTAAAGAAACAGATACGCACCTGCCACTACCCGGACCCGCGGGAGTATTCCTTCGCCAGAGGCGATGAGATGGGGCGCTTTAAGTTGGGGTCGACAGCCATTGTCCTGTTTGGCCGCGATCGGATCAGTTGGGATGAAGATTATCGCGCAGGCTCGTGTACACGGATGGGGGAGCGGTTGGGTACGGCTAATTAAACCGAGTGGTAGGACTTCAGAGATCGAGTTCTATCACCCCATTCTCCTGCTGCGCCCGCGACTGACAGAGAATTAGCGTATTTTTCTGTTGCTCTTTCGACAATACGAAATCTCTGTGTTCCACCTCACCGGCAATATAGCCGCACTGGCAGACACCGCAAATGCCATCTGCACATTTGAGGTTGACAGGTATGCCTGCGGCAGCCAAAGCCTCAGCAGCGGTTTTATCTGCAGGCACTTTCACCTCTCTATCGGACTTTACCAGTTTTAGTGTGAAATCAGAGTTCTGATACTCGGGCGCCTCCGGCACGGAAAAGTATTCCTTGTGCAGAGCGTCTTGCGGCCAACCGTTTTTGCTCCCCGCCTCCAGCACCGCCGACATATAGCGGTCCGGGCCACAAGTGTAAAGATGATAACCTTCGCGGTAGTCGCTCAGCAGTGCATTCAAATCGATACGAGTGCCTTCGGTAGAAAAGTGCAAATAAATCCTTTCCTTCCAAGGCACCTGCTCGAGGTCGCTGAGAAACCCCGCCTCCTCGCGACTACTGCAGGAGTAGTGCAACTCAAAACCCCGGCCAATGGCATGCAGGCGATGGGCCATGGCGATCATCGGCGTGACGCCAATGCCAGCGGCCATTAAATATGTCTTATCGGCATTTTCGTCCAAAGGAAAGTGGTTGATAGGCCGTGAGACAAATACTTTACGACCTTCGTGGAATATCTTGTGCAGCAGCTGCGAACCACCGCGCCCGTTTTCCTCGCGTAGCACACCAATCTGATATTTGCTGCGATCTGCGGGGTCAGAGCACAAACTGTACTGGCGAAAGAATTCCGGAGCGACAAGCACATCCAGATGAGCACCGGCGGCGAATTGCGGCAACGGTGAACCGTCCAGGGATGTGAACTCATACTTGATCACGCTTTCAGTCATTACATCAACTTTGGCGACCTTCACCCGCATCACCGGGGCCGGCCCGGCCGGCATACTGTATCGGTGCGCCAGGTTCTCCGTTTCACCTCGAGCCAGGCGCGCTTTATACGCCTGCGGACTGAGCATTTTTTTATAGGCGTCGATGCCCGCTTCCCGATCCATGGGAAAGGGGAAAGGATACGGGGGCGGGGCCAGATTGGCAGGGTAAACAGCCAGTGTCTGATCCTCGAATTGCAACTTCAATTCGGTCTGCAGTTCCCGCTTGTTGCTGCCGTGTTCAGATAATGTGTAAGGACCCTCAGCAACCATTTCCAGATCCCACCACCATTTTTTTACCGGGTTGATACTGCCATTGCCCAGCAAATCGTCCAGCTTTGCGATAGCCTTTGCCGCACGCGGAATACGGCTCGCGATCCAGCGAAAAGGCGCCTCGGCAAACAGGCCTTCCAGGTTCCAGGGGCAGGTTTTCATGCAGCGCCCGCACATGGCGCCGGCGGCAGTGGTAATACGGTACTGGGTACATTTCTGGCTGTCGGATTTCCAGATTTCATAGCCGTTGAACATTGTCTTTGGCCCGGCAGTAATGGCGCCGGACGGACATTCACGCGCACATTTATTACAGCTGTTACAGAAGTTCTGCAAACCAAAATCGATGGGCTTGTCATGGCTCAGGGGCATATTGGTGGTAATCACACCTGACTTCAGGCGCGGGCCCAGGTAGGGATTGAGAATGACTTCGCCGATACGGCTGACTTCACCCAGACCGGACAACAGCAATAGCGGCGGCTGCAGCACCTCGCCGTCCATAACAGTGTGGCTGCGGGCGCTGTAGCCGAGCTGGCGAATCTGCTCGGCAACAACCCCTCCCAACAGTGAAAAACGCAGGTAAGCGCGCATGGATTGCGAACAGGCTATCCAGTCATCACCCGATGCGCCTTCCATGGTTTCATGTCCCTGGTCGATGACCACAGAAATGGCATTGCTGTGATACGGCGCCAGCGGTTCACCCAGCGCATTGTGGGAGTAATACACCCAGTCGGGGCAGGCCGAAATGCCGACGGCATCGGCCCCCATAAAATACAGGGCCGCTTTGATATTATCGGCGTTGGTTTGAGGGTTTGCGGTCGAATCGGCAACAATCGGCGCCTTGTTGCCGTCCTGCAGCAGGACAAAAGCCGCCAGCGGCCGGCGCGGTCCAAAGCTGGCGGCGCTTTTGCGCACATAGTTGCCATTGCGGGCGGCATCCTGGACGGTTTTTCCCATATCGCCAAAGATTGCACGGGCGAACATATCCGTGCGTTTCGGTACGCGGGCAACACGCGGTTCATCGATAAACGTTGTCGTGGTACTCACCCGCTTGATTTTTTCAAACGGGTATTTACCGTCTTTAAATTTCCGATTTTCATAGGGCCTGGCATTGAACCTGTTTTTAGCAAAGCCTTTGCCCAGCCACCAGGCCGGACCATGGCTGCGCCATTTTTCTTTCAACCCCCGGCTTGCGGATGGCGCCAGGGCGTCGTCCGCTGCAAGTTGAAACGTGGTAGTAATTGCACCCAGGCCGAAATGGCGCCCGACATAAGGGTTGTAAACCGCCGCACCAGCGGCCGTCTCAATCACTTCGCAAAGCCCCGCCGCTACCGCCAGTTTGTTGAGATCCACATCCGAGCACGACCCCGTGTGACCCCGGGCCTCGTATCCCAGCAGGCGAATATAATTCGACAGGACGGCAACAGTTTCCGCCGCCAGCAGGCAGGCGCGCTGCGCCTGAGAATCCTGAATCCACCCGCAGCCCACTTCTCCGGCCGCGGGGTCTCTGGGGTACGCATACAGCAAAACCAGCGCATGGGTATGGTGATCGATGGCCGTTGCCGGCGCCGCCATCGTCTCTTGCAGCTCGGCCATTACCACATCGATGCCGCTTGCCAATGTCGTTGTCTGCCTGGTACGCAACTGCTCGGCAAGTTGTTCCGTACCCGGATTGCGTATCGGCGGCGACAAATGCATTTCCGGGCACAGTCGACAGATACCCGCCTGGGAGGCATCGTGATAATAGGCAAATGCTTTCAGGTGATCGCTTCGCTGTTGCAGATCCGCTGGCAAATCACCGCGTTGCTTTTTTACCATACCGTCGCGAATGGCATCCAGCATGGCCTGGTAGCGGCACATGGCATTGACCAAACTTTCAGCATTGTCGTTATCGCGGAAAGAAACTGCCTCCATGGCGGGTACGGCACTGAGGTCAGCCCGGCCCGGTACGCGCTTTAACCGCTCAAGAGGGTAGGAGCCCAGGTGCACAGGGCGATTCCTGTAGGAGAATAAACGCACGTTACTCTGTCCCGTGTTGCCGCCATACCGAGTGCTGATAAGCGAGTCCCGGCAGCTGCCTTCGCCCTGCGATCTGCCGGATATCCATACGGATAGTTGGAGTTAGCCGGCGGCCGTCCATAGAAGCTGTTTCACGGCTCTCGACCTGCTCGGCGGCGCTAAATAGCGCTGCTTGCGCAGGCATGACGCCGGGCGGGAAATTGTCCGTTGCCGGACCGGCGCCGGCCGCTTAACTCTTGCTCAACCCCAGCATCGACAGCAGGCTCTTCTTCTCGCTCTTAAACAAATAGTCATCGCGAACCTGGCCGATATCGACATCGTAGCGCCCGGGCTCGAGATCCTGGGCAATTTCGATTTTTTCTATTTCATCGGGGCGGCGCTTGCCGGTATCAATCAGTGACTGCTTGCGCTTTTCGTCTTCGGCGAGATCCAGCAACAGCGGTTTGCGCAGATGACTTTTGCAGGCATCCAGCACCAGCATCACCTTGGGTTTCAGCCGGCGCTCGAAATTCTGTTCCACCACCACGCCCACCTCGCCGGTATTCAACTCCACCAGTGTACCGGTGGGG
Organism: Exilibacterium sp.; assembly: GCA_028280195.1. Lineage (GTDB taxonomy): Bacteria > Pseudomonadota > Gammaproteobacteria > Pseudomonadales > Cellvibrionaceae > Exilibacterium. The sequence goes on from JANQMH010000104.1 coordinate 5,500, forward strand.
TAGAGGCCGATGGCGCGGATGAACTCCACCACCAGCTCCTCCTGGAACTCGACATTGCGCAGTTCGTAGAGTTTGGCCACTGCCTTGGACGGCGCCAGCGGGTGGCGCTCGCCGCGCGGATTGGTGGTGTCATCGTAGAAAGTGACGATACCGGCAATCTTCGCCAGCAGCGGGATCTTGTCGCCGCGCAAATGCTGCGGAAAGCCACTGCCGTTGAGACGCTCGCAGTGATGTTTCACCACTGAAATCACCCGCGCCTCGACACCCGGGGTATCGCGCAGTATCTCTACCCCGTATTCGACGAATTTCTCATATTCGCGCTGCTGGGAAGGCGTGCGGTCACGCTTGATAATCAGCTCGCGGTCGAGCCGCGCCTTGCCCACATCTTTTAACAGCGCGCCAAAGGCCAGTGTATCGAGTTCTTTCTTACTCAGGCCGATATGCCGCCCGAACAATATCGCCCACACCGCGCTGCGCACGGCGTGGCTGTAGGTGTGTTCATCCTTCTCCCGCACCCGCGACAGCCAGGTAAAGGCATCGGGGTTGCGCAGCACACTGTCCACCATCTCACTGGCGGCGCGCTTGGTGTCGTACACCGGTACATTGTCGCTGCGTTCGAGCTGATCCATCACTTCGGCAACGGCCTGATAGACCTGGCGGTGCAGTTGCTGGGCCTTTTTGACTTCCTTCTTTAACGGCTCTTTTTCGGTATAGACATTGCGGCGGATTTTGAGCGGCGCCACTTCGATATTGGCAACCGCGGTTCTGGCCACCCGCGACAGCAGTTTGGATTTGAGGCTGGGCTTGCCGAGAGACAGCTTGGTGGCCACCGGACCGCGGCCCTTGATAACATCGATATAAACGTGATTGCAATGGGACTTGAGCTGCTTGATCTCCTCCATATCCCGCACATAAAACCCCTGCAGGGGGAACGGGGTCTGCGTCCAGGGCCGGTCGAGCCCCGACACAAACATGCCAATGGCCACCTCATTGACATCCACTTTTACCTGTTTAATTCCCAATTCTGCAGTCTCCGCCGATTTTTATAACTCAAATGCGGCTATTTTTTTTACGCGTCCCGGTAATTCTTTTACTTATACCTAATTCTTTCTATTTCCACAATTGATCGGGGTTTACCGGGTCGGGCCGAGACCGCGGCAGCGCGGCAAATCGGTGATCGCAGCCGGCTACGCCGGCGGGCGGTGATAAGCCGGCGACAGCTCGTGTACCGCCTCGATAAATGCGCCGGCATGAGCCGGGTCCACCTCGGGGGTGATACCGTGACCGAGATTGAAGATATGGCCGCTGCCGCGACCATAGGCGGCGAGAATGGCGGCCACCTCGGCGCGGATGCGCGCCGGTGCGGCGTAGAGAATAGCGGGGTCCATATTGCCCTGTAAGGCCACGCGCTCGCCGACCAGCCCGCGCGCCGCACCGATATCGGTGGTCCAGTCCAGCCCCAGGCAATCGGCGCCGCTGTCGGCCAGGCGCGGGAGCCACTGGCCACCGCCCTTGGTAAATACGATTACCGGCACGCGGCGGCTTTCGTGCTCGCGTATCAGCCCGGCGACAATCCGGGTCATATAGCGCAGCGAGAACTCGGCAAAGGCGGCGTGGGACAGGGCCCCGCCCCAGGTATCAAAAATCTGCACCGCCTGGGCGCCGGCGCGAATCTGGGCATTGAGGTAGGCGGTTACCGACTGCGCCAGTTTATCCAGCAACTGGTGCATCAGTTCGGGCTGGTTATAGGCCAGCTGCTTGGTGCGGCGGAAGTCCTTGCTGGAACCGCCTTCGACCATGTAGGTGGCCAGCGTCCAGGGGCTGCCGGAAAAGCCGATCAGCGGCACGCTGCCGTTGAGTTCGCGGCGAATGCGCGCTACCGCATCGACCACATAGGTCAGATCGCGCTCGGGGTCGACCAGCGGCAGCGCATCGATGTCCGCTGCTGTGGCCACCGTCTTGCGAAAGCGCGGCCCTTCACCCGCTTCAAAATACAGGCCGAGCCCCATGGCATCGGGAATGGTGAGGATATCCGAAAACAGAATGGCCGCGTCGAGCGGGTAGCGCTGCAGCGGCTGCAGGGTAACCTCGCAGGCCAGCTCGGGGTTGGTGCACAGGGCCATAAAGTCCCCCGCCTGCCCGCGCGTCGCCCGGTACTCGGGCAGATAGCGCCCGGCCTGGCGCATCATCCATACCGGTGTCATATCGACGGGTTGCCGCAGCAGGGCCCGCAGAAATCGATCGTTCTTCAGTTCAGTCATAGTTCAGTCGCTAGTCTCTAGTTGCTGGTGACTAGAGACTGTATCAAGATAGTCGAGAATGCCCTCGGCCGCCTGGCGCCCTTCCCAGATGGCCGTTACCACCAGATCCGAGCCGCGCACCATGTCTCCGCCGGCAAAGACTTTGGGGTTGCTGGTCTGGAATTTGAAGGTCTGCTGTTCCGGTGCCGTGACACCGCCCCAGTCGTTGATATCGATGGCGTGCTGGTCAAACCAGGACGCCGGGCTGGGGCGAAAGCCGAAGGCGATCAGTACCCGGTCGGCGGCCAGCACCTCCTCGCTGCCCGGCACCGGCTCGGGACGGCGGCGGCCGTTGTCGTCGGCTTCGCCGAGCTGTGTGGTGACCACTTTTACCCCCTCGACCCGGTTGTCGCCGACAATCGCCACCGGCTGGCGGTTGAACAGAAACTGCACGCCCTCCTCGCGGGCATTGGCCACTTCGCGGCGCGAGCCGGGCATATTTTCCTCGTCGCGGCGATAGGCGCAGATGACACTGGCCGCACCCTGGCGGATGCAGGTGCGGTTGCAATCCATGGCGGTGTCACCGCCGCCGAGCACCACAACCCGCTTGCCGCTCATGCTGATATAGTCGGCGGGATTTTTTTCAAAGCCGAGATTGCGGTTGACACTGGATACCAGGAACGGCAGCGCTTCGTAGACACCGGGCAA
>JANQMH010000012.1 GCA_028280195.1 Exilibacterium sp.
ATGACCAAACTACGCTCCTCGCGTCGGGATGCCGCACCACTAGATTGGCGCTTTGTCAGGCGCAACAGAGCCAACTCAATGAGTGTCAACAGGCCCTAGGTTTATTTCAACCATAACAATACCATCACCGCGCGGCCCTGCCGCCGGTGCGCGTCGTAACCGTTCATGGATAAATACGTGCGACCCCGCGCGGGCCCGGCCCGCCTGCTTGCCACTGTCCTTCTACTCCACATTGCCGGCGCTTATGGAGACTCCGCTTTACTGAGCGTCGACACCACCACCCGGCAACTCTGGGGCGGCACGGCAGTGCGCTATCTGGAGGATTCGCGCGACGAGCTGAGCCTGCGGCAGGTGCTGCAGCAACCGGCCGCAGCCTGGACCCGGAGCCGTGAACAGTCAGCCAGCCTGGGCTTTACCGACAGTACCTACTGGTTTGCACTGCGGCTGCGCAACGGCGGCGACAATGGCGACTTCATGCTGCTGTGCGATTACACGGCACTCGACGAGATCAGCTTTTTCCTGCTCGACGCTGACAGCGGCGAACTCCTGCAGCAGTTTCACAGCGGTGATCACTACCCCTTCCATTCGCGCCCCGTCGACCACGCCTCCTTTGCCTTTCCGTTCGAGCTGCAGGCCGGCCAGAGCGTCGAGGTTGTTTTGCGGGTGCGCTCCAGCGGCAATATCGCCATGCCCCTGAGCGTCTGGAGCGCACCGCGATTCTATCAGTATCAAAAAAACTTCTACGCCATATACAGCGCGGTGGCCGGTATTATGGCGGTTATCGGCATTTTCAACGGCTTCATTTTTTTCCGCACCCGCGAAAAGCTGTTTCTCTGGTTTTCCGCCTTTGCGCTGTCAATCGTTGCCCTGTTCACCTCACAGGCCGGTCTGGGCTTTCAGCTGCTATGGCCGAACGCCGTCTGGTGGAACGAAAAGTGTGTGATTTTTACCATTGCGCTGGCGGCCGCCAGCCACCTGCTTTTCTCCATCAGTTTTCTGTCGCTGAAAGGCCTGCCGCTGCAGCTTTTCCGCGGTCTGATCGCGCTGAATGTGCTGATTTTCCTCAGTTCACTGGTGTTCTCATACCAGCCGCTGCTGCGCCTGGTACTGCTGTGCGCCATGGTCGCCTGTGTGCTGAGTCTGCTGCTGGGGGTTTACTACTGGTGGCGCGGCGCGGCGGCGGCCAAAGTGTATACCCTGGCCTGGAGCGCTTTTATCGTCGGCATCTTTACCTCCGCCTCGATTCGCTTCGGCATCGCGCCCTACAATATGCTGACGGAGTTTGCCGGTCTGTTCGGCGCGCTGGCCACCGTGGTAGTGTTCTCGATCACCATCGCCGACCGCATCAACAGCGAACGCCAGGACCGTATCCGCGCCCAGCATCAGGCGATTCAAAGCCTGGAAAAATTTGAACTGCTGTTTGAAAACTCGGTTGCGGGCATCTTCGTCTCCACTATCAGCGGCCGGCTCAGTAGCGCCAACACGGCGTTTGTCACCATGCTCGGTTATACCAGTCTGGCGGAACTGCTACAGCGCATCAATTGCGATATCTTATGTACTTACAAGGCCACGGCGCAGCACACTGCACTCATGGGTGAACTGCTGGAAAGCGGCAGAGTGATCGATAGGGAACTCGAACTGTTGCGCAGCGACGGTTCCGGTTTCTGGGTTTCCACCAGCATGTGGATAGGCAGATACTGCGACGGCGGTGACCATATTGTGGAGGGCGCCATGATCGATATCTCGGCGCGCAAGGAGTCTGAACGGCGCCTGGCCTTTCTCGCCAGCCACGACCCGCTTACCAACCTGTTCAACCGGCGATTGTTCGAACAGCAGCTGGAACAGGCGCTAAAAAAGTCTCGCGCGTCGGAGACAAACTACTGTGTGATGTACATGGACCTGGACCAGTTCAAAGTCGTCAATGACACCTGCGGGCACAGCGCCGGCGATATTCTACTGCGGCAACTTTCGCTGCTGATGACCAATACGCTGCGCGAGCGCGGCCTGCTGGCGCGCCTCGGCGGCGATGAGTTCGGGGTGCTGCTGCAGGACACCGATCAGGACAAAGCGGTAGCCATTGCCGAAGAGTTTCGCGCACTGATTGACAATTACCGCTTCAGCTTCGAAAACCGGGTATTCAAACTCGGCATCAGTATCGGCGTGGTGGCACTGTCGCCGGCAAGCGAATCCACCGAGCAGATTATGATCCTGGCTGACACCGCCTGCTACGCAGCCAAGGATGCCGGCCGCAACCGCGTTCATGTCTACTCGGCCAGTAATGTAGAGCTGCAAAAACGCCGCACGGAAATGGAGCTGGTCTCCGCCATCAATCAGGCACTGGAAAACAACCGGTTTTTTCTGCAGCGCCAGCCCATCGTCGCCAACGACCGCGAAGGCGCGCTGTTCGGCTGGGAAATACTCATGTATATGCAGGATGAAGGCGGCAACGCCGTTGCCCCGGATGTGTTCGTACCTGCGGCCGAGCGCTACAACCTGATGCCGCAGATCGACCGCTGGGTGGTGGACAACTGCTTTCGCTGGCTGCACGACAATCCGCGCGAACTCGAGGCGGTGATGCACTGTGCGATCAATTTGAGCGGCCACTCGCTGGGCGATGAAAATATCCTCGGCTTTATCACCGAGGGCTTTAACAAATACAAGGTGCCCGCCGAAAAAATCTGCTTCGAGCTGACAGAGTCGGCCGCCATCCACAATCTGGACCACACCCTGAAACTGACCGATGCTTTTCGCCAGTTGGGCTGCCGCCTGTCTCTGGACGACTTCGGCAGTGGCTTCTCTTCCTATGCCTATCTGAAAAACCTGCCCGTTGACTATATCAAGATAGACGGCGCTTTTATCGTCAATATCGCCAGCGACCCGGTGGACTACGCCATGGTCAGATCGATCAATGATGTGGCCAAGGCGATGGGCATGCAGACTGTCGCCGAGTTTGTCGAAGACGAGGCCATTATAGGCAAGCTGCGGGAAATCGGTGTCGACTACCTGCAGGGCTATCGCATCGCCAGGCCACAGCCGCTGAGCGGCGCCGCGCGGGCGGACTACTTTCGCGTCGAAGAGAAGTGAATTCGTGCGCCGGCCGGCGGCGACAGCGCCTGGCGGTGGACACGGAAATAAGCTATAACCAGCCGATATCCGGCAGCGGCGCTGAACTTTTTCCGCACCACAGCGTCGCAATGCCCATCTCTAACAATAAGGGAACGCCGTCATGCTAGACACTGATATGGACGCCCTGCACCAGTTTGTGGTCGGTTTTCTGGAAATCAGCGCGCTGTTGCTGATCTTTACGCTGGGGGTGGGCATCCTGATACTGATCTATATGTACCTGGCGGATGTCACCCAGACCAAGCAGGCCATTCGCCGCAACTACCCGGTAATAGGCCGCTTCCGCTATATTTTTGAACATATCGGCGAGTTTTTCCGCCAGTATTTTTTTGCCCTCGACCGCGAGGAGCTGCCGTTTAACCGGGCGCAGCGCTCCTGGGTCTATCGCGCGGCAAAAAATGTCGATTCCACCGTGGCCTTCGGCTCCACCCGGCCGCTGAATATGCCGGGCGACATTATCTTTCTCAACTGTCTGTTCCCCACCCTCGACGAAGATGCCATAGCGCCCCGGGCGGTGACCCTGGGCGAGGGTTATGCGCGCAGACCCTACACCACCGCGTCGCTGTTCAATATCTCCGGCATGAGCTTCGGCGCGCTGTCTGTGCCGGCGGTCAGGGCTCTGTCGAACGGCGCTGCCAAAGCCGGCATCTGGATGAACACCGGCGAGGGAGCGCTGTCGCCCTACCATCTCGAGGGCGGCTGCGACCTGGTGTTTCAGATCGGCACCGCCAAATACGGCGTGCGCGACGCCGAAGGCAAACTCAGCGACGAGCACCTGCGCAAGATCGCCGCTCACGAGCAGGTAAAAATGTTCGAAATCAAAATGAGCCAGGGCGCCAAGCCGGGCAAGGGCGGCATTCTGCCCGGCGCCAAGGTCACCCCGCTGATCGCCGAGATTCGCGGTATTGCGGTGGGCAGGGATTCCATCAGCCCCAATTGCCACCCGGAGATTCACTGCCTCGACGACCTGCTGGACATGATCGTCCATATCCGCGAGGTCACCGGCAAGCCGGTGGGTTTCAAGGCGGTCATCGGCGGCAGCGGCTGGCTCGATGAATTGTTCGCGCTGATTCACCGGCGCGGCCTGGAGGATGCGCCGGACTTCATCACCATCGACAGCGCCGACGGCGGCACCGGCGCCGCTCCCCAGAGCCTGATCGATTTCATGGGCCTGCCGGTCAAGCGCTCGCTGCCGCTGGTGGTCGACAAGCTCAATCTCTACAACCTGCGCCGGCGCATCAAGATCATCTGCTCCGGCAAATTGGTCAACCCGGCGGATGTCGCCTGGGCGCTGTGCATGGGCGCCGACTTTGTCACCTCGGCGCGCGGCTTTATGTTTGCCCTTGGCTGTATCCAGGCACTGCAGTGCAATAAAAATACCTGCCCTACCGGCATCACCACCCACGACCCGGACCTGCAGCGCGGCCTCGACCCCGGCGACAAAGCCGAACGCGTCTATCGCTTTGCCACCAATCTCGCTTATGAAGTCGGTGTCATTGCCCATTCCTGCGGTGTCAAGGAGCCGCGCCAGCTGAATCGCCACCACGCCCATATCATCAATGAGCAGGGCATTCCCGAGCCCATGGAAGATGTATTCCCTTCGCACCAGCCCAAACCCGAATACCTGATTGCGACGGATACACGTGCGGCGGGGGAATCACTGGCATGACTATCGATATGGTTCTGGGGCAGGTGCTGTTTATGGCGCTGATGGCGCTCACCGGGCTGCTGCTGCAACGCCTGACCCGGCTCGACCTGACACTGGCCTGCCTGCTGGCGGGCGCCGGCTACGGCTGGCTGGTGCCGGTGATCGGTTTTGATACCGGCGTACGCGCCTACAATCTCAAGGACCTGGTGTTCTACGTCATCCTGCCGGTGCTGATCTTCGAGGCAGCCTGGCATATCCGCCCGGCGCTGCTGCGGCGCTGGCTGATTCCGGCGCTGCTGTACGCCATCCCCGGGGTGTTGATCAGCTGTTTTGTCACCGCCGCACTGGTCTACTGGGGCATCGGCCACCCCGCCGGCTTTCCCTGGATCGCCGCGCTGCTGACCGGGGCGATTCTGGCGGCCACCGATCCCGCCGCAGTGGTCGCCAAGCTGAGAACCGCGCAATGCCCCGAGGAACTGACCACGCTGATCGAGGGGGAGAGTCTGTTTAACGACGCTTCCGCAGTGGTGCTGTTTGCCGTGGTGCTGGCCTTTGCCAGCGGCAGCGCGGTGCAGCAGCAGTCGATTGCGCTGACCTTTGCCGCCACATTTTTCGGCGGCGCCGTGTGCGGCGCCATCTGCGGGCTGCTGGCCGCCATTCTGGTGCTGCTGCTCAAGTCGGTGGCGGCTACCAGCCTGGTGCTGGTATTTACCGCCTTCGGCAGTTTCTACCTAGCCGAGCATCTGTTGCATGTGTCCGGCATTATGGCGGTGGTACTGGCATCGATCGTAGCGCGCTTCTGCCTGCGCGAGCAGACCCACACCTTTCTCAAAGGCGCCGGCATTACCTGGGACTGGCTCGGCCTGCTGTTCAACGCCGTGCTGTTTGCGTTAATGGGGCTGGTGATCACTTTCGACATGTTTGCCAGTCAGTGGCTGGCGATACTGATCGTGATTCCCGCAGTACTGCTTGCGCGGGTACTGGCCATCAGCATATCGAGTTTTTTCAGCGCGCTGCTGGGCAGGCGCATCGCCTCGGAGTGGCAGATCACCATGGTATGGGGCGGCCTGCGCGGCGCCATCGCCATCGCCCTGGTACTGTCGCTGCCGGAGTCACTGCCCTACTGGTGGACTATCCAGTCAATGGTATTCGGCCTGGTGCTGTTTACCCTGCTGGTACAGAGCACCACCACCGGCCCGCTGATTCGCAAACTGGGGCTTAGCCCGGCGCTGCAGAAAACATCTTAAGCAGCCTCAGCCCAGCGGCTGCAGTGTCAGCGGCAGGCGATCTGCGGGCCGGCCGATGGGGGCCGGCAGGTAGGGCATCCGATAGTCCGGCGGCACCACCAGGCGATATTTCTTCAGCAGGTAAAACAACACCAGTTTTACCTGCAATTCGGCAAAATTCAGCCCCAGGCATTTGTGTGCGCCGCCGCCGAAAGGTATCCAGGCAAAGCGGTGGCGATTGTGCTCGGCGCGCCGGGCATTGAAGCGCTCCGGGTCAAACTGCTGTGGCCGGGTCCACCACTGCGGCAGGCGATGGCTGACATAGGGGCTGATATGCACGATGGCGCCGCGCTTGATCCGGTAGTCCTGAAAGCGGCAGTCGCGAATGGCGGCGCGGGGAATGGTCGGCAGCGGCGGGTACAGCCGCAGCGCCTCTCTCAATACCAGCCCCGCAGCATCGAATGCGGCCATATCCTCGAACTGCAGCTGATCGCTGCCCAGGGCTTCGATTTCGGCGCGAATGCGCTCTTGCCACTGCGGGTTTTTAGCCAGCGCATAGCACACGCTGGACAGTGAACTGGTGGTGGTGTCGTGGGCGGCCATCATCAGAAAAATCATATGGTCGACAATATCGTCGCGGCTGAAACTGCCGCCGTCTTCGGCGCGCGCGCGGCTGATCTCGGCAAACATATCGCTGTCGGCCGACTGCCGTTTGGCCGCCACCCGCTCGCTGAAATACCGCTGCAGCAGGCGCCTGCCGCGCAGGCCGCGCTGGTAAGCATTGCCGAACAGCGGATAGCGCACCAGCACCAGCGATGCGGCCACCAGATCGACAAAAGCGCGGTTGATGGCGCGGGCCTCGCGCGCCAGAGTCTCGCCGAGAAATATCTTCGCCGCCAGATCCAGCGTCAGCTGCTTGACCGCCGGATAGAACAAAAAACCGCGCCGGCGGCCCCAGGCACTGGTCGCCGCGTCGATATCCGCATTCATGGCCTGCACGTAGAGTTTCAGGGCCGCGCTCTTGAACGGCGCCGTCATCAGCCGCCGGTGAAAGCGGTGCTCGTCGCCGTCGCGCAACATCAAACCGTTGGGAAACAGGCGCTGCAGGGCTATATTCCAGGCCAGGCGGCTGGAGAAATTCCTTTCCCGGTCCTGCAGCACGAACTCATTGCCCTCGGCACTGAGCAGATGGATGGTTCTGACCATCAAAAAGCTGTTGTAGTACACCGGCCCGTATCTGGCGTACATCTCGTCGTAGAGGCGGTTGCAGTCTTTCATAAACCGCAGGGCGTGACCCACAATCGGCAGGCCGGATTCGCCGGGAATAGTGCGCGCAGCTGAGTCCACAGGCAACCTCCCTGGTTGATCTGCGCCGCAGGCGGACTGTACGCTCGATACGGGCCGCTGCGGGTGAAAGTCTATGGGCATTTACCGATGCTTATGGTATATGCCTGTGTCCATGCTTCATATGACTTTATAAATCACAGGTTTTGACAAGACCTGACAAACAGCTTTGTGCCCGCAATGAACGACTGCGGCACTCGCGCCAACCACCCTTCCCCCGCAGCACCAAGTTCCCCAAAAAAGCAGCCCCTTGCCCAAACCACAATTGAGCAATTTTGTACAAAACTTCCCGGCAAATATAGATATGCTTAGCGAATGAAAGAAAAGGCAACCTACACCCAGGCAGGAGAACTCGGCGGACTGGAACTATTGCGCGCCAACTACCACCGGCATATATTTTCGCGCCACAGCCACGCGGGCTATACCATCGGCGTGATTGAGTCCGGCGCCCAGAGGTTCTACCGCACCGGCGGCAACCATATTGCGCCGCGCAATACGATCATTCTCGTCAACGCCGATGAGATCCACAGCGGCTGTGCCGCCTCTGAGGGCGGCTGGACTTATCGCGCCATGTATCCACTGCCCCAGCAGATCGAGGAGGTACTCAGCGGCCTGCCACAGCGGCAGTCGGGGGCGCCCTACTTTCCCGAGCCGGTAGTGCGCGATCCGGCTCTCGCCTGGCAGCTGGACACCTTGATCAGGACCCTGGAAGCGTCCGACAATCGCCTGCTGCGCGAGTCGCTGGTCTACCACGCTTTGACACAGCTGGTCATGCGCCACGCCCGCTCAGGCGGCGAACCGGGCAGGCTGCCGCTGGCGCCAGCGCGCCTGAGTCTGGCCAAGGAGTTTCTCGACGATCACCCCAGCGCCGACATCTCCCTGCGCGAACTGGCCTCACTGGCGGGCCTCAGCCCCCACCACCTGGTGCGCCAGTTCAAGCGTTACTACGGCCTGCCCCCCCACGCCTATCAGGTACAGGCACGCCTGCGTCTGGCAAGGCAGTTATTGCACGGCAATACCACCCTGGCAGAGGTCGCGGCGGCAAGCGGTTTTCACGATCAGAGCCATATGCACCGCCACTTCAGAAAGACCTTCGGCACCACCCCCGGACGCTATGCTCAACAGGTCCGGCGCGGGCGCTGGCAGCGATGAGAGCAACACAGCACGATCGCGCCGGCGCCGCCCTGCGCGGCGCGCTGGCGGCGCTGCCGCTGTGTTTCGCGGTAGTGCCCTGGGGGCTGCTGACCGGCTCACTGGCCATCGAGTCGGGCCTGTCGCCGGCCCAGGGGCAGGCCATGTCACTGCTGGTATTCGCCGGCGCGGCGCAACTGGTGGCCATGGGCCTGATCCAGGCCGGCGCCGGGCTGGGCAGTATTTTGCTGACCACGTTTTTTATCAGCTCGCGCCATCTGCTCTATTCGATGATCTACCGGCGCTTTACCGCTGACCAGCCGCGGCGCTGGCGCCTGGGGCTGGGTTTTCTGCTCACCGATGAGCTGTTCGCCCTGACCAGCCAGCGGCGCGGTGATTTCGACCGCTGGTATGCCCTGGGCGTGGGACTGACCTTCTACCTGGCCTGGAATATCACCACCTTTATCGGCCTGGTGGCCGGTCAGATGATCCCGGATCTCAGCAGTCTGGGGCTCGACTTCGCCATCGCCGCCACCTTTATCGCCCTGGTGGTGCCGACGGTAAGGAGCAAAGCGGCACTGGCAACGGTAATCACCGCCATGGCGGCGGCGGTACTGTGCGAACTCTACCGTATAGAAGGGGGAATCATTATCGCCGCTCTGAGTGCCATGACTGTCGGCTTGCTGCTGTCGAGCGCCAGCGCCGGAGAAAGGCGCCCATGATCTGGCTGACACTGCTGCTGATGGCCTGCATCACCTTCGCCACCCGCTATCTGCTAATGGAACCACGACTGCCGATACGCCTGAACACCGCGGCCCAGCGCTTCCTGAGTTTCTCTTCACCGGCAGTCCTGACGGCGATTGCCGCACCGATCATCTTCGTGCGCGAACAGCAACTGCAACTCAGCGGCGACAACATCTACCTTTGGGCGGCCCTGGTAGCCATCGCCACCGCCTACCTCAGCCGCAACACCCTACTGACCGCCGCCACCAGCATGACAGTATTCTTCACCCTAAAACTAATCACTAACCACTAGTGACCAGCTACTAGTAACTGCCAATCAGTGACTGGTCTCCGCCTGATTCTCTGCGGCTTTGGCCTTAGCCTGAGCCACGGCCTGGGCAAACAGCGCATCGAAGTTGATCGGCGGCAGCATCAGGGCCGGGAAGCTGCCCTTGGTAACGATATTGTCGATGGCTTCGCGGGCGTAGGGAAACAGTATCTGCGGGCACATGGTATTGAGCACCTGCGCCAGCTGCTGCCCCTCGAGCCCCTTGACCATAAACAGACCGGCCTGCTGTACCTCAGTGAGAAAGGCGGTGTCGTCTTCGAGTTTTACGGTGATGGTCAGGGTCAACACAACTTCGTAATTGTCGTCGTCGACGCGATTGGTCTTGGTGTTGAGTTCCTGATTGACCTTGGGTTTCCACTGCTTTTTAAAGGCCTCGACGCCCAGCGGAGCTTCGAACGACAAGTCCTTCAAATAAATCCTTTGCATGGCAAACTGCTGTTGCGGTTGCTCCTCGGCGCCTGCTGCAGCCTGCGTGTTGTTGTCATCAGCCATAATTGTGCCTGTCAGGTTTATTGTCGATTTGAATTCCGGGTTTTAATTATTTTGCTGCAGCTTTATTACAGTTAAAGCGGCATACAGTTAAAGCGGCGTAGTGATCGGTGCGCACACAGCAGCGTAAGCTCAAGTAATGGGGGCAGCCCAGGGGATTTCAAGCGCTGCCATGCAACATAATCACGCACCGCATCAGGCCTCGGCCGCCGGCCCTCCCGGCGCCGGATCCCGGCCCAGCAGATCGTCCAGGCGGCCCCCGCGCTCCAGCGCCATCAACTCATCGCAACCGCCGATATGGCGGTCGCCGATCCAGATCTGCGGCACGGTGTGGCGACCGCTTTTCTGTACCATTTCGCGCCGCAGCTCGGGCTTGAAGTCCACGTGAATTTCCCGGTAATCCACACCCTTGGCGTCCAGCAGCCGCTTGGCGCGAACGCAGTAGGGGCAAAAGCGCGTTGTATATATCACTGTCTCGGGAGGCATAGATTAGTTACTAGTCGCTAGTGACTAGTCTCTAGTGGCTAGTGACTGGATTCTCATTTTTTGATTACCGGCAGGTTCTGGTTCTGCCACTCCAGCATGCCGCCGTCCAGGCGGCGCACCTCGAAGCCTTTGTCCCGCAGGGCTCTGCCGGCGTTGCCGACGTGCTGGCCCATTTTATCGACCAGCAGCAGTATCTTGTCTTTGTGAGCCTGCAGCTCTTCGATGCGCTCGCTCAAGCGGGTGTGCGGGATATTGATGGCATCGACGATATGGCCCGCCTTGAACTCCGCCGCCTCGCGCACATCGACCAGCACTGCGCTGTCGCTGTTGAGCATACGGGTCGCCTCGTGAGCCGAGACCGATTTGCCGCCTTTTTGCTTTTCCCGCCAGGCAAACAGGTAAATCAGCACCAATAGGGCGCTGACCAGCAGCCACTGTTCACTGACAAATACTAAGAACTCCACGCGCCCCTATACCCTCTCAATAACTGTATGAATTGCGGCCGGGTTGAATAAAGCGCTGCAGTATACACCATAGCGCCGGACTTGCTTAGCGGCGCGGGCGGCAGCGGACCGAGCGTGGAGTTCCGCGGCCAAAATCGGTAGAATCTGCTGCTCTCCGGAACCGCCGGCTCACTCGGCCCGGTTTCTTCAACAGGGCTTATTTGACACCTATGACAACCGATCCCAAGCGTCCGCTGCTACTGCTTATCATCGACGGTTTCGGCCACTCCGACAGCACCGACTACAACGCCATCGCCGCCGCCCAGACACCGGTATGGGATGATATCTGGCAAAACCGGCCGCACACCCTGATCCACACCTCCGGCATGGCGGTGGGACTGCCCGACGGTCAGATGGGCAACTCCGAAGTCGGCCATATCACCCTCGGCGCCGGGCGCGTGGTTTACCAGAACTACACGCGCATCAACAAGGCCATCAGCGATGGCGATTTCTTCGAAAACCCGGCCTACAGTACCGCCATCGACCGGGCGGTGGCCGGCGCCGGCGCTGTGCATATCCTCGGCCTGCTGTCGCCGGGCGGTGTCCACAGTCACGAAAACCACATCATGGCCATGCTGGAGATGGCGGCGCAGCGCGGCGCCAAAAACATCTATCTGCACGCCTTTCTGGATGGCCGCGACACACCGCCGCGCAGCGCAGAGGCCTCCCTGGCGCGGGTGGAGGATAAGCTGGCCGACCTCGGCGTCGGTAAAATCGCCACCCTCAGCGGGCGCTTCTACGGCATGGATCGCGACCAGCGCTGGGAGCGCATACAGGCGGCCTACGACCTGCTGACCCGGGGCGAGGCGGAGTATCGCGGCGACTCGGCCCGGGCGGCACTGGCGGCCGCCTACGCTCGCGGGGAGACTGACGAGTTCGTCAAACCCAGCCTGATCGACAGCGCCGGCGATGCCCGTATCGGCGACGGTGACAGCGTCATCTTCATGAATTTTCGCCCGGATCGGGCGCGGCAGCTGACACGCGCCTTGGTCGAGGCGGACTTCGACGGCTTCGAGCGCCGCAGCCGGCCGCGACTGGCGGATTTCGTCATGACCACCGAGTACGCCGCCGATATCGATACCAGCTGCGCCTACCCGCCGCAGGATCTGGTCAATTCCTTCGGCGATTATGTGGCCAGGCACGGCAAAACCCAGCTGCGCATCGCCGAGACGGAAAAATATGCCCACGTCACCTTCTTTTTCAGCGGCGGGCAGGAGGCCCTGTACCCCGGCGAAGACCGCGTGCTGGTGCCCTCACCGAAAATCAAGACCTACGATCTGCAACCGCAAATGAGCGCGGTCGAAGTCACCGACAAGCTGGTGGCGGCGATAAAGGGCGGCGGCTATGACGCCATCATCTGCAACTATGCCAACTGCGACCAGGTGGGCCACACCGGCGTGTTCGACGCCTCGGTAAAGGCGGTGGAAGCCGTGGACCAGTGCCTGCACAGGGTTTTTACCGCCCTCGCCGAAGTCGGCGGCGAGGCCCTGGTGACCGCCGATCACGGCAATGTCGAACAAATGTTCGACCCCGAGTCCGGCCAGCCGCATACCCAGCACACCACCCTGCCGGTGCCCTTCGTCTATGTCGGCCCGCGGCGCGTCAATATGGCCGCCGGGGGCAGCCTGGTGGATGTGGCACCGACCATGCTGGCACTGATGGGCCTGCCGCAGCCGGCCGAGATGACCGGTAAAAACCTGGTATCCCCCTGCTGAGGATCGATAATATGCGCTGGCACTTCTGGTTACTGGCGGCCGCTCTCGGTCTCGGCACCGCCGCTGTCACGGCGCAGCAGACCAGCGAGGCCGAATACCAGGCCAAGCTGAAGTCGCTGCAGGCCGCCATCGAACAGCTGCAAAGCGAGTTGCAGTCGGTGAAGGGCTCGCGCGACGAACTGCAGAGCGAACTGCAGCAGTCGGAGACCGATATCGGCGACTTGATCCGCAAAATCGACCGTATCAAGGGCGAGCTGCAACAGCAGAAATCACAGCTGCAGCAGCTCGACGGGCAGCGCTCGCAGCTGCGCGGCGAACAGCGCCGGCAACAGCAGCAGATCGCCCGGCAGGTCAACGCCTCCTACCGCCTCGGCCGGCAGAGCAATCTGAAACTGCTGTTGAACCAGGAGGACCCGGCCCGTGTGACACGCATGCTGAAGTACTATGACTATTTTCTCGATGCCCGCGCCGACAAAATCAACACCTACCTGGACACCATCGCCGAACTCGACCGGATCGAGCCGCGCATCCAGCAGCAAACCGCGCAACTGCAGCGCAGTAACGATCAGTTGCAGCGCCGCCACCAGCAGCTGGCGCAGCGGCAGAGCCAGCGCCAGCAGACGCTGGCCAAACTCAACGCCAGCATCAGCGACAAGGATCGGCAACTGCAGCGGCACAGCCGCGACCGCGACCGCTTGGAGCAGCTGCTGCAACAGGTCAACGACAGCCTCGCCGGATTACAGCTGCCCGGCCAGGGCACACCCTTCGACAGCCTGCGCGGCGCTCTGCCCTGGCCCACCAGCGGCAGAGTGGCGCACGCCTTCGGCAGCGCCCGCGCCGCCGGCAAGATGACCTGGGACGGCGTCATGATCCGCGCCGCGGCCGGCACTGCGGTGCGCGCCGTGCATCACGGCAGGGTGGTTTTCTCCGACTATCTGCGCGGCCACGGCCTGCTGCTGATAATCGACCACGGCGGCGGCTATATGAGCCTCTACGCACACAATCAGACCCTTTACAAAGTCACCGGGGACTGGGTCGAGGCCGGTGAGACCATCGCCAATGTCGGCAGCAGCGGCGGCCTGGCCAGGGCCGGGCTGTACTTTGAAATTCGCCACCGCGGCAAACCCACCGATCCGGCGCGCTGGTGCAAGGGCAAATTGCGCGCGCGCGGCTAGGCGGCGGTGCCTTTCAGGGACGGTTAATGCATAATAGCGGGCCACCGGCGCAATATAGCTCACAGTAAAACCCCGTTTTCGAGTGTCTTAGCTGTAAACTGTTCACTGTAAGCTCTTGACTCTGGATACACCGGCTTCGCTATGTACTGTCGCTATTTCGGCCTGCAGGAACCACCTTTCTCGATTGCGCCAAATCCGCGCTATCTGTTTATGAGCGAGCGCCACCGCGAGGCCCTGGCGCACCTGCTGTACGGGGTCGGGGTGGGCGGTGGCTTCGTACTGCTGACCGGCGAAGTGGGTACCGGCAAGACCACCGTCAGTCGCTGCCTGCTGGAGCAGTTGCCGGAAAACACCGATGTGGCCTTTATTCTCAACCCCTATCTGGACGCCACCGAGTTGCTCGCCACTATCTGTGAGGAACTGGGCATTGCCGAGAAGGGCAGTACCGCCCCCGGCGGCAGTCTCAGCAGAAAAGACCTCAACGAAAGGCTGTACCGGTTTCTGCTGCAAAACCATGCCAAGGGGCGCAATACGGTATTGCTGATCGACGAGGCCCAGCATCTGCAGTATGAGGTTCTGGAAACCATCCGCCTGCTGACCAATCTCGAAACCAATACCAAGAAGCTGCTGCAGATCATTTTTGTCGGCCAGCCGGAACTGCAGGCCATGCTGGCCAAGCCCTCACTGCGCCAGCTGGCGCAGCGGATCACTGCCCGCTTTCATATCGACCCGCTCAACCTGGTGGAAACCGAGGCCTATATCGCCCACCGGCTGCGCGTAGCCGGGCTGCCCGCCAATCAGCAGCCTTTTTCCCTCGGTATTATCAAGAGTATTCACCATATCAGCGGCGGCGTGCCGCGGATTATCAATGTGCTGTGCGACCGCATGCTGCTCGGCACCTATGCCCAGGGCAAAACCGCAGTCGACCGCGGCACACTGAAACAGGCGGCCCTGGAAGTGATGGGCAAAGACCCGGACAAGGTGGAAGTCAGGCCGCTGCTGGCACCGCTGGCGGCAGCCTGCGCGCTAGTGCTGAGTATCGCCGGGCTGACCTGGTGGCACTGGCCGCTGTGGCCGCCCGGCGCAGAGCAGGAGCAGCTGGCGCAGTGGCAGCAGCCGTTCTCCGCGGAGCCGGCGCCGGCCCCGGTGCCGGCAGCGGCCGAACCGGCGACCCCGGGGGATGAGGCGGCGGCCGAGCCGGTGGCGATACCGGGCCCCGCCGAGATCGCTGTGATCGGCGGCACCGGGACCGGCGCGGCCGCAGAGACCGCCGCGATGGTTATGGCGGCCGGCGACAGCCCCGCGCCGGTCGCAGACTACTTCTACCGCGACGAGGAGCGGGCTATCAACGAACTGCTGCTGGCGGTAGGCCTGAGCCGGCAAGCCTCGACCACGCCCTGTGCCGATATCGGTGAACGCGGCTGGCGCTGCGAGCGCCAGACAGTGAAAAGCTGGCGCGAATTCCGTGAAATCAACCGCCCGGCGGTGCTGGTGCTGCGCCAGCGCGGACTGGCACCGGATTACGCCGTGGTAGTGGGTATTGAGCGCTCCCGCGCCAGTATCAGCAGCGCCGGAACCGCGCGCACCATGCCACTGGCCAGCCTCGGGGAAAACTGGGATGGCGAGTTTCTGTTTATCTGGCGGCCGCCGGAGAACTTTCGGCGCCCGATCAGCCTGGGGGACCGCAGCGCCACCGTCGAGTGGCTGGCGGTGACCTTTGCGCGTATGGACGGCGGGGTAGGGGTCTGGTCGGCAGAGGAGTTCGACAGCCACCTGGTGGAGCGGGTCAAACAATTTCAACGCCAGAACAATATCGATGCCGACGGCATTGTCGGGCTGAAAACGCTGCTGAAGATCAATGATCGCCTGGGTATCGACAAAACCCTGGAGCGGAATGCGCAGAACGAAAAAGGTTAGCGATGTCATACATACTGGATGCGCTACATAAATCCGAGCGCGAGCGCCAACAGCAGCAGGATGTCCCCAACCTGCACCCGGCGGCGCACAGGCCGCGCCGCAGGCGTGCGCCGGGCTGGGCGCTGCTAATACCCGCGGTGGTGATCCTGGTGGCGATCGCCGCTTTTGCCGGCTATCGCCTGTCAGCCCCCGCCAGCCCTGCAAACACAGTGGCCGAGCCCGGCGGCGCGGCGCAGCGCCCACAGACCGCCTCGGCCCCCCCCTCACCAAGCGGCGGCACCGGGCAGCCGGCCACCACTGCAGTGCAGCAACCGGCGCCGCCGGCAGCCGCACCGCAGCGGCCGCCGGTGGCAGCGGCCCCCGCTGCTGTTGCCGCCCAATTGCCGGCACCACGGCCGGCAGCCGCTGCTGCCGGTGCCGAAGTGGCGCCCCCCGCCGGCGTGCCGCTGTTGTCGGAAATGCCATGGTCATTTCGCAGCCAGGTCCCGGATATCGACTACAGCGCCCATGTTTACTCGGAAACCGGCGGCACCGGCTTTGTCATCCTCAACGGCTCGATGCGCTACGAGGGCCACAGTGTCGGCGCCGGGCTGGCGGTGCGGGAGATCCTGCCGGAAGGCGTGGTGCTGGAGTACCGCGGCCGCCTGTTCAGGCTGGCGGCGATGAAAAGCTGGCGCCAGCGATAAGACCTTTGATCGAGTACCCTTGATCGCGGCGCTCAACAGTGGTTTGATGGGGGTTCGGCTCGAACCCGCGGGGCGGCGAATGAATTTGCGATACGATGCGAATTATTCCCACCGCAACCGGTCTACAATGGATAAGCCGTGTAAATTTTTTTGCTGTGACTGTGTCGTCCAGATCTTCGCCCAAGCGGTCCGAAGCGGCGTCAACTGACACCAGCAGCGTCGTTTCAGGAGTACCGTATGCCTTTGCGTCGTTTTCTCCGCCCCCTGGGCGTTTCCGTGCTGGCACTGACCACCATTTCCCTCCCCGCCTGGTCCGAGGAACAGGGGGCAGCGGACAAACCCGAGGGCAGGTTGCCGTTGAACGACCTGAGAACCTTTACCAAGGTCTACGACCATATTCGCAAGGGCTATGTCGAGGAAGTCACCGACAGCACGCTGCTGGAGTATGCGATCAAGGGCATGCTGTCGGAACTCGATCCGCACTCCTCCTACCTCGACGCCACGTCCTATGATGACCTGCAGGTCAACACCCGCGGAGAATTCGGCGGCCTCGGTATCGAGGTCGGTATGGAAAACGGCTTTGTCAAAGTGATCTCGCCGATCGACGATACCCCGGCGCGCCGGGCCGGCGTCGAGGCGGGGGATCTGATTATCAAGCTGGGCGACAAGTCGGTCAAAGGCATGAGCCTGAGTGAGGCGGTAAAGGAAATGCGCGGCCCGAAAGGCAGCGATATCAGCGTCACCATTGTTCGCGAGGGCATTGACCAGCCCTTTGATCTGACCATTACCCGCGACATTATCAAGGTACAGAGCGTGCGCTCGCGCATACTCGAGGAAGGCTACGGCTATCTGCGCGTAGCTCAGTTCCAGCTCGGCACCGGCCAGGATGTCGTCAGGGCCATCAATGACCTCAAGGCGGAAGACCCCAATCTGAAAGGCATGATCCTCGATCTGCGCAACAACCCCGGCGGGGTGTTGCAGTCCTCGGTGGAAGTTGCCGACGCCTTCCTGAACGAAGCCCTGGTAGTTTATACCGAGGGGCGAATAGCCAATGCCGATCTGCAGTACAGCGCCAAGCCCGGAGACGAGACCGACGGTCTGCCGCTGGTGGTCCTGATCAACGACGGCTCCGCCTCGGCCTCTGAGATCGTCGCCGGTGCTCTGCAGGACCACCGCCGGGCGGTCATCATGGGAACTGAGAGTTTCGGCAAAGGCTCGGTGCAGACGGTGATTCCAATCAGCGAGGAGCGTGCCATCAAGCTCACCACCGCACTGTATTTCACCCCCAGCGGCCGCTCCATTCAGGCCCAGGGTATCGTCCCGGACATCATCGTCGAGCGCGCCAAAATCACCGCCATTCAACCGCGCAACCGCTTCACCGAAGCCGATCTGTCCGGCCACCTCAACAATGTCAATGGCGGTGCCGAGAGCAAGTCCAAGGATCGCGAGGCGGCGCAGCGCAACAATGGCGAACTGCTCGACCGGGACAATCAGCTGTACGAGGCACTGAACCTGCTCAAGGGCCTGCATATATTCGGCAAGGGCAAGCAGCACCCTGTGACCAAAATGGCCAGCGCCGAAGATCAGTAAGCGCTCACTTGAGCGCCTTGATCTCAGCCTGCCGGTCGCCGCTGAGCGCTCTGCTGCTGGCTGTGGGCGTTGCGCTCTGCTCCCCGCTGGCGGCTGCGCAAAATGCCCGCATCGCCATTATCATTGACGACATCGGCTACCGGCTCAACACCGGACTGCGCGCCGCCAGATTCCCCGGCCCGTTGACGCTGTCGATCCTGCCACATACGCCCAACGGCTACCGCTTGGCGCAGATCGCCCACAGCGAGGGCAAGGAAATCATGCTGCATGCGCCCATGAGCAGCATGCGCGACCTGCCACTCGACGCCGGCGCGCTCACGGAGCAGATGAGCGAGACGGCATTCGCCGCGACGCTGGCACAAAACCTCAGTGCCGTGCCCCATGTCAGCGGCGTCAACAATCACATGGGCAGTCGCCTGACCCAGCAGCGCGAGCCCATGAACTGGCTGATGGCGGCGCTAAAGCAACACCGCCTCTATTTTGTCGACAGCCGCACCAGCGCCGACAGCCTCGCCTTTGAAGTCGCCCGTTCGCACCACTTGCCGAGTCTGCGCCGGGATGTGTTTCTCGACCACCAGCGCGAGGAAGCCCATATCAGCGCCCAGTTTCTGCGCCTGATTTCGCTGGCCAAAGCCAACGGCCATGCCCTCGCCATCGGCCACCCCTACCCCGAAACGCTGGACGTCCTTTACCGCGGACTGGCGGACCTGGAGGCCAGCGGTATCGATCTGGTGCCGGTCTCGGCCCTGCTGAAACCCGCCGCCAGCCCCTCATTTATCGAAGCCGATGACAAAGCATCTGGTTATAAAAAGCAGGAAACCTATATCTGCCCGGTTAGAATTTAAACGATATGTCACATTAAACGTTTTTTTCGCAGTCTTTCATCGGTTTTTTGTTTACTTTACCGCCAAAAAGCATAAAAATAGGCCTCGTTATTCGACTGCGGTTTGACTTTACTAGAGGCCGCTGGCGGGTATATCAGCTAAGCTACTACTAAGCAGGTTATTACAGGCAGGATCGGTTTTTTAAAGGAATATATTAAATGGATGGGTCGAGACTTATGAGAAACAATCGTTCAGGTGAGAATGGGATTATTCCGCCACGCTCTGAAAGGGTTTTTCAGAAACACAACTACTGGTACTACACCACACGCGAGGGCGTCGAGATCGGCCCCTTCGACAACAGCGAAGCCGCCCGAAAAGGCGCCGTAGAATTTGTGGACTTCGTCCTCAATGCCGAGCCGGCAGTGCTCGAAGCCCTGTCGCGCTACAGCAGCCGCGCCGCCTGAAGCCTAATCTGCGGGTGCGGCCATCACAGCCGCATCTCCACCCCTCTGGCACTCATATACCGTTTCGCCTCGGGCACCGAGTATTCACCAAAGTGGAAGATACTGGCCGCCAGGACCGCGTCGGCTCTGCCCTCGACAATCCCGTCCACCAAATGCTGTAGATTGCCCACGCCACCGGAGGCGATCACCGGCACCGGCACGCTGTCGCTGACGGCGCGGGTGACACCCAGGTCGAAACCATTCTTGGTGCCGTCCCTGTCCATACTGGTCAGCAGTATCTCACCGGCACCGTAGTCGGCCATACGCACAGCCCACTGCACGGCATCGATACCCGTAGGCTGGCGACCGCCATGGGTAAAAATCTCCCAGCGCTCCGGTGTGTCGGCCGCACTGACTTTTTTGGCATCGATGGCGACAACAATACACTGGGCGCCGAAGCGGTCGGCGGCGGCCTTGACGAACTCCGGCTGCTTCACCGCTGCGGAATTGATACTGACCTTGTCGGCGCCGGCATTGAGCATGCGGCGAATATCTTCCAGCGTGCGAATACCGCCGCCCACCGTCAGTGGGATGAACACCTCGCTGGCCATTTTTTCCACAGTGTGAACAGTGGTATCGCGCTGTTCGTGACTGGCGGTGATATCCAGGAAGGTGATTTCGTCGGCGCCCTGCTGATTGTAGCGCTGGGCCACCTCCACCGGATCACCGGCATCGCGGATATCCACGAACTGCACCCCTTTCACGACCCTGCCTTTATCCACATCCAGACAGGGAATGATGCGCTTCGCCAATGCCATAACAGTTACCTCGCTAACTCGCCGCAGATATCGCCCGCCGCTATTGGGACACCGGTGCCAAGCGCTGTCGACAAGCTGGTCCGTCTATCCGTCCACACGTTTTT
Organism: Exilibacterium sp.; assembly: GCA_028280195.1. Lineage (GTDB taxonomy): Bacteria > Pseudomonadota > Gammaproteobacteria > Pseudomonadales > Cellvibrionaceae > Exilibacterium. The sequence goes on from JANQMH010000012.1 coordinate 20,295, forward strand.
TTAAAGAATTTAAGTGAATAAGAATATATTGTTCTAATAACAAAATTAACAAATAATGGCATAATAAATTACAATTGCTCTAATAATACTCAAATTGAAACCCTAAGGATGAAGTTCGTTGGACACCACAAACTTGATCGAACAGCGCCGCGAACCGCGCTTTCGCACCAATTTTGCCGCCGGCGTCACCAGTTTCAGGGGTGACAGATCGCCGGCACGGGTGACCAATCTGTCGCTTTCCGGCCTGCAGCTCACCGGTGACCACCGCCTGATGCATACACTGATGCCAAATATCAGGCGCGAGAATCCCCACCTGCCAATCAGCTTTTCAGTGCACTTCCGGGTGCCGACCACAACCACCTCGGTGGCCGCCATCGACCTCGGCTGCAAGCTGGTTTACTGCCGCCGCCGCCGCACCAATCTATTCGTGCTGGGCTGTAACTTCACCGTATTCGAAGACCACTGCGAGGAAGACCTCAGAGAATACATCGAGCACTTTGGGCAGCGGTTGTAGAGCCTTCAGCGGTTTTGATAACGAGCCTTCATTAACCATCACACCAACGCTGCGCCTCAGCCATATCGAGACTGCCCTCATAAATCGCCCGCCCGGTGATGGCGCCGCAAATGCCGTGGTGCGCCTGGGCCTTCAATGCCTTGATATCATCCATATTGGTAATGCCGCCCGAGGCGATAACCGGAATGGAGGACGCCTGCGCCATGGCTACCGTGGCCGCCACATTGACCCCCTGCATCATGCCGTCGCGGGCGATATCCGTATAGACGATCGCCTCGACACCATCACGCTCAAAGCGCCTGGCCAGGTCGGCGGCCTTGAGCGCCGACACCTCGGCCCAGCCGTCGGTAGCCACCAGGCCGTCTTTCGCATCCAGCCCGACGATAATATGGCCCTTGAAGTCGCGGCACACTTGGGTAACAAATTCCGGCTCTTTTACCGCCTTGGTGCCGATAATCAGGTAACGCACCCCCGCCTGCAGATAGTATTCGATAGTGTCGGCACTGCGGATGCCGCCGCCGATCTGAATCGGCAGCTCGGGATAGGCCGCGGCAATGGCGGCTACCACCTCACCGTTAACCGGCCTGCCGGCAAAGGCGCCATTGAGGTCCACCAGGTGCAGGCGCCGCGCGCCCTGCTCCACCCAGCGCCGCGCCACCGCCACCGGATCGTCGGAAAACACGGTGGAATCGTCCATATCGCCCTGCCTGAGGCGCACACACTGCCCGTCTTTCAGGTCAATGGCGGGAATTATCAACATAGATAGGAATACCTTTGCGTAATTGTCGCCCGGATTAAACCTGCCCGTTCCAGGCGGCAAAGTTCTTCAGTAATTGCAGACCGGCGGTATGGCTTTTTTCCGGGTGAAACTGCACGGCGAACAGGTTTTTGCGGCCCAGCGCCGCGGTGAAGTCATTGCGGTAGCGACACTGCCCGGCGCTGTGACCGGGGTCGCCGGCTTCGGCGTAGTAACTGTGTACGAAGTAAAAGCGACTGTCCTGAGGGATGCCCCGCCACAGCGGGTGGGGCCGGGTCTGGTTCACCTGGTTCCACCCCATATGCGGGACTTTGAGCGGCTCGCCGTCGGCATCGCGCAGGTCGCGGCCGAAAAACCTCACCTGTCCCGGCAGCATGCCGAGGCAGTCGACACCGCCGTTTTCCTCACTGTGTTGCAACAGCGCCTGCATCCCCACACAGATACCCAGCACCGGCTTGCCGCTATCCACCGCATCGGCCACCGCCCGGTCGAAACCGAGCCGGCGAATTTCCCCGACGCAGTCCCTGATGGCGCCGACGCCCGGAAACACAACCCGATCGGCGGCGGCAATCTCAGTGCAATCGGCGCTGACCCGCACCTGCGCCTCGGGGGCGACATGCAGCAGCGCACTGGCCACCGAGTGCAGATTGCCCATACCGTAGTCAATCACGACAATGCGGTTGGTGCCGGTATCAGTCATAAGCTCAGAGGGAACCCTTGGTGGAAGGTGTGACGCCGGCCATGCGCGGATCCCGCTCCAGCGCCATGCGCAGGGCGCGACCGAAAGCCTTGAAGACGGTTTCTATCTGGTGGTGGACATTGTGGCCACGCAGGCAGTCGATATGCAGCGCCACCTGGGCGTGGTTGACAAAGCCCTGAAAAAACTCCCAGAACAGCTCAGTATCGAAGCCCCCCACCCGTTTCTGGGTGAAAGGCACCTTCATCACCAGCCCGGGGCGGCCGGAAAAGTCCACCACCACCCGCGATAACGCCTCGTCCAGCGGCACATAGGCATGGCCGTAGCGACGGATGCCCTTCTTGTCGCCGACAGCGGCCGCCAGCGCCTGGCCCAGTGTGATACCGATGTCCTCGACACTGTGGTGATCGTCGATATGGGTATCGCCCTGGCAGCGGATATCCAGATCGATCAGGCCGTGGCGGGCGATCTGGTCGAGCATATGCTCCAGAAAAGGCACCCCGGTTTCGAACCGGGCACTGCCCTGTCCATCCAGGTTGACACTGACACTGATCTGGGTTTCCAGCGTATCGCGGGTCACCGCGGCTGTGCGATCAGCCATATCTGTCTCCGAAGCCAAATTGAGCGAAGCGCGAATTATACGGTCTGCTCAGGCACCACACCAGCGATAGGCCAAGTATCGGCCACCACACCCTGAGGCCTGCCCGCACCGGTGCAACCAGTGCCGGGTCAATAATGTGAACGACAACTATGGACTAATATCCACTGTGGATGAAGGCTGCAATGAATCCGCTTGCCGGGCTGTCAATCCGGGTGAATGGTAAACAGTCGGTCAAAGCTGGCGTAGCGCAAAATCATGCGCACATCGCGAGAGCAGTGAGTAATCAGCAAATCGCTTTTCTGCAGTTCGGCGTAATCGCGCAATAGCAGCAGCATGCCCAGACCGCTGCTGTCGATGCCACTGCAACGTTTCAGATTCACTGCGTAGCGGTAAAAGCGCCGCCCCTGGTCCTGGTAGGCGCGGCGAAATTCGCGGTGCACTTCCAGATTGAGGGCACCGAATACTTCGATGACCAGGCCGCCGCCGGCACTGCTGGGCCGCGCCAGCACCCGCTTCTGCTTGGACCCGGACATTATCTCCCGCCTTTGCTGATATTTTTCCTGTGCCGGATTATACATGGGCACTGCCGGCTTTTAACGCTAATCGAGCCCCCGTGGCCCGCCGCCGTTAATAACACAACAGCGGATGATCCAGCGCCCTGTCGCTGTACAGGGAGAGCCACAACTGCTCGGTGGCCCGATCCCGGGGGAAAAAATTGTGGATAAACACCTGGGGCGAGGAAAAGTCCGGTACCGGCTCGAGATTGGAGATCACAGTCAGGCTGTGAGACACAATATCGTCGAGCTGCAGATAGATTTCATAACCGGAGCTGGCGCCGCTGCCCTGGGCACGCGTGGCCCAGTCGGCCGGCACGCCGGGGTAGGCCTGCAGCCATTCCACCAGTTCCGCCAGGCGCGCATCGCCGCTCAGCAACTGCTGCTCCTGTACCCGCAGCAGCATAATGCAGGCCAGGCGCTCCCAGTCGCGTATGCGCTGGCGCAGGCCCTCGTCGGAAAAATACAGGTGGAATACATTGGCGCGCCCCAGTGACGGCGACCCGAACAGATAGGCCTGCACCAGTAAAATCCAGGCGCGGTTGCACATTTTGATATCGCCGCAGCGATCCACCGCGATGGCCGGGTAGGGATCGTGCTTGCGCAACAGCAGCGCCAGGTGGCCGCGCAGCCACTGATACTTTTCAGTATCCAGGTCCACTTCCTGGCTCTCCGGCAACAGACCCGCCGCCACCAGCATGACATTGGTCTCGCGCTCATTCAGCGCCAGCACCGCCGCCAGCCGCCCGATCATACTGCGGCTGGGGTTGGAGCGCCCGGTTTCCAGAAAGCTGACATGCCGCGGCGGCGTCTCCAGCAGATGTGCGAGCTGCGCCTGACTGTGACCGCGCACACCGCGCCAGAAGCGCAGCAGGCGGCCAAAGGCGCCGGCCTGGGAATCGTCTGTAGCGGGTGGGCTATAGGGCATGGGCCAAAATTATCCGCCGGCGACCGGTACACGGCCCGGCAACCATTACCTGCTAGGGAATTGAGCCGAAATTATAGGGTGTGTCAGACTGCACCGCAATTTTGACCCATTCGCCGGTGGCGCCTGTTGCGCAGCGGCTGAGTTAGCCACAAGACGCTAGCCGTGATTTATGACCGCCAAAGCCGCTATCAGCGATTCCAAGCCAACTCTTTACCTGGAACAAAGCCCCGCCGCTGCGGGCCGCGGCGCAAGCACGGCTGCGAGCGCTTCGCAACGCGTTGCGACAGCGACTGCCGGTGAGCTGAGACCGCTGCGCATCTGCCTGCTGGGTTATCGCAGTCACCCCCATGTGGGCGGTCAGGGCATCTATCTCAACTACCTGAGCAAGGCCCTGGTTGAGGCCGGCCACCGTGTGGACGTGCTTTCCGGGCCGCCCTATCCGCAACTCGACCCGCGGGTCGGCCTGATCAAGCTGCCCAGCCTCAACCTGTTCGAACACGGCAATCACGCCACCGCGCTGCGCTGGCGTCACCTGCGCTCGTTTACCGATACCTTCGAGTGGTTCAGCATGCTCACCGGCGGCTTCGCCGAGCCCTATACTTTCGGCCGCAGAATGGTGAAGTACCTGAAACGCCACCGCCACGACTACGATCTGGTACACGACAACCAGAGCCTCTGCTACGGCCTGCTGCAACTGCCGCGACTGGGTCTGCCGACAGTCGCCACCCTGCACCATCCGATTACCCGCGACCGCGAGCTGGCGCTGCAGGCGGCGCCGGACTGGCGCTACCGGCTGCTGGTCAAACGCTGGCACTCGTTCCTGGGCATGCAGCGCAAGGTAGTGAGGCGGCTGGAGCATATTGTCACCGTGTCGAGCCGGTCGCGGGACGATATCGCCGCCGCCTTCGGCCGCCCCGCGGCCCGCATCGACCTGATCCACAACGGTATCGATACCGGCGTGTTCGCGCCGCGCCCGCATATCGAGCGCAGGCCATTCAGGATTATGACCACCGCCTCGGCGGATCAGCCGCTGAAAGGCCTGCGCTATCTGCTGGAAGCCATCGCCGATCTGCGGCCCCGCTACCCGCAAATCAGCCTGCTGGTCATCGGCAAACTCAAAACCGACGGCGGCACCCGCAAACTACTGGACAAACTGCAGCTGCAGCAGGCGGTGGAGTTTGTCAGCGGCATCTCCACCGAGCAAATGGTGGATTACTACGCAGAAGCGAGTATTGCCGTTTCCCCCTCCCTCTACGAAGGCTTTGGCCTGCCCGCCGGTGAGGCCATGGCCTGTGGCGTGCCGGTGATCTCCAGCGACGGCGGCGCGCTGCCGGAAGTGGTGGGCGATGCCGGTGTGCTGGTGCGGGCCGGCGACAGCGACGCCCTGGCCGCCGCACTGAGCCAGCTGCTGGACGACGCCGAGCGCCGCCGCCAACTGGGCGAAGCGGGGCGCCGCCGGGTGCTGGAAAAGTTTTGCTGGCGCGTCGCCGCAGATAAATTTACCCGTTATTACCACCAGGTAATCGCCCGGGCATCGGCCGGGGGCCGCTGCGGACCGACAGGGGATGAATTAAAGGGATAAACCGCAACATGCAGACTGTGGATTTTTCGCGCCTGGCGATACAACCGGGCCAGTGCCTGCTCGACCTGGGCTGCGGCGAGGGCCGCCACAGCCTCGGTGCCTATGTATTGCACGAGCAGATCGATATCTGCGGCGTCGACCTCAGCCAGCAGGATATCCGTGTCGCCGCCGCCAGGTTCAAGGACTTCGAGCAGCCGCACAAACCCCACAAGCACCTGGCTTTTGCGCGCGCCGACGGCCTGCGCCTGCCGTTTGCAGACAATACCTTCGATCGGGTGATATGCGCCGAAGTGCTGGAGCATATCCCCGACTACCGCGGCATGCTGCGGGAAATCGATCGCGTCCTGAAAGCGGACGGACTGCTCGCCATCAGTGTCCCGCGCGCCTGGCCGGAGCGTATCTGTTGGGCGCTGAGCGAGGGCTATCACACTGTCGAGGGCGGCCATATTCGCATCTTCGACGCCGCGGCCCTGCGCCGCGATGTGGAGCGCCACGGCCTGCAGCGCTACGCGCGCCACTGGGCGCACGCCCTGCACGTGCCCTTCTGGTGGCTGAAGTGCCTGTTCTGGGGCAACGACGATGCCTTCCTGGTACGCCAGTATCACCGCTTGCTGGTCTGGGACCTGATGCGCAAGCCGCGACTGACCCGCGTGCTAGAGCGCTGCCTGAACCCGCTGATGGGAAAAAGTGTGGTGATGTATTTTAAACGGGATATGGCCAGGTGACGCGACTGCAGGCATCCGGGGTGATGCTCTCACAGGGCCTGTTCCCCGAAAAGCTGCTGCGCGGCACGGTTGACTACATCCGCCGGGTACAGCTGGCCGATGGCAATATCCCCTGGTTTGCCGGCGGCAAGACCGACCCCTGGGATCACGTCGAGGCGGCCATGGGGCTGGCCATCGGCGGCGAGACCGGCGCCGCCGAGCGCGCCTATCACTGGCTCTACCGGCGCCAGCTCGAGGACGGCAGCTGGTGGGCCAACTACCGCGGCAACACACCGCTCAGCCGCGAGCAGCGCGAAACCAATTTTATTGCCTACGCCGCCACCGGCATCTGGCACCAGTTTCTGATTACCGCAGACCGGGATTTTCTCGCGCGCTTTTATCCGATGGTGCGCAAGGCGATCGATTTCGTACTGGATTTCCAGGCCCCGGGCGGCGAGATCTACTGGGCGGTCAATACCGATAACAGCCCCGAGCGCGACGCCCTGGTCACCGGCTGCTGCTCAATCTACAAGAGCCTCGAGTGCGCCATCAACTGCGCCGTGACGCTGCAGGAAGACTGCAGCGCCTGGCTGGCGGCACGGGAGCGCCTGGGCACTGCGCTGCGGTTTCACCCCGAGAACTTCGACCGCACCTGGGAGAGCAAAGCGCGCTATTCCATGGACTGGTTCTATCCGGTGCTCAGCGGTGTGTTCAGCGGCGCCGAGGCAAGGCAGCGCCTCGAGCAAAAGTGGCCGGTGTTTGTCGAACAGAACCTGGGGTGCCGCTGCGTCAGCGACGAGCCCTGGGTCACCGTGGCCGAGTCCTGTGAACTGACGCTGGCGCTGCTGGCCGCCGGCGATCGCGCCACAGCGGTAAACCTTTACAGCTGGCTGCAGCAGTTCCTGGATGCCGACGGCGGTTACTGGACCGGTTATGTTTTCCCCGATCGCGCTATCTGGCCGGAAGAAAAAACCACCTGGACCGCCGCCGCCGTTCTGCTGGCCGCCGATGCCCTCACCGGGCACAGCGCCGCCGCCCGGCTGTTTGTGGAAAGCCGGCTGCTGCGGCCACCGGGCTTAGCGGCGGCGCAGGAGGCCGAGGGTATTCACCGTGGCTAGGGCTTCGAACAGACCCGAGGCCCGCGCCAACTGCCAGATATGGTAGGGCGCCTGGCCGCCGGCGGCGGGATCGGGGAAAATATCGTGTATCGCGAGAATGCCGCCGCTGACGATATGGCCCGCCCAGCTGCGATAATCGGTCTGTGCCGCCTCTTCACTGTGGCCGCCGTCGATAAACACCATGCCCAGCGGCGTGCTCCACTGCCTGGAGGCCAGCGCCGATGACGCCACGATCGGTACCACTGTATCCTCAAGCCCGGCCCGCGCAATGGTGTGGCGAAATGCAGGAAAAGTATCCACGGCCGCTCTCTGCGCATCGTACAGTTCGGGATCGTGATATTCCTCGCCCAACTGGTGTTCCTCCGAGCCGCGATGGTGATCGAGGGCGTAGAGCACACTGTTTTGCCGGCGGCAGGCGCAGCCCAGATAGACAGTCGATTTGCCGCAGTAGCTGCCCACCTCCAGACACGGCCCCAGCGTCGAGGCATGCAGTGCCTGCTGGTAGAGAGCCTGCCCCTCATCGTCGGCCAGAAAACCCTTTACCGAATGGATATCGATGGGAAGGGAGAGTGTCATATAAAAATCCGTTAACAGAAAAGAGCAGACAGGCCGGCAACCTTAACCACTGTCGCCGGTAAAAACAATAGCCGCCCGCGGACCAGGCGCGGCCGGCACAACCACAAAACTGGCCGGGGTGGTTTGCAATGCGCGAAGAGCATCGTCCTTATCTGCTGAAAAAAATACTCAACCGCTACAACCGCTTCTATGTAGAGCATTTTTTCCGCCCTAACTTCGACGCCCTGGGCCGGCATCCGCATATTATGAATCCGCGCCACATCGAAGTATTCGGACATCATATTCATGCCGGCGACTGCATCCATATTATCGGCGCTGCTGACAACAAGGTGCGCCTCAATACCTGGCGCAGCAAGCAACAGCAGGGCCGCATCGAAATCGGCGACTATTGCCTGATCTCGCCGGGTACCCATATTACCGCCGCCGAGGAAATCGTTATCGGCGACAACTGCATGTTTGCCGCCAACTGCTATATCTCCGACAGTGACTGGCACGGCCTCTACAATCGCACCCGCCCGTTTCGCTGCACCCGGCCGATAAAACTGGGCGACAATGTCTGGCTCGGCCACGGCGTCAAAGTCGGTAAGGGTGTCACCATCGGCGAGAACAGCGTAGTGGGCGCGGGCTCGGTGGTAACCCGCGACGTGCCCGCCAATGTGGTGGCGGCCGGCAATCCGGTGCGGGTCGTCAAGGAGATAAATCCCGGCCGGCGCATGCTGAAGCGCCAGCATATGTTTGCCGATGCCGATCACTATTTTGAAAATCAGGATAAGCTGGAGCGCTTTTTACTGGCCGACAACACTTGGTTGCAGTGGCTGCGCAGCCGGCTCTTCCCCTGTGACAAGGACTGAGCGCGTCGAGCACCCTCTTTACAGAGCTGACCTTTTCCCAATTGCCCGCCAGCTACTCGCCGGCGGCCTGTCGGTTAAACGGCAATAGCGTCGATTGCACCAGTGGAGGATTGATCAAGGCATTGATATACAGGCCTTCGGTACCCCGCCAAAAGGCGCGAAAGTTAGGATTGAATGCAAACTTGACCACCAGCCCCTCACCGACCTTTTCGGCAATCAACACCGGCCTGCCCTGTAATTGTTTGCGGGCAAACTCACTGGCAAAGCCGGCCAGTGGTGTTGAATTTGCCAATACCAGCGGTGTGCTGTAAGCATTTTCACTGGAACTGAGCTGGGTGAGGCTGTTGAGGAAAACCGGCAGTGCCTCCCGGTTATAACCCTGTGCCAGCGGGTGCGTCAGATCCAGTTGCGCAGAGAAGATTGCCCCGCCAACCATTCTGTCCGCCGCATCGTAGCGATAGCGGCCGTAAGGCTGCCGGCCCAGCTTCTCCATGGAAGTGTCTTTATTAGCGCTGATGTCAGCTATCAACTTGCCGATTCGGCTGCCTTCAGTCATCGCCTCGTCGGTGCCCTCGGGGCGTACTGAAAACAATGCCTGGGCCCATCGTGCCGAGCGCTTCTGCGTCACCAGCACACCGCCTTGCTTGACCCACCGCCTGATAGGGGAATACCAGGCTTTGGGCAGCGCTTCGGGTTTGATATCGGCCATCAACAAATGGGTATAATCGCTGAGATCCAGCAAACCCGGGCGCTGAATATCGATCATCGGCAATGGCAGGCCCAGGCGGCGATCGATTAAATGCCAGATATGGCCGGCTTCCTTTGGCTCAACTCCCCGGCCAACCACGAGCAAGGGCTTTACCGCCTTGAGGACATGAATATTCGGTGAGCCCAAATCCGGCCCGGCCGGATTGAAGCCGCTGGCCAGGGGGCGCACTGCCACCTGCCAGCGCTCGGCCTGCTGGCGCAAAAGCTGCTCGAGCGCCTGCCGCTGTTGAGCGGGCGGCACAGGTACCAGAAAGTCGCCCGACTGCATCGGGCCCTCGGCAGTTATCGCCAGCTGTGGGTAGCCGACGCGATAGACGCGGACCCCGCGATTCAGCAAGTGCATGGCCATCGCAGCACTGCCTAGCCCGCTGCGGGGAAAATGATAGGCCGCCGCCTCAGGCAGTGAGTGAAACCGGGCCGGGCTGTCACCGTCGCCCGATGCGGACCGATGAAATTCAGGCAGCGATCTCGTTTGCGCAAAAGGTAAATTGAAAGCGCTGGGCAAGGTCCAGGCGGAAACATCGTAAAACTGGTTATCGGCAAAAGTCGTACGCTGTTCGAACATTGCCTCGATCAGTGCCGACTGGCGCTGGCGAATGGGCACCACCCAGGCTTTTTCCGCCGCAAAGTCTTGATTGTCGACCTCGATGTCCTGCGCCAGGCGATACACTTCAATTTGATGCAGTTTCAGCAGTTTGACGAAATCATCTGCGCGCCCCGGGTCGCCATCTTCGCCGAATACCCAGGCGCGACCCTTCTGCTGGCGCGCCCGCGCGGCCGCCTGCGCATAAAAACGCTGCGGATAGGCCAGCAGGCGCTGGCGCATGGCAGCGGCACCGCGCAGGGTAGACAGGCTGGTGGCATATTGATTGCGGATAGCATCGCGAAAGGTAAAGTCGCCGTGCTCAGAGGCCATTTTATGGCCCCGGGCCGTCGCCTGTTCGTACAAGATACCGATACTGCCGTTGATATCGGGAAAGGTAGAGCCTTTGCCGTAGTAAAAGTCATCGAAGGTTTCGCGCGTGTAGTAGCGCTGCCCAAGCGCCTGCAATGCCTCGGCGTGATACTTTGCCAGATCAGTGGTGAGTTGGACATTTTCATCCGGCGTCAGCGGGTTTTGCCGTGTGGGCACCCCCGGTTGAAAAAAATAGGCGTGATGTTGTGCGCTGTGCTCGTGAAAATCTCCGAGCACATGGGGCCGCCACCGATAATACTGCTGTAGACGCGCCACCGATTCCGGCTGGGTTGCCGGCAACCAATCGCGATTCATATCAAACCAGTAGTGATTAAAACGGCCCGAAGGCCAGGCTTCCCAGTGGGCGCGGTGCAACCTGTCTCCGACTGTCTGCTGGCCGCGATGCATATTGGCCCAGATGGCAAAACGCGCCAGGCCGTCGGGGTTCAACAATGGATCAATGACAACAATGGTGTTTTCCAATAACGCCTTTACCCAGGGCGCCTCGCCGGCTACCAGGTGATAGGCGGTCAACAACGCGGCATTGCTGCCACTGGGTTCATTGCCGTGGATACCGTAGCCCAGCCATATCACCAGGGGCGCGCTGCCGCTGGTATCACCTTTGAGATGTTGCTGGCGCAGTGATTCCAGTTGTGACTGGTTTTCGCGACTGGTGATAATCAGGTGCAGCAGCGGCCGCTGCTCGACAGAGCGGCCGATTACCTCGACCGTTGCGCGATCGCTGGCGGCAGCGAGCCGTTCCATATATCGAGTGATCTGTTCCGGGCGGGCGTGCCATTCCCCCGGCGAAAATCCCAGCTCTGCTTCCGGTAGAGGAATCGCCGGGCTGAAAGGCTCACCATCCGGTAACATTGCGCTGACCTTAGCGGCAACAGCCATCAAGCATATTATGCGCGCCAGTAAAACGACGAACTTGATTTTTAACATTGCTGTCATTTCCTCTTCAACAAGCAGATCTTACAGCATTGGATCAGCTGCATAGTCAAGAGCACTCTATAGCACTTTATGCCTGCGGTTACTATTCGAAATCTCGATTGCTTTATGCTGAAATATCATAATGTACCCGGCGCATCGATCACGCGTTCGAGATACGCCCGGACAAAGCTGCTAGCCCGGACTTAGCAGTGGCAAACTCAGAAAAAATTTGACGATCAACGCGTTGCTGATATCGATAAAAAATGCGCCCACTAAAGGAATCACAAGAAAGGCTTTGAAAGAGGGACCGTGCTTGAGCGTAATGGCATTCATATTGGCGATCGCCACCGGAGTAGCGCCCATCCCCAGACCGCAAAAGCCGCCGGCTATGACCGCCGCATCGTAGTCACCGCCCATAACACGGAACACCACGTATTCGGCGAACAGCGCCATGACGAGAATCTGTATGCCGAGCACCAGCATGACCCGGGTCAGGCCATCGGAGAGAATGGACAGATCCATGCTCATCAGGCTCATGGCCAAAAACAACTGCAGCGACACCTGGCCGACACCGTCGAAGTCCTCCTGGCGCAACGGCCGCTGCAGCCGATCAGCCAGGTTGGTAAGCGCAATGCCGACCAGCATGGCGGTGAGAAAACCCGGCACTTTGAAATCGCGCTCAAACAGAAAGCGATTGACCAGGTCCCCGAGCACGACACACAGGGCCAGCACAAACAGCACATCGAGCGCCCGCTCGAGCAGCGTGCCATCTGTATTTACCGACAGTATCGGCCGCTGCGCAGCGGCCGACGCCGCTTCGTCGGACTTGGCCGGCGAAAGTCTGTTTCGCCGTATCAGGTATTCGGCAAACGGACCGCCGACAATGCCGCCGGCAATAAGCCCGAAGGTGGCAAATAAAATGCCCACCTCCGCGGCTCCTTCAATTCCCGCCGCAGCCGCCTCCTGACCCCAGGCAATGGCGGTTCCATGGCCCCCGGCCAGGGATACGCTACCGGCAAACAGACCCAGGCCCGGGTGGGCGTCAAACCAGAGCGCCAGGCCCACACCAGTGACATTTTGTAGAACCAGAAAAAACACGGCACACACAACCAGCACGACAAGCGCCCTGCCGCCCGCCATCAGGCGCGCGAATTTTGCCGAAATGCCAATGGTGCTGAAAAAGATCAGCAGCAGGGTATCGCGCAACTGCATATCAAAACGGATACTCGGCCCTCCCCGGATGTCCACTATCAGCACCAGCAGGCTGCAGATGAAGCCGCCGGAAACCGCAAGCGGTATGCTGTATCGATCCAGCAGGCTGACGCGATTGTTTATGGCTTTGCCGAGCCACAATACAATGATCGCGACAATAACCACATGGGGGCCCGATAAGGTTACCTCATTCATAAGCAGCCTGTGTCGTTGCTGTTTTTTCTAAACGGAGAGCGGCCTCGCGGACAGGGCAGGCACGAAACTGAGTGTGCCTGGAGGCGTTGCCGAACGGCTTCAGGCAATCGATTGTAAGAGAATTCACAGCGCGATGCTACCAACGACGGCTGCCATCGGTCCACAATATGCGACAGGCTGCATATCATCATGTAACAGGTTGTTACTATACGCGCCTGGTATAACCTTTTTTACAAAATGGTTTTACTCGCATGACGGATGTCGTGCACGCGTTTACTGACAATGCCGCCAACAGACAATGCCGCCAACATATGGCCGCCGTCGTTTCAGCTGCAGCGATGCGTCCTGGTTTTTTACAACAGGATTTCGACATGAGTAGACTGACTGCGGCCAGCGATTCCACCGATATCATGACTTTGGCCGCAACGAGTCGCTTTGATGCAGATGAAATCACACAGATACTGCCGCATTCGTTGGCCTGGCATCTTTTATTATTTGCCGGTATCAAAAAGTGGGTTTAATGGGACAATATTTTACTAAAGCCCCATCGCCTGCCTGACCAGCGCATTTTTCAACAGCGGCAGCGAGTCCAGTTTGGACATACCGCTATTGCGCAGCCAGCGCAACGGCAGATCGCGGGCGCCG